>NZ_SIJB01000004.1 GCF_009910845.1 Chengkuizengella marina | reverse complement strand
TTCTTTATCTTTCATTTCGTCTGATGATGATCCACTAGATAATGGAAGAGGTTCATCTACTTGTTTATCAATAAACAATGGGGAAGCTAACCACCAACCTACACCTAATGCTGCTACAATGACCACACCTATCATTATTTTTCTCTGTCCAGTTAATTTCATTTTTACTTCATCCTCTCAATTTGTTTTACTATAAAATGAAGTATAAATGACACATCTTAATTAAAAATAACTTAAATATTAAATAAGTATTACATTTAAAAAAATAAAAAAGAAAAAATTTATTGTTGTAATGAATTTTTAACTTGAGGTTAGTAATAAGGCAAGGGAGGAATTAATTGCATTTCAATCTTGTAAAACAATAAAAAAACTGAATATAGCTAATAAAAAAGATTTGACTAAAAATTCTAATTTTTTTGATTCTTATTATATCACCACTGTAGAAATAACTTTTAGACCAAGATTTTGTATCATACTCAAAGAACTTTTTTAAAAGAATGAGTATTGTTTACTTCAATCAAATACATATAAAATAAAGACCTTTTTAATAAAGGTCTTGCATTCTTCTCGTACATTTTTCCTTAAAGAAAAGGTTCAGATCTAATTTTTAAGCAATGTAAACCAAAAACGACTACCTTTACCTTCTTGAGTGTCAACACCCATGTCTCCACCATGTAAATCTATTATTCCTTTCGCAATCGCAAGACCTAACCCTGAGCCACCACTGTATCTATTCCTAGATTTATCTGTACGGTAAAACCGTTCAAATACTTTTTCTATTTCTTCAGCTGGTAGACCGTCGCCTTGATCTTTCACTGAAACTAATACTTTTTTATCGTCTATATTTTGAACTGTAAGTTCAATTTCTCCGCCTTTTGGAGAATGTCGTATTGCATTTCCAATTAAGTTTTGTAATACACGAATGATTTTATGAGGCATCATGTTTAAGCGAGGCAAATTATCTGGCATAATTACTGAAATATCTAATTCTTTGTCTTCAAATTGAATAGCAAATCCCTGCAGCGTTTCAATAATGATGTGATCAATAAAGCTAGGTTCAGGTTCAAACTTATCTGCACCTGCATCTAATCTTGAAAGATGAAATAAATCATCAATTAAATTCCCCAAACGTTTGGTTTCTAATTGTATTGTATTTAAATATTCATTCATTTTGTTTTTATCTTGAATGACATCATCCTGAAGCGCTTCTACAAAAGATTGGATTGAGGCAAGGGGTGTTCTTAAATCATGTGAAACGTTAGCAACTAACTCCCTTCTAGAGGATTCAGTTTGTTTTATTTTTTGAAAGCTTTCGTCTAGCTTTTTGTTCATTTCATTAAATTGTATTGCCAAAGCTTTAAATTCTTTAGGACCTATATCTGGCACTTCACCTTGAAAATCTCCTACAGAAATTCTCTTAGCTTGATGCGTAATGAGTCGCAAAGATTTTTGTACTGGGTGCATTACAATAAAATGGATGATAAATGAAAGTAAACTCGCACCGACTGTAACTGAGCTTAACAATACAAAATCATCAAACGTTAATTTCATATGATCATAAACATAAAATAAAGAAAAAAGGATAAAACCAACACTAATGAAATTAGCTAAAAGTAAATAAGTTCTCAGTCTCATGATTCAGTACTTCCTTCAATTTTATACCCAATACCCCATACAGTTTTTATGTATTTAGGGTTTGATGCATCGGGTTCTATCTTTTCTCTTAGTCTGCGTACATGTACAGTTACTGTGTTCATATCCCCTTCATAATCACTTTCCCATACTTTATTCAATAATTGATCCCTTGAAAAGACTTGATTAGGATGACTAGACAATAACAATAAAACTTCAAATTCCTTAAAAGTTAAATCAATCACTTTACCGTCCACCGCTACACTTCTTTTTTTCACATCAATTTCTAATCCTGAAAATTGAATTAAGTCAGGTTCAGATGATAGCTGACTTACTACACGCTGCTGTCTTCGTAAAATCCCTTTCACCCTTAGAACTAATTCTCTAGGACTAAACGGTTTAGTTAAATAATCATCTGCGCCCATTGTAAGTCCCATGACTCTGTCCATTTCTTCCGCTCTTGCTGTAAGCATGATAATCGGAATATCATCTTGATTTCTAATTTCTTCACATACCTGCCATCCATTTTTTCCGGGCATCATTAAATCAAGGATGATTAAATCAAGGGATTCGTTTTTCCACTTTTCAAGAGCAGCTTCTCCATCATTAACAGTAATTACCCGATAACCTTCTCTCTCTAAATATCTTGAACAAACATCAGTTATATTTGTTTCATCATCAGCAACTAAAATCGTATATTCCATAACAATACTCCTATCATTTGAAAATGGATAAAATCCATGTCAAACACCCAATTTACATTATAATCAAGCATAAAATTTTAATTTCCTATTTTGTTCATTATATCCTATTTATGACCATTATAGGAAAATAACTAAGCTCTTATTAAAGTTCTAATTATTTGCGTCCAGATATCTTTTCATGGGCAAATTGAAAAAGAGTAGAGATATTCTTTATAAAAAATCTCTACTCTCACTCTATATTTCTCTATTTAGTTCAATTTAAAAATTGATATTAAGGACGAGCAGAAGTACCATCAGGTAATCTAGCTAACGTCCAAGATGGGAGCTCATTCGTACATGGATATTTTTTCGCTAGTTCCTCATTTATTTCAACACCAATACCTGGCTTTTCATTCGGATATACGTAACCATTTTTTACTTCTGGAGTACCTGGGAATACCTCTTGGATAGCATCATTAAATTTGTTCATTTCTTGTATCCCAAAATTAATACTACTGATATCAAGATGTACACTAGCAGCATGTCCAACTGGTGAAAGATCGCCAGGTCCATGCCAAGCCGTTCTTACCCCAAACGACTCGCATAATGAAATTAATTTCTTAGCTGGTGTGATTCCGCCAATTTGACTCACATGAATTCGAATAAAATCTATTAAACGGTCTTTAATTAATGGGATATACTCATTTGGATTATTAAATAGTTCACCCATAGCAATTGGTATCGCACTATGTTGACGAATCGTTTTGAACCATTCAATCTGTTCAGGTGGTAAAGCGTCTTCTAAGAAAAATAAGTTATATGGTTCTAGTAGTTTTGCAAACCTAACCGCATCAATGGGAGCTAAACGTTCATGAACATCGTGTAATAACTCAATCTCTGGTCCAAGTTTAGATCTTAAATAGTCAAATAAATTGATTACATCCCTCATATATACCTTTGGATCATAATAAGCTCCATCAAGTGCATGATCTGGCTTAATTATTTTTTGCTCTTTTCCTCCGTACAAACCCATTTGACATCTAATATATCGATATCCTTCTTCCATATATGAACAAACGTTTTCCTTTACTTCTTCTTTAGTTCTTCCATCAGCATGTATATATACTGGGGCAGCTTCACGACATTTACCACCTAATAATTGATACAATGGCATATTTGCAAGTTTTCCTTTGATATCCCAAAGGGCCATATCTACACCAGATATTGCATTATTTAGAACTGGTCCATTTCTCCAATATCCACTTACCATGGATGTGTTCCAAATATCCTCTATTCGTTGAACGTCTTTTCCAATTAAAAATGGTTTTAAATATTCTTCGATCGCATTTTGAACCGTCAAATATCTTTGTGTAAATGTAGCACACCCTAAACCATATAATCCTGGCTCAGAAGTTTCAATTTTTACTACAACAAGATTTATCCCCTCTGGTGCTGTCAGTATTGCTTTTACATCTCTGATTGTAATCATTTGGTATTGATTCCTCACTTTTATGTTTTGATTAAATTAAAATGATGTTTATTTAGTTCTTTATATTGATCTAATGTACAATTACAAAATGTCCAATAACAAGTTTTTTTATTCTGATAAGAAATCGATTTCAATTGAATGAAAATATCTTCAATGATGTCTACTTCAAGTTAAATCCACATGATTCTCTTATCTTTAGCTCGCTTTTTAATAAAATGATGTCATTATTAATTTGCTCTCCTGCAATTTGTTGTTGTAATATGCTCATTGCTTTTTTTCCCATCTCAAAAAAGGGTTGTGCCACGGTAGTTAATGCTGGTTCAAATAGTTTTGAAAACTCTATATCATCAAAACCAACAATTGCAATATGGTTTGGCACTTGCACACCTTTTTTCTTAGCTGCTTTGACGGCACCCATTGCCATTCTATCACTTGCCGCAACGACTGCAGTTGGAGGACATTTTAAATCCATCAGGCTTAACATACTGTCATAACCTGATTGGAATGAATAATCACCCTTTTCCAAATAACCATATTCAATAGGTAGGTTATGATCCATTAAAGCTTTTTGATATCCACTGAGTCTATCTCTGCTCATTGACATATCTAGTGGGCCTGATATGTGTGCTATCTTTGTATGACCTAATTTAATAAGGTGTTCAGTAATACGATAACTTTCCTTCATATTATCAATAGCAATAGTTGGTAGAACGTTCTTATTTTCTAAAAAATCAGAAACTAACACCACTGAATACTCTTTAGAAATTTTTACTAGCTCATTCATGTCTAATCTTGCTGTTAATAAAATCATGCCATCTACTTGTTTTTGTTTTAGATGGTTAATTAAACCAAGCGCCCTTTGTTCATCTTGCATCGTATTTCCTAGTATCACTTGATAACCACTTTTTGTTGCTTCGTAATCAATACCAACAATAATTTGTGAAAACACATTGTTTAAAATACTTGGCATGACAACTAAAATTGTTTTTGTTTCCAGACGTCTAAAATTTCTTGCTAATATATTCGGTTGATAATCTAGTTTTTTAATTACTTCTAGTACTTTTTGTTTCGTCTCTTCTTTAACTGTTTCTGGTTTTTGCAATACTCTGGAAACTGTAGCTGTAGATACCTGAGCAAGTTTAGCGACATCGGACATTTTTGTCATATTTTCTAACTCCTATAAATAATTGAACTTTTTATTTCTTAACCTACACCTATAATTATATATTAATAACATGTAATCGATTACATATTTGGAACAAGTCTATTATAAATAAAGATACATTAGAATTCAAGGTTTTTATTACAAATCTATATGCTGATAGTATTATATGTGACACATTTTTTGCATAGAGCACTAAATACGAACTAATGTTTGTGATTTGTTCTTTTCATATGCTATAATAGAATAGATATAATAAGGCCTAATTCACAATTAATAAGGAATTGGTAAGATGGATAAAAATCAACTTAATCGTATGGAAGAAATGCTAGGTACCTTGATAAAAATGGTTGGAGATACAAATGCTAGATTAAATGCTCATGAAAATAAAATGGATTTAGAATTAAAAGAAATTAAAAATGATGTAAAAGAAATTAAAGAAGGACAAGAACGTCAGGATCGCATACTAGAAATGCTTTCAGTTAAGTCCATTGAAACAGATTCCTATATCCGTGATTTTAAAAGACGTTTGTAATAAATATTGGACTTGGTTTAATATTCATTTGGAAATCTCAGTGATTACCATTGAAACAACAAAAGGTGATATAATGAATTTTGTAACTAAATATAAGGAGTGATTGAATTGGCTAAATCAAAAGCTAAAAAGTTCAGAGAGAGATTGGAACGAGAAGGAAGAAGAAATCCAGCTGAAAACAGAAGTCCATTTGCATTAATCAATATGCGCACAAGAAAAACGAAAACAAAAAAAGATTACTTATATCGTAATAAGCACAAGAACCAACGCATTCAAAAAGAAAATGTTGGTTCTTTTTATTTTAAATATATAGTGGCAGGAATAACCAATAATGAAACCATAGGGAAACTAAACTAAAGGTTAAAACATGTAACATAGGCATAAAGAATTAATTATTATTCACTTCATATATTTCAGTAATGTTTAGAGCTGCTTCTACACCCTGTGATATCCGTTCACGATTATCAGCAATAGGTTTGCTTAATTCACTAATAGTTCCACTAATTTCGTTCATTGTTGTAGCTTTTGAAAATACTTCCTCATTATCTTTACTTAACGTATCAACAGCAGATTGAATCATTAAGAATTTTTGTTTTGCATTTTCAACATCTGTTTTACCCTTCTCTGTATCTTTCTCACTATTGTTTGTTTCTTTTACCAAATCATTAATTTCATTTGAAATCTGACTGATTATACTCTCAACTTCTTTGGAAGATTTCTCACTACTTTCTGCTAGTTTTCTAACTTCAGAAGCAACCACACCAAAACCCCTTCCATGATCTCCTGCACGCGCAGCTTCTATTGCTGCATTTAGTGATAATAACTTTGTTTGAGAAGCAATTTGCTGCAGTACATCAACCACTTGTAGTATATCTGTTGAAAGTTCTGTTAATGTATTCATTCTTTTGACAATATCTTCTGTCCGTTGATTAATTTGTTCCATTTGAGCTACCGTTTGCTCAATTTGTAGTTCTCCCTCTCGAGATAAATTAACTGCATGAGAAGACAATAATTTAATGTTCCCTACCTTTTCCATTACATCGGATGCATGAACAGCTACGTTATTAGAATGATCTACTAAATCTTGAACTAGATCCCTCTGTTCCTTCATAGTTTCCTGTGCAGATTCAATATCATCTAAATTTCTTTTTAGAGCTTCGTTCATTCTTAAATCCCCTTTTCTACTTAGTGAGATAATCAATAATATAATGTTAAACATATTTAAACTTAAAATCTACTGTTATAACCATCTTACTAAAAAATATAAAATACCCACTTCAATTAAGAAGTGGGATGTTCTATGAGATAACTTGTATTTAAAGTTTTAATATTAGAATTTGCTTTTAAAGAATATCATCTAGTGTAGTGAAAGGATGACTAACAGCATCAGCAACTGCTTTATATGTTAGTTTTCCCTTATAAGTATTCACACCTAATTTTAATGGTTGGTTTTCTTTAATCGCTTGATCAAAGCCTTTGTTTGCGAGTTCCATTACATATGGCATTGTTACATTGGTTAAAGCCAGAGTTGATGTTCTTGGAACAGCACCAGGCATATTGGCAACAGCATAATGAATAACCCCATATTTTTCATAGGTCGGATCACTATGAGAAGTCACTCGATCGATAGTTTCAATTGTTCCACCTTGATCTACTGCAACATCAACAACAACAGCACCATTTTTCATTTGTTTTACCATATCTTCTGTTACTAATTTAGGTGCACGTGCTCCTGGTATTAATACAGCTCCGATTAATAAATCTGCTTTTTGAACTGCACTTAAAATATTGTAAGGATTGGACATTAAAGTACGAACTCTTCCATTAAATAAATCATCTAACTGTCTCATACGTTGTGCACTTTTTTCCACGATGACTACACTTGCCCCCATACCTAATGCCATTTTGGCAGCATTCGTACCCACTACACCTCCACCAATAATACACACATCACCTGGTGGAACTCCCGGTACACCGCCTAAAAGCACACCTCGTCCGCCATAGTAATTTTCTAAGAATTGCGCTCCTACCTGAACAGACATTCTCCCAGCTACTTCACTCATTGGAGTTAATAAAGGTAATTCACCTGTAGGTAATTGAATCGTTTCATAAGCGATTGAAGTTACATTTTTTTGTAATAAATGATCTGTTAAATCTCCAGCAGCTGCAAGATGCAAATATGTAAAAACAATTTGATTTTCTTGAAATAATTCATATTCTGATGGAAGAGGTTCTTTTACTTTGATAATCATTTCTGCTTTAGACCATACCTCACGAGCAGTAGATAAAATATTTACCCCTTCTTGAATATAATCTTCATCTAAGAAACCGCTATTTTCTCCAGCTCCTTTTTCTAAAATAACTTGATGACCTGATTTTGTTAGCATTCCCGCACCTGCGGGTGTAAGAGAAATACGATTTTCATTCACTTTTACTTCTTTCGGTACTCCGATGATCACTTCAAAACACTCTCCTTAAGTTATACTAACTATGATATATTTTGTAACAATTTAAATAAATAATAACTATGAGATAGGATTTCCAAAAAAGACAAAAATACCCTCACTACTGATTCTGTACAAGTATTGAGAGCGAGTTGTATGTAATATGTTATTGTTTCTCATTACAGCGATGACAAATGCCTTGAAAATCCAGGCGATGATCAATGACTTTAAAGTTATACTCTTTTGCAAGTCTTTCCTCTAAAGGACCTAACCAATCTTCCATTATTTCATCCACTGCTCCGCATTGAACACAAATAAGATGATGATGGTGGTGATTTTTATCATTATTTCTTAAATCATATCGTGCAACGCCATCACCAAAATTCATTTTCTCAACTACATGTAATTCATTGAGAAGCTCCAAAGTGCGATAAACAGTGGCAAGACCAATTTCGGGGGCCTTATCCTTTACGAGCATATATACATCTTCAGCGCTTAAATGATCCTCTTCATTTTCCAATAAAACGCGAACAGTTGCTTCACGTTGAGGTGTTAACTTATAACCTTGAGCTTGTAACTGCTGTTTGATTTTTTCAATCCGCGCCTCCATATTCCTTCCCCCCAAAATACTCAATCATCTGCATGAAAAACTTAAAATAAGCATAATAAATTTACTAATCCTATCAGTCCTAGTATCATTATAGTGGGAGGTCATGAGTAAAGTCAAACAGACAATAACATCGGGGTAATCCACTTCATAATTGAGGGAGTTAGGTATGTTTCATAAAGGGAAGTAACAAATAAAATACCGATTAAGGATAATATTAAAAATGAATATGACATGAACGGTTTTGATATATTCCCTCTTTTTTGCAAGAAGCGATTTTTAATTAAATAAATAGAAAAGGAAATTCCTGAAACACTAGCAATAATAATAGCAGGAATAATAATTAAATTTTGTGGCGCAATAGATACAAGTGCAAATACAATCCCGTCCCAAGAAAGTTCACCTACAAAATATCCCGTAGTAAAGCCGATCAGTACACCTTTTAAAAAATCTAGAATTAAAATAAAAGGTAATCCGATTACTGATAAACCTAGTACCCAAATTAATAACATCCATTTTAAATGTAAGCTAAAGGTTTCCCGTAAGAGCTGTTTACTGCTTAAATCCGTTTCCTGATTGATCATTTTAAAAAAACTCCCAAGATAGCTTGACATGTCCTCTTTTTGTTCAAAAGATAATGCATTTACCATCAAAGCTCCAAAAATAATACCCATAATAAATAACACGGAAACAAAAATATAGAGAGAGAGGTGCTCTTTCAGATAATATTGCATATTCATACAATTCTTTCCTCCTATTGTCCTATTGTTACATTCTATGAATCTAAGAAGTAAACTATGACAAATTGATAGAGGTAGATTGTAATTTTAGATCATTATCTTATCTTTCCATAAGTTCCTCCACCTCCAGTTTGAATTACACTTTTTCCTTGTTTTGCTAACATAATTAAATTGGATAGTTTCTCTCCAACTACTTCTCTAATTTGATCTCTAGTCGCTTGATGGAGTACATTCATTTCAGTTCCAAAACGAAATAATAATTGATTTAATTTTCTAGGTCCCAGCCCAGGAATAAACTCCAAAGGAATTTGATAGTAATAAGGAGGTCTATTGTCTAGTTTTGAACTTTTCTGATCAGCAATTTGCACAACACGATCATATACCCCTCGCACTACTTTCTCACTTCCACAATAAGTACACCTTACAACAACAGATTTGTTTTCTTCAAGAATAGAGGAACAATTAGAACAATAAGTGCGATTATATTTTCCCAGCTTTGGATTCAATCCAAAATTTGCTGTTACTTTACGACCATCCATTTGAAGTAGTGCTTTTTTTAATTCTAAAAAATTGGGACTTTTTAATTTTAACTGATTATATTCTCTTGCAATTTTTCCTAAGGAATGTGCATCAGAGTTTGTTAAAAATGGAATTTCATTTAACTCAGATATTAAACCTGCCATTTCTGCATCTGCACTTAATCCTAACTCAACTGCCGAAATGAATTCTAAATTGAATACATGTGCAAGTTTAGAGGAACAACTGCCATATGCACTTTTATGAGGTGTAAAAATATGCGCTGGTATGAATAATCCTCCTCTACCAATCACTTCTTCTTGTAGTATTTTAGCTGGTACATAAAGTCTTTGAGTGCTCAAATTTACATTTTTCATATGTTTACTCATCCATCTTGAAAAATCCATCATGTTATGTAAATTTGGTAAATATGCTAATACATGAGCAGGACCAAACCCCTCATCATAAATCTCTATTTCACTTCCAAGCATCATCGTTGTATTTCTAAATTGAATACCGCCACCACTGACTTCTATCATCGTACCTTCATTTAAATAATAATGGATATCTTCTTGAACGGCTGGGGACTGACAATCAATGATGCCTATAATATCCATCCCTTTTCTCATTGAAGCTTCTTCCATTATATTATAAAAGGTTAAATCATTACTTGCTGTTATTTTAACTGCCTTACCTTTATTCGTTCTTCCTATATGTATATGTAAATCTGCATAATATGTCTGCATTCTATATCTTTCCTGTTAATTTATAAATTTGCCAAGCATAAACAGCTGTGATTGTTTTAGCATCGCTGATTTTCTCTTCTTTTATATATTCTAATGCCTGCTCTAAAGTAATACTTTCACATGATAAAAACTCATCTTCATCAAGTTCCATTTCTCCTCTTATTAAATCCTCAGCAAAAAATAGAACAATTTTCTCATCGGCAAATCCAGGTGATGTAAAAAAAGAGTTGATTTGTTTTATCGAACCACAATCAAATCCTGTTTCTTCTTTCAGTTCTCTAATAGCCGCTTCTTTTGGTTCTTCACCTGGATCTAATTTACCAGCAGGAATTTCAATCTGATTTTTTTCTAGAGGTTTACGATATTGCTCTACAACAATCATTTTATCATTATATATTGCTAATACTGCAACAGCTCCTGGGTGTCTAACAATTTCCCTTGTTGATATATTTCCATTTGGGAGTTTTACTTTGTCCACCTGCAGCGATATGATTTTTCCTTTAAAAATTTGTTCAGTATCCAAAGTAACTTCTTCAAACTTTTTATTAAATTCTTCTTTAGATGGTTTGTGTCTCATCACATAATACCTCCCACATTTATACATAACTTGTCCACTATGGTCATATAATATTGACGTAAATATCTTATCATGTGAAAGGAATGTTGAACAATGAAATCTTATATTTTAAAAAATCAAATTAGATTCGTAGGAAAGTCGTGGGAAATTCGCTCTCATCTTAATTCTTTACTAAAACAATCTAAATATAAACATATGACATTAGTTGATTATCTAAATTCTATCACTCCCGGTTCACAACATTCAAAGCTTCCTGAGCAGCACAGCAAACCCCTAGAAAAAAATAAGGATCATCGTGTAATTCCATTCCCATCGATTTAATTTCAAAAGGGTATAATTCAACACTTTTTTGAACTTCTTTAACATGTAATTCTGTATAAAATGATATAGTATGTTTTTTATATAGATGATAGTCATCCAACTGTTGTTGAATGTGATCTTTATATTCCTTTGGCAAATTGAAGGGTATCGGTACTCTTGCGTTTTGTAATACTATATCAGATAAGGTAGTTAATACATGATGGCTTATTCCTTTGTGTCTATCACGTTTCCTCTGAAAACTAATACGTGGGGTCATAATAGGAATACCTTCAAGAATAGAGACAGCATTTGCAATTTCCCCAGCTTCAATCCCAGTATGTCCTAATTTTGTACCAGTACCAACAATTCCCGGTCCCATTAGAACAATAATGATATCCGCTTGTAAAATATGTTTTGCCGCAATCAAAGCTGTAAATTTATTCACAGCTTCAATATCCCCACCATAAGAATGTCCATATGTAATAGTTCCGTCAATCCAATTTAAGCGTTTTAATTGAGCTACATGTTCGCTAAACGAAATGGGTAAAGCTCCCCCTTCACTCATTACATAACCTATTTTTAATTTTTTTGAAACTTTTTCATGATTTTGTTTATACTGCATCCAAGAGCATAATATGGGAAGCATGCTATGCAGTTCCCCGATGAGCACTGGGGTACCTTCTAAATTTTTATTCTCCAAAAACATTGAATGGGTTGGACTATCTGTCTCTTCACAAGCAAGAACTGCTCTTTGCTGGGGAGTATATCTCAACTTCATTATATGACCTATATTTTTTTTACTACTATTATTTGTATTGTAACTTTGGCCCTTATTTAAATGTTTATTACTGTTCAAAATCATATATACAAAATGAAATCCACCTGAACCTAGTTGTAAATCAACAGCCGTTGTGTTTAATAATACTTTGTATCCAATTTGTACTGATGGTTGAACGTCTGTATAATGAATTGCTTTAATAATTTCACCTTTTTCTTCTTCCACTTGGATGAATTGTACGTTTTTTCTTTCTTTATCGATTGTTGTTACCATACCAATTCTCCAATATATCATCTCTATTTACATCCTTCCTCAAACGACACTTACTCAATTGATATTATGCTTATAAAAACATTTAAAGTACGATTTTATGTGCTTATAACATTTCATTAAGACTTTTTTAACTTAAATGGATTATGATAAAACTATTAACAGAAAGGAGATGATTCATTATGAAGCTATTTGCAGCTGTAGCCCTATCTTCCATATTAAATGGAGCTAAAATTACAACTGATGCTAACGTTATGAAAGACAATAAATCTATTGTTGAAACTGATGAGAGAGAATATCAAAATACCTCCTTTGAAAACCAACAAAAAAAATTAATTAAAAAGTTTGCTGTACAATTAGGTATCAATACGAATGGAAAGTCAGTAAATAAAATTAAAGAAGAGTTGAATCAGATTTGTACGGTGTAAAAATAATGATTAAATATCAAATAATATTGAAATTAATGGAAATATCAACTAAAAGTTTCCTTTGTTAAATATAGTTACACCTCAAGAGATGCAAGATTTCTTGTTATTGGCTAAAAATCAATGTTTTTTAATGTTATTTTAAGGTTAACTTAACCTATCGTTTATGTTCCTTTTTTATAATAAATTTATAATAAAAATACATACATCCTAGGAGTGAACAATATGAAAAAAGTGATCAGTACAGTTGCTTTATCAGCTTTATTAATTGGAGGTGGGAGCGCAGGAGTCATTGGAATTGCTAATGCACATGAGTCAAGTACAGAACGATCTAATATCTATCAAATGATAGATAAAGATCATTTAGAAGAAATCGCAGAACGTTTTGGTATAGATATTGAGGATAAATCGAAAGAAGAATTACGTGAAGAGATTCAAAATGCTGTAAAAGAGAAATTCAAAAACTTATCATTTGAAGAATTAATTGTCATCGCTGAAGGATTGGGTATAGATACGGACGATAAATCTAGCGAACAATTACGCGAGGAAATTAAAGTGGTTATTAAAGAAAGACATAACCTATTATCTATGGAGGAGTTAGAAAATATCGCAGAAAAACTAGACATTGATATCGAGGATAAAACAATGGAGGAAATTCGTGAGGAAATTAGAGAAGTCATCAAAGAACAGTTTGACGATTTATCTTTGGAGGAGTTAGAAGCCATTGCAGAACGGTTGGGTATAAATACTGAAGATCAAACAGCTGAGGAAATTCGCGAAGCAATTAAAGCTTATCAAAAAGAACATCTGTCTGAATTTTCTAGAGAAGAGTTAGAGGCCTTCGCAGAACGATTTGGAATAGAAATCGAGGATCAAACAGCTGAAGAGATTCGTAAAGCCATTAAAGAGGCTCGAGACTCATTATTTACTGAATTGGCAATAGAATTAGATTTAGAATTTAATGATTTATCTATTGAAGAAATTAGAGAAAAAATTAAATATTATAAACAATCACAACTGCAATTAACGTTAGAAGAATTAATTGTCATTGCAGAGAATCTTGGCATTGATACTGAGGGTCAATCTAAAGAGGAACTTCTTGAAGCCATTAGAATTAATCATATGACAGAAATTTCTGATCAACTACAAACCATTGTAGAGATGCTTGGTATTGACATTGAAGGTATGTCTTTAGAAGAAATTCGCGAAGCCATCAAAGAAGTACAAGATGATTATGATTTCGAATTTTCAGAAGAAAGATTAATTAGTTTTGCTGAATTTTTAGGAATTGATACTGAAGGTAAAACTAACGAAGAAATCCGTAAAGAAATCAAAAAGTATTTTGAAGAAAAAATTGAAGAAGAAGTTGATGAAGAAGAACCATCTCCTGAAAAGGATGACCACTTATATGGATGGCAGAAAAAAGCTATGAATCTAGGTATTGATATTGAAGATCTATCTAAAGAAGAAATTTTTGAAGCGATTGATGAGTTGAAATCTGAAAATAGTCAATTAAGTGAAGGCTGGATCAAAAAAGCAGTGCAAAATGGTATTGATTATGAAGGTAAAACAAAAGATGAAATCAAAAGTGAAATTAAAGAAGATAAAGGAAATAACGGGAACGGACATGGGAAAGATAAAGAAAAAAATAAGGATAAAGGAAAAGACAGAGACTAATTTACCTGGAGGGAGGGTTTACCCCTCCTTTTTCCTTTTGCATGAGATATTGTTGATATTTTTCAATCAAATGATCCACTATAAAAATGTTTTAAATAGAATCACAGTAATAACAGAACCGAATATTACGAATAATATATTTAGTCGTAGTAAAACAAGGCAAGCTGCTAAAATCCCTCCACTTAAACCAATCCAAGGCTCCCCTCCCTCAATAGTTAAAATCCCAGGAAAAATAAGTGCTCCTAATGCAGCGTAAGGAATATAACTCAACCATAACTTTACCCAAGCAGGCATTATGAAACGCTCAACAATCCATACAGGCAAAAAACGTGGAATCATTGTCACAAGAGACATTCCTAGAATAATTAATAGTATAGAGTCAATCATGTTGTTTTCCCCCTTTAAAAACGAAAACACCGATCAAACTACCTAATAAAGTGGAAAATAACATAGACCAACCACTGTTGATTAATAACCATCCACTAAAAAGCCCATTTAGCATCATACTCATAACTGCGAGCAATCCCAATTTCCATGATGTTGTCACTGCTGGTATGAGCAAACCTATAAACAATGCATAGAGAGCAATAGACATACTTTCACTAATATTTGATGGTATAATTGTTGAAAGCAACGCTCCTGTTAATGTCCCTAAGATCCAAGATACGTAGGAAGTAAGAAATAATCCACCCAAATAATACACATTAGGTTTTGTATTATTTATAGAAGCAACTGCAAATGTTTCATCAGTGGTACCTAAGGATAACAAAGTTTTCCATCTTTTAGGTACTTTTTTAAGTAGCTGATTCATTGATAAACTCATGACAAAAAATCGAAAATTAATGACAAACGTAGCAAATATAATTTCAAAAAAACCTAACCCTTTGGCAAACATATTCAACATCATAAACTGGCTTGCTCCTCCGTAAACAACACTAGACATGAGTACCGAATAAAATAATGAAATACCCATCTCTCGTGCGATAATACCAAAGGCAATTCCAACTGGTAAAAACCCTATGACTAAAGGTAAAGCAGCAATAGCTCCTTTTGTAAATGAATGATCGTTCATCTTAGATCCCACCTCCCACAAAGATATAATATAATATACTTTTAATTAATTATAATATACTTATTTGATTTATAATAACACTTTTAAGTTGAATTGTATATAAAAATTTATTAAAATTTATTTTAATATAATTAAAAAATAGAATGGGCTTAAATGTATTAGAAAATGGAGGTAAATATGAATTCTGATAATCTTTGGGATGAAGACCAAGTTGGAAAACGAGTGGGTACAAAGTTAAGAAATTTAAGATCTATGAAAGGACTTAGCATTGAGGGACTGGCCAATCACATAGGGGTTAGTAAATTAACATTAGGTAAAATAGAAAGAGGTGAAGCAAATCCTACATTGTCTGTGTTATGGAAAATAGCAAGCGGCTTATCTGTTCCCTTAACAAGTTTGTTCTCAGTTGAATCAGATGTTTTAATTTCCCGTAAAAAAGAAGGTGTTCAATTCAACAGCTCGGACAAAGTATTTATAGTTGAACATATGTTTAATAATAATTCTCAATCTTTTGAGATGTTTAGAGGTTACTTACAACCCTTTAGTGAATATGAATCTGAAGCACATCCTTTAGGTGTAGTTGAATATGTAACAGTTATGTCTGGATCATTGAAAGTTGAAGTAAGGGGAAACACCTATGTTTTACAGCAGCATGACTCAATTTGTTTTAAAGCAGATAATGAACATAAATATATAAATCCAAGCTCAGAGTTAGCTGAACTTCATTTTACAATTAGTTATCAAAACATAACGTAATACAAGATTTAATAGCTTATAAACAATAAAAGTAGCAACAAGGTATCCATACTTGTCACTACTTTCATTGTAATGTAAAAAAATTGTAATTACCTCACAAAAGTATTCTTAACTCTTTTAGATTTAATAAAATATGGTATCCATATCAAACAAGTTAAAAGCATCATTCTAAACCTCTTATTAAAGCTTAAAATACCCCTATACATATTGTTTAACTTTCAAGGCATAAGCTTGTGTATTAACAATACATACAGGGGAAATAATTTTTCTCTTTATTTTTTATAATCTCACGATTCTAGTTGAAAAGTATTTATTCTCCATCAGTAACGTCTTTCACAATTTGTAGAACTAGTTCAGCACTTTTCACCAATTCTTCAATTGGCATTTGTTCAGCTGTTGTATGAATATTCTCATAACCTACAGATAAGTTGACTGTTGGTACATCCATTCCATTAAAGATGTTTGCGTCGCTTGCCCCACCTGAATGTGTTATTTTAGATTCACGGCCAATTTTCTCCGCTGATTTCATAGCTAATTTAACTAAAGGTGCTGTTTCATCAAAGAAAAATCCTGGGAGTTCTTCTGTTTCAAATTCAACTTGAGCACCAAATTCCTCTGCAACAGAGTAAAAAGCATCTCTCATTTCGTTCACTTGGTTAACCATTTTTTCTTTCACAAGACTTCTGGCTTCTGCAACAATGACTACCTTATCACTTACTACATTTCTAGGTCCACGGCCATCAAAGCTTCCAATATTTGCTGATGTTTCAGGATCAATTCTACCTAACTTCATTCTTGAAATAGCTTTACTCGCAACTTGAATGGCACTAATTCCTTTTTCAGGACTGACCCCAGCATGAGCAGTTTTCCCCTTAATCACAACATCTACATGAGTTTGGAAAGGAGCAGCCACACATATTTCACCCACTTTACCATCAGAATCTAAAGCATAACCAAAACTTGCTTCCAAATGTTTTGGATCAAACGCACATGCTCCTACAAGTCCTGCTTCTTCACCAACAGTAATTACAAATTGAATTTTACCATGTGGTATTTTATCCTCTTTTAGAACACGAATCAATTCAAACATCACTGCAATACCGGTTTTATCGTCGCTACCTAAAATCGTTGTACCATCTGAACGAATGTAACCATCATCATCAATCTGAGGTTTAATTCCCTTACCCGGAGCTACAGTATCCATATGACATGTAAAATAAATTGGAGACACATCTTCCTTTCCTTCAGTTGCTTCTAAGGTTGCAACTAAGTTCCCAGCCCCATGTTCAGTTTTTTCCTCTGCATCATCCTCAAACACAGAAAGTCCCAATTGAGCGAATTTTTCCTTTAAAACAATGGATATTTCTTTTTCAAATGTTGTTTCACTATCTACCTGCACTAACTCTATAAACTCATCCACTAAACGTTTTTCTTGTATCAAAACTCTTCCCTCCGATATGTATTATAAGTTACAATATAATTATATAGCTTGGCTCATTTATGATGGCCAGTCAGTATAGTACTATTTTAGTATGACCAAAAGGAGATGTAAATGTATGGGCAAAAATAAATTATGGTTTAAAATAGTTATTTATGTAATGATAGCGTCTATGTTATTATCTGTAGTTGTAACTGGTGTTTCTATATTAGGTATTTAACAATCTATATAAACAAAACTATAGATAATCGCTTCATTAACTGTCAATATTAAGAAATATTGGTAAAAAATCAATTGATTTATATTTTTAAAAATGTCATCAAAAAAGGGTATCTGCTTATTTCTTTAAGTTGAGATACCCTTTTATATTCTAATATTTAATATAGTTTTGTCTCAAGCCCAAAAGATTCAATATTTTCTTTCACTCTTTGCAAGAACCTGCCACAAATAACACCATCAAGAATTCGATGATCTAGAGACAGACACATATTAACCATTGAACGAACAGCAATCATATCATCGATGACTACTGGTTTCTTTACAATTGACTCAAAAGATAAGTTAGCTGCTTGTGGATAACTAATAATCGGATTCGATAAAATGGAGCCAAAAGCTCCTGTATTATTTAAAGTAAAAGTGCCGCCTTGCATATCATCTAATGTTAACTTACCTGCTTTTGTTTTTTTTGTTAAAGAATCAATATCTTTAGCTATTCCAGCAATCGTTTTATGATCTGCATGTTTAATGACTGGAACATAAACTGAATCCTCTGTACCAACAGCCAATGAAATATTAATATCTTTTTTAACAACAATTTTGTTCACTGCCCAAGAAGAATTTAAAATAGGATAATCTTTTATTGCATTCACTACTGCTTTAATAATAAAAGCTAAGTAAGTTAAGTTAACCCCTTCTTTTTGAAGAAATTCCTGTTTCACTTTATTTCTTAAATTTACTAAATTTGTAACATCGACCTCAACCATCGTCCAAGCATGAGGGATTTCAGATACACTTTGTCTCATATTTGAAGCAATGGCACTTCTAACAGGAGTTACATCAATAAAATATTCTTTTTCCGATTCTTTCTGATTGTTTTCAACCATTGGTTTTGGAGGAGCTGATGAATGAAGTGTTGTTCCAACAGCTTCTGCTTCTTTGATTTCAGGAATGACCGCAGCCTGAGAAGAGATGGACACCACAGGTTCATCAGATTTATTTTCGATATAATGTAATACATCTTTTCTAGTAATTCTTCCCCCAAGCCCTGTTCCATGGACTAGGTTTAGATCTACATCGTTCTCTGCTGCGATTCTTTGAACCGCAGGTGAATATCGATTTCTCATGTTTTGATCAGAATCAGACGTAACATTATTTATTACTTGATTTGCTTCCTGTTGAGTCTGTGAAGCCACTTCTTGAACATTAGATACGCTTTCATCTTGTTTTACTTTAATATTACAAATGACTGTACCTACATCAACAGTTGCACCTTCATCTATGAAAATCTCCTGTAAAACACCTTCCACTGTACTAGGCAATTCAGCAGTCACTTTTTCTGTCATTATTTCACATAAAGGCTCAAATTCTTCAATAAAATCACCCGGTTTTTTTAACCATTTAACGATCGTTGCAGAAACCACGCTCTCTGCAAGCTGTGGCATTGTGATTTCTTGAATCATGGGATTACTACCTCATTTCTTTTAAAATAATGCTAATTCTTTTATGGCGTCTTTTACTTTCTCTGTACTTAGCATATAATACTTCTCTAAGGTTGGGCTGAAAGGCATAGCCGGAACATCATAACTACATAATCTCTTTATAGGCGCATCAAGTTCATATAATAATTCTTCAGAAATAATAGCAGAAACTTCTGCACCAACTCCACCCGTTTTATTGTCCTCATGTATAATAAGAACTTTACCTGTTTTTGAAGTAGCTTCTAATATAGCTTCAACATCTAAAGGTTGAAGTGTTCTCAAGTCTAATATGTGCGCACTAATCCCTTCTTGCTCGAGTTGCTCAGCTGCCTCTAGTGCAAAATGCACAGTATATCCATAAGTTATAACGGTAACATCAGTACCTTCTTTTTTTATATCAGCTTTCCCAATCGGAACTACAAAATCGTCATCTGGAACTTGTGAAACGATAGACTGATAACACTTTTTATGTTCAAAATAAATCACTGGATCAGGATCACGTATTGCTGACTTTAATAATCCTTTTGCATCATATGGAGTAGAAGGAACAACAATTTTTAAACCAGGTGTTCCAAAAAATACTGATTCAGGACATTGAGAATGATATAAAGCTCCAAAAATACCTCCACCAATAGGGGCTCTGATCACCAATGGACAATCCCAATCATTATTTGATCGATATCTAATTTTAGCCGCTTCATTAATAATTTGATTCGTTGCCGGCAGCATAAAATCAGAATATTGCATCTCTGCAATTGGACGCATGCCATACATTGCAGCTCCTATGGCAACACCCGCAATCGCTGATTCAGCAAGAGGAGTATCCAATGCTCTGCTTTCGCCAAACTCTTCTAAAAGCCCTTTAGTTGCTGTAAAAACTCCACCTTTAACCCCAACATCTTCACCTAACACAAATACGTTGTCATCTCTGCGCATTTCCTCTGACATCGCTGTCCGAATGGCATCAAGGTAACTTAATTCAGTCACTTCAGTCCGCCTCCCTCATCTGCATATACATGCGTTATTGCTTCTTCAGGTTTTGGATAAGGAGCTTGTTCAGCATACTTTGTCGCTTCTTTTATTTCTTCATTTATTTTTTCCAACAACTGTTGATCTTGTTCTTCGCTCCACAACCCACAATCTATTAAATATTGTTTAAACTTTGGTAATCCATCTGCTTTTCTATGTGCTTCTACTTCTTCCTTTGTACGATAAATCATATCATTGTCTGAAGTAGAGTGTGGCGATAATCGATAAGTAACTGCTTCGATAAGCGTTGGTCCCTCACCTTTGATAGCTCTTTCACGAGCTTCTTTCACAACTTTATACACTTCAAGGGGATCATTTCCGTCAACTTTTATGCCTGGAAAACCATATCCAAGAGCTCGATCAGCTATACTTTCACAAGCCACTTGTTTTTCAAACGGAATAGAAATTGCATACTGATTATTTTCACACATAAAAATGACAGGTAATTTATTAACACCTGCAAAATTACAACCCTCATGGAAATCTCCCTGATTACTGGAACCCTCACCAAACGAAACATAGGAAACAAAGTCCTTCTTTTTCATTTTTGCTGCTAGCGCAAATCCTACTGCATGTGGAACTTGTGTTGTTACAGGACTTGAACCTGTAACAATATGATGCTTTTTATGACCAAAATGACCTGGCATCTGTCTACCGCCACTATTCGGATCTTCTGCTTTAGCAAATAAAGATAGAAACAGTTCTTTCAGTGTCATTCCAGCAGCTAACACAAATCCATAATCACGGTAATAAGGAAGAAAATAATCCTTTTGTTTTTCTAGGGCAAAGGCTGCTGCAACTTGAGTTATTTCATGTCCTATACCTGAGACGTGAAAATTAATTTTCCCTGCTCTCTGCAATAACAAAGCTCGCTCATCATATTTCCTTGCTAATACCATTAAGGAATACATCTCTATAAAGTGTTGATCTGTTAAGCCAAGCTTTTCATGTTTGTTTAATTGACCTACTGAATTCATCATGGAGAAAACCTCCTCCTTAAATTATAATGAGAACTTAATATCAGGTCTTAATACTTAACTCTAGTATCATTATATCAGTTTTATATTTAGATGCCAATTGCATTCCCATCCACTCCAAGCATAGCTTCTCCCAAAGCTTCAGATAAAGTAGGATGAGCATGTATAGTTTGTCCTACTTCCCAAGGTGTAGCATCTAATACTAATGCCAAACCTGCTTCAGATATATAATCTGTTACGTGAGGACCAATCATATGCACACCTAAAATATCGTTGGATTCTCTATCTGCAATGACTTTTACGAATCCATCATTACTTCCGTATACTAATGCTTTGCCAATGGCTTTAAATGAAATGGAAGCTGTTTTCACATCAAACCCTTTTTCTTTGGCTTGTTGCTCTGTCCATCCTACACTTGCAATTTCAGGACGAGTATATACACAACGTGGAATGTTTTGGAATAACATTGGATGTACCTCATGACCTGCTGCATGTTCTACAGCTAAAATCCCTTCGTGACTTGCTACATGTGCAAGCTGCAATCCCCCGATCACATCTCCAATTGCATAAATATGAGACTCATTTGTTTGTAAGTATGTATTGACTTTAATAAACCCGTTTTCTACTTTAATATCCGTATTTTCAAGCCCCAAATTTTCTACATTTGCTTGTCTACCAACAGATAGCAGCATTTTCTCAGCTTTTAAATCTAATTCAGAATCCTTTTGTTTGACTTTCATTGTAACCATTCCATCTTCCGTTTCAATACTATCAGTAAGCAACATTGCATTTTTTAAAATCTTTATTTTTCTTTTTTTAAATATGCGTTCTAATTCTTTAGAAATCTGTATATCTTCTGTTGGAATGAGGTTTTTTTCAGTTTCAACAATCGTTACTTCTACTCCAAAATCACTAAATAGCGAAGCCCACTCAACACCAATCACACCACCACCAACAATAATGATTGATTTTGGTAACTCATCCAACTCTAAAGCTTCATCACTTGTTAGTATGAACTTTCCATCAACCTCTAAGTTTGGTAAAACTCTTGGTCTTGAGCCTGTTGCAATAATTAAATTTTTAGGTACAAGCGTTTTATTATTCTCTTCAATCTCTGATTCAATGGCAATCGCACCACTTCTAGGTGAAAATATAGAGGGTCCTATCACTCGTCCATTTCCATAAAATACATCTATTTTATTTTTTTTCATTAGAAACTCTATGCCTTTATGTAGTTGATCTACTATTTTGTTCTTTCTGTTTTGGACTTTTTCAAAATGCAGCTGAATGGAAGATGCGGTAACTCCATATTCTTCACTATTGTTCATAGTTGCATATACTTCAGCACTTCGGAGAAATGATTTGCTTGGAATACACCCTTTATGCAAACATGTTCCTCCTAATTTTTCGCGTTCTACTATAGCAACGGTTTTACCCAATTGCGCAGCTTTAATAGCAGCTACATACCCACCTGTACCACCGCCAAGTACAACAACATCATAATTTAATGTGCTCACAATCAATATACCTCCTATGTTTTAAAAAATTCAATCGACTCTATTGTAACTTTTTCAACATAAGAAATATAGTTAAATATTTTAGTATTTTATATCTATGACAGATTTACATGCAATGTTACTTAATATATGATATGATTTGTTTCGAAACAAAATAACTATTTACTGATATGATGTCAATTTGAAAGAGGCATAAAAATGAAATTAATGATATCTCGTTTTATAGCTATATTACTGTTAGTAATTCCAGGGCTTTTAGCGACGTATGGATTTTTAGAGATAAAAAACTCAATATTTGATTACATGGTGACAGTGGGAAATACAGAAGTGGAAAATCAAATCCAATGGGGAAGACTAGTGATAGGAATTGTTAGTTTCTTAATAGGGGTTGGTTTTATAGGTGGATGGATTTTTTTCAGAGATCAGAAGAGAAATTATGTAGCACCTAGATTCAAACCAAATAAAGACTAAAGAACACAGGTTAAGAAGTTTTCATTTAAATAGAAACTCCCATATCGAGGTCATTCAGAAACCAGTTCAATCCATGAACTGGGAAACTCCCTCGAAGATGTTCTTCACTTTTTGGGGCAAAATTAGACTCTCCCCCACTGATCAATCCAATGAATAAACGGTTTTGATTGAATCCATTGAGTTATTGAACTTTTTTCTGAAATCCAGTGCATGTAAACTAATAAAATCAAGACAGAAATTTGAATCCACCATGGCGTCATGATAATAAAACAAAATCCTAACACAAATCCTAATAAATTAGATCCTGAATCACCAAGCATTACTTTTCCCTGAATATCTTTCGGCAATAATAATAAAACAGCAATAACAATAGGGAACAAATAAAGAAAGAAATTTAAAATGCTGGTAAACAAAAATAGTACACTCGATAATAACAAAAAAAATTTTATCGCTCTTCCGGGTCTTAAATCCAACAAATTAACTCCGTTGGTCATTAAAGTTAGAATAAAAAACTGGATTATTTCTAACAAAGGGTGATGTTCTAAAAGAATTAAAACCCAAACAGCTAACCCCCCTGTAGATACAGCTTTGAGTAGACCTGTTGTTAACCGCCTCTCCTTTACAAGTTTCATTAAATGTCCTCTTAAACCCTTTACTTCTGAATCACCTACTCGATCATCTAACCATCCAACAATAAATAAAATAGTTAGTATGACAATGTAATTAGAAATTAAAACTTGCATTATTTCATTTGGGAAAATGAACCATTGAATTGAGAAGTAATAAAAGATGAGATATAACCACAAATACATACCTAAACCAATTGGAATTTCTTGTTCAAGGTAATTTGTTGCAACGATTTGATTTCTTACTAAATATTTTATGACAACTTGTAATAAAAGAATTCCCATACTAATGGATAAAATAGAAAAAAACACTAGTGTTAACATACTGGATCACGCCATTTGTGATACAAGGTTCTTGAGACTGAAATAAATTGTTTACCTCTATGTTTAAAACCTGCCCAATCTCTACCTGTTTCTCGGTGTTTAAAGGCGATATCAATCTCACATAATTGAAATCCTTTCTTGACCGCATCTATCGTTAAGCCTACCTCTATTCCAAAACCATCAGACAAAGATATAGACTCTAATAAACTCTTACGCATCGCTCTTTGACCAGATAAAGGTGCTGTTGTTTTATAACCACTTAACCAATATATCCCGTTTACAGCTAACTTTTTTACAAATCCAAAACCTGCTTTTTTATTTACCTTTGGAAAACGTGCAATTGCCATATCCATATCATCCTCAAGAATAGGGGCTACTAACTTAGAAGTTAAATTAGCTGTTGGACCTAAATCAGCATCTAAAAACACAATAATTTCATTTTTAGCTTTTTTCCAACCCGACTCTAAAGAAGCTCCTTTACCCATATTTTGAGAATGCCTTATAATAATATCTGACCATTCTTTAGCCTTTTCATATGTTTCATCTTCACTGCCGTCATCTACAACGATGATTTCATTCCATTTTTCTTTACCTTCTCTATTCCTTAAAACATGTAATGAATGTAATGTTTCAATTATCTTTTCATCTTCATTCCAAGCTGGGATAATTATAGACACCGAAGGTTGCATGTGACTCTTCCTCCATTATTCTTTTAATATACATCATGAAATTAACTATTTCTTGAGGTTCATCAAAAGGTAATACATTAGAACTAACTTGAATGATGATAGGGTTTGATTGTTCATTTATTGAATTCCAGTCTTTCATTTGATTTGTCATTAATTCAAATTGTTCTTCAGAAACGATAATAAGATCTGGTACTTCCTTCATAGGTGCTTCAAGCCATTCTCCGCCTGCTGATTGAATTGCAAAAGCCAACATGTCTTTACTGACATCCTCAGAGCTCATCCACATCATTTTTTTATGTTGAAAGATAGGCACTGTTGTTTTTTGATTCAATAGTTGTAACGACCCAACTTGTTTTTGTAATTCTTGATTAATAGACAACTGGGATTCATACTTCTCCATAAATCTTTCAGCAATACTTTCTTCTGTTTGATGGATCCATTGCTGACCCAATGTACTACCAATAAATATTCCAATTCCTAACGCAAGGAATATGGAGATAATCGTAATAATATAAAATCGACTGGAAACCAATTTAATCCACCACCTAGAAAACGGATAGTTTAATATAAATCCAGAACATATGAACAATGTCCCTGACTCCAGGATGAACATATGCCATGATAACGATAGGAAATAGAGCTGCTAATGGAAGAGGCCACATACTTCTCAATTTAACTTTTCGTTTATATAACTTGCTTACACCCTTTGCATCAATTAATTTATCACCAATTTTCATTCTAACAAGCAAAGTACTGGACATTCCTTTTCTACCTTTTTCTAAAAAATCAATCATGTGTGAATGCGCACCTAATGTAATAATCATTTCAGCCTTTTTTTCATAAGCTAACAACATGGCTATATCTTCACTAGTTCCAGCAGCTGAGATTTTTTTTGCTTCTAGGCCTAGAGATTGTATTCTTTCCAGTCCAGGAGCACTTCCATTAGGATAAGCATGAACGATAATTTCTGATCCAGATAAAAGAGCATGGTCTGAGATACTGTCCATATCACCTATGACAAGATGTGGGTGGTATCCATTTTCCAACAAAGCATCTGCACCACCATCAACACCAATCAATACTGGTTTCATATCCTCTACATAATCTTTTATTGCAATAAGATCATTTCTATAGTCTTTTCCTCTTACTACAATAACTACAGGTCTATTTCTTAATGTCGTTTTTAATTTTGGAATGATTAGAGGTTGAACTACAAAATCCTTCTCTTTTTGGGCATATTGCAGTGTATTATCAATAAAATGATTTAAATTATAAGGTAAATTTTCATAACTAATTTTTATTAATTGTTTATATTTCTCTTCAGTAAACAAATCAAAAGGAATGTGATTTCCATTTACAACAATATGGGATGAATGAATTGTAATGAATTGATTATCTGAAAATTTATCAAAACAATCTTTACCTATTTCTAATATAGGTATACCAGCATTTAATAAGATAAGAGGTCCTTTTGTTGGATAACTACCCGTCATCGTTTCATCTGCATTAATAATCGCTTTTACTTTACAACGAACGATATCTCTAGCTGCTATTTCATCAATATTTTGATGATTAATGACTGCAATTTGTTTAGGTTTAATCGTCATGAGCAGGTGTTTTGTAATTTTATCCACTTGAACAGTACCTTGTAAAGAGAGGATGTCCTTCTTGTTAAGTTGGTTCCATAATTTCACTATTAAACACTCCTCATTTAACTCTGTTCCATGTTTTATTATTTAATACTGAGATATAATTTATTCATCTAATAATAGATATAAATTGTTACTAAATTGCAAAGACTGATACATCTGGAAATTTATATGTGCACAAAAAAACCGCAATACATATATCACGGTTTTTAAGTAAATATAACATTGTATTTTTTACTGTACTATAATTGTGGAAGCCATTGTTTCATGTCCATCACCACAAGGTAAACTACAAATTACTGTATATGAACGCGCCTCATCAAAAGTAACCTCAACAGGCTCTTCACCTGGTAATAACTCTATACCTAAATCCTCAATTTTCACATGATGTTTACCTTCACCTGGTAAGTTACGCATTGATAGCTTTAATGTTTGACCTTTTTCAATGATGTATTCTTCTTGGTCAAAATTCCAGTTCACTGCTTTAAAAACTAATGCATTTTCATCTTCAACTTCTTCAACAGCTTCATGTTGTCCGATTGCATCGAATGTAACAACGATCCCTAAAACACTAGCAATGACAAACAGTGAAACCATGATCCACTTGTGCATTTCATTTGCCCCCTAAATTTATGATCTATAATTATTATTTTACATACTGTATTATCTTAAACAAAACCCCTATATGTCAACACTGTGACATAAATATGAATTTTCTTTGAACAAAAAATAAACCATCTCATTATTTTTAACGGACGATTTATTTTTCCATCATTATTTTCCTTTATAAACTAACAGCCTGTATTAGAAGAAATAATTAGACATGAATCTACTTTTCGTTTTTGTATTAAAGTTAAATCCATTATAATAACCATTTTCTCCCTAATAACACAAAAGGATTTTTCAGTTTTAGGACCATAAGTTAAAGGAACTTGATTTCTAAACAAATCCCTTTCTTTAAAAGTAACATTATTTATACAACATTCAACAGGTTCATTATAAGATTCAGAAATTAACTGGTTAAATTCTTGTAATTTACGACCATGAAAATCCATAGTGCCTTTTTCAGTATGAGAAACACTAACCTTTGAATCCTCAACTGGAACTACACAATTAAATGGAACATTTACTGTACAGTGCTTAATCCCGCCACAAATTCCATCATCATGTGCATAGTCTACAGCAGAATATCTAATGTTTTTTCTAACATAGCCGCCTAAAAAAACTTTCCCATTCACTACACCACAATCACATTTTGACGAACTGTTATCTACAGAGATAAATTCACATTGTTCAAGAACAACTTTTTTATCGATATCCTTTATATCAATTGCTGGAGTATCCAGCTCTATATCTGCTTCTAAATCAACCTGCAAGCTCAATTCTCCTACAACAACATCCATCATTATTTTATCAGGGCATAAAGATTGATTTTGGGAAGTACAATCACAAAATATCGGAGTTACTTTAGCACCCATAGCTTCTTCTCCTTCCATAATTGAATAGTGATACTAAGATATTGTATTCTGAACATTCAAAATTGATTGGTTGTTTGTCATAGAAATAAAAAATTGGGCTATTTAAAAATGTGTATAAAGTTTATATACATGCACATAAAAAACCGTTATTTATTAATTTAAACTAATAAATAACGGTAATTTTTTTCCTTTACTGTTTTCAAGAAACTTTATGTTCAATTCTCAATTTATCAGCGACCATTGCAATAAATTCACTATTCGTAGGTTTAGATTTGCTGATATTCACTGTGTAACCGAACAGAAGGCTTATAGAGTCTATGTTACCTCTTGTCCATGCTACTTCAATTGCGTGTCTTATAGCTCGTTCTACACGGCTTGGTGTTGTTTTATATTTTTCAGCTATAGCGGGATATAATGTTTTAGTAATTGAACCTAATATTTCTATGTTTTTATACACCATTGTGATTGCTTCACGTAAATATTGATACCCTTTAATGTGAGCTGGCACACCAATTTCATGAATAATAGATGTAATATTGGCATCCAGATTTTTCGTTTTTGCTATAGGAACAATATTTTGTTTTGAAGAAGGTGATTGTGAACTTCGAGATGAAACAACAGATGAATGATTGACTAATTGTCTTATTCGATTAGATAAAACATCAAAATCAAATGGCTTTAATATGTAGTAAGAGGCACCAAGTTGAACTGCTTTTTGTGTTATGTTCTCTTGCCCGAAAGCAGTTAGCATTATGATTTTGGGTTGAGGTGATAAATTTAATTCTCTAAGCTTCTCTAATACCCCTAATCCGTCTAAATGAGGCATTATGATATCAACGATAAGAACATCCGGTGTTTTCCCTTGTTCAATCAAGTCGATAACTTCTTCACCATGAAACGCTACCCCCATCACTTCCATATCTTCCTGTTCAGAAATATACTCTGAAAGTAAATTTGTAAATTCTCTGTTGTCATCTGCTAATAACACTTGAATTTTTTGTTGCACGAAAAGATCCTCCTCAAAAGAAATATTTGCCATAGCTATCATTTCGACATCTCAAATCAAATTCCTTCTGTCGAAAAAAATTTTTTTGTTGAAATTACACAACAAAAAGTCTCATATATAAAATAGCGCCCTTAAAGGGCGCTTTTTTTGGAAAATACTACATGTTTATTATTTAATTTTGAAATTCAATTCATTTGTATTAAGCGGCAGTTTCTTCGTTATTTTTATTTATATTTTCCATAATATCTGCATCTTTTAACATCCATTCAATAAAGCATCCATATCCAGAGGTTGGATCATTTACAAAAACATGTGTAACAGCACCTACAATTTTACCATCTTGAATAATTGGGCTGCCACTCATTCCTTGTACAATCCCGCCTGTTTTTTCGATTAAACGTGAATCGGTAACTTTAATAATCATTCCTTTTGTAGCGGGTGCATTTTGTTCAGCAATATGTTTGATTTCAATATCAAATGCTTCAACTTTTTGACCATCTACAACCGTTAAAATTTGAGCAGGTCCTTTTTTAATTTCTTCAGCAAATGCTACAGGCAATGCTTTATTAATTTTACCATGATCAGGAAACTCACCCATATTTCCAAAAATACCAAATGGAGTGTTTTTAGTAATATCTCCTAATATTTTACCTTGACTTGGTAATATCGCTCTTTTTTCACCTGGTAACCCGTTTTTACTTTTAGAAATGGACGTGACTTTTGAGTGAACTATCTCACCCTCACCTACTACGATTGGCGTATTTGTATCCATATCTGTAATCGTATGTCCTAAAGCCCCATATTTTTTTAAATCAGAAGAATAAAATGTGAGTGTACCTACACCAGCAGCTGAGTCTCTAATGTATAATCCTAATCGATATTTATGATCCTCTACATCAAAAACAGGTTTTAACTTTACATTAAGTTCTTTTCCATTTCTTAATAAAGTTAAGTTTATTGCTTTTCCTTTTTTTCCTGCATCATTCACAAAATCAGATACTTTACTAACTTTAGTAATTTTTTGTTGATTGATTTCAGTAATTAAATCCCCTAATTTTACTTTTGCTTTTTCCCCTGGAGAAATTTTATTTTCCTCTGAGGCTGATACGAGGTGGTGTCCTACAACTAAAACACCATCAGATTTCAACTTTACACCAATTGTTTGTCCACCTGGAATTACCTTTAGATCAGGCATAATATTTACACTAACTTTTTTAAAAGGTATCTTTCCAAATAATTTCAACTGCATTTCAGTTTGCCCAATCTCATTTGACTGTATAGAAATGGGTTCATTTAAATCCAACTGAAAAGATGGCTTAGATTGCCCATTAACTTTTAAAACATTGGGGTTCTTAACAGTAAGCTGAGCATGAACAGGCATTGTATAATCCAACTGTTTTCCTTGACCTGAAAAAAGCCTTAATTCAGTCGGAAATGATGCATAACTTTGAAATGGAGAAGATAATCCAAAGATACAAATGAAGAAAACGAGCAGAAGTCCAATCAATCTTTTTACGAACAAAAAATCACGCTCCCTTATCCTCCTTCGCTTGACGAGTAGGGTCGTCAATTGCGTACCTATAAGTTATCCTCCGCACAGTTCTTTTATAATTGTAAATGATTCCTCTGTTCCTTTTTCTTATCGGCCATGACAAGCATTTCTTTGGCATGATGTTCCGTTGTTTTTGTCACTTCAACACCACCAAGCATTCTTGCCATTTCATTCATTCGATTTCCTTCATTTAAATAACTTACATGGGTAAAGGTTCTATCATTTTCAATGGATTTACGAATTAGATAATGAGCATCTGCCATACATGCAACTTGTGGTAAATGGGTAATGGAAAACACTTGACATTCTGTTGACAACATCGACATTTTTTCTGCTATTGCTTGAGCAGCCCGTCCACTAACACCTGTATCTACTTCATCAAATATTAATACTGGTATTCTATCCATTTTTGAGAAAATGGTTTTTAGAGCAAGCATGATTCGTGACATTTCTCCACCAGAAGCTATTTTATGTAATGGTCTTAAAGGTTCTCCTGGATTTGGAGAAATCATAAATTCAATATGATCCCAACCTTCTTTAGTAAAATGATTCGGATCATTAGAAATATGTACATCAAACCTAGTTTTTTCCATTTGTAAATCACGTAATTCTGATTCAATTTTTTTTGACAATAGTTTGGATACTATTCTTCTTTTGTCAGATAATTGTTTAGCTGCTTTCTTTAACTTGTGTAAGACAATTTCTTTTTCCTCTTCTAACATCTGAGTTTTAACATCTTTATTTTCCATTTGCTCAAGTTCAATTTTAATTTTTTCCAAGTAATTCAAAATTTCTTCTAAAGTTTCTCCATATTTCCTTTTTAATGATGCTATCAAAGCAAGTCTTTGTTCAATTTCATCAAGGCGAGAAGGATTAAAGTCTATTTTCTCCCGATATTCCCTCAAACCAAAGGATGCATCTTCTATTTGAAAATATGCAGACTGTATTTGCTCTAATAAAGGCTGCAACACTTTCTGATTATAGTGAGATATCTGTTCAACATTTGAAACAGCTTTTCCTATTGAATCTAATGTTTGTTCTGTGCCATATAACAGTTGATAAGCCTTATTAATTCCATCATACATTTTCTCTGCATTAGCTAGCTTGTGCTTTTCTTTATTTAAAAATTCATCTTCACCTATTTTTAATTGAGCTTTTTCAATTTCCTCAATTTGAAAAGAATATAGATCTTTCATTTGTAGCAGTTGTTTATCTGATTCTTGCAGTTGTCGCAATTCAGCCTGAATCATAGTATATCTCTTATAAATGGATTGGTAATTCATTTTTAAATTCTTAATTGTTCCATCACCAAATAAATCCAACCACAATAAATGTTGGTCAACATTCAAAAGTGATTGGTGTTCATGCTGTCCATGAATATTAATTAAGCATTCCCCTATTTGACGAAGCATAGATAAATTAACTAAAATACCATTTACTCTGGATGAACTTTTCCCTTGAACTGTAATTTCTCTACGAATGATTAAGTTCTCAGTTTCATCAATCTCAATACCAAATTTTGTGAGTACATTTATTACTGGATGATTTTTCTCCAATTGGAATAAACATTCAATCTCTGTTTTTTGTGAGCCATGTCTAACAAACTCAGAAGATCCTCTACCGCCAATGATCAAACTTAATGCATCAATGATCATTGATTTTCCAGCACCCGTTTCTCCTGTAAAAACATGGAATCCATTTTGAAATTGGATATTTGCTTCTTCTATTACAGCCAAGTTACGAATAGAGCATTCAATAAGCATAATCATTTAACTTAGTCAAAACGAAACAGTTCTGTTTTGATAAGCTTAAACCTCCCATCTTGTTCTGTTTACTTAATACGAACGTTTGTTTGAATAACATTGTACCATACATATGTTCCCTTTAAAAGAACAGATGAGAAATAATTAAGTTATGGAATTTAAGTTTTAATGTTTAAGGTAACATAGCAATAAGTTTGTCCTTAACCTCTATACTTTGCTCTTTTGTTCTACAAATAATAAGAATCGTGTCATCTCCACAAATGCAGCCAAGTATCTCGTTCCATTCTAAATTGTCTAATAAAGAACCTATTGCATTCGCAGTTCCTGGTAGACATTTCATGACTAATAAATTATCTGCAGCATCAATATGAAGAAAATTATCAACTAATGATCTTTTTAATTTATGAATGGGATTAAATTTTTTCTCCACAGGGATTGCATATTTATATCTACCATCGTTTAAAGGGACTTTAATGAGATGAAGCTCTTTAATATCTCTTGAAACTGTGGCTTGAGTTACGTTAAATCCTGCTTCTTTTAAAGAGGATACTAATTCCTCCTGTGTTTCAATATCATGATTTGTTATTAATTCTCTAATTTTTATCAACCTTTGTCCTTTCATAACTTCCTCCTAAAAATTAAGTAAATTTGTGTCTCTTGATTTTGGTTACAACTGAAAAACAATCTTTTTAATCGTATTGTTTGATAAGTCTACGTAGATAATACCCTTAATCTTATCATACAAGATCGCATAATTAAAAAAATGATCTCTAACTGAGCTCCCAGCTTTCCAATTGACATCTTGTCTATGTTTTGCTAGTAATACAATATAATCTTCATTATCTTTTGTAGCAATATAATCAATATAATATCGACTTGAAAGATTTGATCCATCGATATGAATTTGAATAGGTACGATAAGTTTTCCGGCAATGACATCATAACCATGTTTTTCTAAGATGGAAATTGCCTTTCCTTTTGGCTCACTAGCCTCATGAAGAGGGATATTAGATCTCATGGTTGTTCTCAGCCATCTTCTAATCAGAAAAAAGAACCAAACGAATACACTAACAACAATGAGCAATAATACCAATAAATCTTTTTCATACGGCATCATATCACCTCGAAAATAATATTCGAGATAAGACATCAATTTCCTGCCATACAAAAAAGAAATTCATTCTAAAATGAACTAAAAGGTAAATCACTACAGGTAAGCCTTTACATATGATTTGAACAAAGTGCATCATTTTGAAAAATTTATAAAATTGTTATTATGAAATAAAAACCACCTAATGGTGATTTTTATTTGGATAATTGTTTAGCTTCATGAAGAACTTCATCAATTAGTTTTGAGTAATTATCAGATTGTATGGTGGTTTTTTTTGACTCATTTGAAGTATTCCAACATGCTAAAAACTCTATGTTTCCTTCTCCACCTTTAATGGGTGAATAGGTTAGTCCTTGTAAATACAAACCTAATTGTAAAGCCATTTCCAAAACAGTTTGTAATACCTCTCGATGAATTTGAGGGTCTCTAATAACCCCGGATTTGCCGACTTTATCACGACCGGCTTCAAACTGAGGTTTCACAAGTGCAACGATTGTTCCCTTATCATCTAATATTTCCTTTAATGTCGGTAAAATCAATCGTAATGAAATAAAACTAACATCAATAGAAGCAAAGGTAGGTGTTGGACCAAGTAAGTCCTCTTTTTTAACATAACGAAAATTAGTACGTTCCATTACTTTTACCTGAGGAGATTTTCGCAAAGACCAATCTAGCTGATTATAACCTACATCAATCGCATATACGTAAGATGCCCCGTTTTTTAAAGCACAATCAGTAAATCCTCCTGTTGATGCCCCAATATCTAGAGCTACACTATCTTTTAAATTGAGATTAAAAGCATGTATTGCTTTTTCAAGTTTTAATCCCCCTCTGCTAACATAGGGGTGTACACTTCCTTTTATTCTAATTTGAGAAGTATTCCTTGTTATCTTAGTACCTGCTTTTTCAACTCGTTCATCATTTACGAAAACAAGACCTGCCATTATTGCTGCTTTAGCCTTTTCTCTACTATCGAAATGTCCTAATTCAGTTAATAATATATCGATTCGTTCTTTATCTGCTTGCATACCACACCTAGATTCTTAAAGTAGAATATAAAAACTCATTTAAATGTTTCTCTGGATTTTCGATTATAAGATCAACCTATGTGTTTACTTCACTTTTTTGATTACAAAGATGTTTTACATTTTCAATGATCTTTTCTACAGTTAATCCAATTTCTTCACGTTGATATTTCACACTACCGTGTTCAACAAAATAATCTGGATAACCCATTTGTTTTATTCTCATATAATAAATTTCTTCTTCTGCATAAAACTCAAGAATAGCACTTCCAAGACCACCCTTGATAGAAGCTTCCTCCAAAGTAATCAGTGCTTTTTTTTCATTAGCCAAATCTTGAAGCATTGAATGATCTAATGGCTTTACAAATCGGGCATTGATGACTTCTAATTGGATATTTTCTTTTGCTAATTCTTCGGCTGCTTCTTGAGCTAATTTTACCATAGGACCAACAGCTAAAACAGCAACTTGATTCCCTTCTCTAACTACTTCCCATGAACCAATGGATAAGGTTTTTTTCTGTCTATCCATATCAACACCAATACCAGCTCCACGTGGGTAACGAAAAGCAATAGGTCCTTCATTATAATCTATTGCAGTTTTCACCATGTGTTGTAGTTCATTCTCATCCTTTGGCACCATAATCACTATATTAGGAATATGATTCAAATAAGCTAAGTCATAAACACCCTGGTGTGTTTCTCCATCATCACCAACTAAACCAGCACGATCAATGGCAAAAACAACATTTAAATTTTGCCTGCATACATCATGAACAAGCTGATCATAAGCTCTTTGTAAAAATGTAGAGTATACTGCAAATACAGGTTTCATACCTAAATCGGCTAAACCTGCACACATGGTTGTTGCATGCTGTTCTGCAATACCTACATCAATCATTCGTTCAGGAAAGTGATGGGCAAATTTATTTAATGCGGTTCCGCTAGGCATTGCAGCTGTTATTCCTATAATTCTTTCATCTTCTTTAGCTAAATCAATTAATGAATTAGAGAATACGTTTGAATAACTAGGTACGGCTTTTGATTTTTTTTGTTTTTCATCCTGATCAGATTCTAATTTATATGGACCTACACCATGCCATTTATGGGAATCAATTTCCGCAGGGGAATACCCCTTTCCTTTAACAGTCACAACATGGACAAGGACAGGACCATCAATTTTATCTGCTTGTTTAAAAGCTTGCAAGAGCAATTCAATATTATGGCCATCTATAGGTCCTATATAATTAAAACCTAATTCCTCAAATAAGACACCTGAAACAATCAAATATTTCATGCTGTCCTTGAGACGTTCCACAGACTTAGCTAATGTTCCGCCTACTTTTGGGATTTTTTTAAGCAATTGCTGAGCTTCTTCTTTCGCTTTCAAATAATGTTTATCTGCTCGAATTTTACTTAAGTAATTATGAATGGCTCCTACATTAGGAGCAATGGACATCTCGTTATCATTCAAAACAACGATCATCTTTTTCTTCTCATGTCCTATGTGATTTAAAGCCTCAAGAGCCATTCCTCCAGTCATTGCACCATCACCAATTAAAGCAATCACATGATTATTTTCACCCTTCAAATCACGTGCTAAGGCCATACCCATCGCTGCAGATAATGAAGTACTGCTATGTCCTGCTTCCCAAACATCATGCTCACTTTCAGAACGTTTAATATACCCACATAGGCCTTTATATTGTCTAAGTGTATCAAACTCATCTTTCCTACCAGTTAAAATTTTATGCACATAAGATTGGTGGCCTACATCAAAGATAAGTTTATCTTTAGGACTTTCAAACAAGTAGTGTAATACAAGCGTCAATTCCACAACACCTAAATTTGGTGCAAGATGACCGCCTGTAACAGAAAGTTTTTGAATTAAAAATCCCCTAATTTGCTGGGCTAATTCCTCTAATTCTTTTATAGAGAAATTTTTTATATCACTGGGATGATTTATTTGATCGAGTTCCACGTTGTTTTCCTCTCTTTCCGTGATTCGACTTATTCTTTTTCCCATTAAAAATAATAATGCCTAACTGATGCTCTAGGAAATAAAATATTTTTCCTACATAAAGAATAAGTTGTGTTGAAAAATGAATTGCAATTGATTTTCCCATTGCTTTTCCACCGACTGTTAAAGCTGAAACAACTCCAGCAAAAACTACGGTTACCATTGTATGTAAAAGTGGATTTGCATCTGCATTGCCTATAAGTTTTATAATAACCAGAGCACTGGCTACTCCACTGATAACTCCTGACATATCACCAATCACATCGTTACAAAAACTTGAAAACCGATCTGCATTTCTTACAATTCTAATTCCTTGTTTAGCGCCCTTTACTTTTTCTGATGCCATAGCATGAAACGGTGTTTCGATTGCAGCAGCCGAGGCTAATCCAATCATATCAAAAAATATACCAATGAGAATAATAATAAAAACAGTGAGTATCCCTAATGCCCATGAAACTCCTTCTAATATCGCAGTCGCAGCAATTGAAAAAATGCAAGCAAATATAAATGTTACGATGGAAATTGCTATACTCCATCTAATTGAACTTCTATATGAAAATTTTTTCATTAATTATTAAAGCTCCCTAAAGAAAGAAAATCACCTATTGGTGACCTTTCGAAGATATAATCGAATTCTTCTTTATATATAGTTTCTCTTAAAATAAATAAAATTAATTAAAAAGAGTGGTAACTTCGAGAGTAAACGCTGCGGCTTAGGTCCAGTTGGTTTTCCCATGTAAAACACCTTTTCGTTGCCGTAAAAGGCGGTTTCCCTTTATGCTTACATTGATGTCGTCACCGAACATCTGACTAGATTACCACTTAGTCCACACTATAATCCTCAAGAAGTCTCTTACAACTGAACAGTCTAGGAGTTTTCCTCAACAACCATAATTCATTTCTTAGCCTCTTTTGCAAAGTAGATTTCATATAGCATCCAGCATTTATTTTTTTGGCCAGAAAAATAAATCCCTACCATCTACAATTCCACTAGTTCACTCAAGGCAGGCTACGCTGCATACAAGTCATTCTGTATTTATAATCAAAATAAGACTATAAGAACAAATTAGACTCGCAAGTACAGGTTCATACCCCAAGCCGTAGCTATTCGCACGGTGTCGCCTAACCACGAACTTGGGCCTCCGCGGAAGCCGGGTCAACGCCCACATGCCATTGTGGATCGCCCAACAACCTTAACTTCCAGCATCAACCCCAGACTGGGCTTCTGAAGCCAACACCAGAAACTTCATTGATGTGCCCTTTGGCGAATTTTTAGGCCCGCCTTCAGAAATGCCTGGCTGACTAGAATACTGCACCACTCAGTTATTTACAATTTATATTATAACATATGTAAAAAGTATAGCTCAATGAAATGTCATTCCAAATTTACCATTTCAATGCTAATTATATTTTCATTTTTGATTAATAATGAATGAAAATACTTATTATTAATGTTCTCGGTGCATTAGAAAATCTGCTATCTCAAGTAATCGACTTGGATTGGGGAAATTGGCTTTTGTGATATCTTGTTTAGCTTCTTCAGTTAATTGTTTCACTTTTTCAATGCACGCATCTAATCCAATTAAATATGGGTAAGTTACTTTTTTGGAATTCTCATCACTTAAAACAGGTTTACCTAATTTTTGTTCATCTCCAATAATATCTAAAATATCATCTTGAATCTGAAAAGCTAGGCCGATTTTATAACCAAAACTAGCTAAAGCTTTAAGCTGTTCAGCATTGGCTCCAGCAATATGACCTCCTGCACGCAGTGAAAATACGATTAAATCACCTGTTTTATGAATGTGAATTTTTTCTAATTGGTGGATATTTGTAATTCCCTGTTCTCCATCCATATCATCTACTTGACCACCCACCATACCTTTTGGTCCTGCGTATGCTGATAATTCTTCAACAAGATTTAAAATTTGTTCAGCAGGTACCTCTTTCATCCTTAGTGAATTGGAAATAACATAAAAAGCATGAGTTAACAAAGCGTCTCCTGCTAATATTGCTATAGCTTCCCCATAAACTTTATGATTCGTTAATTTCCCACGTCTATAATCATCATCGTCCATGGCAGGTAAATCATCATGAATAAGCGAATAAGTATGAATCATTTCAATGGCAGCAGCAGCAGGTAGAATTGAGGATATAGGTCCATTTAGTGATTCTAGAGCCGCAATGGTTAATATCGGACGCATTCTTTTACCCCCAGCAAACAAAGAATAACTCATCGCCTCTTCTAAACGTTCAGGAATGACCCAATCTTTTGGGAAAATATGTTTTAATTCTTTTTCAACTTCTTGTCCATAATAACTAATGAAATCTGTAATTGTATTCAATTTCAATCCATATCACCTTGATTATCATCATTCAAAGGATGAAACGCTTTTTTCTGTCCATCCTCACTAATTAACATTTCAATTTTTTGCTCCACTTGGTCTAACTTTTGACTACAATAACCAGAGAGTTTTACTCCCTCTTGAAATAAATCAATCGCTTTTTCCAATGGGACATCTTCACTCTCTAACTCGCTTACAACTTTTTCAAGATTTTCCATTGCTTCCTCAAAAGTTATTTTCTTATTATCCATTATGTCTCCTCCTCCACCATTTTAACCTGACAATCTAATCTTCCATCCGATAAATTCACTTTAATCATTTGTTTTGTTTGAATTTGTTTAATAGATTTAACGATTATTCCATCCTCATTATATACTAGGCTATAACCCCTATGCATAACCTTTAAGGGACTTAAAGCATCTAATTGACGGATATTTGAAGAAAGCATTAGTTTTTGATTTCTTATATAATTCTTAATTTCATGATTCAAACGATGTTGAATATTATTCAATCGTCGATTAGAGTAATCAATTTTATTTTTTAAATTCAATGTGGAAAGCCCTGATTCAAATTTATAAAACTTTTCCCTTGTGTATCGCATTTGATTAGCCATATTAAAAATCAATTGATCTTTTAAACGATCTAAACGTTCTGTTGGTTGTACTAATTGTCTTTTTGGAGAGCGTAAATATGGAGAACGTTTCAGTTGTTCTAACTTTTCTGCCTTTTTTTGAAGATGATAATATATCCCTTTATGTAACCTTTGTTTTAAATGTTCTAAATTTTTTTTAATTTCTATATGATGAGGAACTGCAAGTTCAGCAGCAGCTGTAGGCGTAGCAGCACGTACATCTGCTACAAAATCAGAGATTGTATAATCGGTTTCATGTCCTACTGCAGAAATGATAGGAATTTGTGATTCAGAAATGGTTCTTGCTACAACTTCTTCATTAAAAGCCCACAGCTCTTCAAGGGACCCTCCACCTCGACCTACAATAATAACTTCTACTTCTTCATACGTATTTAAAACTTCAATCCCTTTTTTAATGGAAGAAACTGCATGTTTACCTTGTACAAAAACAGGATATAGAAGAATAGATACCATAGGATTTCTACGTTGAATTGTGGTTACAATATCTCTTACTGCAGCACCAGTAGCAGACGTTACTATACCTACTGTGTTTACATAACGAGGGAGTGTTTTTTTCTTATCAGTTAAGAACAAACCTTCCTTTTCTAACTTTTGTTTTAATTGCTCAAAAGCAAGATATAAGCTACCTATTCCATCAGGTTGCATTTGATTTACATACAATTGATACTGTCCATCTCTCTCATACAAAGATATATTACCCTTAGCTAATACTTTCGTTCCATTTCGTGGAATAAAAGGAATTCTTTGATTATGAGAGGCGAACATAACACATTTTACTCTGCTGTTTTTATCCTTTAAAGTAAAGTACATGTGACCACTTGAATGATGTATATAGTTAGAAATCTCTCCACGCACCCAAATGTTTTGCAATGCTGGTTCAAACTCTAATCTGTTTTTAATAACTCTTGTTAATTCTTTTACTGAGTATACCACTTGATTATCTTTCATAATCACACCATCTTTTATATATTACTTTTTTGATAAGTTAGATGCTGCTTCTAATGTATTTTTAATTAACATGGTAATTGTCATAGGTCCTACACCACCTGGAACAGGTGTAATGTATCCTGCAACGTCCTTCACCTTATCAAAATCAACATCACCACAAAGTTTTCCATTGTCCATTCGATTAATGCCAACATCGATCACTATAGCACCTTGTTTAATACAATCAGTACCAATCATTTTTGGTATACCCGTTGCTACAACCAAAATATCTGCTTGCTTAGCTATAGATGCAATGTCCCCTGTTTTTGAATGACATATACTCACAGTTGCATTTTCCCTAAGAAGTAACATAGAAACTGGTTTTCCTACTATATTACTCCTTCCTATGACTACTGCATGTTTACCTGCAATTTCAATACCTTCTCTTTTTATCATTTCTATTACACCTGCTGGAGTACAAGGTAATAAACTTTCATCACCTATCATTAAATTCCCTACGTTGATAGGATGAAAACCATCCACATCTTTTTCTACAGCAATAGCATCAATCACTGCTTTTTCTGAAATTTGTTTTGGTAGAGGCAGCTGAACTAATATGCCATGAATATCTGTATGTACATTTAATTTGCGAATAAGCAATAATAACTCTTTCTCTGTGGTTTTTTCAGGTAACTTATGGACTTCAGAATAAATGCCTAATTCATCACATGCTTTTGCTTTTCGACCCACATAAACTTCAGAAGCAGGATCATCTCCAACTAAAACTACAGCTAATCCAGGTTGTATATTTTTTGATTTCAACAACTCAACTTCACTTTTCAATTCTTTACGAATGGTTTTGGATAAATCTGTTCCACTAATCAATTTTGCAGTCATGATTTTACTCCCTTTTATATACTTTTTATATTTTAATCTTCATTTATAGAGTGTATTTTTGCTTTTATCACTTCATGTTCTTTGATCATTTTACCTAATACACCATTTATAAATTTACCCGAATCTTCGGTTCCGAAATACTTTGATAATTCAATCGCTTCATTTACAATCACTTTTGGTGGAGTATCATTTAAATAAAACATTTCATAAATAGCCAATCGAAGAATTTGTATGTCTACTCTAGAAAGTCGTTCTATTTTCCAACCCTTTAAATAATCATTAATGAGGGAATCAATCTTTGCTTTTTTAAGAAATGTACCATCTATTAACTCTTTGATGAATTTTAAGTCTTCATGTTTTATATTAGAAATACCCTCATTTTCCACATCATCCTGTTCTGTGATGATGGAATCTATTGCAGAAGTTGATGTCACCTCATTAAGTTCCATTTGGTACAAACATTGTATAATGATTTCCCTTGCCTGTCTTCTTTTCATTTTGTTCCTCCATTCGAAAGCTCAAACTATTGATGTATGTATTTGTAGATCTCTATACTATAGTATACGTTTTTTATTCAAACAACAAACAAAAAGCCCCATAATTACTTATAGGGATTTAAATCTAAGGGCTGCATTTATCGATAACGATCTAAAAATTTTGATAATCGTAATTTTATATTTATAAAAAATTCCCATTTTTCTTTTGAATCCACTTTTCTACCGATATAAAATCCAATAAAAACAATAAGTGAAAAAATGAATGTATCCCAAAAACCTACAAATAAATATATGATACCAAAAAAAACTCCAATCATTGGCCCAATCAATTTTCCTGGGTGCCGTTCCCATAAATCTTTCCACATCGGGAGCTCCCCCTTTACTCTACTCTACTTTTAAAAGTATTAGATTGAAAGATATTAACTACTAAAACAGAGACATTAGAAACAGGGATTCCTGTTACATCTTCAATGTAATCATTCACATTTTGTTGGATTTCTTCAGTTAGCTTTGGAATAGGAGTTTCACCATCAACATAAGTTTTTATTTTCACTTCAATTCCGGATTGGCTTGCGTTAATTTTTGCTTTTGTATCCTTTGTTCCTTTAACTCTAGCAGCAGCCTTTAATGCAATCTGCTCAATCGTCTCCATTGAAATTTTTATATCTCCATAATCGTTTCGTTGATCTATGCTAGGTTTTGTAGAACGATTGGAACGTAAAGTAATATATAAAAAACGAATACTAATAAGTACTACAACAGCAACTGATGCATATAATATAATTTCTTCCGTATCATTTAAATAAGGAATATTAATATCACCTGTTTGGATCATTTGTATTACAACAGATAAAGAAACTATAGTAACAAAAATACTATATAGAAACAATAATAATCGATCTAAGATTTTCAAGATAGATCATACTCCTTTCTCATTTAACTGAACTTTTTGGACATGAACTACTATGTATTCTCTTTAAAATTAAACCCCCTGCTAATGTGAGGGGGTCTATTGTCATTTATAATCATTGAAATTATTTTACGCGTTGTGGTTTCATTTCTTCAATCTCATTTTTAACTTTTTCTTCCTGAGTAATATGCACATCATGAATATGTACATTTACTTCTACAACCTGAAGACCAGTCATAGATTCTATACCATTCTTTACATTTTGTTGAATTTCATGAGAAACATCTGGTATTCTGTATCCATATTCAACAATAATAGATACATCAACCGCTGCTTCTTTCTCACCAACCTCAACCTTTACACCCTTTGATAGATTTTTCCTTCCAAGAAGCTCTGCGATTCCACCTGCGAAACCACCGCTCATTCCTGCCACACCTTCAATCTCAACCGTTGCCAAACCAGCAATGACTTCAACAACTTCAGGTGCAATTTGAATATGACCCATTTCAGTCTTCTCATAATCAAGAGCGACTGTATTCATCAACATTACCTCCTCTTATTTTCACGCGTAAATTTTCAAATTAAAATTATATTTTCTCCCAAGACTTTACACTTACTACTATAATATAACACCATACAAATATTATGACAAACTGGGAGCTTAAGTATATTCTATACTTCGTTTTCCTCTAAAAACTTAATATCGAAATCCCCTTGAAGAAATTTATCATTGGAAAGTAGTTTTAAATGGAATGGAATTGTAGTATGAATACCTTCTATCGTAAATTCCGATAGTGCTCTCTTCATTCTTTCAATTGCTTCTTCCCTAGTTTTTCCCCAAACAATCAATTTTGCAATCATTGAATCATAGTGTGGAGATATAATATATCCAGGATATGCTGCACTATCTACTCTTACACCTAAACCACCTGGAGGTAAATAGAATTGGATTTGCCCTGCCGAAGGCATAAAGTTTTTATCAGGGTTTTCTGCATTAATACGACATTCAATAGACCACCCTTGAATTTCTACATCTTCTTGAGTAAAAGATAAATGTTTTCCCTCTGCTACAGAGATCATTTCTTTAATCAAATCAATACTTGTGACCATCTCAGTAACAGGATGTTCCACTTGAATTCTTGTATTCATTTCCATGAAATAAAATTTCCCATCTGGTCCTAGTAAAAACTCGAGTGTACCTGCTCCTGAATACTGAACTGCTTTTGCAGCACGCACAGCAGCTTCTCCCATTTCTTTACGAATTTCAGGTGTCAAAACAGGACAAGGTGCTTCTTCTATCAATTTTTGCCTTCTTCGTTGTATAGAACAATCCCTTTCGCCAAGATGAACTACGTTCCCATGTTTATCTGCAATGACTTGAATTTCTACATGTTTCATACCTGTTAAAAATTTCTCTAAATATACACCTGCATTACCAAAGGCTTTTTCAGCTTCTAGTTGGGCTGCTTTAATCTGATGAATAAGCATCTCTTCATCTTCGGCAATTCGGATACCCTTACCACCACCACCTGCAGTTGCTTTTATAAGTACAGGATATCCTATATCTCTACTGATCATAACAGCATCATCAATATCTTCAATGAGCCCGTCTGTTCCAGGAATAACTGGAACAGACGCATTTTTCATTGTTTCTTTTGCTACTGCTTTATCCCCCATCTTTGTGATAGCTTCGGGTGACGGACCAATAAAAGTGATATTACATGATTCACAAATTTCAGCAAAATCAGCGTTTTCTGCTAAAAAACCATACCCTGGATGAATTGCATCTGCTCCAGTTAAAGTTGCAATACTCATAATATTTGTTAAATTCAAATAACTGTCCTTTGATAAAGTGGGACCAATACAATAAGCCTCATCGGACAACCGAACATGTAAAGAATCTTTATCGGCTTCAGAATATATTGCAACGGTTTGAATCCCCATCTCATGACATGCACGAATAATCCGAACGGCTATTTCACCACGGTTAGCTATTAGAACCTTTTGAAACTTCATTACTATATCCTCCCAAACGATGTCTTCATAGAAATAAATAATAACAATGCCATTATTCTGATTTTACTAAAAATAACGGCTGACCAAATTCAACCAAATGACCATCTTCTACTAATACTTCTACGATTTCACCTTTAATTTCAGCTTCTATCTCATTCATAAGTTTCATTGCTTCAACAATACATACTACGGTATCGTTTGTCACTTTATCACCTTTTTTTATAAAAGGATCTGCACCTGGGGAGGGAGCAATGTAAAATGTTCCTACCATTGGAGAAGTGATTTTATGTAAATTTGCATCTTGTTCTTCAATTTGATTTGATTGATTTACTTCAACAGTCTGCTCTTCAACAGCTGATGTTTGTATGTTTTGAGGGACTTCTTGGATAACTGGTTGAGATACTACAGGGGTTTGATGTACGATTTGTGGGATAACTTCTGTGTTTGTTGCTGGTTTGCGTATTAACAATCGAGCACCTTCATTTTCAATTTCAAGTTCTTGAAGTGTAGATTTATCTACAAGTCTAACTAATTCTTTAATTTCATTTAATTTAAACATTTTTTCACTCCTTAAAATTCTAAAAGTACGTTTTCAAAAAGTTCAGTTTTCAACAGCGAGAAATTTGTGTGAACATGCAGAAGCCAATGTTTTTCGGGGTCCCCGAAAAGTATTTGGACTACACTTCAAAGTAATACTTCACTTTTTGGGGTGTAGCAAGTATAGTGAATGGTTACATGAGTATCAGACTTCAAAATGTGACACAAAGTTCGATGTCAAAATTACTACTTAGTTCCACTTTGTGATCAAAAGTGTACTTTTTGAACTGCCTCTTAAAAGGATGTACATGTATAACAATGATAGTATTATAGCACAAACCAATAATTAGAACATCTATGAATTGATTTCTGGTTATATTTAATTTACTTTGAATTTTGATCCCCACTCTGACATAGCATCTAATATAGGTTTAATCGATTTTCCTCTTTCAGTTAAACTATATTCTACCTTAGGAGGTACAACAGGATACACTTTACGTGTTATGATTCCATCCATTTCTAATTCTCTTAATTGTTTTGTTAATACTCGATCTGTGACATCCGGCATTAACTTTTGAAGCTCTCCAAATCTTTTTTTGCCACTCATAAGATTGTATAGTATAACTGCTTTCCACTTTCCCATAATTGTATTTAGAGTTAAGTCCACAGGACACCCAAAAGTTTTATCATTGATCTTAAAATTACCCATCGGTCACCTCATATAACTAGTAAATATAATCTTTAGAATTCAATAGTTTAAATGATTTCAATAAAAAATTACCTTAATTAATACTACCATACTCAGATATCACACCAAAAATTCACCTCATACTAACTTTAATGATAGTATATAACATTAAAGTACATACTTGCTATTAGTAATTAAGTATATTATTATTTTAAACCATAAGTTACTTTAATTGGAAGCATTAAATTCAAAATTAAAAATGAAGGAGAGAAGATTTTATCATGAAACATTTAATTGTTTATGCTCATCCAAATCCTCGAAGTTTTAACAATGCTATAAAGGAAACAATAGTAAATACATTAAAAAATAAAGGACATGAAGTGGAAGTTAGGGATCTTTACGCTTTAGGGTTTGAACCTGTTCTAAGTGGGAGTGACTTTGAAACATTCCAATCAGGAAATATGCCGAGTGATATTCAAGCTGAACAAGAACACATAAAAAATGCTGATGTTATTACTTTCATATATCCAATTTGGTGGACTGGTTTGCCAGCAATATTAAAAGGTTACATCGACAGAGTATTCGCTTACGGATTTGCTTATTCAGTTGATGAACAAGGTGGATACGTGAAACATTTAACAGGGAAAAAAGGATTAATTATTAATACAACAGGTGCTCCAACTGAATTTTATGATCAAGTAGGTATGACTAATTCTTTGAAACAAACTACTGATACAGGAATTTTAGATTTCGTTGGAATAGAACCACTACATCACCAATTTTTCGGTGCAGTTCCAACTGTAGATGATGCAACTAGAAAAGAAATGCTTGTTGAAGTGGAAAAATTGATTAACGAAAAGTTTTAATTTACCTTTGCCAACTTCCGATAGTCACATCCTATACCTAATCACACCCTATGGGATTCTTAAAAAAAGTCTGTGTAGTAGGTAAGCTTAACATTAAGGAGTCTTAACATTTTTTTGAGGTATTTAGTAGTCTTAATAAGACCATTAGATACCTCTATTTACTTCATGGAAGTTTATTTTCTTTATATAAGACCACTTTTCCTCCCTCTCTATAAAGTTTTTTAAAAATTATAGTGAGTTTTTTTAAAATTGATGACAATTTAATAGAGACTATCCTTTATCTTTCTAAACAATATCTCGTAACCCTTTCTAACTGTTCAAACTCATGAAACCTCGGCTTTAAATCTTGCTTTAAAAACCATTCGTAACTTAATTTTAATCCTTCTTCTATATCAATACGAGGTAGTAATAAATCCTCTTTTAATTTAGCGGTATTTAACAGCAGAGGGACATCTCTAAATGGGAAGAAATCTCTATCTTTTACATTCAACAAGTCTATAACTTCCCGATTAATACTCATCACTCTTCCCTTTGAAATTATGTTTTGAATTATAGATCCTAACTCCATCCAGTTTAATTGTCTAGGGTGAGTTAAATTGAATGCTTCCCCGATTGTTTTATCATTTGTAATTGACTGAATGGTAATATCTACTATGTCATTAATATGAATAAATTGCACCTTAGATTGATCTGTATTAGGAACAGGCAATGGCTGTTCACTCATCAATCTGTGAAAAAAGTATGATTCTCGGTATAAATTATTTCCTTTACCATAAATATACGAAGGTCTAAAAATGACAATAGGTAGTTCATCTTTTTGATGCTTCTCAAATAGATAGTCTTCTGCTTTCTTTTTATCTTCTCCATAGATTCCCCAGTGAGGATTATTCCCTCGCTCACTATTCTCATATAGATATTCGTTAGATGGTGAATATACTGCAGCTGAACTAATAAAAACGTATCTTTTTAACTTTGACTTGTTTATAGATTGTAATAAAAAATGTACATCTTCGCGTGTATAGGCAGATACATCAAATATATAATCATATATATAATTTTCTAAAGTACCTTTTAATGTGTTCTGATTTTTTCGATCACAAATAATATGTTTATGGAAACCTCTGAAATTCACCTTTTTATTACCCCTAGTTAAGAAATCTACTATATAACCTTTTGAAATCAAACCTTTTACCAAGGATTTACCTACAAACTCTGTACCTCCCATAACTAGTACTCTATTCAATGACATCACTCCCTACCTTTTTGAATACACTTTTATTATAATATAAATGAACCAATATCTAATACTTTGAAAACTCTATCCTTTGTAAGGTTTTACTATTTAAATAAGTCATCTAAAATAGCCATATCTGTTCCGTCTATAAAAATTGAAGTACTAAATGAACGTAATATTGTTAGTTAAGGGGGGAACAATTAAAAATGAAAAAAGATCTAGTAAATGAATTACTACAGTTAAATGATTGGGTATTAAATTTAAACAGACTCGAAAAAGAAACAATCTATCAACCCACTGCCAAAGACAAATGGTCAATAGCAGAAATCATAAGCCACTTAATGTTCTGGGATCGTTATATACTAGAGGAAAGAATGCCTTTCATGGTTCCAAATGTTAGCTTGAAAAGCAATATAAATGTAAATGAGATGAATAGTAAAGCCTCAGAGTATTCACACTCCAATCCTTTTGATGAAATTATTGATAACTTAATAGACTTCAGACAAAAAATTGTTTCTATACTTGAACAAAAAACTGAAAAAGAGCTATATTCAAATTTTAAAATAAATGATACAGAGCTTGATTTAATTAGTTATTTTAACGGAACAGTAGTACATGATAGACACCATATGAAACAAATTGACAACTTTCTAAATAGTTAATAATAAGAGAGAAACTCGTGAAATTTAGAGGTGTCACAGGGCTATCCGTTATGTCAAAAAAAGAGCACTTTACAGTGCTCGTAATTAAACTCTCACACTCTTTGATAACTGCTCTATTAAACTTTCAAAAAATGCAACCTCTACATCTTTTAAATTAATGAGTCTCTCTCTAATCTTTTCAATTCCTTTTAGATCTGTAATTTCCGTTTGCAAATGAAAAAAAGCAATTTTTAAAAAAAGATTCCTTAATTTCTTCGTTTTATCTTCAACTTCACCCATCATGTTTTCCAATAATTCGTAATTCTCTAATAAATTCAATTTTTTCATATACAATAAATGATTTTTCAAACAACTTTTATGCTCAAATAAAATATGAAAGGGACGTATATCATAAACAATATCCGATGTCTCTAAATAGGTTGTATAGGTAATTAAATTTGCATACACATCCATCCCAAAATCAAATTCCTTCACATCCATTCCAAACATTCGATATCTATCATAATGTAAATCTACTGGCCTCGATCCATTAATATAATCTTTGAATGATTGCAAATTCATTTTAATGTCATACTTAAATTCAAATATATCTCTTGGTTTCACTAAATAGTTATATTTTAAATAATCTTGCGAGACTTCAAGCGTATGAAACGCATTTGAATAATCCTCAAAACCGATCTTACCAAAAGCAAGCTTGCCATCCTTATCAAAGTAAGCAATATCAAAATTAGACTGATCTTTGTCGTAACCAAAAATTAGATTGCTATGTGGAAAATCTCTAAATTGATAAGCTCTCGTATTTGGAACGTGGAGTTCATTTAAATGTGTACAAAAATAATACCCTTCGTTTATCCACTCTATCGTAAAATCAACAATATTTTCTCTATATTTTAGTATAAGATCTCTATAAATAATTTGATAATATAATAATGGATTGTCATCTAACATTGGGTTATACGAATCAAATTCAAACCAATCTGCATATATAAATTTATCATGCAAAGATTTTGTATGGCATCTTAGCTGCAAATAATTAGAAAATATCCAAGGAGAAGAATTTTCCATTGTACCAATAATAGCTAAATTGTAAGCATGCCTAGGATAAGCAGTGATTACAGGATATTTAACTTCCAAACTTTTTTTCATATAACGATTCATTCCTCTCACCTCATCATGTAATCAATAGGACTCTTTATCAGCAAATAAACGAGTACAACGATTGCATACATTTAAATTTTGGGTTTTTAATACCTCTCTAAATTTCGTAACCTTGTCCCCAGTCCAGATTTCTTCAAATGATGATTCGTGAATATTTCCAAGTTTATAGTCTGGAAAATCAACACAAGGATATACATCCCCTGTTCTGCGAATGATGAGCTCATGCCATGGAGCGAGACACTTAGATCTACCAAAAACATTCTCTATATTATTAAAATACTCTTCTACATCTACAAAATTTGAACTGTCTACTCCTTCAGTCTCCCAAATCTCTTCTAGGTCATTTTTTAAACGTATTGTATCAATACCAATAGGTTCCTCGACAAATCCTTCCCATGCAGGGGAAACGTCACAATCTAGCAATTCCTTCATCTCTATCGCATACTGCTTACCTTTCTCACGTGTTGTAAATAATAGGGGCCAAAAATTTACAGAAAGATCTCTAGGTTTTACCCATGGATTCATGGTATCATGAAGGATGATTTTTTCATTACTAAACCGATCTCTAAGCGATGATAAAAACGGTTTGGCACTTTGATAATTGTATTTAGAAAGTGTCATATTGATATTAATAAAAGGAAACATTCTTTTCCTTTTCTTTTTCTCTTTAATGAGGAGCTCAATATTTTCACATATTTGCTGGAAACTGCCCTTGCCTCTAATAGAATCATGATATTCCTCGGGTCCATCAATAGAGATATTTAAAGCCACCACATTATTTAAAATTAAATCGATTTTGTTCTTGATCAATGAACCGTTAGTAAGCAAGTAAATCGTTACCTTTTTACTTCTTAAATACTCGACTAATTCTGTAAAACTTTTATACAACATAGGTTCACCACCCGTAATTATAACACCTATTTTGGGATTTGCTTCCAACACTTGATCCATAAATTTTTTAATGACATCAATATCTAATTGCTCTTTGATTACCCTTTGTGGTTCTTTTAATGCCCAACCTGTCTCACCCCATATATGACAAAATGAACATCTATAATTACATAAATCCGATGCAAAAATCGTAATTTGTTTCAATTTTGGAGTTAAATTCTGTACGTGTTCTAGTAGTTTTTTATCACCTAAATCCCCTGCTTTTGTTAACATAATTCCATTCCCTTCTTTCACTTTTTAGAATTTTTTATCCTAAAGTCTGGTTTTCTGTTGAACTTGAAATATAGTTAATAATATTGTTTATCGTTGAAAAATTACTAAAATCCAATTCTTCATCATCCCATGTCATACCAAACTCCATCTCCGCAGCAATAACCAGTTTTATAAATGTCATAGAATTAACTCCTAACACAGATAAATCATCATCAAAACCTAATTGATCTATATCTACCTCTTCACTTACTTCAAGATTTTCCTTCAACATGTTTAATACTTTTTCTTTTATATCAATAGACATCTTTTTTCCCCCTCATTTGTCTTTGTATTATGGTTTGTTCTAATTCAACACGTAATAATTCAAATAATTGCTTTTCATCCGTTGCTAGTTCAGTGAGCTTCTCGTAACACAAAGTAAAACTTTCCGATTTATATACAGGTAAATACATAAACCTTACAACTCCTTTACGAATAAAATCCCACTTTCTAATTATTTGCTCCAATCGGTATATAACCTCACTGCCTTCATGAAATAACTTTGTAAATCTATATTTTTCAACCTGTTTTGCATTGAGAATATCATTTAAAAACTCTATTAGTTCATCCAAATTTCTCCTTAAATGTGCTTCTGAAGAAGTTTTATGTTTAAAACTGTGGCTAAACAGATTGATGACTTCTAAACTTTCATAGATTTTATCTTTATAGGTTAATAAATTATTTAAAAATATGGTTTGATAAAGCTTTTTGCTACTGTTTTGTTGAGTATAGTCATTATCGGATTTTCGCTCAAAAATATAATGAGTAGGTGTAATTCCATTTTCCTTTGCAAAATGTTCAGAAAATGCTTTACAACCTTCTTCTATATCAGAAAATGGAATTTTACACTTTTGATAGGTTAAATTTTCTCTGCGATCATGTTCAATAATATGAAACAGTTGTTCTTTTTCATTAAATCCGTAAACAAGAATCGTGTGATCTAAGTGCTGTTTTTGGTAAGTATCTTTTCTTATCGATTCATAAAAGGCATCTACCCATATCACTGCAGGTTTCCCATCAGAAATACACTGCTTTAGTTCTTCCACAATATTGTTGTTGTGGAATCTATATTTCACATGTAACCCTACCTCATCAAAAATTTGATTCAATGGCTTTGCTTCAGCGTATTGAATACTAAACTTTTCGACCCTTTTATCTTTTTCATACTCGTAAATAATCATATCGTTTAATAAGAAGAACATCATATCTCCGCCTACATGATTTACAATTGGAAACATTGAATTATAAAAACAACTTCTATAATATAAATCATTAAAAGGTTCCATCGGTTCTATTGAGATTTCAGCACCATTAAGATAGCTAGCAATCTCCTTAATACTTCTATATTCATATATTTCATCTGAAGTTAGCTGAAGATCGTATTTCTTTTCTAAATCTACCTCCATTTTGATAGACAATATGGAATTTCCACCAATTTCAAAGAAATCATCGTTGATATTTATTTCTTTCATTCCTAAAATGTTTGCCCAAACATGCGCTATCTTTTTCTGTAAAGAAGTATAAGTTCCATCTTGCAATCCTATTAAAACGATATCTTTTATACTTATCTCTTCTATCTCTACTTGATCATCAGGGTGATCATGACAATCCAATGAAATTCGTTGATCATCACTGGCATCATCAAGTATATTAGTACTTATCCAACACCTTTTTTTTTGAAAAGGATAAAGTGGTACAGGCACTTTCCTTCTTTGTTGAGTCCTGTATAATAATGACCAATCAATGTCCGCTCCCTTGACATACAAAAAACATAAGTGCCGAAGTATTTTTATATCATCATTTTGAAAATCATGATTTAACAACTCTACAGCTTGCTCATCAAGCTTCCTTTTTTCAGAAATAGAAGTATGATCTCCATTGGTCTGTTGCTTTTGACTAGCAACAATTCGGAAACTACCAAAATAAATCTCTTCATTTTGCAATTCTTGTAATTCAATACTAGATAAGAAATCTAACTTTTGCAGTAAATCCTTTTTGTTACTAGCTATCAATGCCAATCTATATTGATAATGTGCTCTACCTGTATTTGACGTATAACAAATATCTTTAATATCGTTTTCACTAAGAGCTACCTCATCTAGATACTTAAAGATTAATTCCTTTAAAGCAGACTGACTTTTTGCGGATAAAACAAGCAAATGAAATTTATTCATTTCATTAAATTGTGTTTTTGTTATATTCTGTTTAGTTATGAAGGGAGCCTCTTCTAAGACTACATGGCAATTTGTACCGCTAAAACCAAAAGAACTTACTCCACATCTTCTTGGAAAATCTTCTTTCTCCCATTCTGTTAATCTATCATTCACATAAATGGGAGAAACTTCAAAAGCAATATTTCGGTTTGGTCTATCAAAATTAAGAGTAGGGGGCAATTGTTTGTATTTTAATGCCGCAATTCCTTTCACTAATCCTGCTATACCCGAAGCACTATCCAAGTGCCCAATATTTGTTTTCACTGAGCCAATTGCACAAAACTGCTTTTTATTTGTGGAATGTCTAAAAGCTCTCTGAATCCCATCCATTTCAATTGGATCACCTAATTTCGTTCCAGTACCATGAGCTTCTATATAACCGATCGTTTCAGGGTGAATCCCTGCATTCTTCCAAGCTTCCAATAAAACTTGTTCCTGTGCAGCAGCATTTGGAGCCGTAATACCTACAGAGGAACCATCTTGGTTAGAAGCACTTCCCTTGATGACAGCATAAATATGATCCCGGTCCTTCACAGCCTTTTGCAAAGGTTTCAACAACAAGGATACTGTACCTTCGCCCCACACTGTACCGTCTGCTCGGTCATCAAAAGTACTCGTATTATATCTGGAAGATTCAATACCAATTTCATAAACTCCATCTAATGGCATGAGACACACCTTTACTCCGCCAGTTATCGCCATATCACACTCGTTGTTTTTCAATGCCATACAAGCTAAATGAACAGCTACTAATGAAGAAGAACATGCTGTATCTACTAGAAATGCAGGCCCTTTTAAATCCAACATATATGCAATTCGACTAGCAATTAAAGATGGAGTATTTCCAGCACTAGCAATGCTTATGTTTGAAGGTTGCTTTTTAGATATATATTGACCATAAACAGGCCAATCCGCATATCCAAGATATACGCCTGTTTTACTTCCTGTAATTCTCTTACCTCCATAACCTGCATCTTCAATACATTGCCATGCACTCTCTAAGAACAACCTTTGATTAGGATCCATTAAGGCTGCTTCTTTGGGTGACAAGTTAAAAAAGGAATAATCGAACTGATCCACATCATCCAAGTACCCGCCATGGCTAAATTGAATGTCCTGTTTTTCTAAACTAGTAAACTCTTTGATAAAACCTAAACAGTCCTTCTGTCTCTCTCTCGGAAATTTTTTAATAACTTCTTTTTTATGTGTAATCAAATCCCAGAATTGTTCTAAATTTTTAGCTTGAGGCATTTGAACGGAACATCCAATAATGGCTATATCGTCGTTTACTTTTTCATTCATCCCTTCTAATTTAATAGACTTCAGCAGTTCCAAAGCGGTTTCTTTGTCCATTCTTCCTTTAGAAACTTTTTCAAATATTTTTCGAGATAAATTTTCCATTATATACCTCCAAAGTACGAAATTCGGATACTGCATCTTCAATCGTTAACTTTCCTGTTTCAATTTGAGAAAACAACGATAAAATATCTTCGTCCAAACTAAATTCAGCACCTGAAACCTCACATGATTGTCCCTTTAAACTCATCATATATTCGGACAACTTTGCTATAGTAGGATAAGAAAATAGATCTGCTACCGTAACTTGTATTTGAAACGATTGTTCCACCAGTGCATGTACTTTTGTAATCAATATGGAGTCCCCTCCAATTTCAAAAAAGTTATCGTTCACATCAAGTTCCTCATATCCTAATATTTGTACCCAGATTCCAGCGATCTTTTTTTCTATTTCAGTGTAATGGTTTTCTTCTTTCCCTTTTAATTTGAGTGATGGGTGGCAAGGCTGTAACTTACTCTCTATTTCAATAACGTTTATTTTGTCTTCTATGTTTAGTTTTTCTAGCAACTCTGGTGTACATTTAAAAGGGAGCACATCCCCAAGTTGGTACAACTTACTACCTACGTTTAAATCTCCAATATAAACCTGCTTTATTTTTTCATTTAAAAGACGATCAAAAATGCTAAGTCCTTGATTTACTGACAACACTTTAAATAATTCCTTATCTTCTTCAATATCGTCTCCTTCAGCAAGTCCTGTATTTTGCCACGAAGGCCAGTTAATCACCATTGTATGTCCTAGATTATTAAGGTTTCTATAAGATGCATAACCATCTAAATATGTGTTTGCAACATTATAAGGACCTGAACCAACACCACCAACTAATGTAATAGCAGAGGAAAAAAGGATAAAAAAGTCTAACTGTTCTTCTACTAATAATTGATCTAATAAAACCGTTCCATGAACTTTAGATTCTATCACCCTTGTAAATTGTTGTTTTGTTAATTCACCTAATAAGTTTCCTTCTCCGATTCCAGCAGCATGAATAACCCCATTAATGTTGTTAAATTGTTGTTTTAGATTTTCAATTGTATTTTTTAACGCTCGTTCATTAGATACATCTACATCAAAACAAATTACTTTGGAACCTGTACTTTCTATTTCCTGTATCCCTCTCAATTTGGCACATAACTTTTTATTAGTATTTTCTTTTAATATAGCTTCCCACAAATCACGTTCAGGCAGTCTGGAACGTTGGAGCATCGCAATATTTACATTCTCTTTTATAGCTAAATGTTTTGCTATGTTGAGACCAATTCCACCTAAACCACCTGAAATGATATATACACCTGTTGTTTTCAATGTTATTGACTTTTCAACTTCTTTTGGTAGTTTTAAAACATCCAATCGTTCAACATATCTTTCCTGACTACGATACGCTACTTTATATTCATTTGAATGTGTAAGCAACTCATTTACAAGTGATTTAACCTTTGTATGTTGATCAATATCAATGCATCTTACTTTTACATTTTTATATTCCCAACCAATGATCTTGCCTAATCCAAAAAGAGCAGTATTCTCTGGGATCACCGTCTGTTGTTCCTTGTTAACATCATTTGCAAATTTGGATATCGTTAAGATCTCAATCGGATTAAACATCTGATTTTTCACCAGCGCTTTAGTTAAATAAAACAAACTATAAACCCCATTGTTTAACTTTGTTTCTAATTGGCACAAGTTTGAATTTTTCTTTGTTTCTGAAATCGAAACCATATGGAGGATATGTGTGATATTCACAGTTTTCAATTGTTGCAATAACTTAACATAATCTTCTTCCAATGTAGCTTTTATCGTGTAACTTGACCCATTTTCACAATTAAATTGTGCTCCTATGTCTACTTCAATGACTTGATGTCCTTTATTCTTCAGTTTTTCACAAATTTGATCTCCAAGCCCCATTTTATCTTTTAAAACTAAATAAGTTCGATTTATTGGGCTTACCTCTTTTTTAATAATAAGTGGTGCTTTCTCCCAAATTGTTTGATAATAAACATTTTCATGATGATATTCATCCTCTTTGGGAAAATTAAACCAACATCTCTGTAATTCAAATGGGTATGTGGGCAAACTTATTTTATTTCTTTTTTCATAAAATAACTTACTCCATGGGATATCCTTACCATCGATATACATTTTTGCAATTTCTCTTAAACTAAATTCTTCCTTTTTAGTGGGTTGATAATCTAATGTATGTTCTAATAATTGATGCAATTCACTTTTATTAAGACTAGAATCAAATGGTGCCTTTGATAACCCTAAATCTAATGCTGACAACTGCTCTATTAAATCCTCTATATCACGTACTATTAATGCAATCCGTTCACTATAGTGATTTCTAGCCATACACAACGTATAACTCACGTCTCTGATATAAATTTGTTTGTTGTTTTTTAAAAATTGTATATAATTGGTTATTAAAAGATTCAATGAATATTTTGTTTTTGCTGAGAGTACAAAAATTTCTGTTTTATCATCTAAATCACTTTGTATTTCAGTCCCCATTTCAGGAGCTTCCTCTAATACAACATGACAATTTGTTCCACTAATTCCAAAAGAGCTTACTCCACATCTTCGTACCTCATTATTGCCTACTTCCCATTTACTCCATCGATCTAGGATGTAAACAGGGGATGATTCAAAGGAGATTTGCCGATTAGGACGATTAAAATGTAACGTTGGAAACAACTCCTTCATCTTTAAAGATAAAACAGCTTTTAACAAACCTGTGATTCCTGCCGTACTATCTAAGTGCCCTATGTTGCTCTTTATTGAACTTATCGCACAAAACTGCTTTTTGTCTGTATATTGTCTAAAAGCGCTTTGAATGCCTTGGATTTCAATAGGGTCTCCTAGTTTTGTCCCAGTTCCATGTGCTTCGATATAAGAAATGGATTCTGGATCAATTCCCCCTTTTTCCCATGCTTCCATAATCACGTTTGTTTGTGCCTCTGCATTGGGTGCCGTAATCCCTACTGAACTACCATCCTGATTCATCGCACTTGATTTAATAACGGCATAAATATGGTCTCTATCTTCCAAGGCTTGATTCAATTTTTTTAAAACCATAACCACTGTACCTTCACCAGTCCCTGTACCATCCGAACTATCATCAAATGCTCTTGTTCTTGATGTTGAAGATTCTACACCAACCTCAAAATCTCTAACAGGTACTAAATGCAATTGAATACCTCCTGTAACCGCCATATCACATTCGCCGTTTAGAATTGCTTGACATGCTAGATGTACTGCAACTAAAGATGAGGAGCACGTCGTATCTACAGTTAAGCTGGAACCTTTTAAATTTAAAATATAGGAAAGTCTACTCGCAATAATCGGTTTTACATTTCCAGGCATAGATAATGAAACTGCATCTGGTTCCATTTGATGGATCATGTTTTTATAATCTGAATCAGAACCATATCCTAAATAAACGGCCGTGCGACTTCCATTTAATTGTTCTTCTGTATAACCAGCATCTTCTAGGGCATTCCATGCGGTTTGCAAAAAAATTCTCTGATTGGGATCCATTAGGCTAGCTTCTTTTGGTGATAGTTTAAAAAATGAATAATCAAATTGATCAACTTCATCTAAATAGGCTGCTTCCCCATATTGAACCTTATTTACATCCTGGTTACGATGTTTGAAATATAAATCTGTATCTTTTTTTCTTGCAACAGGAATTTCTCTCACAGAATCAACGCCATGTCTTAGATTGTTCAAGAACGTTTCTTTCGTATCTGCTTGAGGCAATTTAAACGATAATCCAATAATTGCAATATCCTGTTCAATCATTTCCTCTGATTGAATATCTAACTCTTCATCGTAGGACATTTCATCTAACTTAATTGAGCTGAAATCCAACATTCTCACCTCCAAGACGAAGTATGGAAGATTGAACAAATTCATTTAATAACGATTCGGTTTCTGAATCTTGTAAAATTTCATGAAAACGTTCTTGTTGTTCCTCCATCGATGTTCCTTTCGTATCAAAGATCGTTTTTAACAAAAGTAAAGCTTCACTCATCTGATTCAAACTAGGTAATTCTCCACTTTCATCAAGCTCGTCCTGTATCTGTTGGATTTTTTGATAAGGTTTTATGACTCCCTCTTCATATAATGTTTGATCCCAATTCCGATTTCTTGTACAAACAGCAGCTGCGAGACATTTCGTCACAACATTTTTTACTATTGTGTTACTTTTCTCCTTCTCTATATCCGCTTCTAACTCTTCTTTCACTTTTTGAATATCTACTAATTTTTCAAATGGATAACTTATGAATTGACTGTCATTGTAACGCATCAAATTTGTTAATATTTTTTTAGGACCAACCTCTATGGCTGTATTTATGCCTTGTTGAGAAAGATACAATACCGACTCATCCCATTTCACAGGTGAAAACATTTGAGTTGTTAAATTTCCAATGACATCTTTAGAATTAGAATAAGGCTGTGCTGTCACATTCGAAAGGATAGGCCATTTAAACGTTCCATAGTTATATTTATTCAATTCCAATTGTAATTTGATTGCGGCTGTTTTCATTAATGGGCTGTGGAAAGGTGCACTAACTTTTAAAACAGATATTCGAGCTCCCTTTTTCTTCAACAAATCAGCTGCTTTTTGCACTTCTTGACGGTGACCCGAAATCACAATTTGCTCAGGCGCATTATAGTTAGAGATAACTGCAAAATAATCTGTTGAGGAAACTTGATTGCACACATCTTCTATTTCCTTTTTATCTAATCCTATTACAGCACACATCAAACCACTGCCTTTTTCTGAGGCTTCTTTCATGAATAACCCTCTTTTTCTAACAAGCTGAATTGCATCAGTAAATGAAATCACTCCCGCACAGGTTAATGCTGAAAACTCTCCTAAACTATGACCAGCAGCATAAGCAGGCTGTATACCCATTTCTTCCTCAAACACACGATAAGCAGCTACACTTAAAGTCAACAAAGCAGGTTGTGTATATTCTGTTTTTGTTAACTCTTGCATATCTCCCTCAACACAAAGCTTTTTTATATCCATTTTTAATACATCATTTGCTTCTTCAAATACACTTCTAGCAGTATCATAATGTTCCACTAATTCTTTACCCATACCGACGTATTGTGATCCTTGTCCAGGAAATATCAGTGCTAAATTTTTCATATCGAATGCTCCTTTTTAGATGAAACCGTGTTTTTGACCAGCTGCTTTAAAAGGTTCACGTAAGCTTTTATCAAAAAACTCATCTTATCTTTTTTGAGCTTTCTATCATTAAATGTAAAGGTTAAGGTTAGCGTGTCTGTTTTCTCATCTACTTCCACGCAACATGAGATTTCAAAAATTTCTAAAAATTTCGCATCTATCGATATATCTGTATTAAAGTGAATAAATGGTAAGATGAAATTCTTCTTCTTTTTTAACGTTAAATGATGGATGGCGTTCAAAGTATAGGTTTCACCAACACCACGTCTTAACTTATTCACTGCTTGAAATAATTGATTAAAACCCCCTAGTTTATGTAATTCTATCTTTAGCGGGATTACTTCCTCCCCATATTCTTTTAAATATTGCACTTGAGCTATTTTTTCAACAGATACTTCTGTGAACATATAAAGATACATGGCTAATAAAATATCCAATAGATTTACTTGATGATCACTCGCTATCAAGCGCATGGATTTAACCAAGTCAGATTCTATACGATAATGAACTCGATTCATCCCACTAGCTTGCATATTATTCATATGAAAATAATTACTAGGAAGTTTTTGAAAGTTTAATATACCTACTACATCTATTTCTTGGTGTTTATGATCAATAAATTTTGCTAGTTTTGCAATGGTTGGGTGATTAAATAAATCAACGATGTTTAATTCCCAGTTAAAACGTTTTTCAAGTTGGGAATGCACTTGCATGAGCAAAATCGAATTCCCACCTATATCAAAAAATTGATCATGAATGCCAACCTTCTCAACTTCCAATACTTCCTTCCATAGCTGTTTGATCTTCTGTTCAGATTCACTTATGAAACTTTCATCATCCAAAATTTCTTCGTTTAAACGATCTTTACATTGCATTAATTGTTTTTTATCTAATTTACCATTGTTCGTTTTTGGAATTTTATCGATTGTATAAAAAGAAGAAGGAATCATATAATGAGGCAGTTTCTCACTTAAAAAATTTTTAAATTCAATTGAATCTACTTCTTCGATTAATTTGACATACGCAGCGATTTGTTTCTGTCCATAGACATCATCTACAGCAAGAATGAACGCTTCCTCCACTGCATAATGTGAACGAAGGTTAAATTCAATTTCTCCAAGTTCAATTCTAAAACCTCTTATTTTGATCTGCTCATCGTTTCTACCAAGATATTGAATAGTTCCATCTGGCAGCCATTTTCCCATATCTCCTGTTTTATACATTCGTAAGTGAGATTGAAACGGATCCATTCTAAATTTTTCGTTAGTTAATTGTTCATGATTTACATAACCGGATGCAATACCATGCCCCGTAATACAAATTTCACCATTAACACCTATTGGCATTAGATGATTCAACTCATCTAAAATATACACATTGTAATTATGAATAGGACGACCAATCGGTATATTTTTCAAACTATCCATCCCACATTGGTAATATGTTGCACAAACTGTGGCTTCCGTTGGTCCATAAGTGTTGTACACTTTAGAATTGATTACTAAATTAGAAAAGAATTCATATTTCAGAATATCTCCACCGCTAATAAATGTATGTACTTTTTCCAAACCTTGTTGTTTATTTAACTCATTTAATAACAATGGAGAACAAGAAATAATGCTAATGTGGTGATCATGAATCAATTGTAGTAGTGTTCTCATGTCCATAACTTCTAATTTACGTGCCATTACTATGCTGCCACCATTTAATAAAATAGGGAAAACTTCCTCAACAAATTGATCAAATGAAAATGAAGACTGCTGAAGTATCACGTCATTTCTAGTCAGATTAAATTCACGCTGAAAAGCTTCCACATAATTTGATAAATTTGTTTGTGTCACCTTTACTCCTTTTGGATTTCCGGTTGAACCAGAAGTGTATATGATATAAGCAATATTTGTCATATGATAAGTGTTTTGTAGATTAGCAGCATTACCCTTATAAATGTCTTCATCATATACATGAAAAACTAAACCATCAAATTTTATTTCTTCCTCCATTCCAGATTGAGTAATCCACACCTCTGCTTGACTATCCTTTAAAATATAAGAAATTCTTTCACTAGAGAAGTTTTCATCTATTGGAATATAGGTTGCCCCAACTTTTAAAACCCCCAATGTAGAGATGATTAAATAAGCCGATCTTTCAATTGTTATGGCAACTCGATCATTGGATGAAATCCCTTTTTTTCTTAAATATCTAGCCAATTGATTTGCTTTTTCATTAATCTCTTTATAGGTATACTGTATACCATCAAAAACAACAGCAATTTGATTTGGTGATTTTTCTACTTGTTTTTCAAACATCAAATGAATCAAATCTATCTTACTATCTTTAACTATTAAGGGGTTAAAAGAATTAAGAATCTGCTCTTTTTCAATTGATGTAACAAGTTCTAACTCACTAAGTTTTAATTCTGGATGATGGATGATTTGTTTTAATATGAAAGTGAAATGCCCTCCCATTCTTTGAATCATTTGCTTTGAAAATTTATTCGTATCATAAGAAAATTCTATCTCAAATAAATCACTGAACGTTTTTAGACCTAATGTCAGATCAAAATTAGTCGTTTCAACTATGTCGTATCCATCAATCTTTAACAAACTATCTTTTTGATTACTTATATCAAGTGGGTAATTTTCCAATACAACAATAGATTGAAATAGAGGTTGTTCAGTATTGAATCCAGCATATTGTTCTATATCAACTAGAGACGTATTTTCATATTCACTTCTCAGTTGCAAGGATCGATCTACAAAATGAATCACATCTTTTACTGTATCACTATATTTTGAATGTACGCGTAACGGTATAGTATGAATAAACAAACCTACCATCTCATCCTCAATCGCTTTTGTGAAATGAGTTCTTCCTGACACCGTTGTCCCAAAAATAACATCATTTGTTTGATTATATTTTTGCAGCAAAATCCCCCATGCTGTGTAAAAAAGTGAGGCTAGTGTGATGTCGTTTTGCTTTGTGAAATTATTTATTTTTTCGGTTTCTAAAGTAGTTAAAGAAGTGAATACAATATCATTTTGGCTACTCACCTGAACATGCTCAACATCATAGGGTAAAGATGAATATTGCTCAAAATCAATGAAATAACTTTCCCAATATAACTTTTGTTTGTATTTTTCCTGATTTTTGTGCCATGAGATAAACTCTTTAAATTTGGTTTTGTTATATTGTAAAGGCTGATGACCAACATAAAAATCTTTGTAAGCATTCATAAATTCATTGATTAGAATACTATTACTCCACCCATCAAACAGTATATGATGCCAAGTAATGATCATCTCACAACGATTTTCAGCTAACAAACAAACAATCACTCTAAATGGGGATGTTTCAATATCCACACCCTTTTGTTTATCCTGCTCTTTTAATTCTTGAAGCAGTTGCGCTTGTTCCTTTACTGTATAATTTGAATAATCTACAACTCTAAAAGGAACTTCTACATATTTTAATACAATTTGTACAGAGTGTTTTAATTTTGCCCATCTAAAAATCGTTCGCAACATTTCGTTTGTCTCCGTTACATGTTGCCATGATTTTTGAATCCTTTCTACACAGATTTCCCCTGATAAATGTAAGCTTAACTGTTGAAAATATTCATTTTTCTCTTTATTTTTTAAATAGTGAAATAACATCCCTTCCTGTGTAGGAGATAACGCTAAAATATTGTCAATATTCTCTTTATCAATTTTTTTATTCCCACTCAACATTTTCCCTCCATTCTATGTTAATTGTTTAGTTTTTTATTAACTTGACTCACTAAATTGAAGCCTTTCTGATTGAACGATTTTCCCCATTTCCATTTTTATCAATTTATCAGCAGTTTCAAAGTATCGATCATCATGTGTAATCACAATGACACATTTCCCTCTATTTTTTAACTCAGGTAACAATGTATTGTAAAAAAATTCTCTAAATTCTGGGTCTTGATCTGCCGCCCACTCATCAAAAAGATAAATCGGTCGATCCTCTAAATAACTGATGATTAACGCTAATCTCTTTCTTTGTCCAGTGGATAGTTTGACCGTATTCAATACTCCATTTTCAATACGAACCTTTTCCTTTAATAACATCAGATCTAAATATTCATTGATTTCATTATTCTTCATTTCATACTGAATACCGTATAGTTTTTCAAACAAATGAAAGTCACTAAATATAGCAGAATATTTCTCACCTAGTTTTTCCGAACTCACCTGTATACCATTGATCGTGATCTCACCAAGTTCCACCTCATATAATCCTGTAGCTATTTTTGCAAGTGTAGATTTGCCACTGCCATTCCCACCTGTTATAAAAGTAACTTCTCCTGATTTGAATGCAGTACTGATCGGCCCCACCTTAAATGTCTCACCCTCATTTGTTTGATAAGTATATTCAACCTCCCGAAGTTGAAGTTCGACTACATTGTCATCGATTTCATGAGGATCAAATATGGATTGATTTTGTTTCACATGAATAACATCCAACTCCTTTGATAATTGTTGAATACGATTCCAGCTAATTCGAACTCTAAAAATATTAGGTATCGTTCCTAAGATGCCATGAACTGGACCCGTCATATATAAAAGAACAAACACGTAACTTCTTAATGAATCCACTTTTAAATCCATAAAAAGAATAGGGAACATAAAGGCTACCGCACCGATTACAAAGGTGAAGAGCAATTCTCCAACCACATTGACGTTTGCAAACTTAACATCTCCTTGAATCCGTTTTTCCTTGTACATTTGATTACTTTTCTGCATATCCAGTTTAAAATCCGTTCTTTTCTCACGATTCAATCTCAGCTCTTTAAAACCATCATTTAAGTTACGGATAAATTTAAAAAACACGTTTTGTATATCTCTTGTTTGTTCCCACAATTTATTCGCTTGTCTCCCAAAGAAAAAGTGAAGCCCAGCTGCGATAAAAATAAATAATATAGATGCTAATAATCCATAAAAACTAATAATGCCCATATAAACAAAACAACAAATTAAAGTTACCAAACTCGTTGCACCTGTAATGACAATATTAGAAAAATCACTGATTGTTTCTGTATCATTATTTAATGAGGCTTCAATTTTACCTTGTTCCATAGCATCTATGTTTTGATAGGATGTGTTAAGCAGTTTATCTATTAATTCTGTCCTTTTTTGATAAACCATTTGATTTGCTATTTTAATCAATTTGGTGCGGACTAATTTTTGACCAAAAACATAAAGTAAAATTCCAAAAGCAAAATAAGTAAATAACCCGCTTTGAAAACCTTCACCCCGATTTAGAGCTTCATTGACCATAAAAATAATAAGTGCATTTCCAAAACCACTAACGATACTTAACATAATTAACACAAGCATTCCTTTATCATCCTGTTTTGGAAAGAATAAAGTTAACATGTAATACAAACTAAATAGTATTCCAGAAGTGAATATACACAATACTGCAATAGTGAGACTAATCGGTGCCCACACCTTTACAAAATCCCAATTTAAACCCCAATATAAAACGTTAGGAATTTGATATAAACAATAGGAGAAACCAGCTATAAAGATACTGAAGAGCACTAAACTAGTAAAAAGCTTCGCAATACTTCCTTCAAACTTCCTTTTTTTTATTAAAACCTGTTTTATAGCTATACCAATAAACCATATAACAAGCAGCAAAATTGGGATTGTGATAAAAATAACCGCTGAAGAGACGTTATCCATACTTTGATAAAAATCTGTTCCCATACTTTCTAATTTTTTATTGAAGATCAAATTCATAATTCCTTCACTAATAAACTGAATATCACTAGAATTAAGGTTGCCTAATACTGCAATTCCAATTCCATCTGCAGGTCTAAAAGTAATGAAAGAAGCATAATTTGGGTTATTCCCCCCGTGTGAAATTTCTCCAGATCCTTTTTGAAATACAGCCCACCCTGCTGCATAAGATGAACCATCAGGACTTGGAGATACGGTTCGGTCTGGTACATGTGATTTTTCAACAACTTCTCTTAAAGCAACTGTATTTGAACCTGAACCAAGTTGTATTTTTAACCACTTCGCCATATCATTTGCATTTGAAATTAAATATCCTGCTGGTGTATTTCCTCTGTACATCGGAGCATCATACGCTTCATTACGTAATAGACTGGGTTTATATCCTATCGCCAATTGAGAGCCAGCTTCCTCTCTAAACAAATAGGTATCGTTTAGATGTAAAGGCTCTAACAGCTCTTTTTTCATATAATTTTCATAGGATAATCCTGTAACCTCTTGTATGACTAAACCTAACACATCATAATTTATCGTTGCATATAAAAATTGTTCCCCAGGTTTAAAATCCAAGGTCTCTCCTATCAACGTTCTTACTGTCATTTCTAATGCAATATCACTTTCTGATACAGGTATTTCTTTAATCGACTGAAAAGGGATACCACTCGTATGATATAAAAGCTGATTTAAAGTAATATTCTCCTTCTTCCCTTTGTATTTGAAGCTTAACCAAGGGATGTACTCTGTAACAGAATCCTCTAAGCTAATCAAACCTTGTTCTTCCAACTGCAATATGGCTAGTGCTGTAAAAGCTTTACTTGTAGAACCTAATTCAAACAATGTATTATCAGTTACAGGTATGTGATTCTCTACATCCGCATAACCAAATCCTTGTTGATACACGGTTTCATCCTTTTTTACAATCACTACTGAAAGTCCTGGAATATCAGATTGATCCATACTTTCATTAATGAATTCCTCTATCTCATTTCTCAGTTCATCGGAAAAGATCGCAGATGCCATAACACTGCTTTGAATAAGAAGTATCATTAGAGATACTAATATGATAAAAATTTTAAGTGTTCTCATAAATCCCCCTCTTATTTCCTACAAATTTAAAAATTTCATCAACTGCGTTTTCTAACCCTCCTGCCTTTTTAAACGAATCCTTAATCTCTCTGCAATTTTCCATATAAATAGTTTCTGTTAAAACTTTATTCACAGCTATCTTTATATTAGAAATACCTTCCTCTTGATTTCTGATATAAATACCTGTCCCAACTCTTTCCACTGCCATAGCTCCCATAAATTGATCAAAGTTTTGTGGCAATACAACCATCGGCACAAGGAAATTTATACTTTCATGTACACTATTTGCTCCGCCGTGGGTTATAAAAACATCTGCCTGTTTTAAGACTTCAAGCTGAGGAACAACATTTTTCACAGTGAAATTTTGAGGAATATATCCCAATTCTTCTATATTTACTTTCTGTCCTACGGACATTATTACCTGTATATCTTCATCACTAAAGGCTTTGATAAAGCTTTTATACATATCTAATCTATCATTGAATATCGTACCTAACGAAATATAAACAAGAGGTTTATCCTCCAATTTTTCAAAAGAAAAATTGACTTCATCATTTCGATGATAAATAGAATAACCTGTAAATAAATAACTATCATCAAAAGCTTCGGAATAAATTTGTAGTTGTTTTGAAGTGAATAAAATATTTAAACCTTGTTTGCTTAAAAAAATATCATTGATTACATTCGTATCTTGTAAGTTATGTTTTCTAGCTATGCTTTTAGACACTTTTTGAATGAGTTTCTTATACATATTTGTATTACCCTTATATTTTTTATAAAGCGGATCTTCTCCAGCTCTAAGTATGTTTTCCATAAAAAACGATGGGTCTATATCTGCCATTTCATCAATAAATGCAAAGCTATCAAAAACTGAAATACCAGGAATATTTAATATATTAGAGACTTCTTTTCCCCAATAACAGAATGCATCATGAATGATATAATCAGGCTGAATTTCTACAATTTCATCTAGTAAGTTATCCAAAATAATTTTACTTTTGCTTAGTATAAAATCAGCAAAAACAAGGAAAGTTTCAATCCCGTCCCCATCATAAGTACCAAAATGAGCTAAGTCTCGATAACTTTTAAACTTTGCTCCTGTTTCTTCAATTTTCTCTCGGTACTCATCTGTACAATAATAAAAAACCTCCTCTCCTGTATCCACAAGTTTTTTCATTAACCCAAGTGTTGGGTTCACATGTCCTGCTAAATCCACACCAAAGTAAATCACCGTTGACATAAAAATCACCTCCCATGTGTATTAGTTCTTATCGTGTTTGTATAACGTTTATGTTTCATGTTAGTAGCTCGTCTAGTTCATCTTGTGATAATTCGATCGTTTCAAAATCTGAAGGAGTATACTGTGAGCTTTCGGTTTTCATGCAGTGTTGTATGACATCTTTCAGATGATTCATATACAAATTCATAAATATTTGTATGGTTTCATCTTTAAATTGATTTTTGCAATACTGAAATCTCATGTTTAATTTTCTATTGAAAACGAATCCATTGATGTCTATTAAAGCAGTTAGCTTGTTACTTGGACTATTCTCAGATCCTGAATCTTCTGAAGATAATGAAAAGAAATCGTTATGTAAAGACTGTTCAAAATCACCTAGATAATTAAACCGAATACGGTTGTACTCTTGTTGATCGATAATTTCTTGTGACAAATATTTCAGTATGCCAAACCCTAAACCTTTATTAGGAATATTTCGAATCTGCTCTTTCATTGTTTTAATATGATCACTTAGATTTGTATGACTTTTTGATAGTTTAAATGGGTACAAACTCGTAAACCAGCCTACTGTTCTAGAAATATCCAAATGATCAATATCTCTCCCATGTCCTTCAAGTTCAATCACAGTGTCGCTTAGGTTAAAGGTGTCAAATATAGCTTTAGATAGAGCTATCATCAATAAATCCATCACTTTTGTACGATAAGTATCATTTGCAATCGTTAATAATTGAGTCGTATGATCCACATCTAAATTAAAGGATAACGAAACTGAACTCCCATAATTAAACTCTCCTAAATGAAAATCTACAGGTACTACATGTTCATTCTTAAGAATAGATACCCAGTACTGTTTTTCCTTCAGAAATTCATCCTTTACTTCCCATAACATTTCTGCCCAGGCTTGTAAGGAATATGTTTTAGAAGGAAGAGGTAAACTGTTTTTTAAACTTATATTGTTCAACAAAGTTTTGATATCTTCTAAAATGATTCTCCATGAAACACCATCCATTACTAAATGATGAGCAGTTAACAACATTCGATTACCCTGTACTCCTAAATTGAATAAAACAGCTTTCAATAAAACATCTTTCTCAAGATTAAATCCAGATTTTACCTGATCTCCTATTTCAGCCATTTTCACCTGCTGTACATCGTATGAATAGTTCGATAAATCAAACTCCTCAATATTCGTTAGAATCAATTCTTCCTTTTTTCTGTAAAACATTTGATTTCTAGAATTAACATTTATTCTTAAGGAATCATGATGTACAAGTAATTCATTTATGATTTGTTCTAGTTTGTCAGCACTTATCTCTTGTTTCAAATCTAACAATACTGATTGATTGTAATGGTTAAATTGATTAAAGTTATGAGATAAAAACCAACATACAATAGGTATATTTTTGATCATTCCGTTCACTGTTGATTGATCTACTAGATTTTCAATTTCCTTTTTCATATATTTGACCATCTGCTCTAATATAGGATTGGAAAGAATATCTTTTACTTTTATGGAGAAGTGTTGATTCTTTAGTTTTGAAACTGTTTGGATGGCTTTAATTGAATCTCCACCAAGGTGATAGAAGTTATCATTCATACTGATTTTATCTATATTTAAAACTTCGCCTAAGCTAGTAACAAGTTGCTGTTCTGTTTCATTTCGATAAGGGATAAAATTTGTATTTTTAATATGCGCTATCTCAGGGTCTGGAAGCAAAGTTCTGTTTACTTTCCCATTTGCAGTTAATGGAATTTCATTCAACTGAACAAAATAAGCAGGTATCATATAATCTGGTAATTGTCCCGTTAACTTATTTCTTAAATCATTAGAAGTTATATTTTCTTGGATGCTTACGAAATAGGCACAAAGAACATTGCTCTCATTTTCATGTTTAAGATTTAGGACTACAGCTTCTTTAATAAAGGGAACATATAGTAATTGTTTCTCAATTTCACCTAGTTCTATTCGATAACCATTCACTTTTACTTGGTGATCGGATCTCCCTAAATATTCGATTTGTCCCACATCATTAAATCTTGCCATATCACCAGTTTTGTACATCCTTTTACCCGAATGAAATGGATTACATTTAAATCTATCTTTTGTTAAATCCTCACGATTTAAGTATCCCCTTGCGACACCATCTCCAGAAATGTACATTTCACCTACTTCATTTGCGGGTACAGGATTCAAGTTAGGGTCTAATATATAAATATTTACATTATGAGCCGGTTTGCCTATGGGTACAGAAGATTTTGTATCTTTTTCAATGTTATATTTATGAATCATACAACCTACAACGGTTTCAGTTGGACCATACTCATTAAAGATTTCAACGTTTCCACCAAAACTTTCAATAATTTTTCTCGATAGACTTACACTTAAGTCCTCTCCTCCAACGATAAATCTTTGAATCGAACTGTTAGTTTTGTCCATATCTTTTAATAAAGATAAATGTGAAGGGGTAAGTTTTACTACTGTAGCTTGATTTTCATTAAGAATTTTATATAAAACGTACTCATCTTCATCATTTCTATACACAATAATCTTTCCTCCACTGATTAGAGGAGTAAAAATAGATGTTATCGTCAAATCAAATGCTAAGGATGAATAAAGAGGGAAAACTTCACATTTATCTTTTACGTACATTTGTTTTGCCCACCATATATAATTCACTAGCCCTTGTTGTTCAATCATTACTCCTTTTGGTTTACCAGTAGAACCAGAGGTATAAATAACATAAGCTAAATCAGATAAAGAGTGTTTAGTATCAATATTTGAAGTATCTCCGTTAAAGATTTCACCGTCGCAAAGGTTAATAACCTTCCCATTAAATCGTGTACTATATTCAAAATTAACAAGTAACAATTTGCAACCTGAATCCATAAGCATATAAGTGATTCGTTCTTCAGGATAACCAGGGTCTATCGGCATGTAAGCTCCACCAGCTTTCAACACCGCTAACATACTAATTACACTTTCAATAGAGTGATGTGTAAGTAATGCTACAATTGATTCTTTTTGCAAACCTTTATTTAATAGTAACCTAGCGAGTTGGTTTACTTTTTGATTTAACTGATTATAAGAATATTGTCTCTTATTAAAACAAATCGCTATATGATTCGGAGTTTTCTGTACCTGCTCTTCAAACAATTGAATGATAGATTTATGTTTTGGATATGGGGACTCAGTCGCATTAAAGTCAGTAATAAACTTCTTCTTTTCTTCATTTGATAGGAGGTTCACATTCACAACTTTTTCATTACAATCTACTAAAATCTGATTTATTAAAATAGTTAATCGATTATAGATTTTTTTAATCTTTTCTTCATCGTATTCACTTGTTTTATAATCAAATTCAACCATTAATCTTCCAGAATCTAACCAGTCTTTAATAACTAGTTGTAAAGAATACACTTGATGTCCACTATAAAATTCCATATTTTCTACTTGGGAATCATTAAATTGAGTTTCTAATTTAGTATTATAATAATTTACACTTGTATCAAATAGTTGATGGTATCCATTTTTCTGTAGCTGCAGATCTCTCATTAATACATCATAGGGATATTTTTGATGGAAATAACATCTCATCAATTCACGATTCATAGATTTTAATGCATCTAATATAGAAACCTTCTCATCGATTTGAAATCTAAAAGGCATTGTACTCGTAAACATGCCTATGATACTTTTTTCCTTTTGACCTGATCGGTTTAAAACAGGTGTACCTATAATGAGATCTCTTTGATGTGTAATTTTATATTGATATATAAGGGTTGAGAATATAAAAAATGAATTTAGCGATACATTATTGTTTTTTGCAAAGTTTTTGATTTTTGAGGAAAGCTGAGGTGCCATTTGAAATGTTGTTCTTTTCCCTTTAGTAAAATCTGAATTTTTGTTTAAAAACTCTTCTGGTAAGGTTTTATATAAATCATTCCAAAACTTTTTATTTTTAATAAATCGATCTGATTTAAAATAGGTTTGTTCTTGATTAATATACTCCAAGTAAGAATTTGAATGTTCATTTGTAATGGATTCTCCATGAAGCAACTTCATATAAATTTCTCTAATCTGTTGAGTGATGATATTTATGGACCAACCGTCAGCTATCAAATGATGAAGTTTTATTAGGTACCCATTTTCTGAATCTGAAATGCTAAACAAACTAAACTCAAATAAATTTTCATTTAAAATAAATGGTTCAAGAGCCTGATCTTCCACCCACTGATTAAAATGGAGCTCCGGATTTTCAAAAATAGAAAAATCCTTAAATTTTAAAGCTTGTTCTTCATATCCACTAACATATTGACTAATTTCTCCGTCAGTTTCGATTAATTTCATCCTTAACCCATCATGTGCACGAATTAGAGTATGAATCGCTCTTTCCAATAATTGAAAATCAATTAAACCATTTATTTTAACGGGTCCACCAATATTATACATAGAGGTGTTTGGGTATATTTGTTCAATATACCATATTCGTTTCTGAGGATGTGTTAATGGATATAACTTTAATGTTTTCATCTGATCACACATTCAAATATTCCCACTTCCTTTTTTTTCTAATTTTATGAATGAATGTAAAACTTCTTTTAAAACAAATGAATAGTAATATTAATTCAAAAATTTAGATAAATATAAATACCAAGTATTCTATGTTTTCTAACAATTTCCTTCTAAAATTTTCATAAAAAAAACATTTTTTTTATTAGCGCTTACAAAGTAATAAATTAGAAAAAAAGACTTTATATGTCTAGAAAAAATAAAACTTCTAATTTATAATTAGAAGTTTATTACACCTAAATGTCTTCAATATTTTTCTATAATTTGAATAATTTGAAATATGACTCTTTATCTACATATTCCGTCGATACTGCCCACCGACTTCATACAAAGCTTTTGTAATTTGTCCTAAACTCGCTACTTTTACTGTTTCCATTAATTCTTCAAAGATATTTTCTCCATGAATAGCTTTTGCTTTTAAACGTTTTAAAGCAGCATTTATATGCTCCTTATTTCGCTCCTGGAAGTTTTTTAAATTTTGAATTTGGGTTTCTTTTTCTTCCTCTGTTGCCCTTGCTAATTCCATATTATTCACATCTTCATCAGAAGGTGGATTTGGATTGACATAAGTATTCACACCTATGATCGGCAATTCACCAGAATGTTTTTTCATTTCATAAAACATAGATTCTTCTTGTATTTTTCCTCGCTGATATTGAGTTTCCATTGCACCTAATACTCCACCACGATCATTAATTCGTTCAAATTCTTGTAAGACAGCTTCCTCAACTAAATCTGTAAGTTCTTCTATAATAAACGATCCTTGCATTGGGTTTTCATTCTTTGTTAGTCCATGTTCTTTGGTTATAATCATTTGAATCGCCATTGCACGTCGAACTGATTCTTCTGTAGGCGTAGTTATTGCTTCATCATAAGCATTGGTGTGTAGGGAATTACAATTGTCCTGCAATGCCATTAAAGCTTGAAGTGTTGTTCTAATGTCATTAAAATCAATTTCCTGAGCATGTAAAGATCTGCCTGAAGTTTGTACATGATATTTGAGTTTTTGGCTTCGCTCATTTGCTCCATATTTATCACTCATCACAGTTGCCCAGATACGACGAGCTACTCGACCAATCACTGTATATTCTGGATCAAGACCATTGCTGAAAAAGAAAGAAAGGTTCGGAGCAAAGTCATCAATATCCATACCTCGACTTAAATAGTATTCAACATAGGTAAACCCATTAGACAATGTAAATGCCAGTTGTGAAATCGGATTGGCACCCGCTTCTGCAATATGGTAACCAGAAATGGATACAGAATAATAATTACGAACATTCTTTTCAATAAAGTATGCCTGTATATCTCCCATCAATCTTAAAGCAAACTCTGTTGAAAAAATGCAAGTGTTTTGTCCTTGATCTTCTTTTAAAATATCTGCTTGCACAGTTCCTCTTACAGATTGTAAGGTATTATTTTTCACATCCATTTGTTCATCTTCTGTTAAAGGCCGTCCCAATTCCTCTTGCACTTTCTGTATTTGTTGTTGTATAGCAGTATTTAAAAACATGGCCAATATAATAGGAGCAGGTCCGTTAATTGTCATCGATACAGAGGTGGTTGGAGCACATAAATCAAATCCATCATATAACTTATTCATATCATCAAGTGTACAAATACTCACTCCACTTTCTCCAACTTTTCCATAAATATCAGGACGAACATGTGGATCTTCTCCATATAAAGTAACAGAATCAAAAGCAGTACTTAAACGTTTTGCTGTATCATCCTTTGATAAATAATGAAAACGACGATTCGTTCGTTCAGGTGTCCCTTCACCTGCAAACTGGCGTTTTGGATCTTCACCTTCACGTTTAAAGGGAAACACTCCTGCAGTATATGGAAAGGAGCCAGGCACATTTTCTTTATAAACCCAACGAATAATTTCCCCATAATCTTTGAACTTTGGTAAAGAAACTTTGGGAATTTGTAATCCTGATAAACTTGTTGTCGTTAAATCAGTGACAATTTCTTTATCACGTACCTTGGATATAAATTGTTGAGAGCTATATTTTTGCTTTTGATCCTCCCATTGTTCTAAAATACGTCTAGAAGATGGTGACAATCTTTGGTGGTAGTCCTGTAAATAAACTTGCAAAGCAGGTAACATTTCATCATCTTTTTGCTTCAATATATTGATCGTACCTTCAATTTGATATAACAAACGAGCTATATTTTCCTGCTCTTCTGCATGTCGATGATATCTCCTGACGGTGTCGGAAATTTCTCGTAAATAATGTCTTTGTTTATTGGGAATAATGATGTTTTGTTTTTTGATTTCTTTCTCTTTAGTTAATGAAGTCGTCCAATTCAATCCCAATTTTTCATTTAGTTTTTCAATTAGAGCAACAAACAAGGAATTTGTTCCTGCATCATTAAATTGACTTGCTATTGTTCCATAAACAGGCATTTCATCTAGTTCTTGCTCAAATAACATATGGCTTCTTTGAAATTGCTTTTGAACTTGATTTTTTGCGTCCTCCGAACCTTTTCTCTCAAACTTATTAATCACAATTAAATCTGCAAAATCCAACATATCGATTTTTTCAAGTTGAGAAGGTGCTCCGAACTCACTTGTCATTACGTATAAGCTAACATCACATATTTCAGAGATTTCCGCATCTCCTTGTCCAATACCACTAGTTTCTACAACAATAACATCAAAATCTGCTGCTTTTACTACATCTAAAGCATCATGAATAGCTAAAGATAGTTCAGATTTTGACCCTCTCGTAGCCAAACTTCTCATGTAGATACGCGATGAAAATATAGCATTCATCCGAATACGATCACCTAATAAGGCTCCACCCGTTTTTTGTTTTGTTGGATCAACAGATAAAATAGCTACTTTTTTATTTGGAATTTCATTGATAAATCTACGAATCAGCTCATCTGTAAGTGAACTTTTTCCTGCTCCACCTGTCCCAGTTATACCAATTACAGGGACATTGCGAGTCATTTGTTTGATCTTGTTCATCACTTCAGTTGCTGGTTTAAAATCATGATTCACACTCATTTCAGCAGCAGTAATCATTCTAGCAATAGAAACAGGTTCGCCATTTCTTAATTTAGTTATATCTTCTAAAATATTTTGATTAATGGTTAAAAAATCACATTCCTCTAACATTTTGTTGATCATGCCCTGTAAACCTAATGTTCTACCATCCTCAGGTGTAAAAATACCCGATATTCCGTATTCATGTAATTCTTCAATTTCACGAGGGATAATAACGCCACCCCCACCACCATAAATCCGAATATGTGATGCACCTTTTTCGTTTAATAAATCATACATATACTTAAAATATTCTACATGGCCCCCTTGGTAAGAAGAGATTGCGATACCTTGCACATCTTCTTGAATCGCTGCATTCACTACTTCCTCCACCGACCGGTTATGACCTAAATGAATAACTTCTGCACCACTTGCCTGTAAAATTCTCCTCATAATGTTAATGGATGCATCATGTCCGTCAAACAGACTAGATGCAGTGACGAATCGAATATGGTTTTGTGGACGATATATTTCTTCAATATTCAAAAGAAATACCCCCTTCAGTAATCTCATTATGTTCTAAGGATAATGCCTATGTTTAACTTATCTGATTCAAGTTATTTTGTTAGCATTCTTCCAATCACTAGTTTTTGAATTTCTTGCGTCCCTTCATATATCTGGGTAATTTTAGCATCTCTCATATAACGTTCTACAGGATAATCCTTTGTATACCCATATCCTCCAAAAACTTGAACAGCTTCTGTTGTTACTTTCATTGCAGTATCTCCAGCAAACAACTTAGACATGGCAGACTCTTTTCCGTAAGGCAAACCTTCTGATTCCAACCAAGCTGCTTGATAAGTTAATAATCTTGCGGCTTCAATACTAGTAGCCATCTCTGCTAACTTAAAGCTAATTCCTTGCTGATGGATGATCGGTTTACCAAATTGATGTCTTTCTTTTGCATAAGCTATTGCCGCATCAAGTGCACCTTGCGCAATACCTACCGCTTGTGCTGCTATTCCGTTACGTCCTCCATCTAATGTCCTCATCGCAATTTTAAATCCTTCGCCTTCTGCTCCTAATCTATTTTCCATTGGAACACGACAATCTTCAAAGATGATTTCTGTAGTAGGCGATGAACGAATACCAAGTTTACTTTCCTTTTTACCTACCAAAAATCCTTTAAAATCTTTCTCAACAATGAATGCACTAGTTCCATTATGTTTACTTGAAGGATCTGTAAGAGCAAAAACAACATAATAGTCAGCTATGCCTCCATTCGTTATAAAAATCTTTGATCCATTCAGTATATAGTCATCCCCATCTCGTACTGCAGTTGTTTTCATACCTCCTGCATCTGAACCAGATCCAGACTCTGTTAATCCATATGCACCAATCGATTCCCCTAATGCCATTGGTTTTAAATATTTCTGCTTTTGTTCTTCTGTTCCAAACGTATAAATAGGCCAACCAGCCAATGATGTATGGGCAGATAACGTAACTCCAGTTGAAGCACAAACACGAGAGAGCTCTTCTACAACTATACAGTATGCTAAATAATCACTACCTATCCCTCCATATTGCTCTGGCCAAGGGATTCCTGTTAGTCCTAATTCAGCCATTTTATCAAAAATTTCACGATCAAAACGTTCCTCTTCATCACGTTCAGCAGCGGAGAGTGCCACTTCATTCTTAGCAAAATCTCGAATCATGTCTTGAATCATGGAATGCTCTTCTGTTAATTTAAAATTCATAACCATCTACCTTTCAGTGATTAATGAGTGTTCAAAAAGTCAATATTCAGTTAGAGTTCTTTACTAATCACAATTTTTTGAATTTCACTAGTTCCTTCATATAATTGGGTCACTTTTGCATCTCTAAAAAAACGTTCAACTGGATAATCCTTTGTGTAACCATACCCACCAAATACTTGTATTGCTTCCGTTGTAACTTTCATTGCTGCCTTAGATGCATATAGTTTAGCCATTGAAGCTTCTTTTCTACACGGTAATCCTTTCGTCTTTAAAAAAGCGGCTCGATAAACTAGTAATCTAGCAGTCTCTACAAGTGTCTCCATTTCTGCTAGTTTAAATGCTATCCCTTGTTGGTGGGCAATCGGTTTTCCAAATTGCTGACGCTCTTTTGCGTACTTGATTGCTTGCTCACATGCTGCTTCTGCAATACCTAACGCCTGTGCAGCAATGCCAATTCGACCAACTTCTAAGTTTGCCAATGCAATTTTAAACCCCTGTCCTTCTTCACCTAATAAATTTTCAGCGGGGACTTTCATATTTTCAAATATTAATTGAACCGTTCTCGAACCATGTAAACCCATTTTCTTTTCATCTTTACCGAACACTAATCCCTCAGTATTTTTTTCAACTATAAATGCAGAAATGCCACGACTTCCTGATTGACTTTGATCTGTTCTAGCAAAACATATATAGGTGTCTGCTTCTCCACCATTTGTAACAAACATCTTTGAACCATTCAAAATATAATAATCACCTTGTTTTATAGCTTTTGTTTTGAGACTGGCTGCATCTGATCCCGAGTTTGATTCTGTTAAACAAAAAGCTCCCAAATAAGACCCTGAAGCTAATTTAGGTATATACTTTGACATCTGCTCTTTTGTTCCATAATAAAGAATTGGATTTGTTCCAACGGAAGTATGGACAGATAAAATGACACCTATGGTAGCACTAACCTTGGATATTTCATGGATCGCAATAATGTATGAAGTAAAATCCATTTCTGCTCCACCTAAATGTTCAGGTATTGTAATTCCCATCAGTCCAAGTTTAGACATTTTATTAATAATCTCTTTTGGAAATTCCCCGTTTTCTAAACGATCTATAAAAGGAGTAATCTCATCCTCTGCAAAATCTATAATCATTTTTCTCAGTATTTCTTGTTCAGGCGTAAATCTAAGGTTCAATATTCATTCCCCCTAATATTCACTTTCTACATATTTTAAATTAAATTTAAAAAAGATAATACAAGAGAAAAGGTTTGCTTGAGGAGTATAGCATTCGCCTTTAAAATTGAAAAGATGTTGTATCATCTAACCAAATTTTCAATTTTAATTGCATCCAGAAAGCAACCCTTTTTTATTGCAAATATTTTTTATTGAACAATCTCTTCTTAAATCAACATTTGTTATGATTCATAAATAAAAAATCCTCTACCTGATTTCCTTCCTAACCAGCCTGCTTTAACATATTTTCTTAACAACGGGCATGCACGGTATTTATCGTCACCAAAACCATCATGCAGAATTTCCATAATATACAAACAAGTATCTAAACCAATAAAATCTGCTAGTGTTAACGGACCCATGGGATGATTCATTCCTAACTTCATCACCTCATCAACCGCTTCCGGTGTTGCAACTCCCTCATAAACTGTATATATTGCTTCATTAATCATCGGCATTAAAATACGGTTAGAAACAAAACCTGGAAAATCATTGACTTCTACGGGTACTTTGTTCAGTTTTTTTGTTAAATCTTCAATAATTTCATATACTTCATCACTCGTTGCTAATCCTCGAATGATTTCCACTAACTTCATCACGGGTACTGGATTCATAAAGTGCATGCCGATCACTTTTTCAGGTCGTTTTGTTGCTGCTGCGATCTCAGTAATAGGAAGTGAAGAAGTATTTGTTGCAAGAATGGTGTGTTCTGATGTGATGGAGTCTAATTTTGCAAAAAGATTTGACTTTACCTCCATATTTTCAACTGCAGCTTCAATTACCAGATCAACTCCACTTACCTCATTTAAAGCTAAATTAGGAGTGATTCGCTCTAAAACGGACTGTTTCTGTTCATTGGTTAAACGCTCTTTTTCTACTTGACGTGATAAATTTTTATGAATGGTTTTCATTCCTCGATCTATACTTTCTTGATTAATATCATTTAAGACTACATCAAACCCTGACATTGCACAAACCTGTGCAATACCAGCACCCATTTGCCCTGCACCAATCACCAATATTTTTTGTATATTCATATAAACCCTCCATTTACACTTCGATCAAGATTGCATCTCCTTGTCCTCCACCACTACAAATCGCTGCAATACCTAATCCTCCACCTCGCCTTTTCAATTCATGAATTAGAGTTGTAACTATTCTTGCCCCGCTTGCTCCTATGGGATGTCCAAGTGCAACGGCTCCTCCATTGACATTAATTTTTTTTGCGTCCAAAGAGGCAATTTGTTTACTCGCTAAGGCGACTGCTGCAAAGGCTTCATTTATTTCAAACAGTTTAATATCATCTGTTGTTTTACCTGTTTTTTGTAATAATTTATTAATCACAAGACCAGGTGTTTTAGGAAAATCCTTTGCTTCTACAGCGATTTCTGCATGCCCTAATATCGTAGCAAGGGGCTGTTTATCTTCACGTTTAGCACGTTCTTCATCCATTAATACAAGTGCTGCTGCACCATCATTCACTCCGGGTGCATTTCCAGCTGTAATCGTCCCTTCTTTTCCAAATACAGGTTTTAATGATGAAAGCTTTTCTAAGCTTGTGTCCTTTCTAGGAGCTTCGTCCTGTTCTACAATCTGAATTTGACCTTTTCTACCAGGGACTTCAACAGATACAATCTCTTCAGCTAATTTCCCTGCCTCAATAGCTTCAAAAGCTTTTTGATGACTTCTATAAGCCCATTCATCCTGTTCTTCACGGGGAATTCTGTATTCTTCGGCAACCCCATTACCATAAACACCCATATGCACATCAAAAAAACTACAAGTTAAACCATCATGAATCATCATATCTTTCACACTGTTATCACCCATTCTTAAACCCCAACGTGCTTTATCCATAAAATAAGGTGCATTACTCATAGATTCCATCCCACCAGCTACGATCACTTCTTCATCACCAGAACGGATGATTTGATCGCCCAACGTAATACTTCTTAAACCTGACGCACAAACTTTATTTATCGTTTCCGTTTTAACATCCCAAGGTATATCTGCTAATCTAGCAGCTTGTCTTGAAGGGATTTGCCCTTGGCCCCCTTGCAATACAGAGCCCAAAATAACTTCATCTACATTTTCAGGATTGACACCAGCACGAACTAGCGCTTCCTTTACAGCTATACCCCCTAACTCAACGGCTTTTAAAGAGCTTAAACCTCCCCCAAATTTTCCAAAAGGTGTACGAGCTGCACTTAAAATCACTGTTTTCCCCACAAAAATTCCTCCTTAATTCCATTGGATACAAAGGTTATATTTATCCTGTATGCGCTTCCAATACAGATATATTAAATTCATTTCTACAATTCTATTATATAGGAAAAAGATAAAAATAGAAATAAGTTTCATTTTTTATTTTTATTACCAATTTAACGTGTTAAAATGGTTATGTGTTAGTTAGATGCTCTATTAACATGAGAATTTTTTAATTAAACTATAATGGTTATTCATGATAAACAAAGGAAATGTTTCCATTTTAAAAAAATTGATAATATAAACTTTTATGTTATATATTTACAAAATTCAGAATATTCTGTAAAGTATGACTTAGGGGATAATTTGATAGTTAAATGCAATCTGGTGATGACTTTTGTAACAAAAAAATTATCGGAGGGTGAGCAATGAGATTAAAACGATTATTTTCTGTTTTTATGGCAATTGCACTAATTCTATCTTTTTCAATTACTAGTTCAGCAGAGTCTACTTCACAAGACAGTACTATCATAGTAAAGTTCAAAGATAAAACTTCCAAAAGTATGCAGCAACAAATTCATAAAGAAGCAAAAGCAGAGGTCCTAAAGAAGAATAAACAAATCGGTTTTGAAGTTATTAAAGTAAAAGGAAAATCAGTAGAGAAAGCTTTAGAACAATATAAAAACAGAGCCGATGTAGAATATGCAGAACCTATTATTGAATACTACGCTCTATTTACTCCAAATGATCCACTTTATGCAAGTGACCAATATGGTCCTCAAATCATGGATGCTGAGGATGCTTGGGACATCGAACAAGGTAGCTCATCAGTTGTCGTTGCTGTTATTGACACAGGAGTTCAAGCAAATCATGAAGATTTACAAGGGAAAGTAATCGCAGGTTATGACTTCATCGATAATGATAATGATCCTTCTGATGGGAATGGTCATGGTACACATGTAGCTGGAACAGTCGGTGCAATTACAAACAATGGTATAGGAGTTGCTGGTATGGCTCCAAATGTTAGTATCATGTCTGTACGCGTGCTGAACAATGCTGGTTCAGGTACAAATCAAGGTGTTGCTGATGGAATTACTTATGCTGCAGATAATGGTGCAGATGTAATTAACTTAAGTCTTGGAAGCACTGCTCCTTCTGCAGCAGTAGAAAATGCTGTTAACTATGCGTGGAATGCTGGAGTTGTTGTCGTATGTGCTGCTGGTAATGCAGGAAGTACTAGTCCACATTACCCAGCCTACTATACAAATTCATTGGCAGTGGCTGCTACAGACTCCAACGACAATAAAGCATGGTTTTCTACTTATGGATCTTGGGTAGATGTGGCTGCTCCTGGTGTAGATATTATTTCTACGTGGAATAATGGTGGATATAATACGATTAGTGGAACATCGATGGCTGCACCACATACGGCTGGTTTAGCAGGTCTACTTGCATCACAAGGATTATCACATGTTGAAATCCGCGATAGAATCGAAAGTACTGCAGATCCAATTCCAGGTACAGGTAGCGACTGGACACATGGAAGAGTTAATGCATTGGCTGCAGTAGGGGGGGATGTCCCTGGTCCCGGCCCAGATCCAACTGTAGTCTTTGAAGATGATTTTGAAACGGATAAAGGTTGGACTTCAGACCCTAACGGAAACGACACTGCTACAACAGGTATGTGGGAACGTGCTAATCCTGAATCCACAAGTTATAGCGGAACGAAACAACAAGGAACTACACCAAGTGGAAGTTATGATCTTGTAACTGAAGGAAGTGCAGGTAGCTCTGTAGGTGCGAATGATATTGATAATGGAGATACTACTATAGTATCACCAACAATTTCACTTCCTGCTGAGGGATCACTCACATTATCTTTCTCTTACTACTTAAGTCATTACTCTAATGCTACTAGTGCTGACTACTTCCGCTTAAATCTCGTTCGCTCTGGTGGAAGTACTGTAACAATATTTGAAGAATTAGGAACTTCCAGCGATCAGGATGCAGTATGGTCGGAAACATCAATTGACCTTTCTGCTTATGCTGGAGAAGATGTTCAGCTTCAATTTGAAGCGGCAGATGCTAGCAGTCCTAGCTTGGTAGAAGCTGCAGTAGATGATGTCAAGATCGTACAAAGTACATCATCAACTTTCATAGAACAAGCGATAGATTAGAGACAGTTTTAAAAAAAACTATCTTATTTAACCCCTAATCATATTTGATTATAAAAGTCATCATCCATCATAATCCTAAGCCCTAATGGGGCTTAGGATTTAGTTTATTTACAAACATTTTTATTGTTGAACAATACCCATACATTTGTTATATTTACATAAATTAAACCTGTAATTAGGAGAGTGTTTCATGTATATTCCAAAAGCTTTTGAAGTAGAAGATAAAGAACAAATTTTTAAGTTTTTAAAGAAAAATAGTTTTGGAATGTTAGTTTCTGATCATGACCGAATCACTGCTTCACATTTACCTTTTTTGATAGATCAAAAAGATTTGAAGTGTTACGGTCATATGGCAAAATCGAATCAACAGTGGAAAGAGTTAGATGGACAGGAGGTTTTAATTGTTTTTCAAGGACCTCATGCTTATATTTCTCCTCAGTGGTATGGAGAGGAAAACACTGTACCTACTTGGAACTATATGGCTGTACATATTTATGGAACCTTCATAATTCAAGATCAAGAAGAGCAAGTCATCAAACAGCTAGAATCAATGGTAAGTACATACGAATCTTATTTTAAAACACCTTGGAAAGCTGACTTTTCCTCAGACTATAACAAAAATTTAGTAAAACATATTGTGGGGTTTGAAATTCTCATCAAAGATATACAATGTAAATTCAAATTGGGTCAAAACCATCCGATTGGGAGAAGGAAAAATGCTATTATGGGATTAAGAGAAACTAAAAAACATGAGTCTGTTCAGATAGCTGATGCCATGGAACAAACACTAGAGAATTAAGCTTTGGATTTTAACTCTACCCACTCCTCTCTTAAAATCCCCATCTTAACGGAATCACAATACTCCCCGTTTACAATTCTAGCTTTTCTAATTCTTCCTTCCTCTACCATACCTATCTTATTAGCCAAGCGAATCATTCTTTCATTTCCTGACCAAGTAGAAATACCTATTCTTACGACATCCATCTTCTCAAAAATGTAATCCGTCCATAAGGAAAAAGCTTCTGTCCCATATCCTCCAGACCAATATTTAGAGTCATAAATAACAATTCCATTATTAAGCCAATTTGTACATTCATCCTCCCAATACCAGCCTACTGTACCAATTAACTTACCATCAACTTCTATGACTAATATATCTCTCGGTTGAGAAGTACCAACTTTTATTAAATCATACTTATAATCTTCCAAAAATTGATCAAAAGTCTTCTCAGGTCTAGTGTAATAAGGACCGTTCCATTTTAAGTGCTCTCTATCTTCAGCTTCATATATCCAATAGTATATCATCTGTAGATCTTTTTCTGTTAAATCTCTTAAAATCACTTTTTGACCTGCTAAGTATGTCATATTTGTTTGCATATAAACCTCGTTCCTAATTATCATTCTACTTAATTTTAATCTGTTTATTCTCTAATGCTCACGTTCAATTATTAAGTCCTGTTTGCCTCTAATTTTATAAAGCTCTGGCGTATGAATATTTTTCCCAAAAGTAAACTGGTTTGCCCAAAAGAACAATGGATTCGTATCATACAATACTTCTTCAAATTCTACTCCGGAAATTTGGCTAATCATATTTAGGGGTACTTGATAATTTTCAATAGTTTTAAATAACTTACCATATTCATTAAACCAAAAATCATCTTGTTTAACCACGAAAGCTAAACAACGTAATTCCTTTTTTTTATTTACATAAAACATAACCTTCCAGAATCCTGCTGGTATTTGAATCCCACAGCCTAACTTTCGATCTTCACCACAATATTCCCTATCATGATCGGTAAAAATAGGACCTGTAAAAATAGATAGTTTTTTCAAGTAATTATCCTCATGTTCTAAAATCCAATTTTCAATTTGATTCCAAATCCCTTGATTAATTTCACCGTGTTGTAAAACGATATTTCCCCAGCAAAAAGAATCAAAATTAGCTTGTTTTGCTTCTTCTAAACTTCCCCAACAAACATCTCTTCTTCGAACCATGTGTCCTCGATCCCAAGGGTTATTTCTATAAAACTCGTTTCCAATCTGATTCTCTACACCCATCTGATTACAAAAATGCCAATCATCCTTGCGTCTAATATTTTTCATCGTATTTTTGTCTATATTATTAGCACCATAAATTAGAAATCTACGCCTTTTATTCATTACTAAAGAAAAATGTGTATATTGAAAAAGCTCACCACAATTTAATGCATCTAACTTTGTTTGATCAATTAACCTTGGAATCGGGATAATGTAATCATTTCCTAAAAAGTTGGGATCAAACCCTTTTTTTAACATTCGTTATCCCTCCTTATTTTAGTATACAGTATTTTTCTATTATGACATATTATATGGAAGTTGTTGCTAAATAGTATTGAAAGATTCTATAATGGAAGAGGAATTGTATACTTTTATCGAATATATATGTATTAGATTTAAATAAAATTAGAATGGGTGGATGTTATGGAAGTGAAAAATAATACGAAATTTAATGAAATGGAGTACGTTAGACCAGACATAGAAAAAATAGAACAACAATTTCATGCTTTATTAGAAGACTTTAATTCAGCTAAAACTGCAGATCAACAAATTCAAACCATGTATAAAATTAATGAAATTCGCAATTCATTTGATTCTATGACTCAACTAGTTTACATAAGGCATACTGTGAATACAAATGATGAATTTTATAAAAAAGAGCAAGACTTTATGGATGAAAACACACCGGTTATGGAGAACATAACGAATCAGTTCTACAAAGCACTTGTACATTCAAAATTTCGCGATCAGCTAGAAGAAAAATGGGGAAAACAACTCTTTGATTTAGCAGAACTCACTTTAAAAACTTTTTCACCTGACATCATCGAGGACTTGCAAAAAGAAAATAAATTATCTAGTGAATACACAAAATTAATCGCATCAGCAAAAATTAATTTTGAAGGGAATGAACTTAACTTACAACAGTTAAATGCGTATAGCCAATCCCCTGATCGTATAATAAGAAAAAAAGCGGAAAATGCACGAACGGACTTTTTTGTTAAAAATGAAGGACAGTTTGATCATATTTTTGATCAGTTAGTGAAAGTTCGCACCAAAATTGCAAAAACTTTAGGCTATGATTCATTTACTCCATTAGGATATAACCGAATGACGAGAACAGATTATGATGCTAAAATGGTAGCCAATTTCAGAAAACAAGTTCGAGAGATTATTGTACCTTTAGCAACTAAACTTCGTGAGAGACAACAAGATCGTATTGAAGTAACTACTCTTTACAACTATGATGAGAATTTCAACTTTAAGTCTGGGAATGCTGCACCTAAAGGAGATGCAGATTGGATCATAAATAACGGTAAAACAATGTATAATGAACTATCTCCTGAAACAAATGAATTTTTCCAATTTATGTCTAACAATAAGCTAATGGATTTAGTAAGTAAAAAAGGAAAAGCTGGTGGCGGATACTGCACCTATATTAATAAGTATAAAACTCCTTTTATATTTTCTAATTTTAACGGTACATCAGATGACATCGATGTATTAACACATGAGGCAGGACATGCCTTTCAAGTTTATATGAGTCGTTCTATAAATCTACCTGAATATAAATGGCCTACAGCAGAAGCGTGTGAAATTCATTCCATGAGCATGGAATTTTTAACATGGCCTTGGATGACATTATTTTTTGAAGAGAACACAGAAAAATATAAATTCACTCATTTAAGCGGAGCTATTTTGTTTATACCTTATGGTGTAGCGGTTGATGAGTTCCAACATTTTGTACATGACAATCCAGAAGCTAGTCCTGAACAAAGAAAAGCTAAATGGAGAGAAATTGAAAAAGTATACTTACCTCACCGAATATATGATGATAATCATTATTTAGAAAACGGTGGATTTTGGCAGAAACAAGCTCATATATTCAATATTCCTTTTTACTATATTGATTATACTTTAGCACAAATTTGTGCTTTACAATTTTGGAAAAGAGCACAAGAGAACCCTTCACAAGCATGGCAAGATTATTTACACTTATGTAAATTAGGAGGAAGTAAGTCTTTCATAGAACTTGTGAAGGAAGCAAATTTAATTTCCCCTTTTAAAGACGGTTGTGTTCAGTCTGTAATAAATGAAATTGAAACATGGTTAGATCAAGTGGATGATAAAAAACTTTAATATTTTAAAAGTAATGAGTCACTAGTATGGATTCATTAAAAAGACGATTTACCCTCCTAACACGAGGAAAATCGTCTTTTTTCAGAGATACATTTATAAGATTAGAAGTTATTATTGAGTACTAAAGCTAATTCCTGTATCATCCATATTACTTACCTTAGTAGCACCTGATATATTCATTTGTCCAGTTGCTAGACTTATACCTAAACTACCAATCCCTACCTCTGTATGGGCATAATGACCGAATACATTTCCAGTTGTAAAATTGCTGTTAGCTAAAGTCGCATTGAAGTACATATATCCTCTATTGTTACGTGCTTGGTAAATTGAGTCGTTAGCTAATAAATCATACTCAAAAGCAATCCCTTCACTAGACTTTTTGGTGGCAGAATTACTAGTAACATGCTTAGTATCTTTGTAACTCCCAAATACAGAATAACGGTCATAAGTATATTTAAAAAATTCCGAATTTTGATTATACGTAAAAGCATCTGAGTAAGAAATTCCAACTACGTCTCTCAAAGCGAAATATGGTGTTGTAAGCCATTCGAAGTCATGTTTAAAACGGTATTGTCCAGTTGCATCTCCGTTTGAGTCTACATACTTGGTAACATAAGTTGTAACTGACATCCAGGAAGTTTGCTCTGAATCAGATATAAGATCATTTAAAGTTGAAAAATCTATATTTTGCAATTCTTTTTCTTCTTTCCATTTTTTTATGTTGTCTTTTGCATTTTTTTCACTAACTTCTTTAACCTTATTATTTTTTGCATCTACTTCAAACCATTTTTTTTGTGTTCCTATTACTTCACCATATAATCCTTCTTGTAATGTATACTCTTCAATAGTCATTTCGTTTATATCTTGTAATGTAAATCCTAAATCTTGTAAGCGCTTAATTTCTTTTCCTTTTAGTTTTGTTACATCCTTAACCAAAATATCTTTATCAAACTCATCCAAGTTAATAGATGCGTACGAAACAGCTCCTTGACCAATTAATAATGAGATCACTAACAAACATGACAAAATTTTTTTCATTTTAGATTCTCTCCCTATAAAAAATTTTATTATGCCTGAATTATTAAGATAAATTTCATAAAATTGAAGGTACAAAAAGGTTAAAGGTAAAAATTATTTTAAGATGACCTCATATTGAACCTGTCAATATATTGTTTGTTTATGAAAATCTTATGATGTTAATCAAGATTTAAATTATTAAATAACCTCTTTCAATTTGTCTTTATTGAAAAGCTTTTCAAATATTAATTTTCACTAATAAGAAAGAAATGGATAACAATAAATATTAGTAATAAATCAATCTTTTTTATTTTTAAGGATATCTAGTTTCATCTTTTCTATAATAATTTCTTTCTCTAAATTCTCCTTTCCTATTATTTTAAATATCATTTTTTTTATCTTTAATAAATACACCCCCTCATTGATAGATAATTTTAAACTAAAAACAACTAAATATTAGATAGTTATCTCTAACAATTATAATTATATACTAATTTGGAAAATTATTCAATCATAGAGTGATTTATTTATCTATTATTTTTTAGAAAAAGGGCGATCGTACAAACCAACTATTACTCCAAAACATAAAATTAAATAGGAATAAGATCAATAATAGTAATTTCTATCTATCCATTAAAAAATAAAATTTTAAAGTGGATTTTTAAAATCACTTAGGAGGTGAAAAGATGGATAAATGTAGAGGGGCTTGGGGTTTATGCTTAGGTGCATTCATTGCATTAGCAGGGATTGCAATTGGTTTAGGAATTGCAGCAAGTGGTCTTGTGAGAGCAGTTGCAAGAAACCCTAGTCTTACTAATGAACTTCTACAATTCACTTTCTTTATAGCAATCTTACCTAGTATAATTATCTTTTTAATTGCAGTCTTTTTTTTATTCATTTGTTTGATCAAAAAAATAATTCATTAATGTATTTAAATTGAGTGTGGGATTGTTATGACCTTGTGCTCTATCAATCCCTTATCAAATATTGATTTTTCGTTTATCCTCGTTCACCATCAAAACATTTCCATCCAAATCTTTAAATGTAAAAAAAGAAATATTCTCATGAACTTCAATTTCGCTTGTAATTTCAATGCTTAAACTTTTCACATGCTCATAAGAAGCATGTATATTGTCTGTGTCAAAAAATAAAATCGGTTTGTCACTTTGATTTGGTACATCTTTTCTATGACCATCTAATATTATTCCTGCACCACCAATTGTAACTAAATCATAAATATTTCCTTCATGTGCCGTTTCCTTCACAGGTAATCCTAATAATTTACTATAGAATCTAATTGCTCGCTGCATATCCGAAACATGGATAAATACAGCACCAACATGGTTTTTAATAGGACTATTCATATAAAATTTTTCACTCCTGTATCTTGTTAATTGTTGTTCTCTTTATTTTCTCTAATGGATTTTTTACGAGATTAATTTTCTGAATTATTCCATTCTTCCATTAAAATATCAAATTTTTTCATCACTTTTTTATGTTCTTCGTTAAATTCTTCTAAACTTATTACACCTTGATCAGCTAATAATTTCGTTAAAGCTATGATTTTTGCATCTGTATTAATACTCTGTTCTATTAAACCTTTTATTGATAACTTGTCCAGCATCTTATCCATTAAGTCCCATCCTTTCCGAATACTATAATAGCTATATTAACATGAGAAATAAATATTATAAACAAATTCCAGAATATATGTTTATTTAACTACAATGTACATTACAGAAGAAAAAAGGCATCACTTATAAGCAATGCCTACCTTTAATACTTATTCAATATTTAATAACTACTTTTAGCCTAATCTAAATATAATCCCATGTCCGCCTTTTGGATATTCCCATTTGATATTTTCATGTGGACAACCAATTCTACAACTTCCACACTCATGACAGCCTTCATATCCTACATGCATGCGAATGTCTTCCCACTTATAGACTTCAGCCGGACAAAATATGGTACAAAGTTTATCCGGACATTTTTCTATACAAACATCATGATCCAATACATGTAAATGGGATTCTGTATCTGCCTTAAATCGGATCAAATATTGCTTTTCTTCAATCGTTTGAGCATTTTTGTTCTCTTCCATATTTATTTCATCACCTTCCATGCACGATATAGGTCTTTAACAACTGTAAACGTCCCTTTTTCTTTGGTAAATGTTTTTAAAGCCTCTCTTTGTTTATCTCTCTTAGAAGTACCGTCAACAGTTAAAAAGCCACTTGCAGCACGATTAATCATTGGTATATAATCTTTAAAATATTGTGGTTGTTCTTCAAAGGTATGATTCGCATCTTTATACTTTTTCAAATCTTTACCTATAAAGCTATCAAGTATAGCTGTTTTATAACTGGATAACGTATCTTCTGAAAAATCTCCTTTTTCTTTTGCCGCTATAATCGTTTCTGCCGCAAGAGTACCAGAAGCCATCGCCATATTAGAACCTTCACGATGAATCCCATTTACCATTTGTGCCGCATCTCCAACTAATAACACTCCATTGCCATACAGCTTAGGAATCGAGTAATATCCACCTTCAGGAATCAAATGAGCTAAATATTCAGCTGACTCAGCTCCTTTAATAAGTGGACTGACCATTGGATGGTTTTTGACATACTCTATTAATTCATAAGGTTTCATTTTGGCTTTAATCATACTTGAAAGCGTTGTACCCACTCCAAGATTTAAACTTTCTTTATTTGTATAAATAAAGGCTGTTCCTAAATTCCCTTTTGTTGCATCTCCAAATAATTCTATTGTAACCCCCTGATTATCTGTTACATTGAAGCGATCATTAATGACTTCTTTAGGAAGATTTAATACTTCCATGACGGTCAGTGCTACTTCTTCTGGTTTTAGTTCGTTATGGTATCCTAACTTTTTAGACAGTAGTGAATTCACACCATCTGCAAGTACAACCACATCCGCATAAACATCTCCATCAGGACGATCCGTCCTTACCCCCACTACTTTTCCTTCTTCCACGATACATTCAAGCACTACAGTTTCATTAATAAGCAAAGAACCCGCTTCCACCGCTTTATTTGCAAACCATTGATCAAATTTGGCTCGTAAAATGGTATAGTTGTTACATGGTTCTTCTTCCCAACTATTATTTTTCACACTTGTTGTAACCATCGAATCTTTATCTAATAACCAGGCTCTTTGTTCCACAATGGCTCTTTCTACCGGAGCATCTTTCCAAAACTCAGGAATGACTGCTTCCATTTGTTTACGATAAAGCACGCCACCCATTACATTTTTTGATCCAGGATATTCTCCACGTTCAATTTGTAATACCTTTAATCCTGCTTGAGCACATTTATAAGCACAGGAAGTACCCGATGGTCCAGCACCTACAACGATTACATCAAATTTTTCAGGCATGTTTTACTTCCCCTTCCTCTTCCTCTTGTTTTAAAGCAATTTTGAATTCTTCTATTAAAATAGGTAAAATTTCTAGTGCATCTCCAACAACGGAATAAGTGGAAGCATCAAAGATTGGTGCATTTGCATCTTTATTAATGGCTATTATGAGTTCTGAATTTTTCATTCCAACAACATGTTGTACGGCTCCAGAAATGCCAATGGCAAAATAAATTTTCGGTGTTACAGTGATACCAGTCTGACCTATTTGATGATCATGGCCGATCCAACCAGCCTCAACCACATCACGACTTGCACCTACACTTCCTCCTAAAACTTCTGCTAACTCATGGATTAAGGCAAAACCTTTCTCATCCACAAGCCCTTTTCCACCAGCAACGATAATATCTGCTTCATCCAACTTTAATTTTTTCTTTGTATCCTTTACAATTTCCAATACTTTCGTGCGCAAATTTTCTTCTTCTACATCCAATGGTTCTTCAATGATTTTCCCTTTACTCCCCATTTCTGGTTGCAGTGCTTTCATTACTTTCGGTCTTACAGTGGCCATTTGAGGTCGATGTTTTTTACATAAGATCGTAGCCATAATATTCCCACCAAAAGCAGGACGACTTGCTTCTAGTAATCTCGTTTCCACTTCTACATCCAACATCGTTGTATCTGCTGTTAATCCCGTACATAAATCTGTTGCAACGGCACTTGCTAAATCTTTCCCGTTTGGCGTCGCCCCAAATAGAAAAATTTCAGGATGGTATTTTTCAGCAAAGTGGTTAACACCCTTCATAAAAGATTCTGTACGGTAGTTCTTGAGAATAGGGTCATCCATCACATACACTTCATCTGCTCCATATTCGAATATAGTTGGACATAAATGTTTGACTTTATCTCCTAAGAGAACACCAGATAAGGGAACATTCAGTTTATCTGCAAGTTTCCTGCCTGCCCCTAATAATTCTAAAGAGACATTTACAATCCGTCCTTCCTTTTGTTCCATGTATACCCATACACCTCTGTTGTTTTCCATCAGGCTCTCCCCCTCTTTTTCTCGAAAAGCTCAGGTTTTTCAAGTAATAAAGATACAATTTGTTTCGATTGCTGTTCGGCGTTTCCTTCTATTTTTTTCCCGCCTTCAAGTTTTGGAGGGGCAAACATTTTTGCTACGATTGTTGGTGATCCTTTTAAACCTAGCTGTTTTTTATCTACATCGTTTAAATCATCAACTTTCCATATCGTCGGTTCATAACGAGCTGCTTTTATCATATTTGGCAGTGGTGAATAAGATACTGGGTTAATATCTTTTTCCACTGTTAATAAACAAGGTAAACTGGATTCAATCATTTCATATCCATCTTCTAACTTTCTTTTAACCACTACTTTTTTTGCCTTCTCATCTACTTCTTTGATTTCAATTACATTCGTTATTGGGGGAATATCCAATCTTCTTGCAATCCCAGGTCCAACTTGACCCGTATCCCCATCAATTGTTTGTTTTCCACATATAATGATATCCACTGGCTTTTCTTCTAGCATTTTTTCAAACGCTTTATATAGTGCATAACTTGTTGCTAACGTATCTGCCCCAGCGAAAAAACGATCAGAGATCAAATACCCTTCATCTGCACCAATTTCTACACATTTTCTAATCATCTTTACAGCATTTGGAGGTCCCATTGATAATACGGATACGGTACCTCCAACTTTTTCTTTCAATCGAACACCTGCTTCAACGGCATGAGAATCAAAAGGATTAAGTATAGCTGGTATTCCTCTTCTGTCTAACGTATTTGTTTTTGGATTTACTTTAATGATTCTAGTGTCAGGTACTTGTTTTACGCAAACCACGATGTGCATGTCTAACATCTTCCCCCTTGTAAATTGAAATATATATCAATCACAATTTGTGATTGTATTCACATAGTTAAACCTACTATGGTCTCCACCTTTACTGGTCATCACTAGAGTTGGTTAGATGGGTATGAGAATGGACTAGTATAAAACGTACTGATGCATTTAGCCAGTACACGATGTACTGATACAGAAGTTTATCACATGGATGAGATAGAAATTATATTCGGCGCATAGCATGTAAATGTTTTAGGTGTAAACCATATATATTAATTATAATTGTAAGTGCTTACACAAAGTACAGATTCATTCATACATGATTTAGAAGATATAATTATGATTTAGGTTTAATTTTCGAATAGTTGTTAGATTGAAATTCTATTATTGTAGGTTATTTATAACATTTATGTGGAAATCATTGTGAGTATAGTTAGTTTCCTTAAAAGTACATAACTATCTTTAAATTCTGTTTATCTTAGGTAGGATTAAATTACGTTGTTTATTTAAAAGTTCTTTTTTTCACATATTATTATATCACAACATTTACACATTTTGATTAAAATTTTGGATTTTTCAGACACAATTGGGGATAACACCTAGAAAGGACACATTTAAAGAAGATAATAACATGAAAGAAAGTGCATTTCAGCAATTACTGAGATGCACTTTCTTTCATAAAAAATTTGATGCAGGATGATAATCAATACAAATTAAAGTTTTACGGGACATTTTCCTACCGCTTGTTCTTCTCCAAGTAATACTTTTGCTAAGGCTTCAATCATCATCGGCCGATTCTCGTAACACGCTAAAAATGTTTTAACCTCAGGATAAGCTTGTATATCATAAGGCGTTCTGATTGCAACAGTAATTAGTTTAAATTTCCCCTTTTCACAAAGTTCTGACAACATTTTAATCAATTCTATTTGTTTCGGGAAAGACTTAACATCATAAGTTGCTACTACGATTTGTTTAAAAGTTGAACTTATATTTAATATTTGATGAATTTTCTCATTGGTAACGTTAGAGTGGATTTTTTCTTCTACTAAACTCGTTATACTCAAATTTAGTATCTCTCCTAAACTAGTCTCCTGTTTTCCTACATCATCTACGGGACTTGTAAGTCTATCCTCTGGCCATATCACTAACGTTTTTTGACTAATATCCAAAGGTAGTTGATGAGTATTGTCTTTTACAAGAGTTACACATTTCTGAGTTATCTTTTGTACTATTTTTTGATGTGAATCTAATCCTATTTTCGATGATTCAAAATGGATATCATACTTTCCAATATCACGTTTCTCTTTTAATTTAATAATTCTATTTGCAGATTCATTAATTCTATGCTCAGAGATTCTACCTTCTTGAACGGATTTTAAAACTGCATTATACGCGATAACCTGTCTTTCAAATAAGTGACTAACTAAAATAATATCTGCACCAGCTTCAACTGCTAACACTGCTCCTTCAGCAATACCAAACTTTTCTGAAATGGCGTTCATCTCTAAGCAATCCGTAACAACTACACCATTAAAGTTCAATTTTTTTCTCAATAAACCGGTAACAATATTACTAGAAAGGGTAGAAGGTTTTCGTTCTGATTCCAAAGAAGGAAACATGATATGAGCCGTCATGACAGCATCAACCCCATGTTTAATTGCTTGTTTAAAAGGGACTAACTCGATTTCTTTCAATCTATTTAAATCATGTGTAATTTCTGGTAAAAATAAATGAGAGTCGACTTGTGTATCTCCATGGCCAGGAAAATGTTTAACAACAGCAGAAACATTAGCAGCTTGATATCCGTCAACCATCGCAGTACCCATATTTCCAACAAATTTTCCATCATCTCCGAAGGATCTTACGCCTATGACTGGATTATCTAGATTGTTATTCACATCGAGGCAAGGTGCCAAATTCATGTTAATTCCCATTGCACGCAATTCTGTACCTGAAATATATGCGGCTTGATAAGCTAAATCTGAATTTCCCGTTGCTCCCAATGCCATATTGCCTGGAATGAGGGTAACACCTTGGTCTATACGATTTACCATTCCTCCTTCTTGATCTGAACTAATAAATAAAGGAATGTCACTATTTTTTTCAGCCAATTGTTGAAGTGAAACTGATAATTGATGAACTTGATCAATAGAAGATACATTCCTTCGAAAATAAATAATTCCACCTAAGTGATATTTATGAATTAAACACTCAATCTCTTTGGAGGGCAGTAATCCATCAAAACCACACATCAACATTTGTCCAATTTTTTGTTCTAAACTCAAGTTTTGGATATCCAAATTGATACCTCCGTTCTTGAAATCGTATCTCAAATCAATTGTTGAAATTTATTTCTCAAATCAATTATAATTTCACACCTTCATCTCGAAATTTCAATCTATATTCTGAAGGTGATAAACCTTCATTTTTTTGAAACACTTTTGTAAAATATCTTCTTTCAACATATCCGATCATCTTACCAATTTTTGTAATGCTATGATCTGTCATGATTAACAATGACTTCGCTAGATCCATTCTTTGTTTGGTAACATACTCTATGAAAGTCATTTGAAAATGTTGTTTGAATAAAAGGCTAAAATAACTAGGACTGATTTTTAAGTGACTCGATAATTCATCAACACTTAAATCGGTTGATATATGATGTTGAATATAATCACCTGCTGAAATCATCAATACATCACTGCTTTTTTTATTACATATTTTATCCAAGCAAAAGTAAACAAGTTCATTTATCGCTTGTAACAGATCATTAATTGAACTGCTATGTTTAAGCATCTTCCAATATTTTTGTTCTTCTACAGAGTGAATAATTTCCAGCTCATTCATTTCTCTGATTAAATGCAAAATCATAAAATGTAAAACCTGTTGAGCTGTTTGATACGAATGTTTCGTTACGCTATTAATTTCTTCTATTAAATGTTCTAAACCTACCTCTACTTTGTTTCGATCTGATTGTTTTAACCCCGTAATTAGCTCTTTTACAACATACCACAAGGAAAATTGAGAAGTAGAGTGTGATTCACTCTCTTGTTTCATATATAATTTATTTGAACGAAACACTAAAACTGATTGTAATTTTTGATATGTTTCTGAAAGTAAGGACATCGTAACCGTTTTATCCCAAACCGCCGTATTGATTTTTAATTTTAAGTATTTTTGGATTACTTCTTCAAGATGCTCCACGTAATACTTTATATCATCAATATGTTTAAATGTTTTTAAATCACACTCAAATATAACACTCCATTCCCCATCCCGGGTTTGTAATACAATGGGGCGATCTATAAATTCTACCAACGTTTCATATAATACATTTCTAACCGCAAAATTCCATAACGTTTTTTCGTTCTTACTCCATTCCATTGATTTTTTAAAATAATTCTCAATATGTATTAAACAAAATTGATATTGTTTAGATTGTATAATGTTTATATCTTCATTTAGTCCTAATGTATACATTGGGGACGAAGAATAATTCATTATCATATCATAAAATACTTTCTCATAAGCTAAATCTGATATACTATCAAACTTTTGTTGCTTCATGATTGACTGTTTGCGCAGTTTAATTTGCTTTGTCATACGATAAATAGTATCTTCCAGTTTTAAATAATCGATCGGTTTCAAAATATATTCCCTTACTTGGTATTCAATCGCCTTTTGGGCATATTGAAACTCTTGAAACCCCGTTAATAATATAATTTCACAATCGTTATTATGTTCTCTAAGCTGTTTAATAAAAGTAAGTCCATCCATCACAGGCATTTTGATATCGCATAATATAAGATCAATTTTACTTTGCCTAGTGACAATATCTATTGCTTCTTGCCCATTTACTGCGGTTTCTACTGAGATAAATCCCATCTCTTCCCAAGGAAGAACCGTTTGCAAGTTTTTTACAATATGAATTTCATCATCAACAATCAACGATTTCAATTTCATGTCATCACATCCTTATCCAGAGGTATAACACACTTGATTGTTGTTCCATTCTCATCACTGCAAATGAAAATCCCATATGGAATTCCATAATGAATACGAACACGCTCCGCAACATTTTTGATACCTAAACCATGTATGACATAGGGATGTTGATTTAACTTCAAGTCTTTTCCATATTGGAACTTTTCTAAAATCTCATTTGGAATACCTTTGCCATTATCTTCAATATAAATAGCGATGTAATTTTTCTCTATTCTCCCTACAATCCGAATCTTCCCTTTTTGTTCTGCTCGTTCAAAACCATGCTGTATGCTATTCTCTACGAAAGGTTGTAAAGTTAGTTTTAAAATTCTAGAATCAAAAATCTTTTCAGAGATATCAAATTCATAATCAAAATGATCAATAAAGCGGAATTTTTGGATTTCCAGATAACTTCTGACATGTTCAATCTCTTGTTTTATTTGGATTTCTTCCATTTCTTGAAAACTAATCCGTAAAATATTCCCTAAACGCTGTACCATATGACTTACTTTTTTACCTTCATTCTGAATAGCTAACGCATTAATTGATTCTAAAGTATTAAATAAAAAATGAGGTTTAATCTGTGCTTGCATCAACATCAACTCAGCTTTGTTTTTTCTGTATTGCTCCTGTTTCACTTCCTCTATTAAGAACTGAATTCTTTGATTTAAATGATTAAATCCCCTTGCTAAAACCGTTCTTTCATCGTTCCCCTTCTCTTCAACTATCACCTTTAAGTTTCCCTTTTCTACTTGGCGCATCGCTTTTATAATTCGAATGATAGATTGAACAATACCTCTAACAAAAAACAAATTGTATAGCAGAGCACTGATAATACAAAAAGAAGTGATAAATGCTATCCATTTTAATATTGAATTTGTTTCTTCTGTTAAAAATGCCCAAGAAGTGACGGATATTAAATGCCAATCACCACCAACCATATCATTTAATCTTAGCCGATAACTAGAAACGATACTCTCCACACCATCAAAATCACTTTTTTCGCTAATAAATTTTCCATTTAAAGAAAATTTCGTAGGTATCAAATCAAAAATATGTTGACCTTCATATAAATTCTTCTGGTCGAAAAAAATCGTTCCTTGATCATTCACAATCAAAAAGTGTTGTCCAGGAATTTGACCATTTTGTTCGTAAGAATTAAAAATGTTTGTTAACTCTCGAAGATCAACCTGCATCATGATGATGCCTAAATTTTCAAGTGTATAAAAGTCCTTCACGACACGGACATGAGTATATAAACTGCTTGGAACTGAAAATGTCTCAATATCGTGTGGTGTTATCCAAATCGGTCTACCTGTGTAACCAAACATTTTTTCATAAACCTCGGAATTAAATAATTTTTCAAAAGAGACTGAATGTAAATTTTCACTTTTAGCTGATGATACTATTTCCTCCTCAAAGTTATATAATGTCGCCATTTGTACATTTGGATGGGTCAATAAACTTTGCAATATCCTTTTTTCTGCTTTAATTTGATTTAATTCACTTAATAATGGCTCTTTAAATAGTGACTGTATATCGTTACTTACAATCCAAGAATCTGAAAAATTGTTAATATCCTGAACAATATAACGAATGTTTTGAGAGACTGCATTTAAAGTCAATTTTGTTTGTTCACTATACTTTTCCTCAATAAATTGCAATGAAAAATAGTAACCTGTTAAACCAACTAAAAATAATGGGATAATGATGAATCCAAAAAAAGCGATTAATATTTTATGACTTAATTTCAAATTCACCCTATCCTTTCACGCTGCCAGCAGTTACCCCTTCAATAATTTTTTCCTGTAAAATACTATAGATGATGAGTACGGGTACAACACTAAACATAATTCCCGCAGATAACTGAGCATAATTAGTATTAAAAGCATCTCTGAACCCTACCATACCAACTGGTAATGTTCTTAAATTTTCACTTGATAAATAAAAGTTTGCCATAACAAACTCATTCCAGTTTCCAAGAAAATTTAGAATAAATACTGTGACAAGGGGAGGTATAGAGATTGGTAATACAATTCTAGTAAATAATCCTAATGCACCTAACCCGTCTATCATAGCCGCTTCTTCTAATTCACTTGGAATCGCTCGCATAAAAGCACAGATGATATAAATAGAAACAGGCAAAGCGAAGGTTGCATATGGGAAGATTAAAGCTAAATGTGTATTATATAAATGTAAATCCGTAATTAACTTATAAAGTGGTACTAACAAAGACCCAGTAGGAATTACGAGACCAAATAAAATAAACGTATAAAAGAATTTACTAAGGTTGATAAACTTCATTCTAGTAAGTGCATAAGATGTTGCAGCTCCAAATCCTAAAGTGATAACAGATGCAATGACAGAAATATAAAAACTATTAAAAAAATAAGTACCGATTTTTGCATTATTCCAAGCCATTACATAGTTGTCAAAATGCAAAGAAGAAGGGATGCCCCAAGGGTCTGTTACAATTTCAATATTGTTTTCTTTTAAAGAGGAGAATAGTACAAAAATAAAAGGTATGATTATTATAAGTATATACAACATTAATATAATATGAGAAAGGATTTTTTTCATTAGTATTCAATCCTCTCATTATTTTTTGTGCTCCATTGAAATAATCCTGTGATCACAAGTGTAAATATAAAAATAAGGATCGCGATTGCATTTCCATAACCATACTGATATTCACGAAAAGCTTCTTTAATCATATAAGTTGCCATCACGTCTGTTGTTCCAAATGGTCCACCTTCGGTCATCACCCACACTATATCTAACGCTTTCATAGCTCCTGCTATTGACAATAACATCACTACAATAATAATGGGACGAATTAAAGGTATAATAATTCTAGTAGATTTATTCCAATTTGTCGCCCCATCAATTTCTGCCTGCTCCAACAAATCTTTTGGTATTCCTAATATCGCTGCTAAAATTAATACAACATAAAAACCCGTCCATTGCCATGCATTTGTAATTAAAATAGAGATCATAGCCGTACTTTTATCAGATAACCAATATATTTTTTCAACTCCAAAAAGTGCTAAAAATTGATTTAACAAACCTGAATCCGGTTCATAAATAAACCCCCATAATATACCAATAACAGCTGTAGACAAAATAGAAGGAATGAATACCGCAGTTTTATAAAAAGCTTTAAATCTTTTTACTTGGCTAATTAATAACGATAGAAAGATAATTATAGGAAGCTGTATTACAATTGAAAATAAAATAAAGTAAATATTGTTTAAGACTGACAACCAGAAATCTGAATCAGTAAAGGCTTCTCTGAAATTTTCTATCCCATTAAAAATGGGTGGATTTAACCCATCCCAATCCGTAAAACCGTAATAAAAGGCTTGAATGACAGGCATACCCATAAATAAACAATAAAGTAATATCGTAGGTAGTAAAAATAAAATGTAAACTATGGGGTTTTTTAATGTTTTGTTCATCAGAGTCCACTCCAATTCTATATTAACCCTCAAAAGAAATAGAACTTTTCCATATTGTTACAAGTTTTATAAAAACCACCTTCTATCAAATTGTTGAAGGTGGTGATTAAATTTAGCTTTCTTGATTGGCTTTTTCTTGTACTTGCTGCACTTTTTCTAACATTTCCAGTGGATCAACATCATCACCAAGAATTCGTTGTATACCTTCCCCCAATATTGTATTCACTTCTGCTTGTATAACCCCATCAATTGCTGGAAAAGCTCCCCCAGCGGAATTCATCACTTCAATAATTTCTGACATTAATGGGTCTACTCCTGATAAATCCGCAACTTTCATTGATGGAAGTACATTATCTTCAATAAGACCTCTTTTTTGCATTTCTTCGTTGTACATACTTTTAATAAATTGTTTTACTGCTTCTAATTTTTTGTCATCGTCTGCAATGGTTGATGAAAAACCGTATCCATTTGAAAAACCAGCGTTTACTGCTGTTTGGTCACCAACACCATTTGGTACACCTGGCATTCCGAAGTAACCAATATCTCCAATCATATCACCTGCTTGTTCCGGATCTGTAAAGACAGAACTAGTCCAGCTGCCATCGAACATCATAACTGCTTCACCAGCAATTAACTGATTACGCTGCTCACCATAATCTAAACCTAGCGAACCTCGTTTAAAGTAATCTTTTTTTACGAAATCTTGCAGAAGTTCAAAAGCTGAGACCATTTCTGGATCTGTCCATTTGTGTGTTCCGTTAAGTAAACCCTGAATGGAATCAGGTCCTGCAGAGTGACCCACAAGCGTGTTCATTGTCATCATAGGTACCCATGCACCTTGTGCAGCCATTGCAAATGGTACATAACCGGATTCTTTTGATTTTAAAGCAATGTCTTCTAATTCATCCCACGTGGATGGAGGCTTCACTCCAAGTTCTTCAAAAATGGGTTTACTATAAAAATACCCTTCCGTAAAACCTCCAATTGGGAGACCATAAACCTCACCGTCAACCGTAAATTCATTCAGTTCAATAAATTGATCTATTAAACCGAGTTCTTCTAAAATACTGTTCAAAGAAAGTAATCGATCTGCTTTAGCGTATCTAATGGTATCCGCTCCTCCAAATAAATCAAAAATATCTGGTTGATTCCCTGCAGCCATTTCAGCTGGTAACTTATCAAAACGATTAACTTCATGATCAACAGCTTCTAGTTCATATGTGACATGTTCCAATTTGCTCTCTGCATCCGCTACTGCATCTTCCAAAAGCACCAAACGACTCTGTTTCCCTTCACCTATTTGGGTATGACGTAAAGTAAGTGTAATTGTTTCTTGATTATCTTCTTCTACTTTGGCAGACTCATCAATTGCTTTATCCTTAACTCCATCTGTTGAAGTCTCCCCTGTACCTGATTCACTACTACTACTACAACCAGCTAATACAATAGAACTTACAAACGTAACCATCATAAGTATTAATAATATTTTTTTCACTTCTTGACCCTCCTTAAGATATTCTTTAATAACAATTTGATTCTTGTATTCATTATAGGTATAAACAGGAGATTGAAGGGAGGTCTAAATAAAAAGAAAAGGGGATAAAATTCTCTTATCATTATATTAAATCAATTTTTTTTGATTTATTATTGACAAATATAGGATTGGAAGGTAACATAATTTATATCAATTTTTTTTGATTAATAAAATTTTCCTTTTTTTAAATTGTAAATAATTAGTGAATAGGAGGAATGAATGTGAGTAATCATTTGGAAAAAGATGTACGTGAACATGCTTCAAAAGAGTGTTGCGGTGGACCTCCCTCCACAAATGTTGACGCTTGCTGTGCTGCAGATGAAGAAGCAAAGTCTGCTGGACGGATGCGATTGTAACTCAGATGTAACTATTTCTAATTATATATAGTATCTGAAAAAATAGAAATCAATTTTTTGTTTATTAAATCAATTTTTTTTGATTATATATTTATCTCTTTTAAAATATGAATGGAGGTCATGACTATGAATAACAATTTACCAGTTGCAATTATTGGTGGAGGGCCTGTTGGTTTGGCAGCCGCAGCACATTTAGTACAACAAAATGAATCGTTCATTTTATTTGAATTAGGAAATGAAGTAGGTACAAATTTTTTAGATTATCATCACGTACGTTTATTTTCACCTTGGAAATATAACATAGATAAAGCAGCAAAGGATTTATTATTAAAACACGAAATCCCCCTTCCATTAGATGATGAGTTACCTTTAGGCGGTGAGATTGTTTCAAAATATTTAAAACCATTATCTAACCTACCTGAGTTTAAACCACATATTCATTTGAATAGTAAGGTGATATCTATTGGTAGAAAAGGATTAGATAAAGTAAAATCAAGTGGACGAGAGAAGATTCCATTTATGATTCATGTTCAAGAAAGTAATGAATACAAAATGTATGAAGCAAAAGCAGTCATTGATGCTACTGGAACATGGCAGAATCCAAATCCTATCGGTTCTGGAGGCATTCATGCAGAAGGTGAAAAGAAAGTAAAAAACCAAATTTATTATGGCATCCCTGATGTGTTGGATAAGGATCGAAATCGATATGAAGGGAAGACAACACTAGTTATAGGCGGGGGTCATTCAGCAATTAATGCTCTTTTAGAGCTTGCTAAACTTCAAGAGAAAAATGAAAATACAAAACTAGTTTGGGCTCTTAGAAAAAAAACAGTTAGTGATGGAAAGGAAAATGATGAATTACCAGCACGAGGTGAGCTAGGAACGAAAATTCAAAAGCTTATACAAAATGAAAAAATCATAGTTCATACACCCATGTTTATTCACTCCGTTCAAAATGGAACAAATCATAAATTAAGTGTTTTAGGTGTAAAAAATGATCAAAATTATACGATAAATGAGATTGATGAAATTATTTCAAATACAGGTTCAAGACCAAATTTTAATATGCTAAGAGAAATAAGATATGCAAGCGATTCTTCCCTAGAGTCTGTACCTGATTTAGCTGAATTGATTGACCCTAATATTCATAGCTGTGGAACAGTTAGACCACATGGGGAAAAAGAGTTGCGACAACCTGAAGAGGACTTTTATATTATAGGATCTAAAAGTTATGGTAGAGCACCTACTTTCTTATTAGCTACTGGATATGAGCAAGCTCGATCTGTTGTTGCTTATTTAACAGGAGATTTTGAAAGTGCTAAACAAGTTCAATTAGAGTTACCAGGAACAGGTGTGTGTAGTATCTCTAATGTAAAAAAAGAATCTTCTGTGGGATCTTGTTGATAAATTCACCAATATACCGCCCCACTTAACCTAGTTAATATTTTCAGTATGATGATGATAATAAGAAAGAGGCAAAGACAAATAAAAAGAACATCCCCATTTGTACTTTGTCTCATATCTTCTTGATAAGATTTTTTATGATATATTTTTGAAAATACATATAATAGCAATCCCCCACCTGTACTTGAAACGATCCAACTTATAAAACTTACATTATTGACAATCAATTGAAATGAACTAAACAAAACATAAAGTAGATATAAAGCAAAAGTAAGAACATAAATAAAACGAAATTTCATAAAAATCCCCCCATAGCTAAGTGTAAGTTGTTGATTAGGACACTAAGCTAGTCTTTATAAAAATATATTTTTATTTTTATAAAATATGAGGACAAAGTATTAGATACATATAGAATTGAAAAAGATGAAGAATTATTTTAGGTGCATATCATACTTACCAACACATAAAAAAGCTGCTTACCTTTAAAAAAGGAAACAGCTTTTTATTATTGTAATACTAATCTATAGTTACATTTGAAGTAACTACTTCTTTTTCTACTTTCACATCGTCTACTCCAGCTTCAACAAGACTTCCACTACTTGCATCTGCTGCTTCAAATTGGAGTTGAATGGTTTGACCTGCGTAGGAAGTCAAATCAACAGATTGGAAAGACCAGTTTGCATCTTGATCAATCCCTGCTCCTAGGTCTTCAAATATTGTATCCACAGATCCATTCTCTTGAACTACACTTAATCTGAAATAATCTGCACTGGTGGCATTGGAATAATGGCTAAAATAATAAGAGAACGATACGGATAAATTTCCATCTGTAGGTAATGTGATGTCAGGTGAAACAATAGTAGTATCACCACTATCGATATCATTCGCACCTACAGAACTGCCTGCACTTCCTCCTGTTACAAGATCATAGCTTCCACTTGTTGTTGTTCCTTGCTGTTTCGTTCCGCTATAACTAGTTGTTTCAGGATTTGCTCTTTCCCACATACCTGTTGTGGCTGTATCAGTTCCATTTGGATCTGAAGTCCAACCTTTATCCGTTTCAAAATCATCTTCAAATACGATTTCTGTCTCTCCTCCACCATCTCCTCCACAATATTGTGAAGCTTTGCCAATAACATCATAAGGACAATCTGCTTTATCAGTTAAGTATAGTATAGCATCACGGTTTCGTTCAGTTTCTCTTTGAATAATTTCATCTGGCGGATAAAATCCTGGATTAGAAGATGTAGGATACATTTCATACGTAAATGACATGATTTTATGTTCTCCATATGTCCAATCTGTCATATCACCATCTGTTATATATAATTCACTAGATTGTTGAGGAGTATAACCATTCATATTCGCCATCTGATTGGCTAACGTTACCATAACATCATGATCATCCTGTGTCATATCACTCGGTACATCCGTATAAGTGTAACCATATGGATATAATATTAATTCTCCATACGTATGGAAACTTACTGCTGTTGTAATTTGCATTTTACCATCAATGATTCTACTATCAACAAAGTTTCTTAATGCATTTGTTTCTGGGGCAGAAAATGGACTAGTTCCACGGTATGTATCACTACTTGTGTTACCGCTTGATCCCCCACAACATCCCCATCTGTATCCATAATTTCGATTTAAATCTGTGCCTACATAACTAGAACCACTATTAAGTTGACGATTTTTACGCCAGAAATCATAGCTCCCATTTCTTATATCATATTCTCCACCGTCTGGATTTAAGTTAAATACAAGAAAAATCTCTCTATTATCTACTAAGTTTGTAACTTCTGAATTCGTACCATACTCATCCGTAAATAGATTCATTAAATACAATGTCATTTCTACGGTTAAGTGTTCACGAGCATGATGAAGACCAGTGTATAAAACTTCTGCTTCATCTTCATCCACAGATGGATTATCACTAATTTTAACAGCCCATAACTCCCTGCCTTCGTATGATTGACCAATACTAAATTTCTCAAGAATATTTGGATGATCCAGTGCGGCTTGATCAATCACATCTACCATCTCCTGATAATTGTGATAGCCACTATCTGAATTAGGGAAATCCAAAGCTTGAAATTGATCATTCGTCATTTGTTCAGTTAGAGAGAAATTTAATTTCTTTAAATCTTTCACTTCTGTGGGATGTGCGATAACAATGACATAATTTTCACCAATTTCTTCAATGACAACACCAGTCCTAGCAATTTCAGTTCGTTGTTCCTTTGTAGATACATTATCAATTCTGAACATAAGCGGGCCTTCTGCTTCCTTGTTTTGCACCTCTGAATTTGCATCAACGATTAAAGATACTGGTGTAATGAGCGGTGTTGCAACTAAGCAAAACATTAAAATCACTGAAAAACATAAACGATAACCTTTAAATGCATTCATATTAATCCTCCTTCTAGTGAATTCAAAACTATCATATTCATCATAACATCATATTCATCATAAATTTTTTATATGTGAATATATGGAATTGAAGCTAATTTTTTAGGAAATCCGTCTAATTTTTTACACACTAAAATAAATAAAAACCCCCATTACACCAAATAAAATGGGTAAGTGAGGATTCTTATCTTTTTCCTATTCTTTATGGTCTTACTTTCACTGATACCTGACCAGGCTTTACCTCTAATTCACTTACTACTAGATCTATAATAGAGACTGCTTCGCTTTTTTCAAGTTTACTTGTTTGTATCTCTACTTTCCATTGATCATCCTTCTCAGTCACCATTGCTTCTGGATAGGTCTGCATTAACTGCTCTTCAATATAATCAACCTTTGTCCCTTTGTCCTCCATAGCTTGGATATCATCATAAGCTTTTGTATAAGTTTCCATATTATCTGAAGTAGCTACTACTGCTAATAAAGTTTCCATTTCTTTTTCCATGTCTTCTAATCTTTGCATTTTAGCAGCAGTGTAATAATCTCCTCCTAATCCTTCCGTCTGAATTTGCTGTAAAACCTCTTCATCTGTTTTTGCAACGGTTTCCTCATTCATCGATTCTTCTGACACTACTTCCTCTAACCATTCTAATGAATTACCATCAACATCTTCAGTAATATTCGTAGAATCCATCCCAATTTCAGATTCACCCTCATTGATATCATTAATTACAGACTCATTTAACGTATCCATTTCATTTACATCTTCTGAAAATAAATAATAACCTGATAACACCACCATAATACTTAACATAGAAACAAGCCATATTGTTTGTCTTCTTGATCTCATTGTTAGACCTCCTAATTTTTTAAATTAAAATTTAATTCATATCTCCTCTATATAAAACCCCTGTATTTAGACCTTCACTTTTCTGGGGTGTTTTAATACTTCACTTTTTGGGGTGTTTTTTACCCTGACTGTTTTCTAGGATTAATTTGGATACGGTGACTCGGTACTTCTAACCCTTTTCGAACGGAATCTAATATCAATTGCTTCACCGTTAAATCCTCAGCACCATTGGCTACTATAATCACACCTCGAATTTGTGGTTTTATTTTCTTTACATAGATTGGTGTTTTATTACCTTCAACCTCAAAGAGAACAATTTCACCACTTCTAGATATATCCGTAATATGCCTTGTAGCACCATTTGTATCTTTTTCATTCGTAACTTGTTGTGAGTCTTTTTTATTTTCAAACACGATATTTTCTTCTGTTGATTCAATTGTGACCATCACATCAACATTTCCAACACCTACAATTTTTTCTAGAATTTCTTTTAATCTCATCTCATATTGCTCTTCGTACTCATCAAAAGGTAATTTTGATTTTTCTTCCCCTATAGCTGGTAGACTAGCAATCTCAGGAGAGGCACGATCACTTTGAGAATCATCTATACTATTTACGTTAATAAAAGAATTCATGATCATTAACATTACACCAATTAAACCAATGATGAGCAGCCATCTAAAGGTTTGTATTCTTTTCTCCCCCCCTTTTTCACCTCCTACCCATTTTTCGATGATTCCTAGCAGTTTTCCCAAAGTTAACCCACCCCCTTTAAATCTCATCCATTGTAGGTTTATATTTTACATTTATTTGATCTGAAGAAATGTCCCACTTGCCGATTAAGAAAGTAGTAATTTCAGTTTCCGTTTGTTTCATTTCTTCAGTTATTTCTTTTTGTTCTTTTTTTGCGTCGGCTTCAACTGCGTCACTTGCTTCAATATGTATATCAATAACTACAGGTTCTACTTGTTCTATCGGTTGTACTTCTGCTGCGTCCATTGTTTGTTCAGGTTGTTTGTTTTGTGATTTTAAAATGATAAATATCTCATCTAGCTTCAACTCATTATTCTCTTCAAACGAAACCACTACAGATACACTTTCAACAGCTACGGACATTTGATCTTCTAATTGCTTGTAGATCATATCCTCCATTTTAGTTTGAATTAACCTTGCTGTTTCCTGTTCATTCTGATTTTTTAATTGTTCTCCATCTTGTAAAATTTCTGACATCGATCCATATTCATTCGTGCTTACTTCGTCTATTTGAAACTGATTATTCAATTGATCAAAATTCCATTCCACCTTCAATAATGAAACGATAGGAGACAGAATCGTCATTAGAATGAATAGACTTATGACTACTTTTACATATCTCTGCATTTTATTGCTCGGTAAAATCAAATCTACGAAAGTTGCAAGAAGTATAACGAGAATAATTTCTCTTAACCAATTACTTAACCATTGCAGCAATCTACTTCCCTTCCTTCGTTATCTCATCATGACTGAAACGTTTCCAGCAGTAATTATGATCGTAATAGCTAAAAAGAACATCAAACCTACAGCAGCAAGCGCTGCAAATACATAAATCATACTTTTACCAATGGTGAAAAGGCATTTAACAATAGGACTATCCCCTAGCGGCTGCATGATCGCTGCCGATAAGTTGTATATTAAAGCCAATGTTAAAATCTTAATGGCTGGAAACACACATAAAAAAATGAGAATAACAACCCCAACTAAACCAATTGCATTTTTCACTAGTAATGAAGCTCCAATGACTGTGTCAGACGCATCCGAAAACATTCTTCCAATGACAGGGACAAAATTACTTGTGACATATTTGGCTGTACGAATCGTGACCCCATCACTCACTGCACTGCTAGCTCCTTGCACTGAAATTACACCTAAAAATACTGTGACTAATGCTCCAAAAATTCCTATACTGATATTTCGTAATAACTCTGCTAATTGACTCACATTGTATTTATCTGATATTGAGCTCACTATATGTAGAACTGCAGAAAAAAACAATAGAGGAAATACGACGGTATAAATCAAAGTTCCCGTTGTATGAATCATAAAAATGATCAATGGATGCATAATGGATGCTGTAGCAAAGCTACCCATCGAAACTAATAACGTTAATAACAGTGGAATCATGGCGATCATAAAGTGAATCATATTTTCTATCGCCGTTTTTGCATAACTGATTGCGACACTAAAACTATTGATGACGATAATAATAAGTACAATATATGAAATTGCATAAGCAACTTTACTTACGGAATTTCTTTCAAAAGCGCTTTGCAATGTTTCTAATATCATGCTAAACACTGCTAAGATGACAATCGTAACTAACAGCTTTCCATTGTATAAAATTTCATGTAAAAAATACTTAAAAAACCCCGTAAATACTTGTGAGAGACTAAAACCTTCCCCTCCTGGTAAAATCATTTCCATTAAACTCGGATTATTTCCTGGAAAATAACCTCCATATTCTTTAAGAAGATTTTTCCAATATTGTTCTACTTCATCTGTATTTAAATTTTCTGTTGTTTCTTTTATAATGATGTCTGTTGGAGAATCAGCATATATGAAATCTCCTCCAATTAAACTGAAAATAGTAACTAAAAGACTAAATCCGATAAGTCGGACCATTTTTTCATCTCCCAAATCAAGTAGGTAATAGCTTTATAACTGTTTCAATAATGACAGTAATAATAGGGATAGCCATATATAAAATGAGAATTTTTCCTGCAAGCTCGATTTTTGAAGCTATAGATTCATGTCCAGCATCTCTCACAATTTGTGATCCAAATTCTGCTATGTAAGCTATCCCAATGATCTTTAAAATGGTTTTTAAAAATACCATATCTATATTTGATTGATCAGCTAACTTTTCCAGTAATTGAATGATAGAAGAGATCTTTCCTATTAAAAAAAGAAAAATAATAACACCTGTAAATACAGTTAATAGAAAAGCAAACAGAGGTTTTTGCTCTTTGATGACAAGTGTGAGAATGGTCGCAATAATCCCAAGTCCTACAATTTGAATGATTTCCAAAGCCTTCACCTACTGAAAAAGAAAAATCGTTTTAATTTCTTGAAATAAATCATCTAGTAATCTAATGACCATGAACAAAACGATTATAAAGCCAATCAATGTCGTCCAATGCGCAATATCTTCTTTACCCATCTGTTTTAGAACCGTATGAATCATTGAAATAATGATTCCAATACCTGCTATTTGAAAGATCATATTAATATCTACATTCATCTATTTCACATCCTAAAGCATGATAATGACGACTAATACTCCAATTAACATCCCTAAACTGCGCCACATTTTTGCATATCGATTTTGCTCTTCTTTCGCCATTTCTTCTTCACTTTGAAGCTGACTAATAGCTAGACGTAAATGTTTAATTTGATCCTCCCGATCTGAAATGCCAAGTGTTGAACCCACTTGTAAAATCATTTCTTTCTCTGCATTTTTAAAAGATGTTTTTTTCCAGTAATTTTGAAAATTTTCTTGCCAAGCGATCATCACCGTTGCGCCTATATGATCTGTTAATTGTTTATTAATTTCGTGAAATATAAATCCTATTGGATTTGGAATGACATTTGAAATTTTGACTAGTGCATCTGGCAGTGGAGTATACCCATAATGGATTTCAGTTTCCAAACGTTGAAGTGCATGAATCATCTGACGAATTTGTCTAGGGCGATTTATATATTGATTGGCTTGATAAAAACCAATCATTGTTCCTGAAAAGATAATAAATATTGCGCCAATGAGATTTAACATACTAACCTCTCACATCTTCTATTGTTTTTTGGTTAAGCTGTTTCCCTTGAGAATCTAAAATTGCCTCTACTGTTCCTATCCCATATCTTCTGCTTAACACTATGTATCTTGAAAAGATGCCTTGTGCATAAAGATGCTTCAAAACAGGTCTGTTTTTTATATCTTCCAAGTTTAATGCATGTGATGTTGTAATGACTCGTATACCTGCGTGAACTGCCTCATGAATGGCCTTCACATCTTCCTCTCTACCAATCTCATCAACAATGAGTACGTCTGGTGACATTGATCTAATTAACATCATCATACCTTCTGCTTTTGGACAGCTGTCTAAAACATCCGTTCTAGGACCTACATCAAAATGAGGAACTCCTTTATAACAAGCTGCAATTTCAGATCGTTCATCTACAATTCCTACTTTTAAACCATCCCACGTTACTTGATTATTCCAGCTTCCATAACTGATCATTCTAGATAGATCCCTTAAAAGAGTTGTTTTTCCTAATTGAGGGGCCGATATGATTAATGTATGATGGACAGTTTTCCTTTGGACATCCATAATAAAAGGTAATACTTGCTTGCCTACTCCAATCACTTCTCTAGCAATACGAATATTAAAGCTGCTCACATCACGAATTTGTTTCACAAAACCGTGTTCCAAAATCGTGCGTCCAGATAATCCTATCCGATGACCTCCTTTTACAGTGATGTACCCTCTTTTTAACTCTTCTTCGATTGTATACATAGAATGATTCGTTACGATATTTAAAAGTCTCAAAATATCCTGATGTGTGGGCAAATAAGCCTCCATAGATGAATTCAACATTCGTCCTTGGCTAGAAATAAAACTATACTTACCTGAATATCCTATCTCTAATGGTCTATTCTCTCTAATGCGAATTTCTTCTATATTTTGAATTATTGAGCTTGGTATTCGTTCTATAATATTCCGTATAGTTTCAGGCAGCATATGAATAATGGATTGTAACATGGTTATTTCGCCCTCCAAGTTGTCCATAACTTTACAACATATGTATGCTAGGACACGCTAAATATGACAAGTTATCTTTACTTTTTAACAATACCAATGAAAATACAACTTACCCCAATGAAGATCCAACATAACTTGCTTACAGATAATTTATCAGCAATGCCAAGAAGTCCAATCGAGGTTGTTGTAATCAAAATAATAGGTCCCACCAAAGCAAGACCTGTATTAACCATCAAAGCCTTTTCAACTTGATTTAATCGGAACATAATGAAGGCTGCAAAAATCTCAATACTTCCAGATAATAATCGTAAGACAACCATACTGAATACAAACTTATTCAATGTCCTTGCTTCCCCCAGTCTCTTCTTTTTGTTTTCATGCCTTTTTATAGAAAATATTATAAAAATTCCTATTGCTAGAATGGCTTGTACTATATTTATATGCTTTTATCTAATTTTTAGATCACTAAAGTAACATTTCAAAAAACTGAACATCAAAATGGGCACATCACTATAGATTTTTGCATATATTGCTCACATGTCACATACATTTTTATACGGTGAGGAGAATTGAAATGCGTATCATCACAGATATTGATTGGGTGCAAAAATTAAAAGATCCCATAGGTAAAAGAACATATAAACCTAGAAATACTGGAATCACCATGGTCATTGATAAAGGAATGGGTTTATTAGCTTTTGAGGATTTACTAAATACCACTTCTGAATATATAGATATTATAAAACTTGGGTTCGGAACCTCTCCTTTGTACCCAAAACAAGTTTTAGAAAATAAAATTGGACTAGCAAAAAAACATAATATTACTATCACACCTGGGGGTACATTTTTGGAAGTTGCCATTAGTCAAAACTGTGTTAACTCATATTTTAAAATGATAAAGTCTCTAGGATTTAATGGAATTGAAGTTTCTGATGGAACGATAGAATTAAGTCGACAATTTAGAGATGATTTAATAAAGTTCGGTCTAGAAGAAGGATTAAATGTATTTACGGAATATGGAAAAAAGATAAAAGGAGCGAAAATAAACTTTAATGAACTCATTCACACAGTCCATCAAGATATAGAAAAAGGAGCAAGTTTAGTTACAATAGAGGGGAGAGAATCAGGTGTCGAAGTGGGGATTTTTGATGAGCATGGAGAATGCGATAAGGATGATATTTTTCAAATCATAAACAGTGTCTCTCAACCAGAAAAAATCATGTGGGAAGCTCCTTTAAAATCTCAACAGATCCTTTTCATTAACAACTTAGGACCAAAGGTCAACTTAGGAAATATTTCACCTGGAGAAGTTTTTGCTCTTGAGTCTATCCGTAGAGGTTTACGATCAGATACTTTCCATCTAGCAAATAAATAAAGATCGATCGAACTCTACTTGCAGACCATTTTGGAGGTGAGAAATGATGCAAATTGAGGTTGTTCCAAATGTAAACGAAGCAAGGTCAGATAATTTTATAAATAAAACGGTAATTGTTATTGATGTTCTAAGAGCTACTAGTTCTATTGTTACGGCACTAGAATGCGGAAGTGATGGAATCATTCCTGTAGAAACTGTAAATGAGGCTAAAAACTTTGAGAGTAAAAACGATTTACTTAGTGGTGAGCGGTATTGTAAAAAAATATCTGGATTTGATTTAGGTAATTCTCCCTTAGAGTTTTTAAATCATGAAATACAAGGAAAACGAATTATTATGACCACATCAAACGGTACTCGTGCGATACAAAAATCACATAAAGCAGCTCATGTTATTGCGGGAACGATATTAAATGCATCTAATTGTGCAAGAAAAGCATTTAACTTAAAAAGAGACATCGTCTTGTTATGTGCAGGGACGCAAGATCAATTTTCATTAGAGGATGGATTGTGCGCCGGTATGATGATCCATGAACTCAAACAACTTCAAGAAGAAATTCATCTTAGCGATTTCAGTATGACAATGTATTTAAGCTTTTTGCAATCTAAAAATGAATTACAGCGTACTATTTTACAGTGCAGTAATGGGAAGAAGTTATGTAAGATGGGATTCGAAGAAGATGTCATTTTTTGCACAATGCAAAATGAATATTCAGTTGTTCCCATTTTACGTGACAACATTATGGTTGCCATGTAATTTTGTTCTAAAAGAAACAAGCTGTTCATACACTAATAGTGCTTATGGGAGTACATTCTCCAACCAGGATATAGTGAGTGGTTGAATAGACCACAGCACATTCATGTTAAAATTTCGACACTAAGTAAGTTAAATAACTGGTCAAAGTGAATAGGAGTTTATGTGGCTATGAACGGTGATGTTCTATTAGTGATTCTTATTTTAATCGGACTAATTGGTAGGTCCCATATTATCACGATTGCTGCTTGTTTGTTATTAATTATTAAATTAATTAGTTTAGAAAGATATCTTCCAGCCATAGAACGAAGAGGGTTGGAATTTGGTTTGCTATTCTTAACGATGGCTGTTTTAGTTCCATTTGCAAGCAACAAAATTACATACAAAGACATCATTGCCATCTTTACCTCTTGGCCTGGAATCATAGCTATAATAGGTGGGGCTATCGCAACTCATATGAATGGTAGAGGTTTGGAGCTATTAAAACTAGACCCACAGATGATCATAGGTCTAGTCATAGGGTCCATATTTGGTATTATCTTTTTAAGAGGCATCCCGGTAGGTCCATTAATGGCGGCTGGAATTACCGCTTTATTGATTAAAATGACAAACTATTTATTTGACATCTTCAACTAAATTTTTTAAATGATAGAATGCCAGGGTGCCTAATAGGATTACACTATATAACTTCATTTCACTTTTTGGGGTGTTAAATCTACCTTCGTTCTTTAGGGCCACCTACAAATGCTTGTTGATTTGCATCTAAGCCGTATGCAGTATGAAGAGCCAAGATTACTTCCGTTAACTTATCACGATCAATGACACAAGAGGTTTTAATTTCAGAAGTACTAACTAATTTAATGCTAACTCCTTGTTCAGAAATGACCCTAAACATTTTAGCAGCCACCCCAGGATTACTTACCATCCCAGCTCCAACAATGGATACTTTTACAAGGTCAGTTTCATAGGTTACTTCTCTAAAAGTAACTGTAGATCTTAATTCTTCCATTACTATCATTGCTTTTTCTACGTCTGTATTGGCAATACTGAATGAAAAATCAGCAGCACCATTTCGAACTCCACTCTGTACGATTATATCTACGTCGATACCTGCATCTGCTAATGCGCCAAACACAGTCGCTAATATTCCAGGAATATCTTCAACTTCCAAAACACTGATTCTAGCAACATTCTTGTCATATGCAATACCACGAACGACCATACTTTTTTCCACTGCGTTACCCTCCATCACCAAAGTTCCTTCTCTATGACTAAAACTTGAGCGTACAACTAACGGTACATTATAATTTTTAGCATATTCAACAGCTCTTGGATGTAGAACTGCTGCACCGAGTTGCGCCAATTCTAACATTTCTTCATAAGAAATTTCGTCAAGTTTTTGAGCAACTCTTACAATACGAGGATCAGTAGAATAAACTCCATCTACGTCTGTATAAATCTCACAAAGGTCTGCGTTTATTGCAGCAGCTAATGCGACAGCGGTTGTATCTGAACCACCTCTTCCAAGTGTTGAAATTTCACCATCTTCAGATAAACCTTGAAATCCAGCAACGATAACAATCTTTTCTTCCTCTATCGCTTTAAAAATTCTGTTTGGTTTAATATTCACTATTTTGGCATTTCCATGATTACAATCTGTAGTCATCCCACTTTGCCATCCCGTTAATGAAATTGCTGTATAGCCTAAATGTTGAATGGACATAGACAACAATGACATAGAAACCTGCTCACCTGTAGATAATAACATATCCATTTCCCGAGCAGGTGGATGATCAGTCAATTGTTTGCATAAATCTACTAGTTCATCAGTCGTATCACCCATTGCAGATACAACTACAACACACTGATGACCATCTCGTTTTTTCTCGATAATGCGTTCTGCAACCTTTTTAATACGTTCTGCACTTCCAACAGAACTCCCACCAAACTTCATTACAACTAAAGACAAATCTGGCACTCCTTTCCCATGGTTATCTTAAATAACTTCAAAAGTTATGATTAGGCACGAGAGACGTATTTACCATCTGTTGTATTAATAACTAAAGTATCATCTTCATTAATAAACAGTGGGACCTGCACATTTAATCCTGTTTCGAGCTTTGCGTTTTTTGTAGCTCCTGTTGCTGTATTTCCTTTAATACCTGGTTCAGTTTCAACAACTTTAAGATCTACTGTATTAGGTAAATTAATTCCTAAAATTTCCCCTTGATAACTTACGATTTTAACATTTGCATTTTCCAGAAGAAAATTTAATTCCCACTCTAATTGATCTGCATTCAAAGAAAATTGATCATAAGTTTCTAAATCCATAAATGTATACTCATCGCTACTTGCGTATAAATATTGCATTTCTTTAGTTTCAACATGAGCACGATTCACATTTTCGCCACCACGGAATGTCTTCTCAGTAATGTTTCCGTTACGTAAATTTCTTAGTTTGGAACGAACAAATGCTGCTCCTTTACCTGGTTTGACATGCTGGAATTCTAATACGGAGAAAATATCTCCATCTACTTCAATTGTTAATCCTGTTTTAAAATCATTTACTGATACCATAATCTATTTCCCTCCTGAAAATTACTTTCTTTAATCATTAACCATAGATTCTTATGTTATAGTAATAAATTCTTTAGAAGCATGTGTTAAGTTATGAATACCTGTCTCTGTGATTACAACATCATCTTCAATTCGCACTCCACCAAAATCAGGTAAATAAATTCCTGGCTCAACTGTGAGTACCATATTCGCTTTAATCATATCATTAGCCATAGGACTTAATCTAGGGAATTCATGAACTTCCAATCCTATAGCATGCCCTAAACCATGACCAAAATGATCTGCATACCCATACTTAGCAATAACATCACGAGCAAAAGCATCTCCTTGTTTACCTGTCACACCAGCCTTCAGATTGTTTAATGCGTTCATCTGTGCTTCCAATACAATATTATAAATCTCCTTATGTTTATCTGTAGGTGTTCCTACAAATAACGTTCTTGTAATGTCGGAACAATATCCATTAAATATGGCACCAAAATCTAATTTAACAAATTCATTATTTTGCACAATTCGATCGCTAGCTATCCCATGGGGAAGTGCTGACCTTTCCCCTGAAGCTACAATGATATCAAAAGATGACGAATCGGCCCCTTGTTTTCTCATAAAAATTTCAAGCTCAAGTGCAATTTCTTTCTCAGATAATCCAGGTTTAATAAAGTTAATTATATGAGAGAATGCATGATCTGCAATGTTTGCTGCTTCCTGCATAATTTTTAATTCAGAATCGTCCTTTTCAGCTCTTAATATCTCCACTATGGAGTCAGTAGGAACTAATGTAGTATCCCCAAATGATTGAGATAATTTAGTGTAGAACCCAAAGTTCACATCATTTTGTTCAAATCCTAATTTTTGAATACCAAATTCATTTAATTTTGATTTAATTGTGTTTAATGGAATTGAACGCTCTAACTCTACAAATTGGAAATGTTTTGCTTGTATTGGTGCCTGTGTTTTATATCTAAAGTCCGAAAATAAAATCGCTTGTTTTGCTGTAACTAATACAAAACCAGCGGATCCAGTAAAGCCTGTCATATATCTACGATTATACTCGTTTGTTATCAATATACCATCTAGTTCTAACTCACTTAATTTTTCTCTTAACCTCTGGATTCTTAATTTATCCATCTTTAACTCACCTTTTCTCAATTAATTTATTATGCAAAGCCCTTAAACCTAATTCATAGCTATATGCTCCAAATCCTGAAATTTGACCAATAACTACAGGAGCCGTTACTGACTGATGTCTGAAAGATTCTCTTTGATGTATGTTGGATAAATGCACTTCAACAGTAGGAATATTTACAGCGCTGATTGCATCCCTAATTGCATAGCTATAATGTGTAAAAGCTGCTGGATTAATCAGTATCCCGTTCATGTTACCAAAAGCCTTATGTATTTGATCTATGATTTCACCTTCATGATTAGATTGAAAAAAAGTCAACTCCAAGAGTAAGGTTTCCGCTATAGTATTCAAATTTTCCTCAATATTTGCTAACGATTGTGATCCGTATACACCAGGCTCTCGAATACCAAGCATATTTATATTTGGCCCATTTAATATTAATATTTTTTTCAAACTCACATTCACCTTCTTTACAAATGAATTCGAGTATCTACCTACTGGCATTTTCTATAACAAAAGCTCCTATCGGAGCCTCTTGGAGAGGTAAATAAGCAACATTAGATTCTGTCTGAGTCAAAGACTCAGCCAACTATCCTGATTTTCTTTAAACGAAAAATTTATATATTCTTGAGTCATAAAGAATCTCGGATATTTGACAACACTCAAAGGTTTACCCGCTCATTTTAACATACATTTCTAGGTTATGAGAACTTTTTTTAGAACATTAACCCAAACCTATCCCATTCATTTTCTTTCATTTATGAAATGGTTCTCTCTTCTTTTCATTTGTAAATTCTATTGCAACGGTATATCCAATAAAAATGCCCCACAATAAAAAGAGACAAATCCCTGTTATGATTGAATTCAAGTCCAATTTATTTATCCACTCCATCATTTCTGTTAACGGACCAACCCACAAATATATATTTGCCCACCAAAAAAGCCCATACACTAGGCCTAACCATGCTCCTTTTACTTTACTGAATAAAAGAGTATACAAAAATGAACAGAAAATGGAAAACAAAATAAAAAACAACCACCCTATAAAAAACCCAGGCCATGTATCTATAAATTTATGTTTGAAAAAAGGTTCAGCTAAAAAAGAAGAAGTAATCTTTGTGAAGGAAAAATAATAGAAAACTTGATGTACTGCTCCCCATATCAATCCAGCAAAAAAACCTAAATTTAAAGAAAATAAAAAACGGTTTGTTCGTTTGTTGTTTCTTTTCTCTGAACTCATGCAACAATTCCTTTCATTAATCCGTCTTCTGTACAATTATTCCCATCATTAATTATCATTATTTAGATTTTTAACAGAAGAATGGTAGAAATAAATTTCATAATTCGCTACAATAGGGTTATTACCTATTTATCTATTATAGGGTGTCAAGAAAATCAGCTTTTTTGCTAAGGTTTTTTTGAACAATTTCTTTTATTATTTTTAAAAAGGAAGGGTGACTTATTTGTCACAAGAAAATCGTGGTATATATGGAGGACAGGCGGTCATAGAAGGTGTAATGTTTGCTGGAAAAACCGTAAATGTAACAGCTGTTCGCAGACAAAGTAATAATGAGATTGACTTCTTCTCTGTACCTAAACGGGATAAGAAGTGGGTTCAAGCTTTAAAAAAGATTCCTTTATTACGCGGAATGGTAGGCATCGTAGAAGCAAGTGCTAAAGGAGCCCTTCATCTTAATTTTTCAGCTGAAGTGTTTGCCGAAGAAGAAGGAGAAGATATTGAGAAAGAAAAGAAAAAAGGACTTTCTAACTCTCTAACCATGATTCTTGGTGTTGCTGTCGTTGGTGTATTATCCTTTCTTTTTGGAAAGTTTGTTTTTACATTGCTACCTGTTTTTATTGAGGCTGGTTTATTTGGAAGATTTGCTCCAGATAATGAAGTTTTGCATACTTTCATTGAGGGAATTATTAAAATGATGCTCCTGCTGGGTTATATATATGTTATTTCCTTCACACCAATCATAAAAAGATTATTTCAATATCATGGAGCAGAACATAAGGTGATTAGTGCATATGAAAACAATGAGGAATTAACAGTAAAAAATGTTCAAAAATATAGTACTTTGCACTATCGTTGTGGAAGTAGTTTTATGGTATTTACTGTAATTTTAGGTGTTATCATTTATTCCATATTTGCCTTATTCGTACCTTATGACTCTTATTGGCCATATAATGAACTATGGGGACGTGTCATTCAACGTCTTGTTTTATTACCAGTTGTAATTGGAGTTTCCTATGAAGTTTTACGTTTTACAAATTCATTACGTGAGATTCCTGTATTACGTTACCTAGGTTATCCAGGACTTATGCTGCAAAAATTAACAACAAAGCAACCAACAGATGATCAAGTAGAAGTCTCCATTGCGTCATTTAAACATATGTTAGAAATTGACCAGAAAAACAATAATACTGAAAATAGAATGATTGTGTAATTTGTATAGAAGCGGAGGCGTTTTTATGAATTCACGTCAAAGATTTATATTTTATGTAATTTTGGGTCTCATTGCTATTGGTATTGTAAGTTCAGCATTTACAAACCCTGGGAATTTTATTATTCCCCTTTTAGTTTTTGGACTCGTATTTTACCTATATAAATTCCCTCCAAAAAAATATCGAAATCGAAAATACGAAAATGTAGTTAAACTTCAAAAAAAACAGAAACGAAGAAGAAGAAAACACAAGTTTAAAGTGATTGATGGTAATAAAAACAAAAATGATAAAGAAGACGAAGAAGAAACGTATCCTTATCATTGAGTTTATCCTCAATAAAATGAATAAAAATAGTTCATATAACAAGAAAACACTTAGAATCATTCCTAAGTGTTTTCTTTATTTTTAAAAAACATCCAATGTATCATATCAACTCATCCAATTCATTTATAAAATAACAATTTATCTTCTATCACCTTAGTAATTTTGTATGGACCATAGTCTTTATTTGAAGGGATAACAATTTTTATACCACTATCTGGATAAAATGCTGAATGAAATGACACACCTGGATCATAGCCCATTACATGAAATTTAAAAATCTTATTCTTTCTTTTTCTTATCCATATACCGTATCCGTAAAACTCATCATCTTTTTCACGAATGTGTGGAGTTAACAAAAGTTTTGTACACTTTTCACTCAGCAAATGATAACTAAACAACCCCTCCCATAATTTCATCATATCAGGAGAAGTTATAAATGCACCACCATCAGCACCACCTTTTATAGGAACGGAATAAATATTCGTTCTCCAAGTACCCTCTTGCTCATTCTCTATATAACCAAGTGCTGTATTTTTAGGTAGATGATCTAATGAAAAGTAACCTGAATCATTCATATTACACACCTGAAAAATATGTTTTTCAATGTATTCTGTAAAGCCTATACCCGTATGCTGTTCAATAATTAATCCTAATATTATAAAACCAGCATTATTATAATGAAATCTTTCACCAGGAATAAACATCATTTTTTTATTTTGGAACATAGGAAGAAATCCTTTTAAATCCTTTACTTGATACATCGGTCTATATTTCCATAGATCTTCATAATTGTCCATAACATCCTCATCAAAATAATCAGGGATTCCTGAACTATGAGTTAAAAGGTGGTGAATGCTTATGGACTCATCAAAGTAAGGGAATTTGATATCCAAACAATCTTTTAGTAGCGTATGATAATTCAATATCCCTTTATCAACTAGTTGACTAATAGCTATAGCGGTAAATAATTTACATCCTGATGCTATTCCAAATCGAGTATTTACTGTATTTAAAATTTCTTCAGACCGGTTAGAATAACTATATGCATTTTCAAAGATAACCTCTTTTTCATCTTTAACTAAAATTACTCCAGAAAATTTTATATCCATTACAGATTCTGATACAAATGAATTCAAGTCTATATTATTTATTGTCATAATTACTCTACCCTTCTGTTGTGTTTGTAAATTGAATATCTCTTCTATCATCACTCGCAAAGAATATTAACATGTTTACAGTATCAACACTAAATCATACATTTTTTTATATCAATAGGAAAAAATAAATAATAAACAAACTCACCATAAATCTTAACAATTGTCTTTAATCATTACAAAACATAAGAAAGGAAATATGTTGAGGCTGAGGCTATAGGATCACATCTTCACAAATAAAAAAAAGACCTTTTTAAAGTCCTATCACATTATCATTTTTAAATTGTTGAAATCTCAAATATCACATCATTATAGGTTATAGATACTCAAAATATTGTTCATAGTGTTTAAGATATTCTGAATATGACCATCTGTCTAAGTATCTCTCAGCTGCTTGATAACCAGAATCAAACAAGCGATTACACGCTTCTTGTGATATTTTAAAATCAGTTGTTCTTACACCTAATGTAGGTATTTTAATGGTATTAAATCGTTTATGATCTTCTATAAATTTTTCGTCATGAGCATCCATCATAGTTGAAAATAAGGCTTGAAACATACTGATTGGGCCTACTATTTTTCTAGGGACATTACTGTGCTTTCCTACCAACCTAAATCCTAAAGTTGGAATTTTAATTTGAATCCCCCTTTCTCTAGCTTCTTTATCAAATAACCACAATGGATAATTACTTAATATTCCACCATCTACAATATAAAATGTTTGCTTTTCACGAAGTTTTTTTAATTTAATTGGATCAAAATAAAAAGGAATCGCAGTACTCATCCTAATGGCTTTTGAAATACTTAAACGACTCGGATCTAAACCATACTGTTTAATATCATCTGGTAACACTAATATCCTTCCTCTTGTAATATCAGAAGCAATGATACGCAGCTGATTTGGTTTTAGATCTCCAAATGTTCGAACTCCTTTTAATTTTAATTTCTGATCAATCCATTCCTCTAGCTGATCTCCAGAATATAGTCCTTTTTTTAAAAATACACGAACTGCAGGGCCAATATATAAAATGTGGTGCACCCAAGTTTTTTTCACAACAGAGGCAAAAGGAGTAGACATCACTAACTCCTTTAATTCTTCAGATGTGTAACCTGCTGCTATTAATGATGCCACAATGGCTCCTGATGAAGTTCCTGCAACTTGATTAAAAGTTATATTATGATCTTCAACTGATTTCACGGCTCCGGCTAAACCGATGGCTTTCACACCACCACCCTCAAAAACTGCATTCACCTTCATTCAGACAACTCCTTAAGCAAAGGAATATTCATATCTATGTTGTATGCGATGAAGGGTTTGTTAAGAACGTGATCTTTAAAATCAACACTCTAACCTGTTGTAGATATTTGATGTTATAAATCTTAATTGAACACATTCTTTCTACTACGCCTATTTTTCTTCTAATAGGTACTAGTCTAGTACAACCACTATAAAAAAAACATATGATATATCACAGTTTATAATAGAAAGAAGGTGATTTAATGACTAGTTCATATGCAGGAATAGCGATTACATTATTACTATTATTATTTGGTATTCCCTTTGTATTCATAACTGCATTCTTTTTGATAACATTCGATTTTTTTATGTCTGAGGTTATATTTATCATCTTATTCGCCTTCATATTCATAAGCGTTTTTTTAGTACTTTTCCTACTTGTAATTTCAAAGCTAGTAAACACATATGAATATTCATCTCATCACAATTCTTCCTGTTGCTGTAAAGATAAAAAACAGAACAGATGTGTAAAAAAACAGAAAAAACTCTCTCCTATTAGAACCTATTATTATTTTCAATAATGGATATAGCGAAAAGGCAATGTACTAAAAAAGCTAACTCATTCCACTTTGATTATAAGTGTTGAGGTAGCTTTTCATATTTAATCTTCTTCGGTATTCAGTTCTTCACGTATTTTATTTAATTTTTCAACTTGTTGAGGGTTACGATCAAAATATTCTAGAAGTGCTTCAATACATGTAATTGAATCCCAACTTAAATGATGCTCGATTCCTTCAACATCATCATATATATTTTCTTCTTGAACTCCAATCGTGCTTAAAAATTTTTCAAGTAAATGATGGCGAGCTACCAATCGCTTTCCAATTTTTTTGCCTTTGGAGGTCAAAATTAATCCTCTATATTTCTCATATATAAGATATTGATCTTTATCTAATTTCTGTATCATTTTTGTAACTGATGATGGATGAACCTCTAGCCCCTCTGCAATATCTGATACTCTTGCATAACCCTTTTCATCTATTAATATGTAAATTCGTTCGAGATAATCCTCCATACTGGGTGTGGCCAAACTGATTCCCCCTCACTTGTTTCCTCTTTAAGTATCATACACGCTTTGTCACCTACAAGCAAGTTAGTTCACCTCTATTTAGTCTACTTGGATTGGTTCATGAACAAAAATTGAGTGTTTTTAATAAGGTTCCTTAATGCAGTGCAGTTCACTACTGGGTATTTAGTTAAAATTGTAACCAGCTTGGGGTAATACTATTTAACCAAATCGTAATTTTAGTCATTTGCCCCGTAAAAAGTAAAATACCTATGACAATCATCATAGCTCCACCAATTTTCATGATCGTATTTGAATGTTTTAAAATCCACTTTGTAGAACCTATAAAAAATGCCATAATGAAAAAAGGGATCGCAAATCCTAGTGTGTATGCGGTAATCAATTCAAACCATATTCCAGGTTCAGTAGCAGCTAAGGCAACAATAGCACCTAAGATGGGACCTACACATGGTGACCAGCCCGCAGCAAAACCAATCCCAATCAGAAAAGTACCTAAGTAACCCGCTGGCTTAGTTGCCCACTTAAACTTAACTTCTTTCATTAATAGCTGAGGTTTAAAAACCCCAAGCAAAAATAATCCCATAACTATAATCAGTAAACCAGCAATCTGACTAATAAGTTCATCATACCCACTAAAAACTTCGGCAAGTATACCTGCTGATAATCCCAACGTATAATAAACAACAGAAAAACCTAAAATAAAAAATAAAGTATGAGTCATTGTTTTCATTCTAATTTCTTTATTTTGTTTTGTTTTTAAATTACTTACAGATATACCAGTAATATAAGAAATATACGATGGGTATAAAGGAAGACAGCATGGGGATATAAAGGAGGCTAATCCTGCCCAAAAAGCTACCCAAATGTTAAGCTCCATATCGATCTCCTTCAAATAAATGTATTGAATCTACTTTTATTGTAGAGCTTTCTCCAAGCTTGTCAAATTCCTTTTCATAATTGTAAAATAATCGTCACCATTTTTCTCTTGCTCTTCAGTTAATCCTTCTAATGGATTAAGAACAAGTGTTTCAACGTTTAAATCCTTAGACAAAGTCTCAGCAATCTTTGGAGACACTAATTCTTCAAATAAAATATATTGAATATTATTTTCCTCAACAAAAACAGAGATGTTTTTATAATCTTGAATTGTTGGTTCAGCTTCTGGTGTAATTCCCATAATGGATTTTTGTGTAAGGTTATATTCATTTGCTAAATATCCAAATGCTTGATGTGAAACAACAAATTCATTCCTAGGTGCATTTTCCAAAACCTCTTTGTACTCTAAATGAAGTTCATCCAATTGATTAGAAAGCTCTATAAAACGTTCCTCATATTCATCTTTATGCGCTGGATCTACTTTTATTAAACCTTGTTTAATATTTTCTGCCAGTACTTTTGCTTGAACTGGACTTAACCAAATATGTGGATCATAGGCACCATGATCATGTTCATCTTCATGACCTTCTTCTTCATGACCTTCTTCTTCATGACCTTCTTCTTCATGGCCTTCTTCATGGCTTTCTTCTTCATGGCCTTCTTCTTCATGACTTTCCTCTTCTATAGTTGCATCAAGAATTTGTGCCCCTAAACTCGCTTCAACCCACTCAATGCTTACATCAGCTTCTAAGCTCGAAAAAAAGCTTTCAATCCAACTCTCAAAACCAAGACCATTATAAATAAATAGATCCGCTTCAGTGATCTGTATCATATCCCTTGTTTTTGGTGTCCAATCATGCGGTTCAACACCAGTTGGGACTATATTTTGAACTTCTACATATTCTCCACCTATTTTTTTTGCAAAATCATATAGTGGGTAAAAAGTAGTCACAATGTTAATTTTATTAGATTCTGAAGTATTATCTAAATCAGTTTCAGAAGTATTGGATGTGCAGCCAATTAATAAAATAGACAGAATAATTAAAATAGTAAATAATAAATTGAATTTCTTAAACAAAAAAATCCCTCCCATAAACTAAATTGTTAATCGTAATAATTACTATTTACTTTCTGAATTATACATGGTGGGCTTTTTATATGTCAATGTTTTTATTTAAGCTTTTATTCTTAATTTGTACAAATGGGTGCTTAAAAATCCAATGCCTGAAATGAAACCTAAAAGAGAGGCTACATAATAAAGAATTTCTCCACCATACTGATTATAGATCCATCCTCCAACCATACCACTGCTCATTCCTGCAATTCCTGCCCAAATCACAGTAAATACGGCTAAACCAGTTGAACGATATTCCTCTGGTATTAATCCCGTTAAATAACGCAAAGCAGTAATTAAAAATATACCAAAAGAAATACTATGGAGAGCTTGAACAGCAATAATCAAATAAGGGTTGTCTAAGGAAGCAGTTAGGATATATCTTAACGCATAAGAAAATCCTGCTATCGCAAGCAATGGCAACTCTTTAAATCGATGCCCATATTTGCTTAAAAATAAAAATACAGGAATTTCACTTAAAGCTGCAACTGTAGGTGACCAGCCGATCCACTTTTCGTCTGTACCCAGCTCTATTAAGTAAAGAGATATAAAATGATCATTTGTGCGATGTGATAAAGAAATTATAAAAACTAATAATAAGAACCATAGTAAGTCTTTGGATTGAAGCATATTAAAAATTCCTGAAAATCTCATCTTTTTAACAGAACCTTTACGATCCTTTAATCCAAAGGAAAGAACAAAAGCAACTATTGTTGTCATGATTAATAAAAATATCGTTTTATCCATTCCAGTTCTAGACAATATCCATCCCATGACCAGTGCTGAAAAAGAAAAACCTAAAGAACCCCATACTCTAATTCCTGCGTAACTGAATTTAGTTTTTTGTATGGTGATGAGTATAAGGCTGTCCGTTAAAGCGATAACTGGATTTTGAAAGAAAAAGAAAAATAAAATGACAATGACAGTAATCGTGAATTGATCAACCTGCCATAACCAAAATAACATCACCATTTGTCCAAACAAAAGAATAGTCAGTACTTTCTTAACAGTTTGGAATGAATCACTAATGACTCCCCATAAAATATTGGACACGATTCCTGCCATTGGACCAATACCCAGTAGTGTTCCAATTTGAATTTTAGAATATCCCACTTCTTCAAAATATAAAGGAAGGAAAGGAACAATAATTCCCATTCCCATATAAAATAAAAAAGTAAATGATTTTAATTTATTTATATCTTTAGTAGTATTCATAATCACCCTTCTCAACCTATATTTTATGAAATTCATATCATTATAACACGAATGAAATTGGATTTTAGTGTTTATTTCTTTGACTTTTTAGCATATTTTATACAAAACACCCAAGCCATTAAAATAGCTTGGGTGCATACATAGATTTTAGTATCATAGTGATATTAAAATCAACCCTTAGTGTAAAAATAAAAACATTGTTTTTATTTTTATGAAATTTTACTTAACTAATGCTCCATTTGGCATACCTTCAGCTATTGTAGCTAATGTTAATTGATCATCTTCTGAAGCAGCTAATATCATTCCTTGTGAAAGTTCCCCTCTAAGTTTAACTGGTTTTAAATTAGTTACACAGATCACTTTTTTCCCTACTAGTTCATCACATGTGTAATGTTTTGCTATTCCAGAAACAACCTGACGCTGTTCATAACCTAAATCTAATTGAAGTTTTAACAATTTATCTGCCTTTTTAACAGGTTCACAAGCAAGTACTTGCGCCACTCTAAGTTCAACCTTTGCAAAGTCATCTATAGAAATTTCTTTTGCTTCTCCACTTTTTTCTTTCTTTTCTTCTTTTTTATTTTCTTTCACTGGCTGAGTAGGTTTAGTTCCACCGCTCATTGAACTTGCGATGTATTCTACTTCCTTTTCAACTTCTAGTCTTGGAAAGATAGGATGATTTTTTTGAACAATAGTTCCCGGTGGTATTTGACCAAATGTATAAATACTATCCCATCTTGTTAATTCTTTGCTTTGAATTCCTAACTGGTTTAAAATTAATTTTGGAGATTGTGTCATAAATGGTTGAAGTAAGATAGCAACAATTCTTAATGATTCTGTTAAATGTACCATCACAGAAGCAAGTTCTTCTCTTTTCTCCTCATTCTTGGCAATCAACCAAGGCTGAGTTAAATCAATATATTTATTTGTGAAACTGATCATCTTCCAAATCGCCGCTAAAGCAACTGAAAATTCCATCTTCTCCATGGCTTGCTCAACTTCTTCAACAGATTCTTTCACAATGTTTTCCAACTGCTCATCAAAATCAGTAACATAACCTTTATAGGTTGGGATTACTCCTACAAAATACTTATCTATCATAACAATGGTACGATTTAATAAATTACCCAAATCATTTGCCAAATCAAAATTAATTCGATCTACAAAATTCTCAGGTGTAAAAGTTCCATCTGATCCAAATGGCACCTCTCTCAATAAATAATAACGTAACGCATCTAAACCATAACGATCAATCAATGTTACTGGATCTACTACATTACCTTTAGATTTTGACATTTTTCCATCTTTCATCAATAACCAACCGTGTGCAAATACCTTTTTCGGTAAAGGTAAATCCAAAGCCATCAACATAATCGGCCAATAGATGGTGTGGAAACGCACAATCTCTTTACCTACTAAATGCACATCTGCTGGCCAAAACTTCTCATACTTTTCTGGATTTTCAGAACCATAACCTAACGCTGTGATATAATTGCTAAGAGCGTCAATCCAAACATAAACAACATGTTTTGGATTATTAGGTACTTTGATCCCCCAGTCAAAGGTCGTACGCGAAACAGCTAAGTCCTCAAGTCCAGGTTTAATAAAATTGTTGATCATTTCGTTTTTCCTTGATTCAGGTTGTATAAATTCTGGATTATCCTCATAAAATTTCAACAGTTGATCCGCATACTTACTCATTCTGAAAAAGTAGCTTTCTTCCTTTATTTTCTCTACTTCTCTACCGCAGTCTGGACATTTTCCATCCACTAATTGACGTTCAAGGAAGAAAGATTCACAAGGTGTACAATACCAACCTTCATATTGATCTAAATAAATATCATCTTGTTCCACAAACTTAGCAAATATTTTCTGGACTATTGTTTTATGACGCTCTTCGGTTGTACGAATAAAATCGTCATTGGAAATATCTAGTTTTTTCCAAAGTTCTCTAATTCCTGATACGATTTCATCTGTAAATTGAATCGGTGTAACCCCTTTTTCCTTCGCTTTTTTTTCTATTTTTTGACCGTGTTCATCCGTACCCGTTAAATACATAACATCATATCCACGCAAGCGTTTATAACGAGCCATTGCATCTCCAGCAACTGTCGTATATGCATGCCCTATATGTAACTTATCACTTGGATAATAGATCGGTGTTGTGATGTAGAAACTCTTTTTTTGTTCACTCATTTTGATTTCCTCCTCAAATATTAAAAATGAATCGATTTAATTTTATTGTTTAGATTAATGTGCCTCCTGTAATACTAATTAAAGATAAATTTAATTACAACAAAAAAACCCTAATCCTTTTGGGACGAGAGCTCTCTCACGTGTTACCACCCAACTTCCCCTCTACTTTTGCAAGCAAAAGGCTCAGTAAGTCAATGACTACCTTTTAACGTAGGAATCCGTTATCGCCTCATCGTTTCATAAATAAAACCACTCAACGACAAATCCTCCAGGACCATTTTCCAACATTGCATCAATACCGGTTTTCAGCATCTCCGGCTCTCTGTAATTGTGCATAAGCTGTACTTATCCATTCATAGGAAATGATTTTAATTTATTAAAATATACATAATGATTCGTATAAATGTCAAGTCCGTTATTTTTCAGGTACATGATCAACACCACCAGGATGAAAGGGATGGCATTTACTAATTCTCTTTACACTTAGTCCTGTTCCCTTTACTACTCCATGTTTTTCAACAGCTTCTAATGCATATTGTGAGCATGAAGGATAAAATCGACACGTCGGAGGTTTTATTGGTGAAATAAATTTCCTATAAAAATGAATAGGTGCCGTCCAGAGCTTTTTCAACATCATCATACCTCCTTTTGGCAATCTTTACAAAATCCATACAATTCAAACTTATGATTGACAATTTGAAACTGATCAGGCAACTCCGGTACATATTGTACTGGACAATAGTGTATAGAATAAGTTTTCTCACACTCAAGACATATTAAATGATGATGGTGAGATTCATCTTCACAACGTATTTTAAATTTAATCCCATCTTCAAATACAAACTGTTCAATCACACCAACTTCTTTCATGAGTCGTAAATTACGATAAACAGTATCAAAACTTAACCCTGAATATTGATTAGACATATATTTATAAACACCTTGTGCTGTTAAATAACTTCCATTTTCAACAAAAAGTTCAATTAATGATTTACGTTGTTCTGTAATTCTAAAACCTTGTTCTGACAACATTTTTAATACTTGATCTATAGTTAACATCATGATCCTCCATAGTATCTCTATAAGCATCTATAAGAACATCATACAGAAATAAAAGCTTGGATTCAATGTTGATCTAGTGACAAACGTCCATTTTTTTAAATTAGGGTATTCGTCTATACAGGTCAAGCGATTTATTCATATTGTATATTATCCTTTAAAGAAGGAGGTGTGGCAAATGAGCGCATATGGGTGTGGTGGTTATGGATACGGAAGCGGTTTAGCAAGAACCGCAGTTATAGTATTAGTTCTATTTATTCTATTAGTTATTATTTTAGCAGCTGGTATCTATGTCTAATCAAATAATTCAGATAAACGGATAGTTAATTTACAGTAAGGTAAATTTTCTAGAAGATTACCAGACTCATCTAAGTAATACTTTTTAAAATATCTCCTAATTTTATGAACTTGATTTAACTTTGTTTAAAAGGAGGTGACATAAATGAGCGCATGCGGTGGTGGATACGGAATAGCCAGATCTGCTGGTATAGTATTAGTTTTATTCATTCTTTTAGTTATTATTTTAGCAGCTGCTTTCGCAGTATAATGAAATCTAATTATTAAATAGTACTTTAGTGGGAAAATTTCTTCTCCACTAAAGTACTAGAAATCGCTCTTCATTACGTCATATATGACAAGCACACATTTAAAGAAATTACATTATTTAGTGATGATATTCATTAGGTATATATGAATGTTTCATTATAACCCTTTTATCTACTTCTCTTCATTTATACAAACTCATAATTCATTTATATTTTTTTATACGCTATGTCTAGTCTAGTATCACACTACTAGGAGGGGCTATTTTTCGAGAAGTTTTTTATTTAATTGTTAACCCTTCACAAGCACTTAAAGTCGGGATAAATGTCTATTTTTTTACAATAGGGATAGATAACTATGCCAAAGTTCATTAATTTTGAATACATTATATTATCCCAATAAAAAAGGAGGGAAAAGATATGAGCGCTTATGGTGGTAGAAAAGGTTATGGTGTTGCATCTGGTGCTGCAATAGTATTAGTTCTTTTTATCCTATTAGTTATTATTTTACTAGCTGCGGTATACGTTTAAATAAAATAAAAGCTCCTAACGGAGCCTTTTCAAGAAGAGTTAGAACAATTTCATTTGTCCCGTATTATGCGGGACTTCATTTTTTAATCTTTTTAGATAAACTGAGCATACATTTGTTTTTAATCGTATTTAAATGTGGAAATCATACCACTTATTTTCAGAAGCATCTTTCTTTTTTTGGAAAACCATTTTTAATAATCCATCTTTATATTTTATGGATACAGGCCTTCTTTTAACAGCAGAAGGTAGTGGAATATATCTTGTGAAATCTTCATTTCTTCTCTCACTATAAAATTGTCCATAATTGCTTACTTTAACTTGCTGATTTAAAAAACCTTTCAAATACATATTTTTTCCTGTAGATCGAACTGAAAAATCAATTTTCTTTTGTTTTTGAATACCCGGCATTTCTAAAATGATGATCACTTTATTTCCTTTATCAAACACTTCTGTTTTAGGTCCATCTAAAAATAATTGATTAATTTTCCCAACCATGTCTTCACTTACTTTTAATGCCTTATGAAAAGATTGTTGTAGATGATCAAGATTTTTCATATTATCACGCGAAAACCAGGACATGTTACACCCTCCTTTCCCTAACCTTTACTTATACAATACGAATCTTAGGTCTATAAGGTGTAGGCACATGTCTATTTCTAATTAATCTTTTTTAACATTGTTTTTATCACTATCTTTAGTCTGTGAATCATCTGATACCTCAATTTTCTCCATAAAATCTGTTGTGTTTGTATTTAATTGTGATTGGTCACTAACTGGGAATACTGAGCTTACATCATTAAAATTACTTGATACTGCTCTTGCTTTTACAGTCACATTGTTAGCAACTCCATCTGAAGGTGACTCACTGCTTGATGTTGTATTTGAAGAATGATTATTATTGTTATTTGTTTCTTTATCGGCTCCTCCCAAAAATTTAAAGCCAACAGCTCCTAAAACACCTCCTATAACTATACCTAATAAAAAATCCTTGCTATTAATGTTTTTGTCTGACATATAATCCCTCTCCTTTAAATTACAATGGTAAAATACATTTTTGAAAAGAATTTATGCTTTCCATTTTTTCCATATGTCTAAAGTATTGTAGATCCAATTCACTGCTTGTGTTTCTCTTTTCACTTTAGTACTGGTCATTGTATTTTCAATATTACTTGTGAAAGAGTCTGATATTTGCCGTAATGATGATGCAATATGGTTAAAAGAATCTAATAGTTGATTTGAATTATTATCAAATGATTTAGAGGAATTGATACTTGTTTTTATCTCGGATGTAATTCGTTTAGTGTTGTGAATCAAGTCAAGTGCATCAGACTTTGTTTGTTCAAACTGATTATTCATATTCAAAATAGTAAGATTTAATTGTTTTACAAAACGATTAACATTGAAAAAAGCAATAGTTATAATCAAAACCAATATACTTAATGTCAATGCAATAACAATCAAACATATATTGATGATCATTAATTTCACCTCAATTAGAAATTAGAGTTAACTCATGATTTAGACGATTGCCCATTTCATACTCTATATTATAAGAAAGTAAACTCTGTTTTGACACAAAAAAAGTGAAGTATTCATATTTGAACACTTCACTTAGTTAAACCATGATTTTTTTTAATCTCGATGAAATATTTGTTTCAATTTTCATTATTTTGAACAATATAAGTGCATTTATTTCCACCTTTTGCAATACATTCGGTACGCTCTACATCTGTTTCTAATAATTTTTTAAATAACGATAACTCACATTCGCAAGCTTGTTGATATTGATTTGCCACTTGGGCTATAGGACAATTATACTCCATTAAGATATAATTTCCTTCATCATTAATGTCAAACTCTGCCATGTAACCTGTTTCTTTTTGAATCTCAACTAATTCTTCAACCTTCTTTTCTAGATCTTTACCGTACATTCTATCATCATATTTTAAAAAGAGTTTATTCTCTCTTCCTTCAAAAAGCTTTTCCACTGCATCATTTCCAAATTCACTTACTAGCTCATCTAAAATGTCTAAAGTAAATTTATGATAGTTTTTAGGGAATAAATCATCTGCTTTTTTGGTTAGAGAATAAACGTGTGTAGGTCTGCCCATTGACTTCCTAATTAAATCTGAAGTAATCAATTCATCACGATCTAAAGTATTTAAATGTCTTCGGACAGCCATTTCTGTAATGTTTAGTTGCTTAGCCATTTCACTGACACTTAAAGAACTTTTAAGTTTTAGCATATTAAGTATCATGTTACGAGTGGAAGCTTCTTGGTTCATTCTACATCACCCTTTACTTACCCTCATTTTAACGTATTTAATAGAATAAGTAAATTATTAAACAACTATGTATCAAAAGTTTAGAAAGCTGTTTTTATTATGAATTGAGTTCATGTTTTAAATAAATTGATATACTATGTGAAAATTCTGAAAGAGTTGTCGGTAGCTCAAGTAATATAGGATAAACCTCATTTCGATCTAAATGAAAGTATTCCTGAACTATTTTTTTCCTCATTTTCACTAAATTTAATAACGTCTCTAATAGATGAGATGGAAATACTTTTTCACCATGCAATATCTCAATAATATCCTCATAACTGCTTGCATCTCTCATCAAAAACCCGTCAATGATATAACTTCCAACGTCCGTAACTGATTCTAATGCCAAATGTAAAATTCTTTCTTGTGCTAAGAATAGAATTGCTTTATCAGACACTGATTCATTGTCTAAAGTTTGCGGTATAGTTTCTACAAGCCAATTGATAAATTCAAGTCTTTTATCAATTTGATTTTGATTGACATAATACATAAAATCTATCCTCCCTTCCTTATTTTTTATTACGTTTCTTACTTTTAATTTTTGCCCATCCAATGATAAATATAAAGGTAAAAACTATAACTAACAAAATAGTTAGTGCTTCCATGACATCTTTTAATTCCAACTTCATCATCCCTTTTCCATATCTAACTTTGATTCATCTATTAGTCACTTTTGTGGAATTGTATTGGGGTGCTTTAGGCATGTAATTGACGAGTATAAAACTGATAATCGCAAGTACAAAAACAATAGTATAAACGGTATGCAATGAAAAAGTTAAGCCATCCTGCAATGCTTGTACCACTCCACTAGATAATTCTTTACGTTTTTCTGGATCTAAAATATGATTAGTTAAATCAAGGTTAAGGTCTATTTCTTCTGACAATTGAACCTTTTCTAAATATTGAATCATCCTTGTATTAATAATCCCACCAAATAATGAAGCACCGATTGTGGTACCCATCATTCTCATAAACATATTAGAGGCTGTCACTACTCCTCTGTTGTTCCATTCCACACTACTTTGAATCGAAACTGTGAATATTGTACTTGTCAATCCCATTCCAATCCCAATTAGAAAAGCACCAATACCTCCAAATATGACTCCATTTTGTTGATTTATAAACAAGAATAAACTAGATCCTAAAATTAAAAAAACAGTTCCAAACCTAGCAACATTTTGAAACCCAAATTTTATCATCGTTTTACTTGCAATGGTTGAAGCTATCGGCCATCCAATGGACATCAAAGCCAATACAAAACCAGCTTCTTTAGGTGACCTCTCCATAACACCTTGGACAAAGGTAGGTAAAAAGTTAGATATGCCCATTAAAAGAATACCCGTTATTAAAGAAACCACGTTGGCAACTAATATTAATCTATACTTCCATATCCACATTGGCATAATCGGTTCTTCTGTAGTTTTTTCCTGAAGCATAAACAAAACAAAAGCAAAAGCAGTCAAAAACACAATTAAAAATACTGGTCCAGATAGCCAAGGCCAGGTAACCCCACCTCGTAATAATAGGATCATTAATGCACTAATAAACACAACTAAAAGAATCGTACCGATATAATCAATTTTATGTTTTTTCTTCTCAAAATCCTCTTTAAGAAAAACTAAAATGCCACACAAGGCTATAATACCAATAGGAATATTAATCCAAAACACCCAAGACCAATTAATATACTCTACCAAAAAACCACCCAGAGTAGGTCCAATGATGGCTGAAAATCCCCAAACACTAGCCAAATAACCTTGGATTTTCCCTCGTTCTTCCATAGAATATATGTCGCCAATAATCGTTATAGCAATAGGTTGTACAGCACCGGCACCCAAACCTTGTATAAATCGAAAAACAATTAATAACAACATATTGGGAGCGAATCCACATAAAATAGAGCCAATTAAAAAACAAATGACACCAAATGTAAAAACAGGCTTTCTTCCATATAAATCAGCGAGTTTACCATAGATAGGAACAGTCACAGCCTGCATAAATAAATAAACTGCAAATACCCAACTATATAATGAAAAACCACCCAACTCAGCTGCTATACTTGGTAAAGCTGTAGTAACAATGGTCGCTTCGATCGCTGACATAAACATAGCAAGCATAATGGAGACGAGAATAAGGGGTCTTAGAGATTGTTTCTGACTTAATTCTGTTATCATAAATTAGAATTCATAATCTACAACAACAACAGATTCTTTTACTGACCCTATGTAAGAAATGATCTCCTTATGAACCGGATGTATTTGATATTGATCAAGATCCTCAAGTGAATCTACTTCAATAATCAAGGATAGATCATAGGAACGTTCCGAGCGAAGAACATCTATACCAACCTCTATGTGGCGTACAACTGGTATTTTCCCTTTCATACTTAATAGTACATCCTTCGTTTTAGTGATATTTTCTTGACTCCCGTCTTTTAGTTTGAAAAATACAATATGTTTTATCATGAATAAAGCTCCTTATTTTGATCATATGATAGTATTTAACAACAAAAGCTCCTATCGGAGCCTCTCAAAGTTATAATTCTTATATTATAACAAAAATAAAAGTACCATTCATCTTCTTATAAAAAGTGAATGGTACTTTTATTATATTTTGTTTAGTTAAATAAAACTTCAATTTCTGATTCTGTTTTAACTTCTTCAATCCATAATTGGTATTGTTCACTAGTTTTTACTTTGATTAACTCTTCTTTGATTTCTTCTTGTTTTTCCTCAAGAGTAGGTGTTTTTGCTTCTTTTTTATCAGTTACTTTAATGATATGGAACCCAAATTCACTTTGTACGATTTCACTCATTTCACCAACGGATAAATTAAAAGCGGCTTCCTCAAATTCAGGTACCATCATATCACGTCCAAAGAAGCCTAAATCTCCTCCATTAGCACCACTTCCTGGATCGATTGAATGCTCTTTAGCTAGCTCTGCAAAATCTACACCATCATTAATTTGTTGCATGATAGCTTCAGCTTCTTCTTTGGTTTCCACTAATATATGAGAGGCTTTCACTTGCTCATTTTCTGTATAAAAAGATAAATTTTCTTCATAATATTTTGTAATTTCTTCATCTGTTACATCAATTTCTGATTCAAATAATTTTTCAATCTCAAGTTGGAATGGAACCATATCTTCTACAATTTTTTCATAGTCTTCCATAGACATTCCATATTGAAGTAAATAAGCTTCCACTTCTTCTTCAGAACCAAATGAAGCTTTAAAATTTTCAATTTCTTTAGATATACCATTTGCTAATTCTTCGTCTGTCACAACTAATCCTTTTTTTGCTAACTCTTGAGAAACTAAAGTTTGGTCAATGAGTTGTTGAACCAAAGCCCCAGATGTTTCTTTCCCTAATTGTTGAACCATTAAATCAAAAAGCTTGTTTTTATCGATTTGCTCATCATTAACTATCGCCACTACATCGGATTCTGATGCTGCTTGTTCATTGCTTTCAGAGCTTTGTCCATCATTAGCAACAGTTGTGTTTGAATTCAATGCAGTTACGATGGATAAAGCTATTAATCCCGCTATAATAAACGACATGATGATCCATAAATTTGAACTTTTATTTTTAATTTCATTCATCTATTGATTTCCCCCTGTTTTTATATCACATATTGTCTTACACAAGTAACTATATCAGATAAAGACAAAATTCACATTAAAATAAAATAAATAAAATGGTATTTAAATGTATAAATGACCATTTTTGTTCATGTTGTAAACAATATGATCTCTCAGGACATACAATAAAATAAATGAAAGAAGGGAGATGAAAAATTTGGTTAATCATTGTAAGAGACAAAATATAGATGTGCAAACAATCCCAGCTAATTCAGGTTCCTTTGAAACGATTGTACCTGCGATCGTTTGCCCTGATCAAATCTTTAACTTAAATGTGAATGCTATATTAAATGCACTAGATCCGAATGGGGATGCAATTGTAACAGTTGACAGCATAGATTTTCAGTTAGTTACGGATACAAATACGATTATTTTAAATTTAGTCCAAGGTCCAGAAGTACCAGGGGGATCAGCTATTAATATATCTCCTGATGGAAAAGCAGCTTCCATTCTTTTTGATGAAGCTATAGCAGAAAATGAAATCCTTTCTTTTTTACCGATTGTTACTGTAACCATGCAAGCAGACGACCCTAGTCCACCTTGTAGAGAAGTGAACATTGAAACTCAAGTTCGAGGATTTATTGAGAAACCTGGCATTAGCGAGGATTATAGAGTAGATCTGCAAGTCAGTACAACCATTTTTAAAAAAACACATTTTTGCTGTAAGAAGAAGTTTTTTAAGAAATGAATGAATTTTGTGGGAACTAACCCATTAGCTCCCACTATGTTTATTTATTTAAGAGGAATGTAGATATCCGTTTCAGAATTTTTATCGTTTGGCCCTAAAAATCTTTCATCATAAAGTTCAAAAGAATAATCATCAAGAGGTTTTTCCCCAGATTGAGGCAGCCATGTTTCGTATATATACTTAAAAGCATCTCCCACTCCGTTCATATCTCCTTTATACGTAAATACAGCATAACGACTTGCAGGGATTGTTTTTACAACAACTTTGTCTGGCAGTGAAATATTTGAATCATCAATCTCAACTCCACTTACATAAGAGTATTCATTAGTCTGTGGATCAAAATCAAAGCATAGACCATAAGTGGTATTTGCTTTTGTTTTATTTTTTATGTTTGGCATAGATCCCATAAATTGTTCCCACAATTGACCAATTTCTTTTTGATCTTCATTTTCCTTCATCTGTGAACGACACTGCAATCCTGCAATTTTAAATTCATCCTTTTTAACAAAAGTAGGTTCTAGCGTAGGGGTTTGATTTTTCATTATAACTCCTCCTAAATCATTGTTTTATCTTACAAACTAAATTTACCATTGAATTATGACAAATCATGTCGTAGTTTTATGAAAAATTGTTTATAATGAAAATTGATTCATATTTTTAAATGATTGTATTGTATATAAACGTAAAGATTATGGGGATAGGAGATTACAATGAATAAATCTAAACGATTAGTTGAACTGATTATGTATATCAATGATAAACGTCAATTTACAGCAAAGCAGTTAGCTGAGGAATTTAATGTTTCTTTAAGAACCATTCAAAGAGATTTGTTGGATCTACAGGAACTCGGTGTGCCTTTGTATTCAGAGGTGGGAGCTGCTGGAGGATATACAATACTTAAGGAACGAATGCTTCCTCCAATTACTTTTACTGAAAAAGAAGCAATTGCGATGTTTTTTGCCTATCAATCATTACAATTTTATAAAGATCTACCGTTTGAGTCTGATTCCGTTTCTGCTTTAAATAAGTTTTATCATCATCTAGCTAAAGATATAAAAACAAGAATTGATAGTATGAAAAATAGAATGGTTTTTTGGACACCTACAAGACAGCAATCAACCCCTTATTTGCAGTCATTATTAGAAGCAGCCACCCAACAAAAAGTAATCACAATTACATATGATTCTTTAAATGAAACTAGTAGTCGTAAAATCCAGCCCATTGGAGTGTATTCTCAAAACGGCTTTTGGTATTGTCCTGCATACTGCTTTAAAAGATTAGAGGTTCGTTTGTTTAGAGCCGATCGTATATTAACATTAGAAGAAACAGAGGAGCAAAATAGTGTAGACTTAAGTAGTTTTGATGTTATTAAATGGTATCATCACGATAACAATAAAGATTCAACTTCACTAGTTCATTTGAAAGTTCGGTTTACAAAAGAAGGGTTTCGAAGATGCCAAATGGACACTTATTTAGATAAACATCTTCAAAAATTTAATGATGGAGGCGGAGAATTAAACATGGACATGGATAAAAATGACATAGTGTACTTTGCAGATTATTTTTTCAGTATGGGCAGACATGCTCATGTTCTTCAACCTCAAAAGATGGTGGAAAACATTAAAGAAAAACTAGAAGACTTGAGGAAAATGTATATTATAAATTAATACTTATTTCCAAATATTCTTTATTTACATTTTTTTCATAATAAGTTAATATTGTTATAACGGTAATAACAATCTGTGAGGAGAGAAAAAAATGGATCGTAAAGTAACAAAAATAGGGAATAGTCTTGGTGTTACAATGACAGATGCTTTAAAAAAAATTAATGCTAATTTAGGTGATAACGTGTCTGTAGAAGTAGATGAAAAGGAGGAAACCATTATAATTAAAAAAACAAATAAAGTGGATTTACCAAGGGGATTTAATCCAAAGTTTCTTAAATCCATGCAGAAAATAGTAGATCGATATGATGAAACATTTATAGAATTGAAGGACCGTTAAAATGTGCAATATTCAATTCCTATCCATACCAGAAGTTATTGCAGTAAATGAACTGTTAATCAATCAATATAGTCCACAAGAACAAGTTGGTATTAAAGATCATACTTTACTGGAATCAGCGATATTCAGACCTCAACATACTCTTTTTGGAAAAGATGCATATCCTTCCATATTTGATAAAGCAGCTGCCTTATTTGTGAGCTTATCAAAAAATCATGCCTTTCAAAATGCAAATAAAAGAACAGCATTCGCATGTTTAGTCTTGTTTCTTGATTACAATGGTTATGATTTTTTGATGAATCCTAAAGAAGCTGCGGATTTTACAGTCAATATAGTAAATCATAAATATAAACTAAACAAACTTTCTTCAATTATTAAAAGTCATTCAAAACATCGTTTAGAATCATAAATTTATGTAGTCGAGCTTGCTGTACTTGAATTATGTCTCTTAGTTATTGCATTTACCCCCATCACAATAGCAACGAGTTCAGGTGTAGATAATTTAGTAGAATTATTTGTTAATTTATAAGCTGAAGATTCAAAAAATCCATTCATTTTATTAAATTGAGCTACTAACTTTTGTGCTTCGTCAGTGATCTCATATTGCCTTGAAAAACTAGGAGAATAGATATGGTATTCATTACTTCTAGTTTCATAAACATACTTTTTTGAAAAGAATGATATCTTAGCTCTTACAATGCCTAATTCATGTCCTATAGAATCACTTATAACCCACTTATTACTAAAAAAACGAAATCCCCCTTTTATGACTGTAAATCCTTTTTCATCACACACTTCAATGCTTGTTGAAAAAGAGCTTTTTAAGTCCAACTCCCCCACTTTCTCCTTGTTTTCTGCATAAATATCAGTCAACCCAGATGAAAAGAAATTATCTTTGAAATAAACAATATTATTTTTCATAAAAACCCTCCAGTTCAAGAAGTAAATAATTCGATGTTAACCACATGGATATCGCTATAAGATTGTCGGCCTCACTCTTACTTAATACGATAAATATCCGTTAAGGTTTCTCTTAATGTAGGAAATTCAAACTTAAATCCCAATTGTTGAGCTTTATTAGGCAGTACTTTTTGGCCGTCTAAAACTAATGTACTCATCTCACCTAAAATCATTTTTAATGCAAAACTAGGAGCTGGAAGGTAATGTGGACGACCAAGTACTTCTCCAATCGTTTTTCCAAATTCATTCATTTGTAATGGAAAAGGAGTAGTAAAATTCACTGCACCCTCAATTTCTTCATTATGTAGTATAAAATTCACTAAATTCACTACGTCCTTTATATAGATCCATGATAACCATTGTTTCCCAGTACCAACCTTTCCTCCAACAAAAAATTTATAAGGTAAAACCATCTTAGGTAAAGCACCCTCTTGTTTGTCTAATACAATACCGAAACGAGCATATACAGTACGTATTCCTAAATTCTTTGCTATTGAAGCATGTTTTTCCCATTTTTGGACTGTTTTAGCTAGAAAATCATCGCTTGTAGAAAGATCTTTTTCTGTAAAGGTTTTATTTAATGATGAACCATAGTATCCAACAGCTGAAGCATTGATAAATAATTTGGGTTTATCATTTAATTCACCAAATAACTTCATGAGATTATCTGTAACTTGTATTCGAGTTTGAATGATTCTCTCCTTTTGTTGCTCAGTCCATCGCCCATGATTAATAGATTCACCTGCTAAGTTGATAAATACATCCATCCCCTCAAGTTTATCTCTTAATAAACTTGAGGAATCAACTGACCAGCCAATATATTTGTGGTTGTTGTGATTAGTGTCATAAGAATCAGGTTTACGTGTTAATACATAAACTTGATGGTTCTGAGCTAAAAAATAACGACTTAGATGTTTCCCTATAAATCCAGTTCCACCTGCTAACGCAATTTTCATTTGAATACTTCCCTTCATCTATATAAAATTTTCATCATATCACCACACTTAAACAAATACATATAAGTATATTGAGGTGAGGAGGATTTAATATGTACCGACAAGAACAAGCCATTTTACAAGCCTCTAGACAAGAGGTTGAGTTTATGCAGAATTACAAAAAAAAAGCATATAACATTGCCGTGCAGCATATGAACAAACCCGTTAGAATTCAAACTATACATGGACATATATTTGAGGGTACGATAGTGAATGTTGATCAAGATAATTTATATTTACAAATCTCCAACCCAAATCATCAATACAATCCACAACAACAATATTACCCACAACAACAATATTATCCACAACAAAATTATCGATTCTTTTTTGGAGGGGGAGGTATCCTCGTATTATCTCTATTCCTTTTACTAGTCATTGTATTATTGTTAATTTAATTAAAACATATCAACTTATCAAAATAAAACACCAGTTTTTATGGTGTTTTTTTGTTTACTCTTTTTTTAATTCTGTTCATTTGACTTTTAGCAGGGGATAAAATCCCCCACTAAAAGATAAGTCACTATAAACGCTCAATTTATTGCACAGTATAAACATACTTAGGGGAATCATAAGCAGGGGTGCCTAATGTGTACGTATAGAAAAATTCAATTACATCCCCTTGATTTACTCCTGAGATTTCATATTCCCAGGTTCCATTGTTGTTCATTGTACGTACATTGATTTGTCCACCATTGTTCACTTTATAATGTAAGTCCACAAAGTTAGAGGTTGCTCCAGTTGGTGTGAATTTAAAGGTCACTGCTAAGCCTATATCTATAATTTCTATCGTATAATCATCTTCAATAATTGTAGTGCCTCCTCCTGGAGAGGATTCTAGTGTAGTGATTGTAATCATGCTACTAGGTGATTCATTACCAGCGGCATCCCTTGCTCTTACATCAAATGTATAGGTTGTATTTGGTGAAAGTCCTGTCACTGTATACGATGTAGACGTTGATGAACCAACATTTGTTGAACCTTGATAAATATCGTAAGCTATTACCCCTACATTATCTGAGGAGGCATTCCAACTTAAATCCACTGAAGTTTGTGTAATTCCTGATGCCGTTAGGTTTGAAGGTGTGCTTGGTACTGTTGTATCTGGTGGATTTCCACCTCCTGGAGATGAGCCCACAGTATAACTATATTCAGGGGAATCATAAGCAGGGGTACCAAGTGTATAAGTATAAAAGAAATCAATCACATCACCTTCACTCACTCCAGATATCACGTATTCCCATGTACCGTTATTATTCATTGTACCTACATTAATCTGCCCTCCGTTATTCACTTTATAATGAAGATCTACAAAGTTAGATGCCGCTCCAGTTGGTGTGAATTTCATAGTAACTGCTGAATCTCCATCAATAATTTCTATCGTATAGTTTGGCTCCGTTATCACAGTATCCCCTTCTAATGTTGTAATTGTTACCTGATTACTTGTTGATGATTCATTTCCTGCTGCATCCTTTGCTTTGACTGCGAATGTATACGTAGTATTATCTAATAAGTTCGTTACTGTATAACTTTCAGATAATGTTGTTCCTACATAAACACTTGAGTTACCAACTACTTGATATACATCATATCCTGCCACACCTCTGTTATCTGTAGAAGCGCCCCAACTTAAATCTACTGTTGTATCTGTTATGTTTGCTGCAATTAAATTTCCTGGAGCCGTCGGTGGCTCTGTATCTGGTACATCAGTTGTTACTGTTAATCTATTACTAGCAGAAGATTCATTTCCTGCTGCATCCTTCGCTTTCACTTCAAATGTATAGGTTGTATCTGATTCTAAATTTGTTACAGTAAAACTTGTAGTTGCCGTTGTTCCTACAATAACAGAGGTATTTCCATTAATCACTTCATATACATCGTAATCTACTACACCTCTATTATCTATGGATGCATCCCAGCTTAAATCTACTGTTGTATCTGTTATGTTTCCTTCAACTAAATTTCCTGGAGCCGTCGGTGACTCAGTATCTGGAAGATCAGTATTTACTGTTACTCTATTGCTAGCAGCTGATTCATTTCCTGCCGCATCCTTCGCCTTTACTTCAAATGTATAGGTTGTATTTGATTCTAAATTCGTTACTGTATAACTTGTTGTTTCGGTTGTTCCTACAAATACGGATGTATTTCCATTAACTACTTGGTATACATCGTAACCTGTTACTCCTCTATTATCTGTGGAAGCTCCCCAGTTTAATTCAACAGTTGTCTCTGTACTTCCTACTGAAGTTAAATTTGTAGGAGTACTAGGCGGTTCTTCATCTATAGGGTTACCTGAACAATCCCCACCTGGACTTACTGCTGTTTGTTGAGCCATGGAGTTTGCTGGAACCGATAATTCATAACAATCTGAGAAAGTGACTGTATTAGCTGCACTACTTGCATTATAAGCAACATAGGTGTTCAACCCATCTTTAGTAAGCACACCATAAAGGGGAGTATTTGCCGTGATATCGAAATTTGGTAAACCGTATACATCTAAGGATCTCATCCAGTGGTATGTGCGTGCTCTTGATTCCCCGAATTCAATTCCTATAGCAGGATCAAGCTCTTCATTTGTATCTTTCCATCTTAACAGCGCTTCGGCTGGATCATATAAAGCATAGTAAGAAAGCATAATATCTTGCCATGTATTGATATTATCTAACCCTGGCCAACCATACTGTGCTTTTTTCTCTAAATAATTTGGAAATTCTGCATAAGCTCTATCATAGTTATTTTTCACATAATTTGGATCTAATCCCAAGTATAATGAAGCTCCCGTAACAGGTAACATTTGAATTCCATGAGCTTCAATCGGTTCTTCAGTCCACCAAGTGATATGGTTATATTTCCCTCCCCATACCATGACGGCCGTATCACCATCGTTTGTATACTCTAGATCAAACACGTCACCATATAAATCAAACCAATAGTTATTAATAGCTTCTCTTTCCGTTGTATACATATAAATTCCAACATCTCTTATTTCAGTATCTCCTGTTGCAATTCCCCATAAAATTAAAGCTGCCCATGCGTTCATCGCTTCAGATGAAGATTCCTGATTATTCCCTGCATGCTCCCAGCTATGTCCCCCGCTATTCGGAGAATAACCTACCCCATTAGCCCAGGAATGACCTGCATACGGGTCAAAATTTCTCAGGAATAAGTAATCATTTGACTGACGATCCGTTGTTGCAATGTCTTGAACTAATTGATTCACCATACCTCCCCATTGATCATTTTGATACCAAGCATCTGGAGAATCTGGTTCTAATAGAGCTATTTGTGCAGCTGCGTAAATCCAATAACCGTAATGAAAATGATGATCGTTCATTTCACTTGCAGAACCATAACTTGTAGCGTAGCCGATCAATGTTTTCCAGTGGTCATCGTAATAAAAATAATTGTCATTTACTTTTGCACCCGTTTCATTATACTTTGTAGGAGTAAACCACCACTCCAACGTAGCTTTAATCGATTGTACAAGTTCAGACTGTTTAAATGTATCATCTAGTTGTGTAGTGATTGGAAGAACATTTGAAATTCTACCTAAGTTTTTCCCCATCCAATACGTGTCATATCCTGAAAATCCACCATCTACCCCATACTGTACAAAGTTAGGATCCAGCGTTTTTCCGTAATCATAATATTCCTGTACGTATCCTTCTAATCTTGCAATATCATTTGGGTCTGTTAATTCAGGCATATATGGCAAAATTCCATTGTACACATATTGTGTTGAAAAACCTTGTCCAGAAAGCGTTTTCATTTTTCCTCTGATTGTATTATATGAATGTAAATATTGAGAGGCATGAATAAGCGGATTATTTCTCCATTGATGAGGATAAATCGCTGTGATCGTATCTGTGTTTGAACCTTCCATTGGTGTTGTCGATATAATATAGTCAGTAGTTACGGTACTGCTTGCTTCATCATAATTCCATTCCACCCTGGTATCCGTAACAAAAGCAAATGCATGATCCATAAACAAATTGTACGTATCAACGCTACTATCAGGCAACCCAGCTATGGATATAAATGGTTTACCTGCTGGCAAATCAGCAACAAGTTCTGAACCATTATTTGTCCAAGTTGTTCCAGAAGGACCGTAAATGCCATAAACATTCGTTTGTCCGTTATTATTAATAGATAATTGTATGTGTGATCCGTCATTTCTTAAAATCATAGCAGCATTTTTAAACACTATTTTAGGATCCGCTCCATCAAAAGTAAAATAAGCATATGGGCTACCATGTCCAATCGTTACTTTCATATTTTTAGAACCATCTGCACTAGGCATTACAATATCTGCAGACCAATCTGTGATTTTGTCTGCTAAAGCGGCTGCAGGTGAAAAGGTAGTTGCTTGCACTTCCAAATCGACATGACCTGGCCTGATTTCTCTTTCAACTTCATTTTCATCATCTAATAACACATTCAACGTTTTTGGTGGATTACTGATTTGAAATCCTGAATTTACAGCTTTAAACGCTAATGGGTGTGCATAAAGTGCACCTGAGTATTGCAGCCATACAACGGAGCTAATCCAATCATTTGTAGATAGCGGCTTGTTATCAAAATTGCTTGTCGTATAATCTATATCTTGCGGTGTTCTGCGTTCATTTTCATATACCCAATTATAAAGCTGGCCTCCTTTAGTTACCGTTGAGTATCCCCCCTCGCCTACTGCTACGTCATCTTCAGATATTTCTGCAAAAGTTAAATGATTCGGAGCTAAAAGACTAGCAGAGACCATTAACACAGCTAGTAAAACATAAAATGTTCTTTTCATTTTACCTCTCCTTTTTATCATATTACCAAACATGAAATCGTTTTCAAAACACTGTTGAAAGTTTCACCTCTTTTCTATATAAAATAACTTGAAAGAAAAGTACTATAAACATAGATATTTATATTTCATTGATTTAAAGGGCATGAATTTTTTTATTATTGCTATTACTCTCCTTAGTGTATACTATATCCCATGTTAATTTCCAGTATTTTCTGAATATTCAGTTAATTTATTTTATTAAATTAATTCATTTGAAATAGGCCATGAAACATGCAATCATGCGTGCTGCAACGTACAATAAATTATTCTTAGTTTCAAAAAAATTCACTATATGGATTTTTTTTAAAGTCTAAATAATTTATCTACAAAATAAAGGAGATGTCATTCTAATAATGGATTTAAAACAAAACAATAAAAAATACGTTTCATGCAAATGGAAAAAAACATTAGTATTGATAAATAACCTAAACTTAAAAAAATATATTCCCCATACAGAAAAAGTAAGTTATGAGAGTTTAAATGAGATGCTGGAAAAACATATTGTAGTATATGTTAAACCAAGTAGAGGCTCTTCCGGGAAAGGTGTAATGAAAATTCAAAAAAGCACTCAAAATGAAAAAACAATCTATGAAATTCAAAATGATCTTAATATAAAATTTTACTATGAATATACAACATTATATAAAGACCTAGATGAACATATTAAAAAATCAAAAAGGTTGCATATCGTACAAAAAGGCATCGATTTGATCAAATATAATGACCGATATGCAGATATAAGAGTCATGGTACAACAAAATCAGCATTTGAAATGGGAAGTAACTGGATTTCTTGGTAGATTATCTCATCCTAAAAAAATAGTAACAAATATTAGTGGTGGGGGTAAGGTTTGTGATATTCATGAACTATTAGATCATTCTTGTGCAAATGAAAATGAAAAAGAAGCCTTAATAAACAAACTAAACAACCTTGGAATAGAAATAGCAAAACAAATGAATATTACTTTTCCCAACATAAAAGAAAACGGTATAGACATTGCACTGGACCAAAAGCTTCACCCTTGGATTTTAGAAGTAAATACAAAACCTGATATAATCCCATTTTCACTTTTAAAAAATAAAACCTTCTTTAATAAAATATTGGAGCATAGAAAAGCTTATGGTAGAGATTATTCTTCAGAACAAGAAAAGAATACAATAGGCAAACGGAGAAAAAGGAGTATTAATAAAAGTAAAAGCAATAGAACCATTAAGGTAGAGCATAGTTCTAATCATAAACCTAAAAAGTTAAAGCCTAGTATTGGTAAAGAATTTAAACGATTAAAAAAGAGAAAATATTCTAAAAAAAGATTTAATAACTTATAACTATAAAGAAAATACAATTTAAATCCGTTTTAACAAAACTAAAGAGAAGTCATCATTCATTAATCCAAGTAATGATAGGTGACTCCTCAGATAAAATATATAATTTCCTATAAGAACTTAATTAAAAAACTACTAAAAAACGATATAATATTGATTTGATTTCCCATGATAATGTGAAATTAAATAAATTTTATATAAATGCTTCAAAAAGGCATACATATTTCCTTCCTTTTCTTCAATATCAATCATTGTTTCATATACCTTTTGCTGCATTTCTGGATGTGTATGGTCAACTATTAAGTCTATTAAGGAGTCCATATTAATATAATGATGTTTATCATTATGTAAAACTTTAAACTCACAATTTTTCCATTCTCTTTCATAAAAAAAATTTTGAAGTGACCTCCTAGTTTTATCCATAATATTGCTCACCTTTTTCTAATGAGAATTGATTCATTCTCAAATTTTAACCTTATATTTTTTTATTATACCATCTCATTTACTATTTTGTAATTATTTACATAATTAAAAAAAACTTAAAGAATTAGAGGTTGATGATACCATATTGCTGCTGATCAATAATACATGATCGAATAGAAGGAATTATTCCTTAAAGGTTTTTTTATGCTTCTGTCATGGGTGTAATCTTTAGGAGGAAACTGCTGATCTTTTTAATGGAATCAATATTAGCATACTTGGTTCATTAAATTATGGTTCAAAATTTGTATAAGCGTATTTTTTTGCAGGAGCAATGAATTCATTCCCCGTTTATTGGTAGGTGTAAGTTTAAAATACAGTATAGTTTGATCTAAAATTTCATTCAGACCCGTATTCTATGGCAAACAAAAAGAATCCATTTTGAAAGAAAGATTGATCAAAATGGATTCTGGAATGGATATTAACTACATGGTTTTTATAAAAAAGATGGATCATTTTCTATAATAGGTATTACTCTTACTAGGGTTGTCCTTTACTTTTATTTCAAATATCACCTTCAACAATATCACCCTATTGTAGAATATAAAAGTTAAAAAACTCATGAATATCACTTTCTAATTCATGAGTTTTAATCAATCTTTTTTACAATTGATTTTCTTTTAAAACTACAACTATCTTCAGTAGGAAAATCTACTTTGAATAGTCCCCATTTGTTTTACTATCTTTTAATAGATCTCTATTCAACATTAAATTCAATTCATTTTTCTTTAGTTATAATTTTAACTAATATAATGGCAAGAAGAACAAAAAATAAACTAATCAAAAATGGAATAATTCCTGCAGCTAATACAAAAGGTAAGGCTAGTAACAGAACTAGATAAAAGAAAATTTTATACATACTATAATCTCCTTATTATTTTTGTTAACAAATCAAGAAGTCATGCTCTTCTTATTATAGTATGTTAGTTAGTATTAATTGTATAGTAACCTTGTGCATAACCTGAATATACTGGATAAGAAAACATAAAATCTTGTTTAACTGTATATCCTATACTTACATAAGGTCTAAATGTGTAGTTGTAATAATTCCTCTCTCCAATAGAAAATTTAAACCATGCATTAACTCCTGTAGTATAGCCGCTCTCTGCACGATCGTTAGCATAAGTTTCAACGTGCCATGCGTCATAACTATTGTCTGCGCCAACTGATAAAGGCAATCCAAAAGTATCATAGAATTTTATTCCTTTATTATCATATCCAGAAGGTTCACCAGCTGAAAAATATTCTGTTGAACTACAAACCCCATTTGTTATTACTTTAACTACATCAGCTAAATAAGTGAATGCTGCTAAATCATATACAGCTTCAGGAATACATGCGCTATTACTTTCACTTGGGGAACGGCCATCGATCCACATTGTACTTCTTGAATCTGCATCAGCTAAACCTGCTTTAATATAGTCAACTTTCACTTGACTTTGACCAGTTATACGTTGAATACTTTCATAACGAGCAAAGCCTCTTACATTAACACGAGCTTCAGCAGTTGAGCTACTCATCCATGCATTTACTGTCATAGTAGATGTTTCGTGACTTGATGAACTATAATTACTACCATTAGTAGAATAATCCTTATTATTAGCTGCACCCTTATACCAATACGTCCCTGATGGTGAAGCAAATGTTTCTGTTGGGAAATTCAGGCTAATTGTTAAAAATGCAATCACTAAAACTAATGTTATTTTTTTTAGTTCCAATTTATTACACCTCCTGAAGCTTTTACTGCTTCTTCCCATTTCATATGAACGTCAAAGTCACCATAAATTGTTGTTCCACCATTCTCTTCAATACCTACAGTTGAGGCTATATAAAATTCAGTTTCAGGATTTTCTGCATTAAAGACAACAATAAATCCTCCGTTCTGACCATCTATTTCATCATATGTTGGCTCATTCTTTTTAACATTTACACCTTGTACTTCTCCTGTTAAATGACCATAATAGTATGTTTGGTTTGTCTCAGGATTTGTAACTCCTTTTACTGGACCAGAAAATTTAAAACCATAAGCTCTTTTATCAATCTTAAATGCCCCATTTGCATTTCCGTTATACTCTTCATTTTCACCATCTGTAAGTTTTAATGTCATTTGAATCATAGTGTTATCTTTATTTAGTTTATCAGTATTAAACTTCTCCTTGGCAGAGTTTACTGCATAATCAGGGAGCTTTTTCATAATATTTTCATTTAATTTGGAATTGAAATGATATACATTTTTTTCTGACTTAGCATCAATTAGTTCTGGTTGACTTAATATAGTTGTTACAGATACAGTTCCTAATACTAACATTAATGCTAGTAATATTTTCTTTAAATTACTCACAATATTCCCTCCTCAAATATTTTTTCATAAAAAAAGGACATTTTAGTTGTAAAAACTTTCATTAACGCGCGTTTAACGTAATTATAATAACACTATTTAAACATTTCAGTAAGTCATCAAATAATTCCATTAATACTTATAACTCCCAACCTAACCGAGAGATTTCCTACTTCGATTGGTTCAATAAAATCATTTGACAATTGCCATTCATTCCCCTTATTTTTTACACATGAAGGTGTTATTTCAAAAAGAAAAGTATTCAAACACTAAACCTTCGTAATCTGAGTAGACAACATGATTCCCTAACAGGAACCTATGTACAAACCAAGTTGCAATTTCATACTATTTTAGATCAGATTTTCTATGAATATAAAGGTGTATTTGAGTTTGAAGAAATGAATCAAGAAATTGAAAAACAACGTACACAATTATATAAATGTAAACAAATTAGAAAGAGCGCATATTAAAAAAACATCAGTCCCATATTAATGGTCTTTCTAAACCTAACATTCTTAAATATTGCAAAAATTGACCAGCATGAACTGAATCATGATAAGCTATCCTTAAGAGCATATCCCCTAAATATCGCTTATAATTTACATCACTACGATCAATTACTCTAGTGGATAGTTCTTCAGTTGATAGTGACTTTACATAGTCAATAAAATCATCAAAATATGGTATTGATAACTCAACTTCTTTTTGAACAGAAACAATTGGTTCTTGATCATAAGGTCTAGACAGTTCTTCTTTTAATGATCCATTATTTTTTAATATCATATGATACCCATAACTACCACCCCAAACATGGCGGATCATTTCACCAAAAGACATGGCTTTATAATCTGGTTTCCAATCTATCCATTCATTTGGAAGAGCATTCCACAATTTGATAGAACGTCTTCTTGTTTCTAGTAAATTCATGACTGCAAGATCAATCGTATTCATCTAATTTCCTCCCTTTCTTTTATAATCGTATTGTAACGCATCATTATTTAGGGTATCATCGAAATATGAATGCATATCCGAATATCTCATATATTGCTAAACTTATTTCAGAACCAACTAGAGCGATCATTTTAGAGTCATTAATGGGAGGACAAGCACTTCCAGCAGGTGAATTAGCTTATAAGGCAAAGGTATCACATCCTACAATAAGTTCTCATCTATCTAAACTAGTGGAAGGAAATCTATTAAAAGTTGAACAATTTGGAAGACATCGCTATTATAAATTAGCAAATGAACAAGTTGCTGAGATTATTGAAAAGTTAGGAGCCATAGCACCTCCAGTTCAAGTCCGTTCATTAAAGCAATCTGATCATTTAAAACAAATACGTTCAGCTCGAACCTGTTATGATCATCTTGCTGGTGAATTAGGAGTGAGTATCACTGAAGCACTGTTAAATCAAAGTTTAATCATTCTAAAAAATGATCAATATGAAGTTACAACAGAAGGAGAAAAATGGTTTAAAAACCTAGGAATTATGATTCATAATGTGGGTAAAAGTCGTAGAGTTTTTGCAAAGCCCTGTTTAGATTGGAGCGAGAGAAGATACCATATATCAGGATGGTTAGGAGCAGCCATTGCCACTCATTTCATAGAACAAAATTGGATAGTCAAATCAACAACTAATCGATCTGTCCGTCTTACTAAAGAAGGAACAATCAAGTTAAAAGAAACTTTAGATTTGGAATTTTAATTATAATAAATCTAGTTTCAAAAAAAAATGAAGAGCTATTTTATAAGTGTAAATAATAACTTATACAACAATCTCTTCATTTCTATTCATATTAACCAATGGATTGAGTAAGTTTTTCAGTTAAAACATCCTTACTCTGTAACCCGATCATTTTATCAACGACCTCACCATTTTGGAAAACTAACAATGTAGGGATGCTTTGTACTGAATATAACGCAGCTAATTCAGAATTTTCATCCACATTCACTTTACCTATAGTTACTTTCCCTTCGAGCTCTTCAGCTAATTGTTCTACTATAGGTAATTGAATTTTACAAGGACCACACCAAGGAGCCCAAAAATCAACTAAAGTAACTCCCTGTGAAATGGTTTGATCAAAGTTTTCTTTATTTAAAACGACTGCTCCCACTTCTCTCACTCCTTTAAAGTGAATTTATTTTATATTGATATTATATTGAGTATTTCAATTAAATTCTGTAAGATACTTTACATAAATGAACTATCCACTTAATTCTAAATGTTCTTTTGCTAATTCCATTTTAAGATGAATAGATTTCCTTCCTGTACGTATGATTTCTTCATTCACTAAATCTTTTAATAATACACTGACGGATTCTCTTGTTGCCCCAATCATGTTTGCTAACTCTTGATGAGTTAAAGGCAAATCAATTTTATAATAATCTCCATCTTTGATGCCAAACTGTTCTGAAAGTTTAATCAATAAATGTAAAATACGAGTACGAATATCTCCAAAAGCGAGTTTTTCCAGCATTGCATCTCGATCTCTTAAACGATCACTTAAAGCTCTTAAAAATCTTAAAGCCAATTTTGGATGTTTCTCAATAAATTGTTCGAAATGAGTTTTACTTAAAGAACATAATAATGTATCCTCTATTGTTTCTATAAAAACATCCTTTGTACCAAAAGAAAAAGAATCAATTTCTCCAAATACATTTCCTTTACCTAAAATACCTAGAGTAAACTGTTTCCCTTCAGTATTAATTTTATAGAGCCTTAATTTACCTTCCTTAATAAAATACATACCTTCACGATATTTCTCAGGTGTTTGTATAATTGTATTTTTTTTAATGGTGGACATCGGAGCCATTTTATCAAGCTCCATCAAGTCTTCCCTCGGTAATTCATCAAATACACTTATTTGAGATAAATACGATAACTTATCCATCTTTTCCCTCCAAAATGGTTTCAAACTTATTCGGGTCAAACGTGTATATAACTTTTTCATCCCATAGAATAAAAGGTGTGGCAATTCCCCCTAATCGGAGCACTTCATCAAATCTGTCTTGGTCGTGTGTTACGTTAATCAACTCATATTTTATTTTCCTTTTATTAAAAAAGTCGATCACTTCTTCACAGGCAATGCAATGATCACTGATGTAAATCGTTATATTCATCTTTAACACCACCCCTATATTTATTAAACATACCATATTTTATATTTATCTCAAAAATAAGTTCTAATTTAAATATAAAATAGATAACCATTTAAATAAGTTAAGTATTTCACAATGATGGAACATCTCATTCAAACCTTTCATAATATAATCAAACTTCATGCAAAAACCAAAATTTGATAAGGAGTTTTGAAGATGATTCGATTAAAGAACAAAAATGAAATATTATTGATGAGGGAGTCAGGGATCTTATTAGCGGAGTGCCATCAACAAGTTAGTAAATTAATTAAACCTGGTATTTCAACCTTAGAAATAGATGCTTTTGTTGAAAAATATTTGCATGATCACGGAGCCACACCAGAGCAAAAAGGTTTTCAAGGTTATCCATATGCTACTTGTGGTTCAGTAAATGATGTCATTTGTCATGGATTTCCTAATGAAACACCTCTTAAAGAAGGAGATATTGTAACGATTGATTTTGTTGTTAATTTAAATGGATGGTTAGCGGATTCAGCCTGGAGTTATTCAGTGGGCAATATTTCAGAAGATGCACAAAAATTGTTAGATACAACATTAGAAGCACTTCATATAGGTATTGAACAATCTCAAGTAGGAAATCGTGTTGGGGACATATCTCACGCTATTCAAACATTTTCAGAATCAAAAAACTATAGTGTTGTGAAAGAATTTGCGGGACATGGAATTGGTAGAAAAATGCATGAAGATCCATTTATTCCACACTATGGTCCCTCTGGTCAAGGAGCCTATCTAGAGGAAGGCATGGTTATAACTATTGAACCGATGTTAAATATAGGGGATCCATATTGTAAATTAGATGATGATGGATGGACGGCCCGAACAACAGACGGCTCCTTATCCACACAATATGAACATACCTTAGCGATAACAAAAAATGGTCCATTCATTTTAACGGAATTATAAGATTCTCACTATATTGTAATTCTTAAAAATAGAGGAGGATGTTCCTATTCTGGATCAATATTCACATCATTTCCTCTATTTTATATGATTACAATTTTTATTTGCCTGTTTCCACAAATGATGCGATTCTATTTTTAATCGCATCTCTTACTTCTTTAAATTGATTCATAATTTCTTCTTCTGTTCCGGTTGCTTTTGCTGGATCATCAAATCCCCAGTGCCATTTGATCACATCTTTGCTTGAAATGACAGGGCAATGTTCATCTGCATGTCCGCACAATGTGATGACATAATCTGCTCTATTTAATATATCAGGATCAATGACATCCGAACTATTGCTGCTAATGTCAACGCCTGCATCTTTCATTACTTGAACAGCACGTGGATTTAATCCGTGTGCTTCCAAACCAGCACTTTTCACCTCATACTTTTCACTTCCAAGTGCTTTTAAAAACCCATCTGCCATCTGAGATCTGCATGAATTGCCTGTACATAAAAAATATACTAACTTTTTTTCAGCCATTGTTATACTCCTTTAGTTTTTTCTGTATGATATTTTATTTTAAATTATAAATGTTATCAGAATGTAAAACACTCTCACTTGTGTGAGTAATTTCATCTATTTGTTAATGATCTATATTTTTGATGGTGATTGAAGACATAAACTTTGTAATGCTTGTTTCAAGATTATACCTGTGGCAATCGTAAGAAATATTTTCATTTATATCATCTCATTTATTCGTACATGATTATAATACCGATTAAATTTTTTGGCAACATACAACTATAGAAGGTTCTTTTTATTTAATGTAAAGAGATGGTTATTAAAGACTTGTATATTTAATCCAGTCCCCATCTTCAACTCTTATTAAATCTTCAACACTATGATTCCAAATATATACCCACGCTTCTACTTTTTCATTTCGTTCTGTATTCACTATTTTAGATTTTCGTAAATATAAACTTATATCAGGTCTACTTTCTACATACTCTTCAAAAATATCCAAACTTTTTAATACTGCCCAATACTTTTGAGGATTTATATACATTAACTCTCCTACAATTTCATTTTGCCCTTCAATGACAGCAGGGTATTCAGTAACCACATACATCTTTCCTTTTATTGTCCCACTTACCTCTTTTTCCGTATTTCCTTTTAAAAAATGTTCGTATGCACCATACATAGCTTTTTTCATTAATGAACCATACACAAAAATTGGTTTCATTTAAAATTCTCCTCCTAAAAATTAATTCCCAATTGAAAAAAATATAGTTTATCCATCAGTTATGTACTTTTTAACTCAGTCTAAAGTTGTAGGATTAGTTAAATCTATGAGCCGATGTTATAACGACATACATTAGATAAAATTTTATTATAAGCATTGTAAACAGAGAAATTATCAAAAAATAATGACTACATTAAAAAAGTGTGGTTTTATTTGTTAACATCCAGTATAATATAAACAATCCACTAAATGAAACTAAGTTTTATCTAGTGAAACATTTGTTGTTAGAATATAAACAAGAATATTATCTAACTAGTTTATAAGAACATTTGTTTGATTAAATGATCGGATTCATGTATAATTTCTCAATATCTAAAAACGGAAGAAGGCGACTACATGATAGAAAGATTTAAATCAATTAACCCAGTAAGTAAAAGTATTATATTTGGAACTCTTTTTACTCGTGCAGCTACCTTTATGACCATGCCTTTTCTTGCTATTTATTTATCGGAGGTTCATGGTATAAGCCCTGTAATGATAGGACTAATCATAGGAGTTAGTGCATTTACAAGAATTCCTGGTAGTTTCATAGGCGGAAATTTATCGGATCGATACGGACGAGAAAATGTAATGCTCATCTCCATTTTAGTATGGGCCTTTGTATTTTTAGGTTTTGCTTTAGCCACACATGTATTTATGTTTTTTATATTAAACGCACTTAATGGATTATGCAGTTCCTTTTTTGAACCATCCTCAAGGGCATTATTGTCTGATGTGACAAAACAGAAAAATAAACTGCTTGTTTTTAATTTAAGATATGCTGCGATTAACGTTGGTGCAGCATTGGGACCACTAGTAGGATTGTTAATAGGAAGCTCTAAATCCACCATACCCTTTGTCATCACTGCGATCGTATATTTCTTGTATGCAATCTCCTTATTATATATTTTACCAAAACATAGAGACTTAAATAAAAAAGTAGAAATAGAAAGAAAAGAAAAAGTAACAATGATGAAAGCTTTAAAAACATTACGACAAGACCTAGTCTTTCTAGTGGCAGTTATTGCCTTCATATTTGGAGTTATGGGTTATTCTCAATTTGGATCCACCATGCCACAATTTTTTAAAAATGCTACTTATTTTGAAAATGGAGTAGCCTTATATACTTCTCTCATTGTTTTAAATGCGATTACAGTGCTGGTTGTCCAATATCCAGTTACTCGTATAGGTAAAAAGTTCTCACCGCTTATTTCAATCATGTTAGGCGCACTGACAACTTCTATCGGATTGTTTGGAGTAGGACTATTTGAGTCTATCTATTTGATCGGATTATCAATGATCATCTTTACGATTGGTGAAGTAATGATGTTTACGATGTTAGACCTGTTTGTTGATCAAATTGCTGATCCTTCTATGAAGGGAACATATTTTGGAGCGATGGGATTCAGCTCACTTGGTAGCTCAGTAGGACCTTTAATAGGTGGAGTATTATTAGGAGCATTTGGTTATGAGTCACCAGAAATTGTATTTGGTATCTTGGCCTTAATTAGTGCTGTTGGGTTTCCTCTATTTTTATATGTAAATATGCTCATGAAAAAAACAAAGCGAAATTTAAATTATTCATTGTAAAATTTGATCGGGGATACCCGATCTTTTCTTTTTTTCACCTAAAACATGTTATGATAAATCTAAGTATATTACTCATGAACCAAGGGTGATTTGAATGTTTTTTTATTTTATTGTATTATTTATCATTGCTTTATTTTTAGTCATCATCAACCCAAAGAATGAGTCTAATCGTTGGGCATCAGCCTTTTTGTTATTTGCCAGTTTAGGTGGCCTAGCAGATACGATAAGATCTTTGGTTTTTCCCTCACTCGTAATAGGTAATTCATCTAACCTTTATATTTTCCTGAATGTTTTTCAATATATTTTAGATTTTATTAATCAAACATTAACACCATATGGCGTACTTATTTTTTCAATTGTTTACTCTGAAGTTTTTAATAAAAAGTGGCGTTCTATTTTTAAGGTTGTTCTTTTACTTCCCGTTGTAATGACGTTATTTACGATTTCAGACTTCCCTATACTGAAGCTAAATCAATTATTGTTATTGTACTGGGTTGCACCTTATTATATCATTTCATGTTTTTTATTAACCTTCACATTTATAAATGAAAATCATCCATTAAAGAGCAAAAATAAATTCATCACTTTTATCATCATAGTACCTACAATATTGTCAATTCTTTTCTTTATAAACATCATGAGAGTGTATGATCCTAATTTTTATTTTTTTCCATATGTTAGTGTTTTTATTATATTTTCATTAGTCACTGCTCTTTTTTTCAGTTTCCGTTATGGAGTGCTAGGTATGAAAGTGAGCATTGAGAAAGATCACTTAAATACAACTATAAAATCTGTAAGTTCCGGTACAGCTATTTTAAATCATACGTTAAAAAATGAAATAGGAAAAATCACATTAACTACGAGAAACTTAAAAAAATCATTAAAAGAAACCAACCAAGATATCGATACTTATTTTAACATCATTAATAGAGCATCAAATCATATGCAGGAAATGGTTGACCGCATCCAAGATCAAATGAAGGACATACAATTTAAAGAAACAGAGAATTCTATGGAAGAATTAATCGTAGAGTGTTTAGAGAATTTAAAGTCGGATTTAGAAAAAAAAGAGATCAAAATAAATGTATCACTCATCAAAAGTATCCATTTTTTTTGTGATCGAACACATATCAAAGAAGTATTTAACAATATTTTGAAAAATGCCATAGAATCCATGCCTATAGGCGGGGCATTAACTGTAGTCAGCTACAAGACCAGAAAACACATTGTTGTCTCTATAAAGGATAACGGTAAGGGCATTTCTAGTGAAAATTTAAAATATGTATTAGATCCGTTCTTCACTACAAAAAATAAAAGACATAATTATGGGCTAGGTTTATCATACTGTTATAATGTCATGCAGCAGTGTGGTGGTTCAATTGAACTACAAAGTGAAGAAAATATGGGGACAGAAGTTAAGCTGATGTTTCCAGATAAGATGATCGTTTGAAAATGAGAATGGAGTTTTTGGATATGAATAAAATTAAAATATTATTAGTTGAGGACGATATAGATTGGCTGCAAATGATCTCAGAATTTTTAAACCATGAAAAAGATTTTCAAGTGACTGGTAAAGCAACATCACATTATGAAGCTTTGCAGCTTGTAACTAATACTGAATTTGACATTGTTTTATTAGATATTAACTTAACTAAAAATCAATTAGACGGGATTTATACAGCTGTTGAGATCTCTGAGTCAAATCCAGATGCTAAAATCATCATGCTCACTTCATTAAATGACGAGGAAATTATAAAAAAAGCATTTACAGCAGGGGCAATTAATTATGTAGCAAAACCAGACTTTGAACAACTCCCACATGTCATACGTTTTGCCTTTTCTCATTCACATCCAATGGAAGTATTCAAACTAGAATTCCATCGTTTAAAAAGAGAAGAACAACTTCAAAAACTAACACCTGCAGAAAAAGAAGTGTTTCAACATATAGAAAAAGGCATGACACAAACGGAAATAGGAAAAAAATTATATAAATCAGAGAGTACATTAAAGAATCAAGTGAATAAAATTTTAAAAAAACTAGGTGTAAAAAGCAGTAAGGAAGCCGTAAAAAAAGTGAAAAGAAAGGGATTATAATGTGCGCAACCAAATGTCATCCAAAAACTCCCTTCTTAGTATGTTAAGAAGGGAGTTATTTTTAATTTTAAATCACTATCTGTACTCCTGAATCAACTCAACATCATCAAATACTGCCCAATTATTTCCTGGGGAATTTGACCAAATTCCAATTTCGATTTCCCCATTAATTACTTGAATGTCTTCAATAAGATATTGAGTCCAAGTTCCTACAGGTTCAGAACCAATAACGGCTTGCAACTCTTCCCCACCATATCCTTTAGCAAATAAATGAAGTTCGTTTTGACCTCCACCTGATTTGACCCAAACCGATGCTTTATAGGTGCCATTCGGTACATTTAAAATTTGACTCGTTAATTGTTGATAATCTGCAGGTGACCAATGAACTAATTTATAATTTCCGTTTAATGGATCGTCATTATCTATACTATGGGCTAACTGCTGATTGTCTGGGTGCCACTCATTCCAGTTGAATAAATCACCTGTTTCAAATCCACTGTCATTGATTAAATTTTGCTGAGTGAATGGTTGAAACTGAATCCAATCAATATTTGCAATTCCATTTCCACCTTTGAATATAACATATAAATCATTGATTCCGATTGCAGTAGATAGATCCCCATTAACTAGCTCATACGATTGCCAACCACCTGTATTATTGACATTGACTTCGCTAATTAACGTTCCAGTTAAACTCCCAATTCTTAATTCTAATATTCCACCTGCAGATGCAGAAGCTACTCTTGTATCAACACTTATGGCTCCATTACCAAAGTCCACATTTTCAAACATAATGAAATCTTCATGATCCGTCCAACCCACATTTACAACATTGCCATTTGTTTCAGTTTCAATTCCTCTCATTGCATTAAAATCTTCTGCTTCAATTTTATCAAAGGCATTGATCTTGCTGACATCGTAACTACCTTCCCAAACAAATGTCGCTACAGCACCAACAGGAAGCGTATATTCAAAACCTTTACTTCCAGCCTTTACTTTAAATGTTTGTTCATTATCTGAATTATTATGTGCAAGTAAAACTTTTGATCCATCGGGATTTTTAAAAGCTACTGTCTCTATTCTTTCGTCATAATTAGATTCTATTCTTACAGCACCTGGTTCTACAAATTTACTAACATGACCTAGTACATAATACTCAACATTTTTGGTGACTTCTCCTGAATTTGAATCTATTGTAACGACACCACGACAATCCGTACAACCACCATTCATGGGTCCAAAGTTTTCATCTAAAGCGAGATTCCATAACAGAACGGATTTTGACCAATTTCGTATAGATCCAATCACTACATTGGACATATTCCATTTCATATTCACATCAAAATCAGTATCCCACTCACCGCCAGAACATTCCGTAAACCAAATTCCTTTGTCAGGGTGAGCATTGTATACTTCTGATTGCTTATCTGGCGTTCCACCATAACAATGAAATGCACTACCATCTACATAATCCTTCGCAACTGGATCATCTAGTACTTGAATTGGATACTCATATTCATTCCAGTTGTGATCCCAGCTTAATATTTTTGTCTCCAAATTTTGTGCTTCAAATGTTGGACCTAAATTATTTTTAATAAAATGGATTTGCTCTTGAGCACTCATATACATGCTTGGATAACCACTTGTTTCATGATGCGGTTCATTTTGTACTGTTATCGCGTAAATTGGTAAACCTTCATTCTCATAACTCTGTACATATTTGGCTAAGTATTCAGCATAAACTTGGTAATATTCAGGGTTTAATGTTCCTCCGTTTAGCTGCTCATTATTCTTCATCCATGCTGGTGCACTCCAAGGAGTACCTAAGATTTTCACTTGTGGATTGATCCCTTTAATGTCCTGCAGCACAGGGATTACATTAACCTGTTCTTGGAAAATTGAAAATTGATCTAAATTTAAATCCGTTTGACCTTGTGACATATCATCATAAGTATAAGAAGATAATGAAAAATCTGAAGCTCCAATCGTATGGCGAACAAAACTGAAATTCACACCATCTTTTCCGAATAAATCATTTAAAAGCTCATATTGTTTAGCTGAATCTAATTGATTAATTAAATACGCAGCTGAACCAGAAACTGCTGCTCCAAAACCATCCATTTCTTGATATTTTATATTTTCATCGACTTGAATATTTATTGGATTAAAGGTTGTATCTGTTTCAAAAAACACATCTGCTTGCTGTTCTAATAGTTTTTGCTCATCCACGGTTGTCACCCATACTTGTACTCTATTATTGTTAGCGTTTGCAAAACTGAGATTCATATTGCTAAAAGTAAGCATCAAAACTAATGATAACGTCATGAATAAATATAAACTTCTCCCCTTAAATTTCCCCATACTAGTCCTCTCCCCTTTTCATAGTAGCTGATAAATGTAATCGTTTTAAAAGAGTAAATATAGTACATAGTAACACTTATTGGTATCGTTTTCAATGTAAACATTTGCATATTCCAAAAAAGCAGTCAACATTGCCATGTTGCTGCTTAATTCAATTATATAAACTTAAAAAAATCATTCATGCATGGCTACAATATTTTTGACATGCTGATATCTGTAGCTTCGAAATCCATTTTTTCATATAGTTGTATTGCACGTTTATTATGAGCAAAAACATGAAGTGAGATCTTTTTTATACCCTTATCTTTTGCTAGCATATCTAACGCTAAAAGTGAGGACTTTCCAAACCCTTTTCCTTGATACTCTTCATATATAAAAAAGTCATAAATAAATGCTTCTTTCTGTAAATTTTTATCATCATAAAAATACCATAACCATCCTATCGTTTGTTCTTCATCTACAATAGAAAGTAAATAGTGCAAATTTGTATTTAATCCTTGAGGTAGTAAACGCTCAAAAGCCTCTTTTGATTTATTCATTGCTTCCTCTTTAAGCCATGTACCCGCTCTGACTTTTTCATTCGCAAAATGATTGATACTATGTGAGATAAATTTTTCATAATCAACTGCGGACATAGATATTAATTCAATTGTCATGTTTAATTTCCCCTTTTTAAAAAGTTGTGAATGTCATTTTCATTAGTGAATATATTTTTTTATGATATTTTCTATGACCCTAGATTGTATTGTAATCTATTATTTTTTTAAAAAAAATTATCACTTCCTTTTAAAAAGTTACCCATTCGATGAAATGAATGTTTATAAGCTTCTTTGTTATAATATTTTGAGTAAGGATCTGCGAAACCATGATTTGCTTTATAAGTACGTAATTCAATTTGTTCGCTTTCATTTTGAATGAGCTTATTGTAAAGATCACTTACATGGAATGATTTTTCTGTTTCAGGCAAAAATAGCAAGGTTGGCATTTGTGGTTTTATGTTCAAATATTCTCTAATACGAGAGCCGTAATAACAAACTACTCGATCACACAAGTGATTTTCACTACATAACCAGGCAATTGTCCCCCCACACTATAACCAACTAAATAAATTTTATCATATATTAATGAAGATTCACTGATTAAACCTTTCACTTTAGCAGTACTTCTTTCAAAACCAATATTCATTTTAAAGTTTTGGTAGGCTTCAATTTCTTCGTCATAATTGTAAACTTTTCCACAGTTAAGCAGGTTGGGACAAATGACATCAAACCCTAACTCTTCAATTAAATTGGCTGTATCTTGAATATGTTTATTTATTCCGTATATTTCATGAAGTAAAATAACCACTTCAATTGAATTTGAATAACGAGTATACATGTGAAAATCTCCTATTTCAAGTACTATAATATTTAGAACTAACCAAAATCAAAACGTCAAGCTATACTTAGAACAGTAAGGAGCTAATTACAATGAATAAAACATCCATTTTACTCTTTGACGGTGTTTGCAATTTATGTAACGGTGTTGTTCAATTTATTCTTCCAAGAGTAAGAGGAAACATCAAATTTGCTTCATTGCAATCTAATATTGGGCAAAAGTTACTTAAACAATATAACTTAAACACAAAAGAAATTAGTACCATTGTCCTTATTCAAGGCAACAAAACATATACCAAATCATCTGCAGCGTTACGCTTGTGTTTACTATTAAAAAACTTATGGCCCATCCTCTTTGCTTTCATCATTATACCAAAATCAATAAGAGATGTTGTGTATGATTGGATTGCAAAAAATAGATATCGATGGTTTGGCAAGAGTGAGCAGTGTTTGATTCCAAGTAAGGAAAATAGAGAAAAATTTTTAGAATAGTTGCTTAAGGGGTGAAATTAATGAGTCGAAAAATTGTAATCCCTGGCGGATCTGGTTTTTTAGGAACTTCATTAGCAAATTATTTAGTTAAGCAAGGGTATGAAGTTGTTATTTTAACTAGACAGCCTTCAAAAACTAATAGTCATATTAAATATGTTCATTGGGATGGTCAAACTCTAGAGGATTGGCAAAAAGAAATTGAAGGAAGTTACGCAATTATTAATTTAGCAGGAAAAAGTGTGGATTGTATTTATACTAAAAAAAATAAAGAAAGTATATTATCTTCTAGAATTAACTCAGTAAAAATCTTGCATAAAAGCATAGAAAAATGCAGTAATCCACCCAATGTGTTTATACAAGCTGCTTCTTTAGCTATTTATGGAGATACGATAGAAGAATGTGATGAAAGAGGAGCTCATGGTACAGGATTTTCAGTTGAGGTTTGCGAAAAATGGGAAGAGACTTTTTTTGAAATTAATCATGAAAAAACTCGGCAGATTTGTTTTCGTATTGGATTCGCTCTAGGAAAAGGTGGAGGTGCATTAGAACCTCTCATTAAGTTAACGAAATTAAATCTAGGAGGTACCATAGGTTCTGGTAAACAATATATAAGCTGGATTCATATTGATGATTTAAATGAAATGTTCTTACATGCTATTGAAAGTAATCAATATTGTGGAGTATATAATGTTACTGGACCTAATCCTGTCACAAATAAAGAATTTATGAAAACCTTACGAAAAGGATTAGGGAAAGGATGGTCTCCAACTGTTCCAGCTCCAATGGTGAAATTTGGTTCATTTTTTGTATTGAAAACAGCTCCTGAACTTGCACTAACTGGTCGGAAGTGTATTCCTAAACGATTTTTGAACAACGGATTTTCTTTTAAACACGACAATCTAGAAAAAGCTTTAAAACAAATTATCTATGAATAATCCTAGCTTAGGGATTAAGGAGTATAAAACATGAAGACACGTTACGTCTTTCTTATAGGATTATTATTAATTACTATATCTATTAATCCAATATTTTTAATGCTTCGAGAAATGTATATCGATAACGACATAAATCGTACTTATGTTATTAAACATGCTGACAACGTCCAAGGGTTTCCTACAATTATTCAAACGAATGAATTAATTATTAATAATCATCACATTAAGTTAATAGAAGAAAATACAGGGCGATTAGCTCCGTTAACACCTTGGGATATAGATGAACATGTTGAAGCAGGTGAAATAATAAAATTACAAATTGAACTCAATGGGAAGTTAATCACTGATTCGTCTGAAATATGGTTATCCAATCGAAACCGGGGTAGTCGATATTTCTCTTGGATTGATATTTTAACAGTCAAAAATCTAAAATCAAATGAAATTAAAACTGCAATTGTACAAAGGTTAACGGATAATAATGAAAAAATGGAGGATAGACAATGGCGTATTATTCATGTTAATGAAAAAGGGGAGTGGCGTGAAGAAGTATTTGGATACCAAGATCGCTCTGAATACAAATTAGGAGTAAAATTAGTTAACTTTTCAAATACAGCTCTTATGTCCATGGGTTACTACTCTGACATTTTAAAAGGTTGGCCTACTATATTTTTTCCAATCATTTATCCTTGGATTTCTTCTGCAGTTGGTATCCTTTTGATTTTTATGTCTATGTTAATGAATATTTCTAGAAAATACTTGTATAAATAAACCCTTAAGGGGTTGGTTATTCATTTTATGGAGAGACTCTTAAATCAATCTGATTACTTCACTAAACAGCTAAGCAGTTTGAGCTGGATAATGGAAATGAGGGGAGAATATGTTAAAAAGAAAAGCCAAGACCTTCTTGATCACATCTATACTGTCTGTTTTGTTTATAGTAATGCATACTCTACTAACTCTTGGAAACGATTTTCTAGAGATTTTATGTAATTAGTATTTATACCGTATCTATACTTTTATTTTACGGGATTCCTGTTTCAATCTTATCTGATTATGTGACAAAAAGATTCAGTGGTCTTAAACGGCTTTTGTCAGGGTTGTTTATCCATTTATTATTTGCTTGGGGTTTTATTACGATTATTTTTGGACTAGGACATAGCTTTAATAGTTTAGGTTTGTACAAGGCTTTTTACTTCTTGTCTGGTTTTTATTCCATTCTTTTTTGGGTTGTGGATGAAGTGTTAAGAAGAAAATCCAATAAACATCAGAAATAGATTCACAAAAATTATTTTTTCTGACTGAACACCTGAGGAAGTCGCAATTTCTTTCAATCACCCTTATACATTTCAAGAAATTAAAATGATCAAACTTTTTATGTTTGATCAATCTTTTTTCAAAAACTGGGATTGTTATTAAACTAATACACTTCTTCTACCAACTTTGGCACTTATCATCGATCAAACCCTAATCAAAATACATATACTGGAAAACTTCCAAATAATAATATTCTAAAGGACAGCAATACATCTGCTGTCCTATATCATTTTTATTCAATTTATACTAAATCTATTAATAAGAACCTTGCATCTGAATTTGCTTGAATCACAACTGATGTCTCGTCTGTCATACGAGCTGAGTCACGTTTCGATAAATGAATGTTATCATTTAATGTTACGTCTCCTTCAATGACAAAGAGGAACATTTTTCTGCCAGCTTCCTGTGTATGTGTCAATTCCTTACCAGTATTCAAGTCAGACATGTAAATTGTTACATCTTGATTGATGTAAGCCACATTCTCAGAAGCTTGACTAGAAACTACAGGAAGTAAATTGTTTTTCATTTTTGAAGGTTCATAAGTTGTTTTTTGATATTCTGGTTCTACACCTTTTTTATTTGGCAAAAACCATAACTGAAAGAAGTTTACTTCTTGTGTTGAAGAAGGATTGAATTCAGAGTGATAGATCCCAGTTCCCGCACTCATTCTTTGAATACCACCAAAAGTAGTGACTGCTGAATTTCCTTCACTGTCTTCATGTTTCAACTCCCCGTCCAATACGATCGAAACGATTTCCATTTCTTCATGAGGGTGTTTGCCAAAACCTTGAGAAGGACGTACGAAATCATCATTAAATACTCTTAATGAACCAAATTGCAAGTTATCTGGATCATAAAAATCTGCAAATGAAAAACTAAAATTTGATTGTAACCAACCATGGTCTCGAGAAAATCTAGATTCCTTAGGATAAACTTTGATCATTAGAAGTCACCCTCTTCGTTTTTTTGAAAAAGTAATGGTCAAGAGAATACTTCCCTGAACCAATGAATGCTATACCTATTACTGTTGCTAAAAGAACTAATGGATATTCTATTCCACCTTGAGTTGCCCATAAACCACCAGGAGCATGTACTTTAACAATAGCACCTAACATAATGACTAAAATCATTGCGGAAGCAAGAGGTGTTATAAAACCTAATACTAGAAGAATTCCACCGACCAATTCACCTGCTCCAGCAATAAAAGCCATTAAAGTTCCTGGCGATAATCCGATAGATTCAAAAAAACCTCCAGTGCCTTGTAAACCAGCCCCCCCAAAGAAACCAAATAATTTTTGTGAACCATGGCCAATGAATAACAGGCCAACTACTAAACGAATGATTAATAATCCAATCCCAATTCTATTTTCTCTCATAAATATTTTCTCCCTTCAAATTTATCTCGAATTCGAGATATTTTTTTAATAAATAACATTCCATCTTCCCATTGGACTTTTTCCCCTTCAAAAGTAATAGAACTTAATTCAAAGTAATCTTCATTTTAATAGATAATTGTATATTTTTATTCTATGTGTTTTGCATAAATTCCTAATTTTTTTAACAAATAAATGGCTTGTTTTTTTTCCTCATCTGATAAACCATTAACGATTTCATCAATTTTACTTTCATGTTTTGGAAAAATCTCATCAAAGAGCTTCTTTCCATTTTCACTTATGATCGCATAAATAATTCTTCTATCATTTGGATTTGGATTTCTAGTTAAATATCCTTTTTCTTCCAATTTATCAACGACATAAGTTATACTTCCACTCGCAATTAATATTTTCTCACCAATTTTTTGTAGAGGCTGTTCGCCTTTGTGATACAAAAGGTCTAGTACAGCAAACTCTGTTGGATTTAATCCATAACTTTGTATATCCTGATGCGTTAAATCACTTATTGTTCTAGTCGCACGGGATAAAACTATAAAAAGTTTTAAAGATAATTTACGATCATGTTCCATTCTAAATCATACCTTTCAATTATCTCGAACTAAAGATAATTATATACAAAAGCTATATAAATTATATGATCACAACCTCCTTTTAACTATATATATTAATTTAAAAAAAATATTAAACTAATCACTACTAAGTTTAGAATACATTAACTAACTTACTTTTGTCAACTTACTTTTTAAAAACAACTTATAAACTATATACCATCTTTTCTGATGATCAAAATTATTACCCTTAATTTCCGTTTTTAGATGAGATTGGTTGCGTTTGCATTCCTTACTATATCACGTATTTTTCCAATATTTTAGATGTTTTTATTCTTTCCATTTAGCGTTATAATATTCATGGGAAATATAAAAATCATATTTTTTATAGATTTTTTTAGGGGTTAATTTTTTGAACCAAATTTCCATAGCTTTACAAAAAATCTACTAAAAAGGAGAATGGAAATGTTTAAAAAAGTAGGAACTTTAGCCGTAACAGGTGCTGTATCTTTATCATTAATGATGGGAAGTGTTAATGCAGAGCCATTACAACCTATCCCTCACATGGACTGGATGAAGGATAAAGAAATCATTCAGGGATATAAAGATGGAAATCTTGGGTTAAACAAGAAAGTATCTCTTGCAGAAGCAGTCACTTTATTCTCAAGAGTTCAGGGTGCTAGTGATTTGGAGGCAGACCCTAAAATCAAACATTGGGCTTCAGCGTCTTTAAAGTGGGCGTTAGATGAAGGCATCGTTACAGATGTAAAAAACCCTAACAAAAAATTAAGCAGTTCTGAACTTATTGCTTTAGGAAATTCTGCTGGATTAGAGCTAGAATTAGATGAAAGCAATACAGTCACTCGTGAAGTATTTTTTGATGCTTTAGGTGAAGCAGCAACTGTACAAATTACGATTGGTCACACAAATGACGTTCATGGTCATATTGAGGAAGATGGTTATAACAAAGAATTTGGTTATGCAAAAATGGCTACACTTATTAATGAGTGGAGAGAAGAAAGTGAAAACTTCTTATTAATTGATGCTGGAGATACATTCCAAGGTACAATCTTTGTTAACCAAACCGAAGGTGAATCTATTCTTCCAATATTGAATCAATTAGATTATGAAACGATGGCAGCAGGAAATCATGAATTTGATTTTGGTTTTGAACAACTATTAAACTTAGCCGGACAATTAGAATATCCTGTTATTTCTTCAAATGTATTTACGGATGATGGATCTGAATTACTTGATCCTGTTTACTATACTGAAATTGGTGGAAAGAAATTTGCATTTATCGGTTTTGTTACTGAAGATACACCAATTGTCACTCATCCAGATAATGTTGAAGGACTAACGTTTAAATCGCCTGTTGAAGTTGCAAAAGAAATGGTACCACAATTAAAAGAAGAAGTAGATCATGTTATTGCAGTTTCCCATGTGGGTCTAGAGGTAGACAAAGAAATTGCTGAAGCAGTTGACGGTATCGACCTAATCATTGGTGGACATTCACATACACCTCTTAAAACTCCTGAAGTTGTGAATGGGACATATATCGTGCAAGATTGGGAGTATGGAAAATCTTTAGGTAGAGCTGATTTATATTATTATAACGATGAACTTGTTGCTTTTAGCGGCGGGTTAAAAGAATATGATGAAACAGTTGAAGCAGATCCAGAAATTGAACAGATGGTTACAGAAATTTCTGAGGAAATCAAAGAAATTATGAATGTTGTGATTACAAATTCAGAAGTAGATTTAGATGGAGATCGAGCTTTAGTAAGAGCTGGTGAAACAAACATCGGTAACTTAATCACAGATATTTTAGTTGAAAAAACACAATCCATTGCTGGTTACGAAGCGGATGTTGCAATTATGAATGCTGGGGGAATTCGTACTCAGTTATCAGCTGGAGAAATTACTAAATTAGATTTAAATACACTTCTTCCTTTCCCTAACACATTAGCTGTATTAGATGTTACAGGTGAAGAGCTTGTTGCTGCTTTAGAACACGGTGTAAGTGCGGTTGAAGATCAAAAAGGACAATTCCCACAAATCAGTGGTATGTCATTCACTTATGATTCAAGTAAACCTGCTGGCGAACGTGTAATAAATATAAAAGTAGCCGGAGAAGATATTGATGTAACAAAAACGTACAAGCTTGCTACAAATGATTTTCTTGCAGTAGGTGGAGACGGATATGCAATGTTTGAAGATAATGATTCTTTCAACACAGGATTAACGATTTACTCTGTAGTTGAAGAATACTTTATGGCTCAAGACAGCATTAATCCACAAGTTGAAGGACGTATAGTAGATACAAGCAAAACTGAATAATCACTTGTGAGATAAGAATACAAAAGTGGATGAAGGGTATACTACGATATATCCTTTATCCGCTTTTTTGCGTTAAATTTTAGGACTTAGACATCACCGTAATAAAACTTCTGTATTATAATGAAAAGTCACTTGTCCATTTTGATTATATAAATGAAAAACATCTCGTAATTGTTCCATAATAGTTTCGTAGTTACTTTCTCCTGGGACTGGTGAATAAGAAGACGATAAAAGTCTGCCCTTTAATTGTTCAAAATTAAATACCTGATAATTTGAACAGGTGAATGTTTTATGCCCTCTGTTATTGAAAAAAGAATTCAATTCTCGATGTCCTATATTTTGATGATTCACTTCATTGTAATCATTTGCATATTTTTTCAAAATGCGTTCGTACGCTATTGAAAATTCACTTTCCTCTGTTAAACGATTATTCCAAATTAAAACTACTTTTCCGTTCGGTTTTAATATTCTTTTAAATTCTTCTTTCGTTTTTTGCAAATCAAACCAATGGAAAGCTTGAGCTGAAACAATAAAATCAACAGAATCATCAGGTAAAGTTGTGAATTCTGCTGATCCATTGATAGAGAAATAATTATCGTAATTTTCTAAAGCGTTCTCGGCTGACTCTCTCATCTCTTGATTAGGTTCAATAGAAAATACTTTTGATCCTCTATATAATAAAAGATTGGAAAAAATCCCTGTTCCCGAACCAACATCTGCTATTTTTGAAATTTGCTTCAATCCTAGTTCATTATACAAAAAATCTATTACTTTTTTGGGATAACTAGGGCGATATTTTACATAATTCTCAACTCTGTTTGAAAATCTTTTTACTTGATCACTCCATTTTTTCATTTAAAATTACCATATGAATATGATCTTCCCATTTTCCATTGATTTTCAAATATTTCTTAGCTAAACCTTCTGATTCAAAACCTAGTTTCTCAACTACTTTTAATGATGCTCCATTTCTAGGCATAATATTTGCTTCAATCCGATGTAATTGTAATTCGTCAAAAGCGTACTCGATCACTCTGTTAATAGCTTCTGTTATATAACCTTGATTTATTTCTTTATGGCTCAATTGATAACCTAAATGACATGATTGAAAAACACCCCGAACGATATTATTTAATGAAATTGAACCTATAATTTCCTCTTTTTCATCTTCTTTTTTAAAGATCCATACTTTCAACATAGATCCATCATTCATTTTTTTGATGTCCTCATTCAGTTTCTGAGCTTGAAACTGTACAGCAAAAAATTCTTCATTTACTAGAGGACTCCATGGAGTTAAGAAATCTTTGTTTTTATTTATGTACTCTACTACTTTTTCAGCATAGGATTCATCTATTACTTTTAAAATTAGTCTATTCGTAGTAAATTTCTTTTGGTAGTCATACATATTGATTAAACCTCCTTTTTTAGGGTTTATCATAGTACTACAATACCTACTCTTATGTCAACAATTTTCTATGTACCTTGACTCATCATTAATAGAGACGTTTAGTATAACTCTCATGAAGTGATTCTTCTATTATTTTAGGAGTCATACTGCTTTTATTCACATGAGCAGCCATCATATGTGGGATAGAAGGCAGATTCTCTTTATCAATCCATGTTTTCTGATCCCATAACTGAGACCTGATCAAAGATTTAGCACAATGCACAAAACATTCTTCTATTTCAATTCCAATCCCTATCAACGGAACTCGTTCATTTACTGCCATGTGTTTCAGTATCTCTTGATCTTTAATCACACACGCCTTCCCATTAATTCTTAGTGTTTCCTTTAATCCAGGTATTAAAAATATTAGCCCAACGTGTTGATTTGATAAGATATTCTTGATGGAATCTATTCTTTTGTTCCCTTGCCGTTCAGGTAAAACAATATGTTTGTCATCTAAGATATGAATAAAACCAGGGGCATCACCACGTGGAGAAACATCACATATTCCATTTATATCTGAAGTCGATAATAAAGCAAAAGGAGATAAGCTTAAATAATGACGACAATGTGAATCAAGTTTAGAAATCACCTTTTTTATTGCTCTTTCACTAGGGTATCCTATCATTTCTCTTAACTCTTCTTCCGAGGCTACAATGTCTTTGAATACTTCTAAATGATCCATTGTTCACTTCCATTCTTTATATATGTTTATTCCATATCAGTAACAATTTCCAATATATTTTCACTTAATGTTTGGATCTCATTTTGTACTTTGGTAGACTGTTTATTTAATTGCAGTATAATATCAGAAACTTGTCTGGATATTTTCATTACATTATTTAATGAATTATTAATTTTTGATTGTACAATCCAGTCAAATATGAGCCCATCAAAAAAATAATCAGCAAACTTCTCAAACGAATGAATTTGTAAATTTAAATGATGATCCATTTTTACATCCAATAACTCATTTTTAAAAAGCCGAAGAGATTTTTGTACTTGATGAGCATACTGATTCGCTTTATCAATCTTAGAGTGTTTAGCTGCTGTAGAAATTAATCCGCCACCAATCATATCATAAGTACCCCAATTTTTAGCACTTCTAAGCGCTTCAATCATAGTATTCAAATTATTTTTTGCATTATTTCCCGCATGAATGGCTTCCTCTAATTCTCTGAGATCTTCTTGAAGTTCAGATTTTGCCTCAGTTAAGTGAATAAGCTTTTTTGTATTTTCATCTTCAGATTGAAGTATCAATTGTTTTTTTAATTTTAATATACTCTCATATTCTGCTTCTACATCTTTATAATTTCTTAATAACTTTTGTAGTTCTATTTTTTCTTGTTTTACATCTGAAACAGTTTCATAAGATTCATCATATTTTAGCTTCGCAGCTAAATATTCTTCTTTTTCCTTCTGCAGCTTTTTATCTTTTGTTCCCAATACTGTATAAAATAAAGAAGTTAAACTAAAGGATTCTAGTTTACTGACGTCCTGCTCTTCATTTTCTAATATCTTTTTATACTTTTTTAATTTACTATGTTCATCTTGCAACGTAAGTTCAAGTTGATCTAATTTTAATTTAAGTTTTCTTCTTTTTCGAAGTCGTTCTTTTGTTTGAACAATCTGTTTATTGATTTGCTTATACATAAATCTACCTCCAATAGATGAAAAAAACACCTAATGAATAGTTACCTATTTTTAGATGTTCAATAATGATTAGATTGTTAATTTTACGGTCAAAAACAAAAAAAGTTTCATTTGATAAATGTTACTTTTCTGTTTTACTTTGTTTCCACAAACGATACATCTCAAGTGTATCTTTTAGATGTTGTGCCTCATCATCAGTTAACTTTACATATTCACCATTAAAATAAATTTTATTATCCAAATTTCCTTTTGTTTTGGTTTCTCCTGTGAGAAGCCAATCAATGGAAACCTCATATAAGTCTGCTAATTTTTGTAGTATTTCATTATCTGGTTCAGATTTATCGTTCTCATACTTTGAGATTGTTGTAAAATCGATGCCTAATAGTTCTGCTACTTGGCTTTGAATCAATTGTTTATTTTTACGTGCTTTTTTTAATCTAGCACCGAAAGTCATGAATAAATCACCTCTGACATTAAGTATAAAGGAATTGTACTAACTTCAAAATAAAATTGAAAAAAATTCAAATAAACACTTGATTTTGAATTAATTTCAAGTTACACTTTGTTTATAGAAATTTTTTCAATATAAGGAGTCATTATGGAATATTTATTTTATTTGTGGATACTTGTATTATTATTTTTTATTGTTGCCATCATAATTGAAATAAGAGTTACTTCAAAAAACAAAAAATCTCCTTTTCATAAAAAAAAGAAAACTAATGATCATGATGATTTTTGAGTGTTTCTTTTAACTCAAAATATGCATCGGCTAACCAAGGATGCACAACCTTTAGTGAATTTCTTTGATCCCACAAATATGTAATATATGAAAATGCATCATGTTCTAGTGATTTCTCCATTTGAGTTAAAAGATGCTGAATATACGGTGGTGTTCCTGTTTGATCCCATTCAATTTTATGAGCAACAAAGAGTACTTTATCTAAAGTTGTGGAATTAGCACATAACGTGGTATGACAGCCAATAGCATTCAAAAAATGAAGTTTATCTAAGTTGCTTTTCTAAGGAATATAAATCATCTTCTATATGTACCATCTTTTCATTTATTAACATTCTTGCATCACTAATGGCTTGATTATATATGTATGGACCTAGCTCTTTCATAATAAAATCAAGAAAATTTTCTGCAGCTAGATTCCCTATCTCCTCAGACCGTTCCATCGAAAAATAGTGTTGTATGTTTGATATCATTTGATCCTTTTGTTCCTTTGGCAACTTTGTTGGTTTCATAATCCCACTCCTTTGATTTATTCTGTTCAATGTCTTCATTCATTCTAAGCTAGTATCATATAAATATACTTTAGCATCATTTATCATTTGAAAAACATTTAACCTTCATTTACTCTATTAAGCCATTCTTCCACAAATGAGTTGAATAATTTATTTTGTTCTATTTGTAAATTGTGACCAGCACGATCTAATACGACAAAACTACCTCTTGGGTAATTTTCCATTAAATGAAATGCATCTCGGTATCCAGTAAAAGAATCTTGCTTTCCCAACAAAATTAAAACAGGTTTTTCGTAAGATTCAACCAAATGATCTACTTCAAATGAAAATCCATATCCTTCATCTTTTAGTTTTTCAATAAACTCTGTATTTGCTAGGTGAACTCCTGCTAAAATTTCATTCTTAAATCTTTCAAAATGATATGTATCTTGCACTACAGCTAAAGTTTGAAACTCTTCAAAGTATTTATTCGTTTTAAACTCCTCAATGAATTTCTTATTTTTGTATATCACTTTATGTTCTGGTAAATTTCTTTTGTCTTTGTCAGGAATAATCAGTGGACAGATCAGCATCATTCCATCTATCATCGTTGTTCTCTCTTTCAAAACACCTCTGGATATGTAACCACCATAAGATTGACCAACTATTAGAAAATTTTGATTAGGTATAACCTTATCAATGAACTCTAGTACAATCTCTAACATCTGATCTGAATTTTTAATCCAGTCCTTTGCTTCTGTTTGCCCCATACCTGGAAAATCTAAATAAATTCTTTGATAATCATTAGAATGATCTTTAAAAATAGGTTCCATACATCCTTTCATGACTTGTGAGTCTAATGAATATCCGTGAAGCATAATGATTGGTTTTCCTGTTCCGTAAACTTCATAATGAACTGATATATCATTTAAGTGACACTTCATTATTCAACCACCTTTTTTTGGTATTATGCTTAAAAGAGAAGTTAAGATGTCATATAATCTTCAATCCTATTCAACTACTTCTTATCCAATTTAAAGATTGCCTCATTTTTTTTCTTTTATTTAATTTATAAATTCCACCTATCTGATGCTTAGAAGATAGTTCTTTGAATTCTGATACTCTGTTGGAGGTTTCATTTCTATTATTTTATCATAATTTAAATAAGTTACTTTTGCTGATGTTTCTGGTGAAGTTGATCAATCAATTCATAAATAGCTGTAGGCTTCATATCCCAAATATGATAAATAAAACAAAAGATGAAATAATGCCTCACTAGAGATATCAACAATGAAATTAAAATTAATTTGAATATACTGGGATTACTTCTGCATTTTCATTTTCAATAACAAAATAAAAAAATCCATAAGGGTTTGATATTAACTGTTCCTGATCATCTTTATCCCCTTCTATTCTAATTTTTTTTATAGATTTATCATAAACTTTTCCTGCTCTTTTAATAAATGATATTTTTTAAATGTAATTAACACATACATACACCTCTCACATATTTAATGTTATATAATATAACATTAAATATGAAAAGATAGACTTTTAATATGATCTAGTAAAAATAAAGCTTATATTATCCTAAATTTAAAAGGCGTCCAAACGAGTTGGACGCCAATTAACTAATCTAATTAACTTAAGGTTCAATCCCCCAGACTAATTGACTATGATGATAAAGTGTCACTCGATCCCAATTCGTAAACTGTGTTTTACTAGCATCAAAAGAGTAATCATTTGTTTCATCATAATTGCTCCAGTCTGTTTTATTATTTCGAGTTTGAATCTCTCCGCTTTGTCCACCCGCGGATATGATCCCTGCTCCTGCTGTAAAG
>NZ_SIJB01000039.1 GCF_009910845.1 Chengkuizengella marina | reverse complement strand
GGACAAATCTAAAAACCCCTAATGTCTTACCACCTACTCACTTAAGGGTTAAATCAAACGAATCAATAGAAATATCTTGGGATGCAGCAGTTGGAACGGATAGCTATAATATAAAACGTTCAACTAGCACAGGAGGACCTTATGAATTAATTGCAAGTAACATCACCTCTACAAATTACTTAGATATGGATGTAACTAGTGGAACCACATACTATTATGTTGTCAGTTCTGTAAATAATGAAGGGGAAAGTGAAAACTCTGATGAAATAAGTGCTATCACAATCCCCATTACACCTTCAGGTTTAATACTAACAAAAGAGGGTACATCTGTTAAAATAAAATGGAATGACAGCATGGGAGCCGAATATTACACCATCAAACGTTCCGAGACGCCAAATGGACCATATGAAATCATTGCAAGTGATCTTACTGAAACTAGTTACATAGATGAAAATATAGTAAACGGAGCAACATATTATTATGTGGTTAGTGCCTTAAATAGTGTCGGAGAAAGTCAAAATTCCATTGAAACAAGTGTTGTCACTGTTCTATTACCTCCATCAGGGTTAATAGCAACCACAGGAGAAGAATCTGTTTATCTGAATTGGGATAAAAGCATGGATGCAGAAAGTTATATTATCAAACGTTCCGAAACGATAAGTGGACCATATATCACAATTGAAAGTGGATTTACATCAAATCAATATATAGATACCAATGTAACAATTGGAACCACTTATTATTATGTAGTCAGTGCAGTCAATAGGACTGGAGAAAGTGATCATTCAGAAGAAGTGAGTATTACCTCCACATTATATGTCCCCAATGTACCATCTGTTATTGTATCTGCTGGAGATGGCACTGTAAAAGTTGATTGGGATATCACTGAAAGAGCTAGTATTTATATTGTGAAGCGTTCAACAACTTCGGGTGGACCCTATACGGTTATAGCAAACGATTTAACAACAACGAGCTATATAGATCATGACGTTATAAATGGAACTACATATTTTTATGTTGTTTCTGCAATTAATATTTCTGGAGAAAGTGAACATTCAGTTGAAGTCATGACGACACCTGAGAATAACGGGTTATTCTTCGGGTCTTTTATCTATGAATATGATGATGAGGAGAGACTTACTTCCTTAACCCTTCCAGATGGACGAACAATACGTTATGAATATGACCAAAATGGTAATCTAAAAAGGACCTATGTTCAAGAATAAGTGATGTGATTTTAAAGTGATTTATATTTTAGGAGGTACCTAGTGTGAATTTTAATAAAATAGTTGTATTTATTTGTATTTTTACGATGTTGTTTTCAAATCTAGCATATGCAAATCCGAGTGAATTATTAGAAAATGATGAGGTAACTTCTTATTTAATAGGGTTAAATGAAGAAGTATCAGCAGATGGATTTAAAGAAAAGAAGCTTAAAGATAAAAAGGTCAAAAAAATAAAAACGAAAAAGAAAGACTTCATTGTGGCTGAGTTGACCCAATCAGAGTTACTAGATGTAGCCAGTGATGATGAAGTGTTATTTGTGGAAGAAAATGCTTTGGTAGAAGTTGCTTCTGTAGATAAGCATAAAAAGAAAGATGTAGACGAAAATAAACAGTTGATTCCTTGGGGAATTGAAGCTATTGGTAGTGATCTTGCTCATGAGAATAATTTCGAAGGTAAAAACGTCAATATTGCAATCTTAGATACAGGAATTGCTAACCATTCAGACTTAAAAGTAAAAGGTGGAGTTTCCTTTGTAGAAGGGCAATCTTTTGAAAAAGATGATCATGGACATGGTACCCATGTGGCAGGAACCGTAGCTGCTCTCAATAATAGTGAGGGGGTAGTTGGGGCAGCTCCTAAAGCTGATCTTTATGCCGTTAAAGTGCTTGATGAAGATGGAAATGGTTCTTACTCACAGGTTATTGAAGGGATTCAATGGGCAATAGATAACAAAATGAACATTATCTCTATGAGTTTTGGTTCATATGCTTATAGTCAAGCCCTTCATCAAGCCATTCAAGAAGCAACTGAAGAAGGAATATTAGTCATTGCTTCTGCTGGAAATGGCGGAGATGGAGAAACAATCACATACCCAGCACAATTTCCAGAAGTTATTTCAGTCGGTGCAGTAAATGATAACTTAGAGAGAGCAAGTTTTTCTAGTATTGGAGAAGAACTTGATTTAGTAGCACCTGGGATAGGGATATTAAGTACGGTAAATGATGAAGAATATGGGGAAATGACTGGAACATCTATGGCAGTTCCTCATGTGACTGGTGCTGCAGCATTGATTTGGTCAAACGATAAAAAGCTGACTTCTGAGCAAGTAAAAAATATTATTTATAGTTCAGCTACTCCATTAGGGGATAACCGTCAGTATGGATTTGGATTAATCAATGTAGTTAAGGCATTAGTTTTAGCGGAAAACGATGAAAACGTTGATGAAGAGATTACGGAATCAGAAGAAACTACGGAAGAACAACCTATAGATGACAACATTGATCTAGAAGACCCAACAGATATTGATTCTAAAAAAGAAACAAAAGGAATTCCTTCAAAAGAGAATATAACAATTCCTCAATTAAATGGAGATTTATTACTGATTGCTGCATATTTTGATCCATCATATATGGATCAGTTAGATGATGAAGATTTAATTCAATTCATTGAATTGGATACAGAACTAGTTAATACAAAAATTTCTGATTTGAACTTAGAAGATTATGAGTTATTAGAAGAATTACTTCCAACAGCTATTACTCAATATAGACTCGATTCAGACCGTGAAGCCTACATTGAAGAGTTACAAACATTTCAACAAAAGAAGTTAAATGTAAATAGAGTAGCTGATTTAAATGAAATGATGTCTACTACTGCTTTAGAAGAGTATACTTTTACTGAATTTAACAGCACCTATAATTATGATATAAAATCTGATCAATATGTTGATACATTGTACCGAACAGCAAATAGAAGTGTAGCAGATATTTATTTACCTGGAAAAAATGGTTTTGATTTTGTATTAAAAAGGCAATATAACTCTTTAGATAGTAAATTAATGAAGCCAGAATCAAGAAGGAGTGAAAACTATTCGATTCCATTTGATACTGAAGAAGTGAAAAATGGATTTATTGCTAATGGCTGGAGCTTAAACTTGCCTTATATGGAAATCGATCGCGATATTGAAGGTAAGATCGTTCATGATATTGATTATTTGACAACAGATACTGATGGTAAAAAAATATATGAAAGTAGTTATGTGTTTGATCCTGATGAACCCTCATTTAAAATGGTTTTCACAGTAGATGATGGTAGTTCATATGAGTTTCATTTAACCGATATTAATGGTTCTCCTAAGATGGAATTAATAGACTATCCATATGTAAATGAAGTGTCTCTAGAAGTAAGAGCAAATGGGTATAGGCAAAAATTCAATTTTGAGAATGGTCCTGATAATTATATCGATAATATGTTAGGTTTTGATATAGAGGTATATACATTAGGAATAGGAAACACCTTGTACGATTTTGATGATCAGGGTCGAATTATTCAGAAATATAGTCACATTAATAATATGATTGTAGACTATGAATACATTGATAATGACATCATCATTACAGATTCCCTTGATAGAACAGTCACGATTTATAGAGATGCTAATCTTGTTATCTCCAAAATGAAGGCTCAGGATAGTACAGGCAATATTCTTGAAGAGATTAATTATGAAACGACTAAAAGAACAAAAACAATTACTTATAAGGAAAGAACGAACGATGATCATCCTAATGATCTAACAACTGAAAGTATTTCCTACTGGCAACTTAACACAGTCAAAGATGGAAGTGGCAATGTATTAGAGTCATATGATTACTACGCGATAGATTCAAGTACAATGGCAGATTTTAACTTAATACTTCCTACGGATGGGTATGAATACTACTCTTCAAGTAGTGGTAGACCTTTGTGGAGAGATGAAAATGATGAATATGGTGAATGGTTAGCCTACTGGGGAGAAGATAGTGAAACATATGAACTCGCAGACATTTATGACGCACAACTGTATGATTTTGCAGAACTTCCTTATTTATTATTAAAAAATATAAATTTTAATAATGGAACTACTCTTCAGTTTGTATATGATAAATATAATCCTCTTTGGTCAGTTGAATATGATGGTTATGATGAGGTTGGCATTGCTGAAGAGCTTAGGAATACGACACGATTATTTTTAGATGAGTTTGGATTACAACATATTTCTTTCCATGCTGTGAATCGAGTGTTGTATTCATATGAAGAAGATACGCAATCAAAAGTGACTTATCAAACTTACTCTAATGAACATATAGACCATGGATATAACTTTAAGGAATATTGGAAGTTTGATCGATACGACAATGGTAGAATTCAAGGATATACTTCACGTTTTGGGGATAAACAAACAATCAAGTATGTTGATGAATCCACTGGAGAAACAACTTATTCTCATTATGGTAACAACGGAAAAAGATTTTTATTACAATTTCAATGGGTAAGAGATTTAAAAGATAGTGAATTGGTATTTTCAGAAGCTGGAAATTCATATTATTCTAACTCTGATGTAATAACGGCATATGAATATGACGATGATTTTTTCAGACCTTCAAAAATCCACCAATATTCTGATGAAATACCAGATTACTGGGATGTAATAGAACATAATGAGGACAGTCGTCATAAATTTTTATACCCTTTGATACACAAAAACATTCAATTTCCAGTACTTCCTACATCTTCTGAACAGATTAAGATGCAGACCCGTACTTTAGAATATGATACTTATGGACAAATAACAAAAGAAATAGATTCTTTAGGGAACGTAACAACGTATGAATATAATGATGATAATTTCCATCAAATTTCAAATTTAAAAGTAAATTCAGTAGATGGTCTGACAACTTATTTAAAGCAAATTAACTATAACGATTATATGCCAGATTTCACTACTGAAACGTACACTTATCAAGATCCATTCGAGCCATCGTTGCAGAAAACCGATATTTTTAAAACAGATGTTCAATATGATGGCAAAGAATTGTTAACTTCTATGGATATTTATGCCTCTGGAGATCAATTTGATGTGGAACAATTGATAACGGAGAAAGATTTTACGTACACTGATGATGCAAAGTTAAAAACTGAAACTACAAGCGTTACTCTTGAAGAAGATTTAAATCCGATATCTTTAACCATTCAGTATGATTATGATGAAGAAGGTAACTTAAGAGAAATCATCTATCCAGATACAAGTGAAGTCGAATATGATTATGACTATCTAAATCGTATTAAAACTTATCGTCAAGTACCATTTGGTGGAGACATTCGAACCACAACCGTAGACTATGTGAACGATGAAAGAAAAGTCACAGTGAATACACCTGATGGTGAGCAAATCGAGAGCTTTTATACTCCATTTGGTTTAAACGTCAAACAAGTAAGAACTGTAAATGAAGTATCTAGAGTGATGAATGAAATTGAATCTAGTGACGGTATCATCACAGATACAACCAAACCTTATGGAAATAGTGATTTAGGAACAAATTACACCTATGATAACTTAAACCGTGTCATGAGCATGGAGGATGCGGAAGGGAATATTACAAGATATTATTATGCAAATACCGTTCAAGGTGCGGATGGATATAGTACCCTTCAACAAACAACCAAAGTGGTTTATCCAAACGGTAAAGAAGAAATCTCCTACTATGATGTTAGTGGAAATCTTGTAAAGTTTGTTGAACGAGATATCAATGGAAATAAAGAAAGAATCACAACAAATCAATATTCATCTTTAGGTCAATTACTAGAGACAACTGTGACCTCTGAAGGAAAAACACAAACGAATCAATACGGTTATGATGGAAAAGGAAATCTAATCTTCTTAGAGGATGATCTTGGACAAACATACAAGTATGTATATAACCCACTAGGGCAAGTTGTGGAATATTATATCAATGACAAAACAGACCCTGAGGTTACGAAAACATATAATGAAGTCGGTTGGTTAATGACAGAAACCTCTCCATCTGGAGATCAAGAAACGTATAAGTATAATAACAAAGGTCTCATTGATACCTTTGTAGATAAAAATGGACAAACGTTTACGTATACGTATAGCCCATATAGCGAAATCGAACATATGACGGTGACAGACAATACGGGACAAGAAGTTTTATGGGAAGATTATACGTATGATCCAGCAACAAGATTACCAACAGAACTTTCCAATAGTGAAGGGCAAACCCTTTCCTATACGTATGATGAGTGGAAACGATTAAACACACAAGAAATAGCTGGGAACACCTATACCTTTAACTATGATGATTTTGATAGACTAGCAGCTTTAGTTTATCCTGATTTAAAACAAGTAGATTATACGCATGATAATTTAAGTCGTATCCAAACTGTTTCTTATGATGGTCAAACAATGGGAGACTATGACTATACCATTTCAACAGAAGGAACTTCTTTAGCTTTAAATTATGAATCTTTGTCTATGGGATTCCAAACAGACATCAATCCGTTTGGAGAACTGATCTCTCATGAACAAAAAGATACTGGAAGTATTACTTGGGC
>NZ_SIJB01000038.1 GCF_009910845.1 Chengkuizengella marina | reverse complement strand
GGATTCGAAGATTTCTAATACAGGGACTCTCAATGTGCTCATAAAACCTGCTCAATCGCTTCTAACTACTTGGTACGCAGAACAGGTAGTGAAAGGTAAAATCATAGCTTGTAAAGAGGTTATTTTAGCTTGTAAAAGACACTTAGATGATCTAAAAAGACAAAAAAATAATGATTTTCCTTACATTTTTATAGAAAAAACAGGTCAAAGACCGATATGTTTTATTGAAAGTTTCTGTAAACCATCAAAAGGTGATTTTAAGCAGTTAATACTTCAACCTTGGCAGCATTTTGTTTTAGGGTCCACATATGGGTGGATTCATAAAGATACAGGGGTAAGACGGTTTAAAGAATGTATTATTTTTGTAGGTAGAAAGAATGGAAAAACGACAATGATCTCAGGAACTGCAAACTATGGTTGTAGTAAAGACAATGAGAATGGTGCCGATGTTGTTTTGCTAGCCAACTCCATGAAACAAGCTAGATTATTGTTTGATGAATCTAAGAAAATGATTAGATCTTCACCTCAATTAAAGAAAAGGTTTAGGACATTAAGGGATGCTATTCACTTTGATAAGACCTTTTCAAAAATAGAACCACAAGCAACGGATAGTGATAAGTTGGATGGGTTAAATACTCACCTTGGTATTTTTGATGAAATCCATGAATATAAGGACTACAAATTAATCAATGTCATTAAAAACTCTAGAGGAAGTAGGAAACAACCTTTATTAATCTATATTACCACTGCAGGCTATCAATTAGATGGTCCGTTAGTAGATTATTATGAACAAGGTGTCGATGTATTGAATGGTCTTATCGAAGATGAACGAACCTTTTATTATCTTGCTAGTTTAGATGATGAAATTGAATTTGAAAAGCCTGAAATGTGGATCAAAGCTAATCCTAATCTTGGTATATCCATACAATTACAAGATATGATAGAGGATTGGGAAAAAGCAAAACGGATTCCTGCAGAAAAGAATGATTTTATAACAAAGCGTTTTAATATATTCGTTAAATCAGATGAACAGTCCTATTTAGATTATCAGGTCATTCAACGAAATAATAAAAGGATAGATATTGAAACTTTAATAGAGATGCCATGTGTTGGAGGTTTTGACCTTTCAGAATCAGAAGATTTCACAAGTGCCTGTCTTGAATTTCCTCTTGATTCAGGTAAGGTTTTTGCTTTATCTCATTCTTGGATACCTAGAAAAAAAGTATTAGCAAATAATGAGAAGATTGATTATTTAGGGTTATCTGAGCAGGGATTGTTAACGATTGTTGATGAAGAGTATATTAGGTTAGAGGTTGTATATGATTGGTTCATGGAACAGTCAAAAATTTATAGTATTGAAAAGATTATGTATGATCCAGCTAAAGCTTACAGGCTTGTTAAAGATCTTGAAAGTCATGGTTTTAAAACTGAAATAGTCAGACAAGGAGCGTTAACCCTAACTCCAGTTATGAGGGATCTTGAGACAATGTTTATTGATGGTAAAGTCATTTTTAATCAAAACAAACTCTTCAGATGGTACATTAACAATGTGAAGTTAAAAAAATATGATAATGGGGGATGGTTACCCAAAAAACATAGTCGCTACCGCAAAATAGACGGTTTTGCGGCTTTTTTAAATGCACATTCAGAAGTGATGAAAATGATGGCTTCACCGAAGGGTAAAGGTGATATTAAAGTGATTTCCATAAGTGATCTCATTGAAAAAAAATGAATATGATTCATGAGGTTTTGACTTTCATATTAGACAAAAGTGCCAGGTTTTGGAAGATCAAATTAGATCTATTAATTTGTATTTCTATAAAAAGAGTAAACTTATCATTAAAGGGGAGCATTGAATGAGAATTAATAAGATACTCCAACTGAGAAGAATTTAAACTGATATGGTAATATAAACTTAGTGTCTACTTATTAGAGGTGATCAGCATGTACGAAAAAGAGCTAAAAGAGTTAATCGAAAATAACAGTGTCTACAAATTAAAAGGAGCTTCAGAAATTACAATAAGAGAAATTGAAGAAAAATTGAATGTTAGTTTACCAGATAGTTATAAATGGATATTATCTGAATATGGTTCAGTTTGTTTTTATGGCATAGATATTGATGGTATAGGTTTAAACAATACTCTTATAAGTGTAGATAAAACAATAGGCTGGAAAGAATACAGTATTCCAGAGGGTTATGTAGTAGTATATGAACCTGGTGCTGATTGGATTTATTGTTTAGATACATTTAAAATGTACAATGGTGAATGTCCAGTTGTTGCCTGGTATCCAGGTAATAATTATAGTGATAGAGAAGCTGATAATTTATATGAGTTCATAATTGACAGGTTAGATTTACAAAAAGATTAGTTTTTAATAGTTTAAACTATTAGAGCAAGATACATAAAATTAAAACTTATTAAGAAGTCTTGGTTTACTAAGATTAAAGTAATTCATGAGACGCAATGGATAAAGCTAATGAGGTGAGAAAATGTTTGACCCTGTAACTGAATATGACTTTATAATTTATTCTGATGATAAGACTTCAATTATAACGATCACTCTAGAAGAATATTTACATCAGCGATTACCAAGTTTATCTTGTACAATTGAAGTTTTAGATAATAAATTTAAAGCTTGGAATATTAATGTTTGGTTTGCTCTAGAAGAATTGCTTTCTTTTATTAGTAAGTTGGAGAAGTTGGAGAAAACAAGACAAGGGAATATTTGTTTAAAAGCAATGACGCCTGAAGATTTTAGTATTACTTTTGAGAATTATAATAATAAAGGAGATTTTGCAATTCATTACTCACTTACAAACAATAGAAAATATTTTTCTGAAATAAAGATGAGTAATACATTAACTGGAGGATTTAAGATTGACTCTGAATTTCTCTTTAAAATATTGAGCGATTTTAAGCATTTAGCTTCTGTGGCAGAACTCGAAATGAATATTGATTTTACAACCTAGACAATTCTTATTTAACTGTTTGGATGTAAAAACAAAATGAGATCTACCACAATATGGTGCTTTCCTTGAATAAGGAAGCTCCCATTCTCTATTTAACGGGGATTTTTTGGAAAATCCTATAATCCACCTTTTCAAAGGGATGGGGGCAAAAACACTTATGATATGGCGCAATAGTAAAAAAATAGATAGAGAATTTTTTATAAGAACTAAGCATTCAATTTCAATTTCACTAGAATCCATTTGAAGGAATCTTTTTAATCTTTTTTCAAAATGGATTCTTTTTGTTTACCATGGCCTAAATATGAGATTTTAGATTCAAAGAAAGGTGGTGAAGATTTGAAATGGTTTAAAAAGATTAGAGGAGCAATCCGTGGTGCAGTTTCAGGATGGAAAGGAAAGGGTTTCGACTTTTCAAACTGGTTGGGACGTACTTTTTGGGGTCCAGAAAATGCTCAATTAGCAAACAATGAAACGATTTTTAGTGTTGTTTCAAGGTTATCTAATAGTATGGCATCACTTCCATTAAAGCTACACCAGAATTATGACACAGTATCTAACTCAGCATCCGATGTATTAATTCATTCCCCAAATTCATACATGAGCTCTTTTGAATTGATTCGGAATATAGAGACGATGAGAAATGAAACAGGAAATGCTTATGCAGTGATTGAACGAGATATACAAGGACAGGTTTCACGGATCACACCCTTCATTTCATCCTATGTAGAGCCTTTGTTTGATCAAGACAGCCGTGAATTATGGTACAAGGTCATGGGTAGTCACAAAACGTACTATTTTCACAATTTAGATATCTTACATTTAAAACATATCGTTGGATCTGGAAGTTTAAAAGGCATCAATCCAATTAAAGTTTTGACTAATACCAGTGAATATGACAAAGCCGTTCGTGAGTTTAGCTTAAATGAAATGCAAAGTGCTTCAAACTCTTTCATCTTAAAATATGATGCGAATGTGGATCACGATAAACGTCAAAAAGTGATTGAAGATTTTAAACGATTCTATCAAGATAATGGTGGTATTTTATTTCAAGAACCAGGTGTGGAAATCCATCAAATAGATAGAAAGTACATTCCTGCAGATACGTTTACATCTGAAAAGATTACACGTTCACGGGTGGCCAATGTTTTTAATGTTCCAGTGACCTTTTTAAATGATACCGAGGGTCAAAGTTATTCGAGTAGTGAACAGTTAATGCGTGTGTTTGTTCAACTCACATTAATGCCAATTGTTCGTCAGTATGAGCAAGAATTTGACCGCAAGTTACTTAATGAACACGAGAGAAGTAATGGTCATTACTTCAAGTTTAATGTGGGAGCTTTGTTAAGAGGAGATACAGCTGCAAGAGCAGCTCTATATCATAACGGACTACGTAATGGGTGGCTTAGTAGAGATGAAGTAAGAAGATGGGAAGACTTACCCCCACGTGGTGGTAAAGCAGATGAATTATGGGTTAGTGGAGATATGTATCCTTTGGAAATGGATCCATCACAGCGAAAGGGGGTGAAGGATAATGGAGAAGTTTTGGAAAGTAAAAGCGATTGATCATACTATGGGTGAAATTCAGATATACGGTGAGATCACATCGTATAAATGGGATGAATCAGACACGACAGCAAAAAGTTTTAAAGAGGATTTAGATCGTCTAGGTGACATAAAGTCCTTAAACATTTATATGAATTCTCCTGGTGGATCGGTATATGAAGGGAATGCCATCTATAACATCTTAAAAAGACATAAAGCAAAAATAAACATTCATATTGATGGAATCGCAGCGAGTATCGCAAGTGTCATCGCAATGGCAGGCGATACTATTTTTATGCCCGAAAACGCAATGATGATGATTCATACACCTTGGACGTTTGCTATGGGAAATGCATCTGATCTAAGAAAAGAAGCAGATGATTTAGATAAAGCTCAAGAGAGTATGATGATTTCTTATCTTGCAAAAACAGGTGAAAAATTAGACAGAGATAAGTTAATTCGTATGTTGGATGATGAAACGTGGTTATCAGCTAAAGAGTGTGTTGACTATGGGTTATGTGACGTGATAGAGGAAGAAAAGAGTATTGCTGCTAGTGTTCATTGTGATTTCTTTGCAAAATACAAAAACACACCTAAAAATCTACTAGAATTAGCAATTAAAACAACTGATTCGGACATTTCAGACGAAGAAAAACAGTTAAGACAACAGTTAAAAGAAGAAGCAGAAGCGAGTATTCAAAAATTAAATTTAATCCTTGGAGGGATGTAAACATGACATTATATGAATTGAAAGCAAGTATAGCCACAGTAGGAAGCGAGTTAAAAAAAATAGAGGGGGATATCTCAGCAAAGGCAGCGAATCCTACAGTACCCATTGAAGATATTCAAAGTTTAAAAAATCAAAAAAAGGACTTGAAAGAAAGATTTGATTTGTTAAAAGAGCAACATGATGAGTTAGAAGCAGAACAAAAAGCTAATTTACAAGCGAGAATGAAGAATAACTCATCTTTAAATCCAAGTTTAGAAAGTGAAGATCCAAAAGCCAGATTAACAGGCGCAAAAGCAGAATTCATTCGTGCTACTATGCGAAAACAAACGATATCAAAAGAGGTGTTCAATGCTTTAGGGGATAATGATTCATTAGGTGGAAATAAATTTTTGCCAAAAACAGTTTCTACAGATATTTTAGTAGAACCATCGGTAAAGAATCCTTTAAGAGAATTATCCACTGTGACTCAAATAACAAACTTAGAAATTCCAAAATTAGACTTTGCTTTAGATGATGATGATTTTATTAATGATACGGAGACAGCTAAAGAGTTGAAAGCTACTGGAGATGTTGTTACATTCGGACGACACAAATTTAAAGTGTTTGCAAGTGTTTCTGAAACTGTAATTAATGGATCTGATACTAATTTAGTCTCGTATGTAGAAAATGCTTTACAATCCGGAGTTGCTGCCAAAGAAAAGAAAGTTGCATTCTCAACTTCTCCAAAAGTAGGTGAAGAACATATGTCTTTCTATGCTACTAGTATTAAAGAAGTAAGTGGGCTCACCCTTTATAAAGCTATAAAGAATGCAATTGCTGACCTTCATGAAGACTATCGTGAAAATGCTAAAATTACAATGCGTTATCAAGATTATTCAGATATTATCGAAGATCTTGCAAATGGTAATGCAACTCTTTACACTGCCCAACCAGAGCAAGTGTTAGGTAAACCAGTTGAATTCTGTGATTCGGCAGCAGATCCAGTTATTGGAGCATTTATGTATTCTCATTTCAATTATGACTTAGATGCGTTATACGATCGTGACAAAGATGTTAAAACAGGGATGGAACAATTTGTAGTCACTGCATGGATGGACCATCAAATCAAACTTAAATCGGCGTTCCGTATTGCAAAAGTTGTTCCAGAAGCATAATAGGACCATAAATGATGCTTGAGCAATTAAAAGAATACCTAAGAATAGATGGGAGTGAGGATGATGTAATCCTCACTCTATTACTTGATGCAGCCATTGAGTTTTTAGTTAAAGCAGGCGTTCCAGAAACAGAGAGCAACTTATACAAATTAGCAGTGATGTTGTATGTAACACTTCATTATGAAAATCGTGATCCTAGTCAAAGTATCGAAAAATTGAATTTTGCATTTCAAAGTATCATCTTACAATTGAAAGAATGGGGTGAAGATGAGTGAAAAAATACGTTGTCATTAGAGATTTTATTGATAAAAACACAAAAAAACACTATAAAAAAGGTGATTTTTACGAATCAAATCAAGAAAGAGCCACGGAATTACACCAAGGTGGGTTTATTAGCGAAGAAGAAGTGAAAGATATTTCAAAAAATGTTTTAGATCAAAATGCAAATGAGGTAATAAAGTCAATTACAGAAGAATTCTCAGAGAAGAATAAATTAAAGGAACTATTTGAACATGAATCATCTGGTAAGAATAGAACGACAGTATTAAAACATATTGAATCACTTCTAGTAGAATCTTTGTCATGAATCCAGGTAACTTTGATAAGAGAATTACCATTCAAAAATTTGATGAAAATGCAACAAATGAGAACGGATTTCCTTTACCAGATAATGATCCTAGGAAGTGGATAGACGTTAAAATGGTTTGGGCGATGATTAAAACGATGAAAGGGAAAGAATTTTTTCAAGCTGCTAGTATCCAAGCTGAAAATACGATTCGTTTTGTGATTCGTTATACAAAAGAAGAGATTAATACAAAAATGAGAGTCAAACATAAAGAGCACTATTATGACATTGAATCTGTTACAAATGACGACATGAAAAATAAAACTCTGACAATCATTGCAAAGGAAGTGATGTGATGGGATTTGAATTGACAGGAATGAAAGATGTACTAAAAAACTTAGAGAAAATGGGGAATCAAAGTCAAGAAGTTGCAGATGAAGCTTTAAAAGCAGGAGCAGAGGTTCTAAGAGCAAAAATGGAAGAATTAGCACCACGATCTACTTTAAATAAAGAACATTTAGCAAATCATATCATTATCTCAGCAATCAAAGATGGAAAGTTAGATGTAGGTCCTAAACAGGGCTTTTTTTATGCTCATTTTTTGGAGTTTGGAACATCAAAAATAAGCCCTCAACCTTTTGCACAACCTGCATTTGAATCTTGCAAAGATGAGATCCAACGAGTTATGGCCAATGTGATTAAAAGCAGGTTGAAGTTATGAGTATTAATTCAATTGTTATTAATGCTCTTAAGGACATTAGTATACCTGTAGCTTTTCAAAACTACACAGGCAGTGAAAAGATATACATTACATTTTTTGAATACAACCAAACATCGGCCTTAAATACGGACGATGAAGAGCAGAGAACCGCACATTACATTCAAGTGGATGTATGGAGTAATACGGATTATACAAACATAGTGGATCAAGTGAAAGAACGAATGAAATTAGAAGATTTTTCACGAACAAGTGAAGCAGATTTTTATGAAAAGGATACAAGTATTTTTCACAAAGCCATTCGATTTAAGGGGGAATTTTAGTGAGTATTATTATTGGATTAAAGAATATTCATGTGGCTGAATTGCTAACAGATAATGAAACAGAGGCAATATATGATACACCAAAACGACTTGCGTTAGCGATTGAAGCGAAAATAAAACCGAATGTGAACACAGCCACTTTATATGCAGATGATGGCCCTGCAGCTACAGAAAGTAGTTTAGGGGATATTGAAGTAGAATTAAATATTGATTCTTTATCAACTGAAATGCAGGAATTTCTTTTAGGTCATGAAGTCAATGCTGAGGGAGTTTTGATTAAAAAGTCTGATGATCAAGCTCCTTATGTTGCTTTGGGATTTAATTCACCTACAAGTGACGGACAAAATCAATTTGTGTGGTTGTATAAAGGGAAGTTTGAATTACCAGAAGCAAACTATAAAACAAAGGGAGAAAACATCGAATATCAAACACCAACCATTACAGGTAAGTTCATTAAACGTGAATTTGATAATGCATGGAAAGCAACAGTGATGAGTGGGGATGCAGGCGTTTTAGAAACAGTGATTAATAATTGGTTTACTAGTGTATATAAGGAAGCAGCATAAGAGGCTATAATTTCTAGTCTTTAATATAAGGAGGGTTAAAAATGGGAAATAACGTGATTCAAAAAGGGATAAAGATTGAATTAAGTGGAAAAGACAGACGGTTAATATTTGATTTAAACAGTTTTGTTGAATTAGAAGAAGATTATGGTGATATACAAGAAGCATTCAATCAGTTACAAAAAATGAATTTTAAGGCGATTCGGAAATTGCTTCACGCTGCATTATTACATGAGAATTTAACAGAAACGGAAGTTGGAAACCTGATCGACATGTCCAACATGTCAACTGTGATGTCTAAAATAACTGAAGCTTTTAAAACTTCATTACCAGATGTACATGAGGATGAAGTAAAAAACAAGCAAGCCAGTCCCAAAAACAACTAGATTGGGACTGGCTCTATTATTGTGGTACCGTTCTATTGAATATGGATGAAAAAACGTTTTGGCACTGTACGTTACGTAAGATTCATGCACTGATAGAAGTTCATGTTAACCATAACCGAAAAGATCAGCAAGAACAAAAAGGATTTATTGACCAGGTGTTATAAAGGAGTGAGTGAATGGAAGAAGTAGGATCACTGAAGGTTAATCTTGGATTGGATAGTGCTGACTTTACGAAAAACATAACGGACATAAACAGAAAATTAAAAGTAGTAGAAAGTGAATTTAAGGTAGCAAGTACGAGTGTAGATGGGTTTGGTTCAAGTGTTGATGATTTAAAAAGTCAATCAGAACATCTTTCGACCAAGCTTCAATTGCAAGCAAAAAAAGTTGAGGCCCTTCGAGATAAGTATGAAGAAAGTGTAAAGGTGAAGGGTGAGGAAGCGAAAGAAACAGAAAATCTCTTAATTCGTTATAACAAAACGAAGGCCTTTATGAATAGCATGCAAAAAGAGTTAGATAAAGTGAATGGAAAGATTGATGACCTAACTAATTCTTGGAGTAATCTAAGTAAAAAATTGGCTCAAGTATCTGATTCTATGAAAGCAGCAGGTGATAAATTAAAAGATGTTGGTGAAACACTTGCTAAATATGTCACACTGCCATTAACAGCATTAAGTGTAGGATCCTTGAAGGTGGCCGATGATTTTGATGCCGCACAAGATAAAATCCAAGCCCAACTTGGACTCACAGCAAAAGAAGCTGAAAAACATGGGGAAATTGTTGAAGGTGTTTGGAAAGATGCATACGGTGATAATCTTGATGAAGTAAGTAAAAATGTAGCTTTAGTTGCTAGAACATTCGATGATTTACCCACAGATAAAATAGAAAATATAACCGAACAAGGGTATATCATGCAAGATGCATTTGGTGTGGATATAGCTGACTCTGTACGATCAGCAAAAGTTTTGATGGACAAATTTGCATATTCTTCTGAATTAGCTTTTGACTACATCTTTAAAGGCTATCAAAAGAACTTGGACTATTCTGGTGAATTTTTAGATTCAATTAATGAATATTCTACCTATTTTGATGAGTTAGGATTTAAAGGTGAAGAAATGTTTGATATTTTCTATTCTGGCGCTGAGAGTGGAGTATTTCAACTGGATAAAGTAGGGGATGGAATTAAGGAGTTTGCACAAAGAGCCAAAGATTCAGGAGATTCAACGAAAAATGCTTTTGAAGGTCTAAACCTAAATGCAGAGGAAATGATGGATTCGTTTAATGAAGGTGGGGTAGTAGCACAAAAAGCATTTAAACAAGTCGTTACTGCTTTACAATCTGTTGAAGATAAAACCAAGAAAAACCAAATTACAACAGATTTATTTGGAACACAATATGAGGATTTGGGTAAAGAAGCATTTAACGCTATGTTGAAGGTTGAACATAAATTTGGTGATGTGGAAGGCGCTACAAAAAAAGCAGGGGAAACATTGCATGCTAATTTTGGTACGGACCTCAAAACATTTTGGAGAGAGTTCCAAAAATCTTTAGTACCTGTTGGTGAGGTATTGATTCAGATGGCTAGAGATTGGATTCCTCCTATTACTAGTGCTATATCAAGTCTAGCTAACTGGTTTAAAGCATTATCTCCTGCTATACAAAAAGTAGTGATCGTTTTGGGTGGTTTTGCAGCTGCAATAGGTCCTGTACTTGTTGTTATTGGAACGTTAGTAAGTTCAATTGGATCTATTTTAGGAGCAATCACCCCAGTTGTGACCACTATTGGAGGTGCAGGAGGATTATCGGCTGTATTAGCAGCAATCACAGGACCCATCGGTATTGCAGTAGCAGCTATAGGAGGATTGATTGGAATCCTTACACTGCTTTATAAAAAGAATGAGCGCTTTAGAAATGGTGTTAAAAAAAGTTGGGAAGATATTAAAGGAGTATTCAATATAACATTAGGGTTTATTAGTGATATTGTTCAAAAATTTATGGGGGCAATTACTGAGTTTTTTAATAGACAACTAGAAAAGATCAAAGGATTTTGGAATGAAAATGTTGAGGGCATTATGGATATAGTGGAGTTTCATTTTGGATATATTTCTGGAATGATAGAAGTTTCTATGTCTTACATTCAGCTCATCTTCACAACGGTCTGGCCCATCATTGAGGGTATTGTGAAGATGGCATGGGAAAGTATTAAATTCATCATTACTAATGTACTAGATGTGATCCTGGGTATCATTAAAACGTTTATACAGTTATTTCAAGGCGATTGGGAAGGGGCATGGAACACTGTAAAAGAGACAGTTATGAACATTTGGGAAAATATCAAAAACTACTTTTCTAGTTTAGGATCCATTCTATTTAATATAGGAGAAGATATTATGCAAGGGTTAGTAGATGGTATAGGCAATATGAGAGATAAAGTAATGAATAAAGCAAAGAGCATAGCAAATGCAGTTAAAAATACCATTAAAGATGCTTTGAATATTAACAGTCCATCAAAAGTCATGATGGACCTTGGTCAGTGGATTCCCATTGGTTTAGCCGAAGGGATGGAGCGCAATATGAACGCAGTGATTGGAGCCACAAACAACATGGCACAGGCTACCATTCCAAGAGGTCCTAATTTTGGTCAAAATGAGCAAATATCTAATGCAACGAATAAAAATTACAGCACGAATGTAACGAATCATTTTCATATGCCAGTCGATTCTCCTTCACAAATTGCAAGGAAACAACAACAGTCTCTTAGACAACTTGCGTTAGAATGGGGAATGAGGTAATGAGAAAATTAACATTTACAAACAGTCGAGGGGATCATATTTCAATTGGTCATTCGAGTCCATTTCATATGTCTAATATTGAGGGACTTGGAGCTGTGGAAACGGATACTCAGATGCAAAAAGCACCATTTCAAGACGGTATGACCTATACAGATAGTTCCCTTAGTTATCGTGAAATTTTTGTTGAAGGTGCAATTAAAGAAATGAATAAAAAAAGAATCATGGATAAAAGACGACTCCTTCATCAAGTTCTAAATACAAAACTTAAAGAAGGGGTTATTTTATATGAACAAGATGGAGTTGCAAAAGAAATTCATGCAGTTGTTGAAGGGGGAGTTATATTTCCAGATAAAAAGCAAGATGCATACCAAAGGTTTTTTATAACGTTCAATTGTGCATCACCTTACTGGATGGATTTAGAAACAAAAAGTGAACCTCTTGAAGCGTGGGTAGGAAAATATTCGTTTCCTTTTCAATTCCCCGTAGAGATGGGTATACAAGGAGATACAACAAACATAATGAATGATGGTGATGTGAAATGTCCGATAGAGATAGAAATCAAAGGGTATACGAAAAACCCTTTTGTTCAAAACAAAACGACAGGCGAGTTTATAAAAGTCAATCGTGAGGTTGCTTTAGGTGAAACCCTTGTCATATCAACGACTTTTGGAAACAAACGTGTAGAAATTGTACGTAGTGATGGGAAAAAAGAAAATGCTTTTCATTGGATTGATTTAAACAGTAAGTTCTTTCATTTCATTACAGGTGAAAATCAAATCTCTTATTCAAGTGATGAAGGGCGAAGTGTGGTTATGGTATCTTGGCGGAATTTATATGTGGGGGTGTGAAAATGGCAGAAAAGTATAGCTTTTTCAATAGTACAGACGAAGATATTAGATCGTATGAATCTCAAGACTTTGCTAATTATTTCAGTAATTTTTTGAGTAGTGGTGTATATCATCAAAATGATATTCCCACGCTCGAAGTGAAAGCAGATGGAGAAGATATGAGGGTGTTTATTGAAGCAGGAAACGCCTTTATAAAAGGATTTTCGTATGAAAATGATGATGATTTATCTTTGAGCATTGATTTAACGGAACCAGATATGGATAGAATAGACCGAGTTGTCGTTCGGTTAGATAAATCCATTGATAATCGATATGTTAGGACATTTGTTATAAAAGGTACAGCAAGCTCAAATCCTGAACCGCCAGAGCTAACTAGGGATGATTGGATACATGAGATTTCACTTGCACAAGTACGCATTACCGCTGGAAAGTCTTTTATAGAACAATCTCAGATTACTGATGAGAGATTTAATAAAGATGTGTGCGGTCTTGTTTCTTCTCTAATTTCAGTGCCGACAAGTGAAATGCAAAGAGAATGGAATGAGTTTTTAGATAGAGTAAAAGATCAAGGATTTGTTACACAGGATCAATATGAAGATTTAAAGTTACTTGTCAGTGATGGGAAATTACAAGTCCAAAACGCCATCATTGGCAAAGATGGAATAGTTTTGGACGAAGACAATGACGGTATACCTAGCTTTGCAGAGTTAGTGAATGGTGTGAATAGCATTCAATTAGCAAAGGGAAACGCAGGAACAGAACACGTATTAAAAGGGAAAACATTTTCTAGTGAAGCTGTAGGCGTAGAAAAAGTAGGGACAATGGAGGATAGAGGGCGACAGATTATCATTCCTTCCACAGCAAACATACTCATTCCAAAAGGTTTTCACGATGGGACTGGATATGTAACTGGGGATGAAAATTTACAATCTGGAAAGATACTCAAAGGAACCTCGGTTTTTGGTATTTCTGGGACAGCAAGAGAAGCCATACCCAATACTTGGACACTGAACAAACGTTGGGAGTCACCCGAAGCTTATAACGATGGTGACGGTTTTAGTGATGTACTTTACGAATTTGAAGGGAGTCCATCCATGATTAGTTTTCAATCTGATTTTGGAGGGAGTGAACCTTGGATTTCAAAAGATTGTCTTACTTATACTGGTTTCCACTCATCTACAAGTACAATTACAAGTGATAGTGCTTATTCTAGGTTAAAGCTGATAAATAATTTAGGTTCAGAAATTACTTTAATGACAAACAGTGAACAATCAACAAGTACATCTGATTTTGAAAGATTAATGTCCTTTACATTATGTAAAATTGATGACTCAACAATGTATTATCGTGCTTTATACAAAAAACAAGATTCAGACAGTGATGCAATTTATGATTTAACGGGTGCGGAAACATGGAATTTTGATTGTACATCTTTCCAACTAGTAGCAGAAGTGACTAGCTTAAGAGAGGATTTCGGGGGCATTGTCGATGTAGATGGTTGGTTATATTGGGCTTAAGGGGGTGTGAAGTGAAACCTATTCGAGTTTTAACACCACAATTAGAAATTTTAGCTGAAATTGATGATTATGAAAGCTTGATTTTTTCAAGAGAATGGCATGGAGTGGGAGAGTTTGAACTTCATATCAATAAACATAAAAATCATACCGACAAGTTATTAAAAGGGAATCTTATTTTACTAGGTTCTGACCTTCACAAAGTAGGCATCATTAAACATCGAGAGATAGGACTAAATGAAAGTGGAAAACAGTCTGAGACTTGGAGTATAAAAGGGTTTGAATTAAAGGGTGTTGTCGGTCAAAGAATAACGGTTCCACCTTCTCACACAGCCTACGATTATAAGCAAGGGGATACTGAAACAGTCATAAAGCATTATGTGGATAAAAACATTGTAAATCCCGATGATATGAACAGAAAAATATCCATGCTCGATTTAGCAACAAATCAAAATAGAGGACAAAGTATAGTATGGCAGTCACGATACAAAGGTTTAGCCGATGAAGTGAATGTTATTTCTATGGCTTCAGAAATCGGGTGGGGTGTTCATCTCAACTTTGAACAGATGAAATGGATATTTGATACCTATGAAGGTAGGGATTTAACCGTTAATCAATCTCAAAACCCACCCGTTATATTTAGTCCAGAGTTTGATAGCTTGAAATCCATCCAATTCACAGAGAGTGATTTTAATTATAGAAACACTACTTATGTCGCAGGACAAGGGACGGGGGTTAACAGGCGAATTGTGGAGGTTGGAGAGTTACAAGATTTAGAAAGAATTGAAACCTTTATCGATGCTAGAGATGTAGCTGAAACAGATGAAAATGAACAGTCTATTCCTGAGCAAGACATTATTAGTTCTCTTAATGAAAGGGGACTACAAAAACTACAAGAATTTTCACAAGAGCAATTTTTAGAAGGGCAGATATTAATTCATAGTCCGTTTAAATACAAGATTGATTATGATTTAGGAGATATGGTGACCGTTCAAAATAAAGATTGGGGGGTGACAATGGATGCTAGGATCACAGAAATAACAGAAATATATGAACCTACAGGCATCCATCTAGAAGCTACATTCGGAAATGCTCAACCAACCTTAATTAGTAAACTGAAACAAGAGTTAGGGCAAATAGAAGGAGAAATCAAACGATAGTTAGGCGGTGAGAAATTTGGAGACATCAAATAAACAAACCATAGAAATAGATTTAAAACAAAATAACATTGTTCCCATACCATCCTTTGTACAGCAAGATACAAATGTACTTGAGTTTGTCATTTTGGAAGAAGGCGATCCGGTAGACTTTAGCAATATAGGGAAGATTGTTGTCAATTTTAAAACACCTGATGAAACAGTGATTTCAAGGATTTTAATTCCTCAGCATCACATGATTACTTATGAATTAGGGCTTGCTGAACAAGAAACAGCAGGGACTTGTGAATTAGAGTTACAATTTTTCTCAGAAGATAACTTCACGAGAACTTCAACAAAGAGGTTTAAAATTTATTTATCAGAGACACTTAGTGAACTTGCAATCATGGAAAATGAACTAACCACTTTACAGGAGCTTTTCATAGAGGTGCAGGAAGTCAATGCAGCGATGGAAGGTTACGAATCTGAACGTCAAACGAATGAAACAACCAGGCAATTAAATGAGACTTTACGTCAAGTGAATACCTCAGAAGCGATTGAAAGACTAGATACTGCAACCGAAGAAATTAAGACTACTTGGCTAGTTGCAGTTGAAACTTTTGACGATATTGCTACAACCTATCCTTATCCTAACCATGGGGATACTGTACAGACCACTATTGATGGTAAGGTTTATCGGTATGAAGTGGATCAATGGAAGTTTACGCAGATGCATAATGATCTTCCTATTGCTGATTTACAGGCGAAGTTAGTTGATGTAGACAGACAAACGGAAATGTTAACACATGGTTTGAATGTTGTTAATAGTGAAGTGAATACACCGATGAACCCAACGATAAAAGGCAGGACGTTGGTTAATTTATTGGGATCATCTCAGGGAGATTTTCAAAAGGACAGTGATGGGAACGGTGTTCCTGATGGTTTACACTTTTTTAACATTCAAGATGGCGGAATTATAAATACCTCTGAGGAAAGTGTTGATGGTGGGAAATCATTACGAATTGATGCTAATCTAGGCGATTTGTACACTACTAGAGGAGCAGATTTTAAATTTTATGATACATTAGATGGAAAGTATGTATTAGCTATCACGAAAACAAAATGCATAGGTGAAAATTCGAAAGGCAGATTTTATTTATATGATGGCGAAAATACCCTTGGTATTGATAGTTATATCACCGAAAGTCAAGAATGGGAAACGGCTTATGTTACAGCATTAATACCAGAAATCGATAATTTGAGACTGATTCATTATAACTACTCTGACGTAGGGGCTGTAAACTCAGTCTATTTTGATAAAACAAGAGTCTATGAAATCACAGTCGAAGAATACGCAAAAATAGACGTAGATCCCGAATATACAGGGGATAAACTAGCAGAGAAGTTCCCATATGTAGATGGTGTAAAACATGTGACGAATCCAGTGATTACAAAGACAGGAAAGAACTTGTTACCACCGTTTACGGAGTGGAACTTACATGAGGACGCTGCTGTGATTACACCCAATGAATTGGAGTTAAATGCAAATGGAAATTGGAAATCAAGTTATGTTGATGTTCCTGTTATGCCGAATCAGGAGTACACTTTTTCTTACACAGTCGAACAAATTGACGACATAGCTTACGTGTATTTTACTCCTTATAAAACAGACGGTACGATAATAACACCAAATACAACAATATTAACCGGTGAAGATACAGTTGCAACATTCACTATCCCAGCAGATGTAAATTTAATTCGCTTTTGGTTAGGTAATTCAAACAATCCGTCAAAAATCATATTTAAAAATCCAATGCTCACTATAGGGGAATTACCTCAACCATTCGAGGAACAAAACAACGACTACCTATATATAGAAACAAAACTAGCATCAAACTTGGATGGAACGGTATCAGACGAGTTTTACTATCGTGATGGTAATCCATATGTGTTGAAAAAGTGGGAAAAGGACCTTGTGTTG
>NZ_SIJB01000037.1 GCF_009910845.1 Chengkuizengella marina | reverse complement strand
TACGTATGATGAAAAAGGAAATCGTAAAACAATGGAAGGAACGATGAAACTTCCATTAGGTCCAAGAGAATATACGTATAATGCATTAAATCAATTAAGTACATTTAAAGAAAATGATGAGGAAACTACGTATCAATATTATGTAGGCGGACTACGTGCAACTAAAGAAAGTCAAGATGGTGACTTTACAAGATATATTTACTTCCAAGGGAATGTCATTGAAGAATTAGACCAAGAAGGGAACCCAACAGCAAGAAATATTTGGGGAAATCAGTTATTATATAGAGAGGACATGACATCTAATTTAGGTGGATATTACTTCTATAACGGTCATGGTGATGTAGTTAAAGTCGTCGCTGCTGATGGTAGCAAAGATGTCCTAAAAGAATATGACTACGACATCTGGGGTAATGTGCTATCTCAAATAAGTCATGAAACAAAAACCTTTGATAATCCATTCCAATATACAGGTGAAATCTATGATGAAGAATCTGGATTGATCTACTTACGTGCTAGATATTATGATCCATCGATGGGTAGGTTTATTACTGAGGATACGTATGAAGGGACAATTAATAACCCACTTAGTTTGAATTTGTATACGTATGTAGAGAACAATCCTTTGATATATGCTGATCCAAGTGGACATAATGCAGAACGAACTTTTGGAGGATCGGGTTATACAATTCGAAAAGTAGCTGTTCATTGTACTCAGGTTGGAGCTTCAACATGTTGGAATGAAGCGAGGGCAGGAGTGCTATATGCATCTATGGCTGTACTTGATTTTACGATGGTTGGCGATATTAACACAATACTAGATCCTGAATCTTCTAATTTTGACAAGGGACTTGCAGCGGCTAGTTTTATTCCTATTGGAAAAGTTATAATTAAAGGCGGAAGGTTGATAGTTAAACTTGCAAATGGTCATGGCAGGGAGATTGAACGAGGTGTAGATTTAATAGGTGAAGGTGTTGAAAAAACATTACCTACAACTTTAAAATCATATGAGCAAGCAAGAAATCTTGCATTTGACATTATAGGTGATCTTGGAGCTGATTCAAAAGCAGTTATAGGAAGACTTCCACAGAGTGCAGGATTTGGACAGGTAGTTGGTCGTAGTTCAGCTGATGGTAAAGTTTTATGGAGACTTGATTATGATCCTGAAAAAGGAACACATATAAATGTAGAAGATTATAGAAACGGAAAAGGAAATAATGCAATAAAAGTGGTTATTCCATTTGAAGGTAATGAAGAAGACTTCAAGTCCTTACTAGAACATCTGAACAGATAAATATTACAAGGGGAGCTTATATATGACATTATTTGAAGAATGCATTTTAGCTTTGGGAAATAATCAGAAGATAGTGACTGAAGAAGAAACCAATCAATATTTTGAACAACTAGTAAATATGTTTTCAATTGTTTCTTGGGGAAGGATAGAATGGGAAACAATTTCTAAAAAATATAGACTTAATCATATTTCTGAGGTTTTAGATTACTTAAAAGAACATGGTATAGAAGAAAGGTCAATTATATTACTTTGGAATTACTCAGACGCCCCTGCTGTGAAAACAAATTTAACAAATATATTCAACTGTATTGATGATGTAACTGCTGTGGGTTCAGATACTTTTGTATTCTGCCCTACTGGTAAATATGTTATAGAATTTTTTCATGAAGGTGAAATTACACTTGGTATAATTTGAAGAATTTAAACTGTATTCCAATACTAAAGAATAATTAATTCTAATATAAAAGAGTCGTGAGTATCTTGATTACTTGTGGCTCTATTTTTATAGAGTGTAAAAGAGAATGATGAGTGGAAACGATTAAAGACACAAGAAATTGCTGGGAACACATACACCTTTAACTATGATGATTTTGATAGACTAGCAGCTTTAGTTTATCCTGATTTAAAACAAGTAGATTATACTCATGATAATTTAAATCGTATCCAAAACGTTTCTTATGATGGTCAAGTTGTTGGAGATTATGATTACAGCATATCTACAGATGGAACTTCTTCATCACTGAATTATGAAGCCTTATCTATGGGATTCCAAACGGATATGAATCCATTTGGAGAAATCATTTCTCATGAACAAAAAGACATTGGAAGTATTACTTGGGCTGAATCTTTTGGATATGATGGTCTTGGAAATATTGAATCTATCAATCAAAACGGTGAAATCAGTACGTATCAATATGACGATTTAAACCGAATCATTCAAGAAGATGTAGTGGAAGGCATCCAAACTTATACGTATGATGAAAAAGGAAACCGTAAAACAATGGAAGGAACAATGAAACTTCCATTAGGTCCAAGAGAATTTACGTATAATGCATTAAATCAATTAAGTACCTTTAAAGAAAATGATGAGGTAACTACGTATCAATATTATGTAGGTGGACTCCGTGCAACTAAAGAAAGTCAAGACGGAGACTTTACAAGATATATTTATTTTCAAGGGAATGTGATTGAGGAATTAGATCAGGAAGGAAACCCAACCGCAAGAAATATTTGGGGAAATCAGTTATTATATAGAGAAGACATGACATCAAGTCTAGGTGGATACTATTTCTATAACGGTCACGGTGATGTAGTTAAGGTCATTGCTGCTGATGGAAGTAAGGATGTTTTAAAAGAATATGACTACGACATTTGGGGTAATGTTTTAACTGAAACAAGCCATGAAACAAAGACCTTTGATAATCCATTCCAATATACAGGTGAAATCTATGATGAAGAATCTGGATTGATCTACTTACGTACAAGATACTATGATTCATCGATGGGAAGGTTTATTACTGAGGATACGTATGAAGGGGAGATTAATAACCCACTTAGTTTGAATTTGTATACGTATGTATATAATAATCCACTTAGGTATACTGATCCTAGTGGTCATATAGGCTTAGATGGAGCAGGTATTTATGGACAAGGAGGAACATATTCTAATGGTCCACTTATAGATTTTCAATATATTGCAGCCCAACATACATCAGTTGAAAGTGCTCTTGGTTACTGGACTCTGGGTGGGAGTGATCCTTTCTTTACATTTTATGAAACATCTCAAGAAGCACCATTTTCCGCAGAATATTTTATGGCATATACTGAAATTGGTGTTGTCGTATTTACAGGTGGATATGGTGCTACGACTAAACAAGCTACTAATGTAGTAGTTAAAGGGACAAACAATCTTGGTAAGTTATCTCAAATAGGAGACAATGTATTTGAATCCTCAGCGGGATTAATTTATGGTTCAGATCCGAAATTCGGTAATAGAATAGGTCATGTTCTTGCTCATGGGGTGGCGGATCCTAGTAGACCAAATCATACAGTATTTAACGTTGGTTCTGACAATATACTAGGATTATTAGATGAGGCATGGTTAATGCGAGGAGATCCTTTAAAAGATGACGCTGCAGTATACTTAATTGATGTGGGTAGAGTAATAGGAACAAATGGAGAAACTACAATTAGGTTAGTTATTAAACCTAATACAACAGAAGTTATTACTGCATATCCAACAAAATAAGAATATGGAGGAAAAATATAATGTCTGAATTAGAGTTTTTTAAGGGTAAAGTTGTTTGTCCTAGATGCAATGGTAATGGTCTAATCTATAAGGCTTTTATTGAAAAATTAAAAATTAACTTGTTTATATGTGATGAATGTGAAGCTACTTGGTTGAATGAATCAAATATAAATAATAAAAATTTCATAGATTTATCAACGTTCCTTGATTCTAAAGGTTCAACATATAAAGACCTTGATATGCAAAAACAAGATTTTTACTGGTACAAGAAATAGTATTTGAATTAATTTAATTCGATTGAATTTATAGAACATAATTTTATCAGTTTATGAAACAATAAGAAATGTATTTAAAAGGGAATCTGGTTATTTAAACTTATCATTATAGTATTGGTGCCTGACACTTCCCGAAATATGTCGATTCTAATTATCATATAAGTGATTAAAATCCTAACATGACTTACTTAAATGAAGTGTTGAAAACTAAATCATAATGTAAAGTTAAGAACTACAAGTGTGCATTCACATTGCTTGTGGTTCTTTTAATTCTCTTGATTTTTTGCTCCCAGTAAAAATATATCTATATTACAAATGAGAGTAGGGAAGAAAAGTTATATTTGGTTTAGTCTTAAAGTCTTTTTAAACAAATATCTTTGTTAGGAAGGGTCGCAAGATAATATGAACAAAGCACATAAGAAAAAATTTTATGATAGTCAAACATGGAAATCGTGTAGAAAGCTTGTATTAATAAGAGACAATTACCTATGCCAATTATGTATAAAGCAAAACAAACTAACTCTAGCAGATATAGTTCATCATATAGAGCACTTAGAAGATCATCCTAGTCGAGCATTAGATATGGATAATCTATTAAGTGTTTGTTCGTCTTGCCATAATAAAGAGCATCCAGAGAAAGGGAAGAAGAAGGATCAGAGAAAGAAAAAAGCTAGACGAATCAAAGTAATACAAGTAAAGGCAAATAATGAAGTGATATAAGGAGGAGATACATTGAAAATTACGTGTATTTACTGTGCATAGCCCCCCTACTACTAAACACAAAAAACTAAGAAAGCTAGACCGGGCCCGCAGCTTCGTTTACACCGCGGAAAAAAAATTCATGAAAGGGGGTAACATAAAAATGGCTGCACCAACTGCAAAAATAATTCGTGAATATTTAGGTGATTCTTATGAGGAATCAGATGAAGAATTAATTAAGATTTATATTGAAACACACCAGTTTTATAGGAGGTTGCAAAAGGAAGTTAAGAACTCTGATTTGATGTATGAACACACGAATAAAGCAGGGGCTACTAACCTTATCAAAAACCCCTTATCCATTGAGCTGACTAAGACGGTACAAACATTGAACAACCTTTTGAAGTCACTTGGACTAACTCCTGCTCAGCGTAAGAAAGTGGTGAATGAGGAAGATGACGGCTTCGATGACTTCTAATACTTCTGCACTTCATACTCTAGTAAAACCATCTGAAAAGATTTTAACGACTTGGTATGCTGAGAGAGTCATAATGGGTGAAATAATTGCTTCTAAAAAGGTCATTTTAGCTTGTAAAAGGCATTTAAATGATCTGAAAAAGCAAGGAAATGATGATTTTCCTTATGTTTTTAGACCTGAAAAAGGTCATAGACCTATTCAATTTATAGAAAAGTTTTGCAAACCATCAAAAGGTAAATTTCAACAAATGATTATGCAACCTTGGCAGCATTTCATTATTGGCAACTTATATGGATGGGTTCATAAAGATACAGGGTTAAGGCGCTTTACAGAGGGTCTTATTTTTGTTGCTCGTAAAAATGGAAAATCGGGATTAGCTTCAGGATTATCTATTTATGGATGTACAAAGGATGGAGAAAGAGGGGCGGATGTTTATGTTTTAGCGAATAGTATGAAACAAGCAAGAAAAACCATCTTCGATGAATGTAAAAAGATGATAAAAGCATCCCCAAAATTAAAGAAAAGAATAAAAGCACTGAGAGACATAATTGAATACGAACAAACGAATTCAATTATAGAACCGCAAGCATCTGATTCAGAAAAATTGGATGGATTAAATACTCACATGGCTTTATTTGATGAAATCCATGAGTACAAAGATTTTGATTTAATCAATATCATAAAAAACTCAATAGATGCTAGGGAACAGCCTTTACTTCTTTATATAACAACGGCTGGATATCAACTTGATGGACCACTAGTTGATTATTACGAAATAGCTACTGATGTTTTAGATGGAGTCATTGATGATGAGAGAACTTTTTATTATTTGGCTGAATTAGATAGCGAAGATGAGCTTGAAAATCCAGAAATGTGGTACAAAGCAAACCCGAATTTAGGCGTGACATTTGATTTACAAAAACTTATTGATGCATGGGAAAAAAGAAGGAATGTACCTAAAGAAAAATCAGATATGATTGTTAAAAGATTCAATATCTTTGTAAAATCAGATGAAATGTCCTTCTTAGATTTTTCTACTCTTAAGAAGAATAATAAAAGGTTGGGTATTAAACAATTGGAAGGCATGACAGCGGTTGGAGGATTTGACTTATCCGAAACTGAAGATTTCACAAGTGCATGTTTAGAAATCCCTCTCTTAGATACAGGAGAGGTTTTTGTGCTTTCTCATTCCTGGATTCCTGAAAAAAAAGTAGAACTTAATAATGAGAAAATCCCCTACCTAGAGTGGCAAGATGAAGGCCTATTAACCATTTCCAAAGGTGATTATATCACTAAAGAAGATATATATGATTGGTTTGTTAAGCAATCTAATTTTTATAATATACAAAAAATCACCTATGACCCTGCTAAAGCTTACCGATTAGTGAAGGATTTAGAAACTTACGGTTTTGCTATGGAGGTAGTTAGACAAGGAGCCTTGACTCTTAGCCCAGCATTAAAGGATATAAAAGAGTTATTTTTAGATGGCAGAGTTATCTTTAATAACAATAGATTGCTTAGATGGTATATCAATAATGTGAAATTGGTAGAAGATCGCAATCGTAATTGGTTGCCGACCAAACAAAATAGGTACAGGAAAATAGATGGGTTTGCCGCCTTGTTAAACTCTCATACAGAAGTCATGAAATTAATGGCAGCGCCAAAAGGAAATGGTGATATTGGTGTAATCTCTATGAGTGACTTAAGAAAATAGATTTTGAAAGGGGTGAGAATTTGAAATGGACTAAAAGGTTAAAAAGTGCCATAAAAGGAGCTGTAGCAGGTTGGAAAGGGAGTGGTTTTGACTTTTCAAACTGGTTTGGACGTACATTTTGGGGTTCTGAAAATGTTCAACTTGCAAATAATGAAACGATTTTTAGTGTTGTTTCAAGACTGTCCAATAGCATGGCTTCACTTCCATTAAAGCTGCACCAGAATTATGACACAGTATCTAACTCAGCATCCGATGTATTGATAAACTCCCCTAATTCATACATGAGTTCATTTGAATTGATTCGAAATATGGAAACGATGCGGAATGAAACAGGAAATGCGTATGCAGTGATTGAACGAGATATTAGAGGGCAAGTTTCACAGATCACACCCTTCATTTCATCCTATGTAGAGCCTTTGTTTGATCAAGACAGTGGTGAATTATGGTACAAGGTCATGGGTAGTCACAAAACGTACTATTTTCACAACCTAGATATCTTACATGTAAAACATATCGTTGGATCTGGAAATCTAAACGGAATAAATCCCATTAAGGTCCTTACGAATACCAGTGAATATGACAAAGCCGTTCGTGATTTTAGTTTAAATGAAATGCAAAGTGCTTCAAACTCATTCATCTTAAAGTACGATGCGAATGTGGATCACGATAAGCGTCAAAAAGTCATTGAAGATTTTAAACGATTCTATCAAGATAATGGTGGGATTTTATTTCAAGAACCAGGTGTGGAAATCCATCAAATCGATAGAAAGTATATTCCTGCAGATACGTTTACATCCGAAAAAATTACACGTTCACGGGTGGCCAATGTTTTTAATGTTCCAGTGACCTTTTTAAATGATACCGAGGGTCAAAGTTATTCGAGTAGTGAGCAATTAATGCGTGTGTTTGTTCAACTTACTTTAATGCCCATTGTTCGTCAGTATGAGCAAGAATTTGACCGTAAGTTACTGAATGAACATGAAAGACGTAATGGTTATTACTTCAAATTTAATGTAGGGGCATTATTAAGGGGTGATACAGCAGCGAGATCAGCATTATATCAAAATGGATTGCGAAATGGATGGCTGAGTAGAGATGAAGTAAGAAGATGGGAGGACTTACCTCCACGTGGTGGTAAAGCAGATGAACTATGGGTGAGTGGAGATATGTATCCTTTAGAGATGGATCCATCACAGCGAAAGGGGGTGAAGGATAATGGAGAAGTTTTGGAAAGTAAAAGCGATTGATCATACTCTGGGTGAAATACAGATATACGGTGAGATCACATCGTATAAATGGGATGAATCAGACACGACAGCAAAAAGTTTTAAAGAGGATTTAGATCGTTTAGGTGACATAAAGACCTTAAAAATTTATATGAACTCTCCTGGTGGATCGGTATATGAAGGGAATGCCATCTATAACATCTTAAAAAGGCATAAAGCAAAAATAAATATTCATATCGATGGAATCGCAGCGAGTATCGCAAGTGTCATCGCAATGGCAGGCGATACTATTTTTATGCCCGAAAACACGATGATGATGATTCATAATCCTTGGACATTGGCTATGGGAAATGCATTTGATCTAAGAAAAGAAGCAGATGATTTAGATAAAGCTCAAGAAAGTATGGTGAGTTCTTATCTTGCAAAAACAGGTGAGAAATTAGACAGAGTTAAGTTAATTCGTATGTTAGATGCCGAAACGTGGTTGTCTGCGAAAGAGTGTGTTGGATATGGATTGTGTGACGTAATAGAGAAAGAAAAGAATATCGCTGCTAGTGTTCATCGTGATTTCTTTGCAAAATACAAAAACACACCTAAAAATTTACTAGAATTAGCAAATAAAACAACGGATTTGGACCTTTCAGACGAAGAAAAACAGGTAAGACAACAGTTCAAAGAAGAAGCAGAAGTGAGTATTCAAAAATTAAATCTAATCCTTGGAGGGATGTAAACATGACATTATTTGAATTGAAAGCCAGTATAGCGACAGTGGGAAGTGAGCTAAAAAAAATAGAGGGGGATATCTCAGCAAAGGCAGCGAATCCTACAGTACCCATTGAAGATATTCAAAGTTTAAAAAATCAAAAAAAGGACTTGAAAGAAAGATTTGATTTGTTAAAAGAGCAACATGATGAGTTAGAAGCAGAGCAAAAAGCAAATTTACAAGCAAGAATGAAAGATAACTTAGCTTTAAATCCAAGTTTAGAAAGTGAAGATCCAAAAGCGAGGCTAATAGGTGCAAAAGCTGAGTTAATACGTGCAACGATGCGCAAGCAATCCGTTTCTAAAGATGTTTTTAATGCACTTGGAGATAACGATTCAACAGGTGGAAATAAGTTTTTGCCCAAAACAGTTTCCAATGAAATCTTAGTTGAGCCGTTTGTTAAAAATCAACTACGTGAGTTATCTATGATTACTCAAATTCCAAACTTAGAAATTCCCAAATTAAGCTTTACTTTAGATGATGATGATTTTATTAATGATGAAGAAACTGCAAAAGAGTTAAAAGCCGATGGAGATGTCGTTTCTTTTAATCGTCACAAATTTAAAGTATTGGCTGGGGTCTCTGAAACAGTGCTCAATGGTACGGATACGAATTTGGTATCCAATGTTGAAATGAGCTTACAATCAGGGGTAGCAGCGAAAGAGAAGAAAGTTGCTTTTGCTACAACACCAAAAGCAGGAGAAGAGCATATGTCTTTTTATGGAGTTTCCATCATTGAGAAGGAAGCAGCTACGATGTATGATGCTATAACAGATGCGATTGCAGATCTCCATGAAGATTATCGAGAAAATGCAACGATCGTCATGCGTTATCAAGATTACAAAAACATTATTAAAGAGCTTGCTAATGGAAGTGCTACTTTATTTGCTGCACAACCTGAACAGGTTCTCGGGAAGCCAGTGGTATTTTGTGACTCTGCCATTCATCCACTTGTAGGTGATTTTAACTATTCGCATTTTAACTATGATTTAGAAGCGCTCTATGATAGAGATAAAGATGTAAAAACTGGAATTGAACAGTTCGTAGTAACAGCATGGTTTGACCATCAAATCAAGCTTAAATCAGCTTTTCGTATTGCAAAGATTGTTCCTGAAGCATAATAGGACCATAAATGATGATTGAGGAATTAAAAGAATATCTAAGAATTGATGGGAGTGAGGATGATGTTATCCTCACTCTTTTACTTGATGCTGCTAAAGAATATTTATCAAATGCTGGCGTTCTAGAATCAGAGAGTAAATTATATAAATTAGCAGTCTTGTTGTACGTCACACTTCATTATGAAAATCGTGATCCGAGTCAAAAGATGGATAAACTAAACTTTGCATTACAAAGTATCATCTTACAATTGAAAGAATGGGGTGAAGAGGAGTGAAAAATTACGTTGTAATAAGGGATTTTATTGATAAATTCACTAAAAAACTATATAAAATGGGTGATTTATACGATACAAACAAGGAAAGAGCAGCAGAATTACAAAACGGTGGGTTTATTGAAAAAGAAATGAATGATAGTCCAGATAAGATTTTAGATCAAAACGCAAATAATGTGATCGATATTACAAAAGAACTTTCAGAAAATGAATTAAAGGAACTATTTGAAAATGAATCATCTGGCAAGAACAGAACGACAGTGTTAAAACATATTGAATCTCTGTTAGGATCAAACAATGAACCCAGCTAAGTTAAAACATCGTATAGAAATTTGGGGGAGGGTTAAAACCGAAAACGAATTAAAACAAACGGTATATAAAGACCAAAAGTTATATAATATTTGGGCTGAAATCATCCCACAAACAGGAAAATTACAAAAACAACAGGCTGAAACAATGTTATCAAATGTAAGTCACAAAATTCAAGTGAGGTACAAAGCAGGAAAAGATATCACTGAAGAAATGCACATCAAGTTTCAAGGGAAAAGATTCGATATAAAGTACATCCTAAATCCTTACTTCAAAAATGAAAGATTTGAAATTTTCTGTGAGGAAGTGATTGATTGAGTTTGGAAGATATCAATATAGCTATAAATGATAACTTAATCGCTGAGTTTGAGTATGACATAAATTCGAAAGATGTAAAGGAAGGTTTTAGTAGACCTTCTTTTTTTGTTTCTTTCGATAATGTTTCAAGATCATCATCTGAATATTATAGAGAAAGAGCACTAACTGTACGAATTTACTTTTTCCCTAAAAGTCGTTATGAATATTCCCTTGAAATATTGGATGTTCAAGAGAGGCTAGAAAACTTGTTCGATTTAAAACTAAACGTAGTTGATCGAAAACTAAACATACATGAGGTGAGATCAGAAGTAACAGATGGGGTGCTTTCTTTTCACTTTGATTTGCAATACTTGGAAAGTAAAGAAGTTGAAGAGTCTGAAATGATGCAGGAGTTAGAGTATAATGAGTGACTTTGATATTGATATAAGAGACATGGAAGAATTCCAAAGAGAATTAGATAACCTCGAACGTCATTTCCCAAAACAGACTAAACAACTCATGCGTAAATCTGGATCGAAAGCTAGAACGATTATAGCCAGATATGCACGTAGTCTTGTAAAGAAAAAAACAGGGAATTACCGTAAATCGATTAAACGAGGCAAGGTGTGGATTGACAAATTTACAGGTGAATACAAGGTAAGGGTGTACACGAATGCACCACATGGACACCTTATTGAGTATGGTCATAGAATCGTGGATAAAAATGGACGTGAGCATGGATTTAAAGAGGGCTATCACGTTTTTGGAAAAGCAACGTATGAAGTGGATTCAGACTGGGATGACATTATAGAAAAAGAGTTCGATAAAATCTTTGATGATTTGTAAGGGGTGATGTAATGGGTTTACCAGAAATAAATATTAATTTTTCAAGTCTTTCTGTGTCGGCTATACAACGAAGTCAAAGGGGGATTGTTGCATTGATCCTTAAAGATGATACAGGAGATTTTGAAACAAGAGAATACAGAACAGTGACCGACATAAACGATGGTGACTGGACAGCAGGTAACATGGATTACATTGAAAAAGCATTCTTAGGAGTGCCATCTAAAGTGATTATTGAGAGGTTGGATGTGTCAGCAGCTAATTATAATGATGCTCTAACTAGATTAGCAAGCAAACGATGGAACTATTTAGCGATACCTGGTATTAGTAATGCAGAGGTAAGTCATGTTTCCACATGGTTAAAATCACAGAGAGACAATAATAAAAAGACATTTAAAGCTGTTTTACCTAATAGTGAGAGTGATCATGCAGGAATTATTAACTTTACAACAGAGGGCATTGAAGTAGGTGACACAACGTATTCAACATCAGAATACACAGCACGAATTGCAGGGGTTTTGGCAGGATTGCCATTAACGAGAAGTTCAACCTATTTTGAGTTAAATGAAGTGGATTCTATCACTGAAAGCGAAACACCAGATGCAGATATTGATGCAGGACAATTGATATTAATGAGTGATGGTGAAAAAGTCAAAATTGGACGTGGTGTAAATTCACTCACTACGACAACAGTTGAAAAAGGCGAGGACTTCAAGAAAATCAAAATTATAGAGGGCCATGATCTCATTCGAGAAGATATCACACGCACGTTTAATGATAACTATGTTGGGAAAGTCAACAACTCATATGATAACCAAGTTTTGTTTATTACTGCTGTGAATGCTTATCTTAATGGTCTGTTAGGAGAAGTGTTAGATGGTGCATCAGATAATAAAATTGATGTTGATGTCGAAGCACAACGTAAAGCGTGGGAGTCTCAAGGCACAGATATGAGTGAATTCAATGAGCAGCAAGTAAAACAAAAGTCATACGGTAGTAAAGTGTTTATAGCAGGAAAACTTAAGTTTTTAGATGCTGTAGAAGACTTGAACTTTAATATCTCAGTGTAAGGGGTGAATGTAGTTGAGTAGACCAAACGCAGACAAAATTATAGTTGGCACATACGGAAAGGTATGGGTAGATGGAGAACTATGGGCGGAAGTTATATCCTTTGAAGCTAAAGTAACCGTAACCTATGAGGATGTAAATTTTGCAGGGTATGGCAGTACTTTTAAAAAAGCTACAGGATGGACAGGTGAAGGGAGTATGACAATCAATAAAATTTACTCTCGTGTTCAGCGCAAGATAGCTGATAACGTCAAAAAAGGG
>NZ_SIJB01000036.1 GCF_009910845.1 Chengkuizengella marina | reverse complement strand
TAAAAACTGGATTAATAGGGAAGCGAAGCAAGCAATAAAAAAAGGCGTTGAACCGATTCGGTTCAACGCCTTTTTTTATTTATACGAAAGTAAATATAACGGAATAAGTGTTTCGAATGTTTCCTTTACATAATCCATGAATTTAGTTTCGTCCTTCAGAATTGGGTCTGTTGAAGAAATATGTCGTCCAATTAAAAATTCAACTTTCTTCACATCACGGAAACGTTCAAGTGATTTTTCAATCTCAATTTCTTTTATTGTATACGCTTCTTTTTTCATATGGTCTTGGGAAATAACGAAGTCGTTTGGAACGTCATTAATCATTTCGATATTATCCAAGAATATTTTTGCTATGTCCGATTTATTCGGCAATTCATAAATGAACGCGAGCCAAATGAAAACATGAGAGTCAAACAATCCAATTTGAAAATGAGGATGTTTTTTATATCCTCTTTTATTCGCTGCTATCGCTAACCAAGTGTCATTGGGCGCATTGACGCTTCGTCGTGCGTGCTTCGCTATATGTAAAAACATTTCACTTCCGATCATTGCGGAAAGGTCGCCAGTCAATTCGTCCCCAATCACCTTAAATTTCGGTTGAATTCTTTCCCTTATTGCACTCATTCTTTCGTCAAGACCTTCTATATTAAATGTATCAAAATCATGTTTTTTAAATCCTTTAAAAGTCATTATAAATAATCCCCTTTCGTTTAAATTTTCACTTATATTTGTTGTTGTTATTAGTGAACGAACCATGTATCATTGGGTGGATTGACCGTTCTTCTAGCATGTTTTGCGACATGTGGAAACATTTCCTCCCCAGTAACCGCTGATAAATATGGTGCGATTTCTCCCCCTAACCACTCTAATTTAGGTCGAACATGTTTAATTAAAGCTTCCATTCTTGGCTCCAAACCATCTATGGTAAAGACATTAAAATCTTCATTAGTAAATCCTTGAAATGACATATGTAACCCTCCAAAATTTCACAATTTTATATTTTCATAGCTTTCAAGTAAATATATCTTATTTTAAGATTTGGGACAAGTTTTCTTATTTTAGTATTCAACATGCATTCTTCTGAAAACAAAATGACCAAAATCATCAATATGACCAATACATTTCATTATATCTTTGTAATCGCTATCATGAATATGAATGAGAATAGAGATGTAAGGAAGGGGAATACAAATGAAAAAAAGTGGGGTACTTATCTATTTATTCATATTTAGCTTATTCATTGCTGCTTGTGGAGGAACAACTGAAAAAACAAATACAAAACCAAACGGGGCAACTGAAGAAAAAGAGAATGAGGAACAAAATTTGATTGATGAAGCACAAGCTATTGTATTTGGAACGGGGGGAACTTCAGGGACCTATTACCCAATTGGAGGAGCATTAAAACCCATATTTGAGCAAAGTGATTATATAAAAAATGTAACTGTGGCGGCTACAGGTGCTTCTGTAGCAAATATTCAAAACATTCAGGATGGTATCAATCAATTTGCCATTGTGATGAGTGATGTAGCATATGATGCATTAAATGGTACAGGTCAATTTGTAAACAATAAGGTTGATTTAAAGGCATTTGCAGGAATGTATCAAAATGTTGTTCAAGTAGTAGCTACAAAGGACAGTGCTATCCAGTCTATTGATGACCTAAAAGGTAAAAAAGTAGGGGTAGGTAAAGTAGGTTCCGGGGTTGAGCAAAGTGCTCTAAAGGTTTTAGAGGCTGCAGGATTAATTTATGATGACTTATCTAAAGTAACACATACAGGTTATGCTGATAGTGTTCAAGAGATGAAAAATGGCAATTTAGATGCAGCGTTTTTCACCTCAGGTATTCCAAACAGTAATATTACAGATTTAATGCAATCCGTGGATATAACTTTTGTTGAAATTAAGGGAGAAGTAGCTAGTAAGCTTATGGAAAAATATCCATTCTATAAAGAAAATAATATACCGGCAGGAGACGAAGTAAAATATAGCTTAGATAATGAAGTGAAAACGGTTGGAATTCAAAACATGTTAGTTGTACCTTCTAATCTGAAAGATGAGTTGGTTTACGATTTAGCAAAACATTATTATGAATATCTTGGTTCTGAAGGAGTATCAGTAGGAGCTTTAAAACAATTGAATAGAAATGATATTGCAAAAGGACTCATTGCCCCTATTCATCCAGGTGCAGAGATGTTTTATAAAGAACAAGGAATGTTAGAGTAATTTGACTAGCTATAAGTTGAAAAATATTTTGATGATTATAATCTTAATTTTGTTGTGCATTTTGTTTTTTTTTCCAGTGACTGTTTTATTTATACAAAGTGACAATGAAATTAGCTATAAGTTTTATACTCACAATTTTAATGAATTTTCCATTCGTTGGATTCATTCGGTTGAACTGGAAGAATGGGAAGAGTTTTTTGAGATAGAAGGTACTTCTATTATGTTAAACTCCACTAGGTTTAAAACTTTTGGAGCTGGAGTTCCTAGTAATGCAGGAACACACTCATATTTGAAAGATGGGTGGGTTTATATGATAGATATTAATCGCCAGATCGGTGATGAACTTGTCATTCAAACTGGTAATGAGACACATCATCGAGTTTATTTTAAAGACAGCATACTAGAGTTAAACAAAGTGGATACGGCTTATCATATTAAAGTTGAACAATTGAAGTTGATAGACATGATGTCGGGTTACATTAAAAAAATAGATTTTCAAATTATTCCTTAAATATTATTGTGAGGTGAGTATGTGGATAAAGAATTACAACAACCAGTTGAAGATCTCGATCGTGAAAGTAATGTAAGAAGTCATTTAGGGAAAAAGATAACATTTTTAATTGCAGTATTTCTGATTGGTATATCAATATTTCATTTGTATACATCTTACGCAGGACCATTTGTTGATGTGAAGCAGAGAAGCATCCACCTTTTTATACTGATGACTATAGGGTTTGTTCTTTATCCGTTTATAAAAAAAAGCAATAAAAACAAGGTACTAATCATGGATTATATATTTGCTGGTGTAACCATGTTTACAGGTATTTATATGATTCTAACAGCTGAGAGAATTATCGAGTCTGGGGGTAGAATCAATAATTTTGATTTTATTATTGGGATTGTCATCCTCATTTTATTGTTAGAAATAACAAGAAGAATAACAGGAATGGGATTAACATTACTTGCTTCAGGGTTCCTACTATACGGTTTTTATGTGAAATTGTCTATATATCCTGAGTTAACCTTTAATAAAGTACTCATAGTTTCTAAGAGCATCATTGCTCATTTGGTGTTCATAACGGAAGGAATTCTTGGTACAGCGATAGGTATTTCTGCTAGTTACATTATTTTATTTATATTATTTGGAGCGTTTTTAAGTCGATCAGGGTTAGGGAGATTATTTAATGATCTAGCAATGGCAGTCGCTGGACATACAAAGGGAGGACCAGCTAAAGTAGCAGTTATTGCAAGTGGGTTTCTTGGCTCCATTAATGGATCTGCTATTGCGAATGTAGTAACAACAGGTACATTTACAATACCACTCATGAAAAAAATAGGCTATCACAAAAACTTTGCTGGGGCGGTTGAGTCTGCTGCAAGTGTTGGTGGACAAATCTTACCTCCAATCATGGGAGCCGCTGCTTTTATCATGGCTGAAAATTTGAACATTCCATATACAAAAATCATTCTTGCCGGAATTATTCCTGCTTTATTATTTTATATTGGTATTTTATTACAGGTGCATTTTCGAGCTGCAAAACAAGGTCTTACAGGGTTACCTAAAAAAGAACTGCCTACTGTTAAAGAGGTATTGATTGAGCGTGGACATCTTATTATACCTATGATCATTTTATTATACTTATTATTTTCTGGTAAAACTCCTTTTTACGCTGCGTTCTGGTCGATTATAGCCAATATTGTCATTTCGGGATCAAAGCAGCTTCTACCTATGATTACAGGAATTTCAATATTTATGATTTTTCAATCGCAAATATTAACAGTGTTTAATGGTCAGTCTATTCCAACATTAAGAAAAGATTGGTGGGAGTTACTACTCATTATATTGATACCTTTAGTTATAAATATATTAAGGAAAAATTTAAAGTTACAGTCTGAGGAAATGGAGTTAAAAGATTGTTTGAATGCACTTGAAGACGGGGCGAAAACTACAATCCCTGTAGCGATAGCCTGTGGGGCTGTAGGAATCATAGTGGGTATAGCATCATTAACAGGAATTGCCCTTGAAATTGCAAATAGTGTAGTTAGTATTGGATCTGTAGTTGAGAGTCCACTTATACAGTTGATCATTACACTGTTATTAACAATGCTTACCTCTATTATTCTCGGAATGGGTTTGCCAAGTATACCTACTTATGTGATTACAAGTACAATGGCTGCACCTATTCTTTTGCAGTTACCTTTATTTAGGGAGCTTGCAGGTTCACCAGAGACAGCCATATTTGTTGCGCATATGTTTGTTTTTTACTTTGGTATCTTTGCGAATATCACACCTCCTGTTGCACTGGCAGCTTTTGCAGGAGCAGGTATAAGTGGAGGAGATCCAACTAGGACTGGGTTTAATGCTATGAAACTAGCTATTGCAGGATTTATAGTGCCTTTTATATTTGTATTTTCACATGAGATATTAATGATAGACTTCACGCCATTAAAATTGTTTATGATCATTTTGACAACAGTAATGGGTGTGTTCTTATTATCTGTATCTGCAGAAGGTTATTTTTTAAAGAAAATTCCTATTTGGTTAAGATTTTGCTCAGGAGCAGGAGCGTTATTTCTTATTTATCCTAATGGAGTGGTTATTAATCTTATTGGAGTAGCTGTTTTTCTCATGGTTTTATTTATAAATACTTATTCCAAAGGCATAAATTCAACACCTACTATTTCCTCAAAATAATGGAGTTCACACATTTTTTCCATTATAAATAACTCTTTTTAATGGAAAAATCTAAATTATGTTATATTGAATAATATAAGTTAGTTGGAATTGAAAGGATGATAGAAAGTGGATTTAAACTTGAAAGGGAAATCGGTAATTATTACAGCAGGCAGTAAAGGACTAGGTAAAGCAACGGCACTGGAATTTGCAAAAGAAGGGGCATATGTTATTATATCAAGTCGAAATGAGGAGGAGTTAGCAAAAACGAAGCATGATATAGAAAAGGAAACAGGAAACAAGAATGTACATTTTCTCGTTTGTGATATTACAAAAATAGATGATATAAAACGAATGGTCAATAAAGCTGTAGAGAGCTTTGGCACGGTGGACGTATTAATAAATAATGCAGGTGGACCTCCAGCTGGAACATTTGATCAAATGACTGATGAGGATTGGTTATATGCTTTTGAATTAAATCTATTAAGTTTTATTCGAACGATTCGTGAAGTATTACCTTATATGAAAAAACAACAGCATGGTCATATTATAAACTTTGCCTCTTCTTCCATAAAACAACCCATAGATAACCTGATTCTATCTAATACGTTTCGTACTGGTATTGTTGGACTAGCAAAAAGTTTATCACAAGAGCTTGCATCTGATAATATTTTAATCAATACAGTGGGTCCGGGGAGAATTGGCACAGATAGATTAGCACAATTAGATGGAATACTTGCAGAAAAGCAAGGTAAAACAATAGAAGAAATTAAATCAGGAATTGAAGCATCTATTCCACTTGGACGTTATGGAGAACCGTCAGAGTTTGCAAAAATGGTAGTTTTCTTGGCTTCAGGTGCAAATACTTATGTGACTGGACAATCCTTTGTTATTGATGGAGGAATGGTTAAAGCATATTGAGTTTTCCAATCAACCTTTATTTTTTAAATAAAAAATAGCAATTTGTGTTCGATCCCTTAATGAAAGCTTATGTAAAATCGTAGTGATATAGTTTTTAATTGTGCCTTCACTTAAAAATAATACTTCTGCAATTTCTTTATTTGATAAACCTTCAGAAATTTGTTCTATTATTTTTTGTTCAGTTTTTGACAATTGATAGGATTCCAGAATCTTATCTTTTGGAACAGGGTTAGGTTTATGTTGTAAAAAACTAGTTAGTTTCTTTGCTATATTGGGATGGATGAGAAGGTTTCCTTGCATTACGGATTTTATTCCTTCAATAATTTGCTTAGGTGGAATATTTTTCATCATATAGCCATTTGCACCATTTTTTAAAGCTTGAATTATATATTCATCATCGTCAAATGTGGTTAAAATGAGTATTGCCACATTAGAAAAGTTTTGTTTGATGATTTTAGTTCCTTCTACTCCATCACAAATAGGCATTCTAACATCCATTAATACAATGTTAACTTTAGGATTTTGTTTGATGAAACTTAAAGCTTCTTTTCCATTTGAACATGTTCCCAAAACCTTAATCTCGTTTTCTGCATAGTTCTCAAAAATGATTTGTAGACTCTCTCTTATAAAGGGGTCATCATCAACGATTAATAGATGGATCATGTTACAACTCACTCCGTTCATTTGTTTGTTGAATCTCAATATATTTCCGTGGAAGCCTCATGTTTACGATAAATAAATTAGAAGATTCAATAGACATCTCTCCGCCTAATAATTCTATCCGTTCTTCCATCCCTCTTAAACCTAGTCCTTTTCTTAACTTTTTCATAGGCATTTCTCCATTATTACTTATTAAAAATTCAATAAAATGAGTGTGGAATTCCAATCTGATATTTATTTCAGTCGCATGAGCATGTTTCACAGCATTTGTCATTGCTTCTTGTACGTTTCTATATAATGTTAATTCTGCACTTGGATATAATGGATAGGCTAGTCCTTTCACATCATATTGAATTTTTATATTACAGCTTTTTGCAAACTGATCAATTAAATAATTTAAGGAATATTGATGAATTTTATGATCATCTGGTTTCATATTTCGAACTGTTTTACGTAAAGTTTCCATATTATTCGAAAGCTGGTCCTTTATTTGTTCAAGTAAAATCATACTCTTTTTGGGGTGATCTTGTACGAGCGGCAAAGCTGCTTCCATCATCATTTTTGCTCGAATTAGTTGATGGCCGAGTTCATCATGAATTTCTTTAGATATTCGATTGCGCTCTTCTATTTGTGCCATTTTTTCTACTTCGGAAGCATATTCTTTAATTCTTTTCCTAGCAGCCTCTAATTCATAGTGTTTACCTCTTAACTGATCATATAAATATGTCATATCTTTTTGTTTATATGTTAATGAATGAATGTTCCAATACAATAAGGAAGTCATTACATATAATAGATTCATTACAAGGAGAAGACTAGGTGGTTGTTGAATTAGTAAGAAATTTAATAATATCCATTGACCTATGATAAAAAACCACTGAAGCTTAGATTTAAGCCTAAAGATTGAAGAAATAGTAATAAAAAAAAGAATGAATAAGATGCCTTGAAATTGGTAGTTTAACCAAAAAATATATCCTGTTTCTATTAAAATAAACCAAGGAAGTAGTTTAGTTGAGCTGTAATAGTTTTTCGCTTGTTTTATAAAAATAAGTAATAAAATGAATAAAGTAAAAATGGGGGCATCAATTTCTGTGTTTAGAAATAAGGTACCAAGTGCCGTGATAATGATAAACAGATAGTGAAACACTGAAAGCTGATATTTCAAATTATATACCTCTTAACATAAAATTTTATAATAAGCTGATATATCATTTCATAATGAAAGACTTTGATGAAATTATAACATAGAACATATTTATTAGGTGAAATGAGGAAAGTGACTTTTGTCATGAAGATTATATGACTTGATCTAGGTGTGGATTTATTTTCAATAAGCTACTATAGAATAAAGGAGTTGAACAAAAATGACTTTTATTCAATGTGAAAAAGTGGTGAAACGTTATGATGATTTGATATCAGTAGATCATTTAAGCTTTAAGGTTGATAAATACGAAATATTTGGATTACTTGGACCAAATGGAGCAGGTAAAAGCTCAGCGATTAAAATGATTTGTGGGTTATTAAAAATGGATCAAGGTCAAATATATGTAGATGGTATATCTGTGAATTCAAATCCAATTGAGGTTAAAAAAAGACTGGGTTTAGTTCCTCAGGAATTAGCGATATATGAAAACTTAAGTGCAAGAGAAAATATATTGTTTTTCGGAAAATTATATGGTTTAAGAGGTAAGGATTTAAAAAATAAAGTAAATGAGGCTTTACAATTTGTTGGGTTAACAGATCGACAAAATGAAAGACCTGAAAAATTTTCAGGAGGAATGAAAAGAAGGTTAAACATCGCTTGTGCTATAGTTCACCAACCAAAGTTAATCATCATGGATGAACCTACAGTAGGTATTGACCCTCAATCCCGCAATCATATTTTAGAATCTGTAAAAAAATTAAACGAAATGGGTTCTACCATTATTTATACAAGTCATTATATGGAAGAGATTGAATCTATTTGTACAAGGGTAGGGATCATAGATTCTGGTCGATTGATTGCTTTGGGTTCAGTACAAGAATTAAAAGATCAAAATAAACAGGATGAAAAGATAACACTCTTTGTAGATCATATTCCTAGTGAAGCCATTTTTGAATTAGATGTACATCCTCAAATAAAAGAAGTTACAGCAACTGAGCAGACAATTGAAATATTTATAAATTCTTCACAAACTTACTTGCAAGATATTTTATTCATTTTATCCAAACATGATGTAAAAATCCAAACTTTGCAAAGGGAAGAACCTAATTTAGAATCGTTATTTTTATCACTAACAGGTCGCACTTTAAGGGATTAGGAGGAGTTAGCATGAAGAATATATTTACAATAGCAGGTTATGAGCTTATCCGTTTTTTTAGAATGCGTTCCATCCTACTCATTATGTTGGGCTTGCCATTATTATTGATTTTAATTTTAGGTACTGCACTTTCAGGTGTGTTTCAACCCTCTGGAGAGAATGAAAAGTTGGAGAAAGTGAAGGTAGGTGTGTTGAATAAAGATCAGGGAGTTTTTAATCAAACAATCTCAGATTTTCTGTTTTCTCCTCCTATTCATTCTTATGTCTCAGTAAATTTAATTAAAACAAGAGAAGAACTATTTGAAAAATATGAAAGTAGAGAAATAGACTACGGGATAGTAGTGCCAGCTGACTTTAGTGATTCTGTTATAAGTGCAAGGTTAACTAGTTGGGAATTTATCGAAGGGGAGTCTATAGAAAAAAATTTAGTTGCTAGAACGATATTTGAGTCTTTCATAAGCCAAGTGAATGAAATGCAAGCAAGAGTTTTTGTATTGGGACCAGAAACATTGCAAGAATCCTTATTTACGGATCAGAATTTAAACTTGCAATATTCAAATCATGTAAAAATTGGTAGCTTGCAAAAAAATGAGGGAAGTACTTCAGCGATTCAATATTATGCAGTAACCATGTTAGTAATGTTCTTGTTGTTTTCAGGAATGGCTGCAGCTATTAGTTTAGCTGAAGAAAAAGAGGCATTTACTTTGCTTAGGCTGAATTCAATTCCCTTACATTCAAATACAATTATCATTGGGAAACTGTTAGGTGTGGGTATTTTTTCTTTAATACAAGCGATGGTTATTATATCTTTTTCAACTTTTGTTTATGGGGTAGATTGGGGTGATGATTATATTACATTATTTGGTGTAATCATTTTAACGATCGTATCTTCTACTAGTATCGGGGTTATTTTAACCTCTTTGTTACAATCATCTAAATCAATCATAGCAATATACCAGGCATTAATTTTTGTTATGACTTTTTTAAGTGGAGGCATGATTCCTAATTTAGGTGATTTTTTGAATTCGTTAGGGAAATTTTCCATTAATTATTGGTCATCCAATACTTTAATTCGTTTAATGATAGAAAGTGATTCAACGATGATTATCAGAAATATGGGGGTAATTGGAAGTACAAGTTTAGTTTTAGCATTAACAGCTGGATTGATTTATTGGAAGGTGGGATATCATGAATAGTGTGATTATAGCTCTTAATATGTTGAAAAGAATGATAGGTACAATAAAAGGTTTTCTTACCATTATTCTGATTCCCGTCATCGTTATGACCGTAATTATTTTTATTTTTGATAGAGACTATACTGAAAATTATAAAGTAGCTTATTTAAACTTAGATAATGGATTGTTAGGAAAAGAATTAATTCTTCATTTATCTTCTTTTAGTGAATATGAATTATTAGCTGCACAAGAAGTTGAAGAAGTCAAAGAGTGGGTTGTTAATGGTAAAGTTAACTTTGCAATCGTGATTCATAAAGATCTTACTCAAAACCTATTTAATGAAACAAGTATCAATCTAACATTATATCAGCTTAATCAAAATGCAGAGAGTTTTGCACTAAAACAAAGATTGGACCTTCGAATAAATCAGTTTACTCAATCTATAGAACAGCTAAAACAAATAGATAGCACTGGGGATTCAATACAGTCTACGATGGAAGCATTGATGGAACAAGTTAACAAAAATCAAGTGAGCACTGTTTATACGAAATTTAATGAGAGTTATAGACCAGGTCTTAATTCAATATTGGGATTCATGATTATGTTTCTTATGGGATTAATAGTAAGTTCTGTTACTTTAATATTGGAAGATCGTACGAATCAAACGATGATGAGAATATATACAGCTCCGATTCGACGTTATGAAATTGTTCTTGGACACTTTTTAGGAAGTTTTCTCATCGGAAGTTTACAAATCATATTTTTGCTTATGTTTACAAAATATATTGTAGGATTTGATTATGGTGTTTCTTTTGGTAAGTTATTGATTATTTTATCATTTTTCATGCTGGCTTCTATGGGGATAGCCACTGCTATAGCTAGTACAGTAAATAATATTAAAATATTGAGTAATATTACTCCATTAATTGTTGTACCGACTTGTATGATTGGGGGTTGTTTTTGGCCTATTGAAATCATGCCGGATTTCATGCAAAAATTAGCTAATATCGTTCCTCAAAAATGGGCTATTGAAGCAGTTCAAAAAATGGCAATGGGCCAGGAATTATCAGATGTAAGTATTCATCTCTTGGTGTTATTATTATTTGCCGTGATATTAATTGGTTTTGGTTCTGCTGTTTTTAAACCTGTAGAAACATAATAATAAAGATAACTAGCAATATGATGAATTCATTTAGCTAGTTTAAAAAAAATTTGACTTTAAATCATTATTCATAAATATGCAAATAAACAGGGCAACCAGAGGGGGCTCTTTTTTTTGTTTTTAAACATTAAACCAAGTTGCGAAAACATATAATTCAGTATAATATAAATAACAAGAAATTTTCAGAAATTTCTGTTATTTAGATAAAAATAATGAAATACTGAGGAGGATTGCCGTGAAACAAAGTTATGAAGTGGAATATTGCAACCTGGAGTTGCGTTTTGACCGTAAACTAATTCAGAATTTTATAACCAATTTGATTGAAGAAGGTTATTCATTATATTGGAATGAAAATGATAAGTATTTTATTATTTCAATTCGTTTAGGAAAAAAACTTCTAAAATTAAAATTTGAACGAATGAACGAACGTTTTAAAATGATAGGAAATTACTCCATTACTGATAGAAGGTTAGCCGAACTAATGGAAAAAATGATAGAGAACTCTAAAGGGCATGCTATAGTAAAAAGGTTTTTAGACTCTCAAATTTTAATTGAAAATATCATGTTTGGTGAAATTATTAGAACGGTTGAAATTAATGGAGTTGAACAAAAGGTACTTTATCAAAAGGATCCTTATATCACATTAGAGGCTGTTATTCAGGCATTTGAATCTTCCCGTATTGAAGAAAGAATTCCGATATTGCGTTATGAATTAGATATAGAATTAACTATGCTTCATAAGCTTCTGATTGATGGAAGCGAAGATGAAATTAAAACCTGTAAGGAAAGGTTAAGGAATTTGAGTCATGAATTTATTTTATTGGAAGGTTAGGTAAATAATGAACATTGGATTAAACACGCTTGCAAGTTAAAAAAGACGATCTGTATTAAAGTTGTCTAGATCGTCCTTTTTAACTTGTAAATTACTTTTTACTTTAAGGAATGTATAAAGATTCACTTTTAAACCTTGCCAAAAGGCAAGGTTTTTGCATTTTCAAATTTATATATATTTGTTCACCAATTGTCTAATTTATTTACCATTTTCACTTGAATAGACGTTTTTTTACAAAAGAAGGTTTGTAGAATTGATTAAAAATAGGTAAAATAAACATTAGAAATTGGATGGAAGGATGTAAGAAATCATATGTCAAAACAACAAATTGGTGTGATTGGACTTGCAGTCATGGGAAAAAATTTAGCTTTAAACATTGAAAGCAGAGGTTTCTCAGTGTCTGTATTTAATAGATCATATCAGAAAACAGATGAGTTTATAAAAGAAAATAAAGATAAAAAGGTATCAGGTTTTGATACGATAGAAGGTTTTGTAAACTCTTTAGAAGTTCCAAGAAAAATTGTCATCATGGTAAAAGCAGGTACCCCGACTGACGATACAATTCAACAGTTATTACCTTACCTTTCAAAAGGAGACATTATTATTGATGGAGGGAATGCCTATTTTCCAGATACACAAAGAAGAAATAAACAATTAGAAGAAGCAGGTATTCGTTTTATTGGTACAGGAGTTTCTGGCGGTGAAGAAGGTGCATTAAAGGGACCTTCCATTATGCCTGGTGGTCAAGAAGATGCCTATAAATTAGTTGAGCCTATATTAACAGCTATTTCAGCTAAAGTAAATGGAGATCCTTGTTGTACATATATTGGTCCGGATGGTGCTGGTCATTATGTGAAAATGGTACATAACGGAATCGAATATGGTGATATGCAGCTTATATGTGAAGCATATCATCTTATGAAGGATGTTCTTCAAATAGAAACACAAGAGATTCATGAAATCTTTGCAGAATGGAATAAAGGTGAGCTTGACAGTTATTTAATTGAAATTACAGCTGATATTTTTACAAAAATTGACTCGGATACGAATAAGCCAATGGTTGATGTTATTTTAGACACAGCTGGACAAAAAGGTACTGGGAAATGGACAAGTCAAAGTGCACTTGATTTAGGTGTACCTTTATCTATCATTACTGAATCTGTATTTGCCCGTTTTATTTCGGCAATGAAGGAAGAAAGAGTAGAAGCAAGTAAAGTCTTGAATGGACCTAAAGCAGTTAAGTTAAGTGAAGGAAAAGAAGAATTAATTGAAGCCATAAGAAGAGCTTTATATGCTAGTAAAATTTGTTCTTATGCACAAGGGTTTGCTCAAATGAGGGCTGCATCTGAAGAATATAATTGGAATTTACAATATGGAAATATTGCAATGATTTTTAGAGGAGGCTGTATTATCCGAGCAGGATTTTTACAAAATATTAAGGATGCATATGACCGAAATCCAGCGTTGAAAAATTTATTGTTAGATGCCTATTTTAAAGAAATCGTAGAAAAATATCAGGATGCTTGGAGAGAAGTAATTTCATTAGCTGTTACACATGGGATTCCGGTTCCTGGTTTTTCAACTGCGCTAGCTTATTATGACAGTTATCGCACTGAAAGATTGCCTGCCAATTTGTTACAGGCACAAAGGGATTATTTTGGGGCTCATACTTTTAAACGTATTGATAAAGAAGGTACTTTTCATTTCGAATGGTTAGATAGTGAATAATATACGTTTAATAAATCAAAAAAAGGGTTGGGGAATTACATTTTCTCAACCTTTTAAATTACTTAAAAGTTTTTAGTGCAGCATAAGAGAAAAGGGTTAAATTGATGTAGCAATGGAGGGAAAGAGAGAATAAATGAAAAAAAATAATGTCGTTTTAATTGGTTTTATGGGGACTGGAAAATCTACTGTTGGAAAACAACTTGCATTAAAATTAGGTTGGGAATTTATTGATACTGATCAAGAAATAGAACATAGAGAGAAAATGAGTATTCCAGAAATTTTCTCAAAGAACGGTGAAAATTACTTTAGAAAAGTAGAAACAGAAATCATTCAAAAAGTAATGTCAAATGAAAAACAGGTCATAGCAACAGGTGGAGGATCTGTATTAAGGCTTGAAAATCGAAGCAAAATGTTAAGTCATGGTACAGTAATACAACTAGAGGCTGATACTGAGAACATTATTAAACGTGTAGAGGGTGAAAAGCAAAGACCTTTACTTCAGGGCAATCTAAGAGAAAAGGTCTATGAAATGAAGGATCAACGCAAATATGTTTATGATTTTGCAGATTTCGTAATAGACACAAATGTTATGAAGGTGGATAGTATTGCAGAACAAATTTACAATTTAATGATATTACATAAAAAATAAAGTTAGTTAAAAGTATAGGATGTAAACCTTGTGTTGTCATCTAGGCAATCTAGAGTTTAACCCACTCTAACATGCCGCCTTCCATATTTTTAAGGTTTTTCAAACCTAACATTTGCAAATATTCGAGCGCTTTTCCACTTCGATTTCCGCTACGACAGACAAGGATAATTTCATCAGTTTGTTCAATTTCTTGATAACGTGAAGGCAATGCTCCTAATGGAATATGTTTTGCACCAGATATCATTCCTTGAGCAACCTCTTCGTTTTCTCTAACATCGATTATGTTGAGTTCTAAACCTTCATCTAATTTATTTTTTACTTCTCTTGGTAAAATGTTTTGTTGGTTCATAATTTTTGTCTCCTCCAATAATTAAGTTATGACCCAAAAATATAAAGCGTTTTTAACACAGTCTTTTTATTATATCATAGAAAGGATATCGCAGCATGTCATGGTTAAATAATGATAAAGCGATCTACTTGTATATCGGACTCGCAGGATTTATAGGTGCAAATCTACGTTTTATGGTTAGCGAGTTGACCTATTTTAGTGATTACTTTTTTCCAACAGGGACATTACTTTGTAACTACATTGGTTGTTTTGCATTAGGTTGGTTTTCTGAATATATTAAGATTAGTCAACTATCACGGAGAATAAAAACAGCCATTTCTACAGGACTTATTGGTTCATTTACGACTTTTTCTGCTTTTAGTGTTGAAACCATTTCTTTAATTCAAGATGAAAAAATGTTCATTGCCTTTATTTATATTTTTGTAAGTTTTATTGGTGGATCTCTTTTTGTTTGGATAGGTTATAAAATAGGGCGTGTATTTGCATGAGTTTATTACAAATATATTTAATAGGCGTAGGTGGATTTTTAGGTGCTTGTAGCCGTTTTTTTGTATCTAATGTTTTTATAAGAAGATGTTCAAGCAAATTTCCATATGGTACACTTACTGTAAATCTGATCGGATCATTTTTATTAGGTGTTTTATTTGGATGTATGAATGCAGGTTATGAATTTTTTATGTTGTTTTTTGCTGCTGGATTTTTAGGATCCTTTACTACATTTTCAACTTTTAAAGTAGAAATTCAAAAGATGTATATAGATAAACAATGGAAGGTTTTGTTTTTATATATTTCATGTAGTTATGTATTTGGCATTTTATTAGCTTATATAGGATTTTTAATCGGATTGAAATAAGGGAGAGATAAATAATAATGAAAGCAATAGTAAAACCTACTCGGGAGTTAAATGGCGAAATCAACTCATTATCTTCAAAAAATTATACAACGCGTTATTTATTAGCTGCAGCGTTATCAGAAGGAACAAGCACAATTTATTATCCTGCACATAGTGAAGATAGTGATGCGATGAGAAGATGTATACAGGACCTAGGCGCTCAAATGCAAGAGGACCATGAGAAAATTGTCATTACAGGTTTCGGAAAATTACCGAGTCAAGTAAAAGAACTTAATGTTGGTAATGCTGGAGCAGTATTGCGCTTTTTAATGTCTACTGCCGCCCTATGTCCAGAAGTGACGTTTGTAAATACTTACCCGGAATCTTTAGGAAAAAGACCACATGATGATTTAATTCATGCATTAGAACAAATGAATATTAAAGTTGAGCATCAAAATGGCAAGCTCCCAATTAAAATATGTGGAGGTAATCCAAAAGGTGGAAAAATTCAAGTGTCTGGGGATGTTAGTTCGCAGTTTTTAAGCTCTTTATTGTTTTTAACGCCATTACTTGAAGAAGATAGTGAGATTGAAGTATTACATGATCTTAAATCAAAGGTGGTAGTTGGACAAACTTTAGATGTATTAAAACAAGCGGGCATTCAGATTGAAACAAGTGATGATTTAATGTTCTATAAAATCCCAGGTAATCAAAAGTATTTGCCTCAAAAATACGTAGTGGAGGGGGATTATCCTGGTTCAGCCGCTATATTGGCAGCAGCTGCGGTTACAAATTCCAATGTCCAAATGCTTCGTTTAATGGAAGATAGTAAACAAGGAGAAAAAGCAGCGGTTGATGTGTTAAAACAAATGGGTGTGAGTTTAACTTACAATCAATCAACATTAACAATTCATGGCAATCATACTCTTCGAGCTGGTGAATTCGATGGGGATCACTTTACAGATGCAGTTTTAGCTTTGGTTGCTGCTGCAGTATTTGCGGAGGGCTCATCACGTTTCTATAATGTGGAGAATTTAAGATATAAAGAGTGTGATCGTATTACTGATTTTTGTAGTGAATTGAAAAAAGCTGGGGCAAATGTGGAAGAAAGACAAAGTGAAATCATTGTACATGGACAACCTAATGGGGTAGAAGGTGGAGTTGAAATTAATGCACATTATGACCATAGAGTAATCATGGCATTAACGGTAGTTGGATTACGTTCAAAGAAAGGTCTTATTATTCGTGATGCACAACATGTTGCTAAGTCCTATCCTCAGTTCTTTGAACATATTCAATCTTTAGGTGCAAAAGTGCAATTACAAGAAGACTAATATGCTTGCTTCATTAAACAAAACTTCTAATTGTCCAACATAAAATATAGGGGGAATTAAAATGCATGAAAATCCATCAAGAGATCAAATTAAGGAAATACTTAAACAAGCTGAAACCGTAGCTGTAGTGGGTCTCTCTGATAAACCTGATCGTACGTCCTATATGGTATCAGAAGTTATGCAGAAAAAGGGTTATACAATCATACCTGTAAATCCTAATGCTGAAGAAATATTAGGGCAAAAAAGTTACAAAAGCCTTAAAGATATCCCGCAATCCGTAGATATCGTTAACGTATTTCGCAGGAGTGAATATACTCAGCCTATAGCGAAAGAAGCGGTTGAAATTGGCGCAAAAGTATTTTGGTTGCAACTGGGAATAATAAATGAAGAATCTGCTCAAATTGCAAAAGATGGTGGGTTAAAAGTTATAATGGATCGTTGTATTAAAGTAGAAGACTCAATTCTGAATCCTAAAGGTTAAAAATAAAAACTCCTTTCACTAGGAGTTTTTTTATCCCAATACCTTCCATAATAAAATGAGTTTATTCTTGAAAAACTAATATAAGCTACACAAATTGAAAAAAATTACACAGTGTAGACTATTTTTTAGGGAGGAATTTAAGTTGTATCACCAACAAACAATGAATCAATCTCAACAACCACAATGGATGCAACATACACCAACTGCTTCCAGTCAATCTCAACAATCGCAATGGATGCAACATACACCAACTGCTTCCAATCAATTTAAATTAACAAGTTTTAGAAGTACTCAGCAACCAGCATATGCTAAAAACACTAACTTTCAAGCTGGAACTTATCAACCAGCAGGATTTGTCCCGTCTGTAACTCAAGCTACGCATACTACTGGAAATCAAGCTTCACAAAGTCATATGACTACACCACAAACTTATCGACAAACAAGTTATCGTAGTTTTCAACCTTCAATAAAAGCACACACATATAGTCAACCAACTGCTGGATTTACTAGTCAGGTGCAAAATCAACCACAGACTTACCAACCAACAGGATTTGTCCCATCCATGGTTGAAAACAATCAACAGAAATCTCAACCTTCAGGTTCATTTAAGTTCAAAAATAATCAACAGCAACATTTTCAACCAGTTGGACATGTACCAAGCATAATGAATAGAAACCAAACGACAACATCTGCTTATATTCAACAACAATCTCATACACCTAAGCCACAGACTTTCCACTTAGCAAATTATAAAGGAAATATGCCAGGGCATTCAGAGTATGGAACCCAAAATCAATCTATGATCTAAAGTTATACATTCTAGACTAAATTTTTAAATCTCTGGTTCATTAAGAATCAGAGATTTTTTTTGACAAAATATCGATAACGATTTACCATCAATATAGTAGGAAGGTGGGGAATAACATTGATTAAAGGAATCGCGGCATCTTCTGGTATCGCAATAGGTAGAGCATTCGTTCTTCCTTCATGGAATTGGGATTTAAATGAAGAGAATATAAGTGTTACTGATTTTGCAAAAGAATTTGAAAGATTATATGAAGGCGTTCAAATTTCTAAACATGAAATTTCAAACATAAAAAAAGAATTTAATGAAGTGATTGGTAGTGAAGAATCGAAAATTTTTGACGTTCACTTAGCTATTTTGGACGATCCAGTTTTTATGGATGAAATTCAAGGAATTATAAAACGTCAATATAAAGTAGCAGAAGTAGCAGTTAAAGAAGCGATGGATCATTTTACAAATATGTTTGATTTGTTGGATGACGAATATATGAGAGAGCGTGCTTTGGATATTAAAGATGTTGGTAATCGATTACTTAAACATTTGTTAGGAACTCCTGAGGTTACTTTACCTCAGGATAACCAGCCATTTATTTTAGTAGCTAAAGAGTTATCTCCTTCACAGTTGGCTCATTTAAATCCTTCTCATGTGGAAGGGATTCTGACGATGGCAGGAGGGAAGACATCTCATTCAGCTATTATGGCGCGTGCACTAGGAATACCTTCAGTATTAGGTTTAGAAGGTAAGAGTGAAATTACAATTGAAACGGGAGATTTCATAGTTCTGGATGGAGATGAAGGTAGTGTATATGTAAATCCAAACGATGAAATTGTACAAGCTTATAATTTAAAAAAACAAACATGGTTAGAGAAACAAAAAAGTTTACAAAAAATAATCAATGTACCAGCTACTACATTAGATGGTAAAGAAATTCAATTAGACATAAATATTAATTCACAAAATGACGTAGATTTTGCATTATCTTATGATTTATCTGGAGTTGGATTATTCCGCAGTGAGTACTTATATATGGATCGAGATTATTTTCCATCGGAAGAAGAGCAATTAAAAGCATATAAGAATGTAGTTAAAAAAATGGGCAGCAAGCCAATTATTATCAGAACATTGGATATCGGTGGGGATAAACAATTAGATTATGTCACTTTTCCTGAAGAAGATAATCCTTTTTTGGGATACCGGGCTATTCGTTTTTTGCTTGATCAAAAAGACATATTTAAAACACAGTTAAAAGCGATTTTAAGAGCAAGTGCAATGGGAAATGTGAAAATAATGTATCCAATGATTTCATCTATAGAAGAGATCAGAAAGGCGAATTATATATTAGAACAAGCTAAAGAGGAACTACATGAAAAAGGATATGATTTTAACCCAAACATAGAAATTGGGATCATGATAGAAGTTCCTAGTGCCGTTGCAATCGCTGATTTGTTAGCTCAAGAAGTAGATTTTTTCAGTATTGGAACAAATGATCTTATTCAGTATGTCTTAGCAGTTGATCGAATGAATGAACATATTGCTGATTTTTATGAACCATTTCATCCAGCAGTCATTCGAATGCTTAAACAAACAGTGGATGCTGCTAAAGCAAATCAAATTGATATAAGTGTATGTGGTGAAATGGCGGGTGATTTTAATGCAACCTCTATTTTTATTGGATTAGGAATTCATAAACTAAGTATGTCTTCACAATCTATTTTACAAGTAAAAGAGAGAGTATTGTCCATCTATGAAGCAGATTGCAAACAAATGATTGATGAAATTTTATTATGTAAAACTAGTCAAGAAATCACTGAATTAGTTAAAAAGATGAATGATAAGACAAATATATCTTAATAAAAGGAGGTATTATTTTGCAATTACAAGGAAAAAAAGTAATAGCTTTTGTGGAAAAAGAATTTGAAGACCTTGAATTATGGTATCCAGTATTACGAATGAGAGAAGCAGGTATTCAAGTTGATTTAGTGGGACCAAAAGCAAAAGAAACCTACATAGGAAAGTATGGCGTTCCTATTTCTACTGAGATGGCATTTAATGAGGTTGATTCTAGTGATTATATAGGATTATATGTTACTGGGGGCTGGGCCCCTGATAAATTAAGAAGATATGAAGATGTGTTACGTCTAACTCAAGAGTTTCATGAAGCAAAAAAACCTATTGCTCACATCTGCCATGGCGGTTGGGTTTTGATATCAGCAAAAATTTGTAAGGGATTCACGATGACTTCTACACCTGGGATAAAAGATGATTTAATAAATGCTGGAGCTAACTGGATAGATCAAGAAGTTGTTGTAGACCGTCATATCGTTTCAGGAAGAAGACCTCCAGATTTACCAAACTTTACAAAGGAATTTATACGTGTTCTTGCAGAAGAATAAATTATTTAAATTGTTTTTAAGATGGGTCCCAGCGATTATTTGGATGATTATAATATTTGTCCTTTCTCAACAGCAAGGAGATGAGCTTCATTCTATGTTACCTCTTTTTCAAAAATGGTTTCCAGGGATGACCAGTTTTAATTGGGGACATATCATAGCCTATTTCATTCTTTCTTGGTTTATATTGATAGGGTTAGGACATAAATATAATACATTTCAAGGAAAAATTTTTGTTATATTTTTGTGTTTATTATATGGGGTAACAGATGAAATTCATCAATCATACATTCCTGGAAGAACACCTGAGATTTTGGATTTAAGAAATGATACATTCGGTGCGGCTCTTGGGATGGTGCTTATCTCAATCCCTCCTTTAAAAAAGGTCTATAAAAAGTTGCTTTCTTCCTATATTTACCAAGATTAACAAACAGGAATTTGCAACTCTAGTGTAGAAATATTGACACATAGGGAGTGATTGGTTTGCAAAAAGAATGTAAGTGCGGTAAAACTTTGAGTATTCAATTAAGAACAGTTAAATACTCTAAAAAAATACACATAAGAAACGTCCCCATATTTTCATGTGAAAATTGTGAGGAGAGTGAAGTGTTGTTGGATGTTAAGGAAGATTTAACTCAATTGATACAAAAGATAGATCCTTCTTATTCCAAAAATCAAATATTTTTTAATGAAATAAATGAGTTTGCTCATCTTTTATATGTAAGCTCAGAGAAAGAATTAATACATATCCCAATTGAGGATATCATACAACTAAGAATTAATGAACTACTTGATATATTATTGCTAGCTCAATCCTTACATGATACAAAGTGGGTTAATGAAACTGAGAAACGTTTATTGCAGCTAACAGAACTAATTCATTTTTAAAGTGAAAAATATATAATATTAATGATTTATCTTAGAATTTTGATCAATTTTAATTTGTTAAAAGAATAAAACTGCTTTGAAAAAAATCAATTAATCAATTGATTTTTTCTTTTTATATCAAATGTTAAATTGTTAAGAAATTTACATTTTTTCATGAGTTACCGACTCTAAATTAGTTGTAATATGTACTTGTAATCCATTTATATTTAAATTAAAAAATGCCTAAAGTTTACAATAAGATTATAATATCGTATGATATTTATAGAATATAACAATTGGAGAGAAAAAAAGTGACAGTAACTATTTATGATGTAGCAAGAGAATCAGGTGTATCAATGGCCACCGTGTCGAGGGTAGTTAATAACAATCCAAATGTAAAACCTCAAACACGTAAAAAAGTGTTCGATGCCATAGAAAAGCTAGGATATCGTCCAAATGCTGTAGCTAGAGGGCTAGCTAGTAAGAAAACAACCACGGTTGGTGTAGTAATTCCTGACATTTCTAATACCATCTTTTCTGAGGTTGCTAGAGGTGTGGAAGATATTGCTAATATGTATCGATACAATATCATCTTATGTAACTCTGATAAGAAAAAAGAGAAGGAAATTCAAGTGATTAACACGTTGTTGGAAAAACAAGTGGATGGATTATTATTTATGGGTGGTACAGTAACAGAAGATCATATTCATGCTTTTAAAACAGCAAGTGTGCCGATTGTATTATGTGGAACGAAAGAAGAGTCTGAAAATATACCATCTGTAGATATTGATCATGAAAAAGCGGCATTTGATGCAGTACAAGCTTTATTAAATGAAGGACATCGAGATATCGCTCTAATTGGTGGTAACTTTAAGGATCTAGCTAAAGGATTTGCAAGATACCAAGGCTATATAAAAGCAATTGAGGATGCAGGACTAACCGTAAATGAAGATCTTATACAAGTTGGTAACTTCCGTTATGATTCAGGTTTAGAAAAAATGAAATACTTCTTAGAATCTAACCAAAACGTTACTGCTGTATTTGCTGTTACTGATGAAATGGCGATAGGTGCAATTCATGCAATTCAAGATGCTGGTTTAAAAGTACCTGAGGATATTTCTGTTATCAGTGTTGATAATATTAGAATGGCTTCTATGGTGAGACCTTTGCTTACTACAGTAGCACAACCGATGTATGATATAGGTGCTGTTTCTATGAGGCTTTTAACAAAACTAATGGTGAATGAAGAGATTGAGCAATCTCAAATTATATTACCACATGAGCTAATTCAAAGAAATAGCGTGAAAAGGTTAACATGATTTATCCTAAAATAGGAATAATTGGTGCAATGGATGAAGAAATAAAGAGGTTTCTTAATCATATTGACAATCCAAAAACGGTTGTAAAAGCAGGCATACAGTTTTATGAAGGAAATTTTTATGATACAAAGGTTGTTTTATGTAAATCCGGTGTGGGAAAAGTAAATGCTGCAATATGTTCTCAAATATTAATTGATACCTTTCGGGTAGGTGCCATTATTTTTACAGGTGTTGCAGGCGCTCTTCATCCAGAGTTACAAATAGGTGATATTCTCATATCTACTGATTGTATGCATCACGATATGGATGCTACTGCACTTGGTTTTGATAAAGGAATGATTCCTTATGATAAAATCTCTATTTTTAAAGCAGATCATCAGTTAATAAATTTAGCTTCCAATGCAAGTGAAAAGTGGTTTAAAGGTCATACTAGAAAAGGAAGAGTATTATCAGGAGATCAATTCATTGCTGATCGTGAAATCGTTAGAAATTTACATGAGCAGTTGGGCGGAGATTGTACAGAAATGGAAGGGGCAGCAGTAGCTCAGGTGTGCTCCATGAATGAAGTTCCATTTGTGATAATTCGGTCAATGTCAGATAAAGCAGATGGTTCCGCAAATGTTAATTTTGCAGAGTTTGTTGTACAAGCCTCTCAACATTCTTATCAAATTGTAGAGCATATGTTTAAAAATATTAACCCTCACTAAATGTGAGGGTTGTTTAGTTTATTTCTTTTTTTGTAGATTATTTTACTCTATTGTTAGACATAAATCACCTTGAAGATATGATATAATAGAAATGTCAGAAAATGTTCATCGTATTTTTTTGTTTTCATATATTTTAATGGAAGCACTTACAATAGCAGTTATTTGAAATAGGAGGGGGATTATGGGGAAAAATAATGATGAAGAAGTAATTGAGGTAGTAGCAACAGAAGGAAATTTACAAGACTATGAAACCAGTCTTTCTGAATTCAAGTGGGAACATGTTATGAAGGACTTTTCTTGGAACAAATCAGGGAAAGTAAATATGGCTTACGAAGCGATTGATCGACATGCGGAGTCGCCAATAAAAGATAAGGTAGCTTTATATTACAGTGATGCAATCCGTGATGAATCTTACACTTTCAAAGAAATGAAAAAGAAATCTAACCAAGCAGCAAATATATTAAAGGATCTTGGAATTCAAAAAGGGGACCGTGTATTTATTTTTATGCCAAGAACTCCTGAGCTTTATTTTGCCTTACTAGGAGCCATTAAAAATGGGGCAATTGTGGGTCCATTATTTGAAGCATTTATGGAAACAGCCGTGAAGGATCGATTGGAGGATAGCGAAGCTGTTGCTGTAGTGACCACACCAGAATTACTTCATCGAATTCAAGTTTCAGATTTACCAAATTTAAAACATATCATATTAGTTGGTGAAGATATTTCTTTATCTGAAGGACAGGTGGATTTTAATCAAGCAATGAAAAATGCTTCAGATGAGTTTGAAATAGAGTGGGTTGATCTTGAAGATGGTTTAATTATTCACTATACTTCTGGTTCTACAGGAAAACCTAAAGGTGTTTTTCACTCTCACAATGCAATGATTCAACATTATTATACTGGAAAAATAGTTCTGGATTTGCATAAGGATGATATTTATTGGTGTACTGCTGATCCCGGATGGGTTACAGGTACATCTTATGGGATATTTGCTCCTTGGTTAAATGGAGCATCCAATGTAATTAGAGGTGGCAGATTTAGTCCTCAAGATTGGTATGAAACCATTCAAAAATATAAAATTACGGTATGGTACAGTGCTCCAACTGCATTTCGTATGCTGATGGGAGCTGGGGATGATGTTGTCCAACAATTTGATCTATCTAGCCTTAGACATGTATTAAGTGTAGGAGAACCACTCAATCCTGAGGTTATTCGTTGGGGTTTGAAAGTATATCATCAGCGAATACATGATACTTGGTGGATGACAGAAACAGGAGGGCAGCTCATTTGTAATTATCCTCGAATGGAGATCAAACCTGGTTCCATGGGAAAACCTATACCGGGTGTTGAGGCAGCCATTATTAATGATTATGGTAAAGAAGTAGCACCGTATCATATGGGCAACTTAGCCATTAAAACTCCGTGGCCTTCGATGATGAGAAAAATATGGAAAAACAAGACTAAATACGAGGAATATTTTAGAATTCCAGGTTGGTATATATCTGGAGATTCTGCTTATCGTGATGAAGACGGTTATTTTTGGTTTCAAGGTAGAATTGATGATGTTATTAATACATCTGGTGAGAGAGTAGGTCCATTTGAGGTAGAAAGTAAATTGGTTGAACATCCTGCTGTTGCAGAAGCAGGTGTAATTGGTATTCCTGATCCTGTTCGTGGAGAAATTATTAAAGCTTATATCTCTCTGAGAAAAGGCTATAAACCTTCACAAGTGTTAAAAGATCAAATTTCACAATATGTAAAGGAAGGATTATCTGCTCATGCTTCACCTCGTGAAATTGAATTCAAAGATAAGCTTCCTAAAACAAGAAGTGGTAAAATTATGAGACGTGTATTAAAAGCTTGGGAATTAAACCTCCCAACTGGAGATCTTTCTACTATTGAAGATTAATGAAGTATAAATCTTTATTAACAATTCTTAAAACCCCCTATCTAACTCGTAATGAGTATGATAGGGGGTTTTTTAGTTTGGCAATATAATTACTTTACTTCTACAGGATCAGATAATGCTGAAGCTCCTGTTTTATTTACTGCGGCAATTCGATACCATCCTTCATTTATAATACTGGTGTCTGCAAAGGAATTTTTATTCGCATTGGAGATGAATTGATAATCTCCATCTTTTTTATCACTGTAATAAATTTCATAATATAAAACTTTATCATTGACAGAATTTGCAATCCATGTAATTTTTACAGTTAATTCATCTTTTACAGCTTCAACATTTGTTGGGATCTTCGGTAATGATCCAATATTACCTAAATCAACTCCACTTCCTTCATTATCATCATTGTCATCTGTATCTCCTTCTTCATCTTCTTGCACAGGAATTTCAGGTGATTCAGCATCTTTATTTGTTTGAAGTCTTTTAGGTTCAGAAATGTTCCCGGCTACATCTACAGCTACAACATAATAAAAATAATCAACAGATCCACTTACATAATCTTTAAACTTCAATTCATCATCGTATCGTTTCGTTTGTGAATGTGTAAATCCATTTCCATTATTTCTATAAAAACGATAACCTACTACATCCTCACTTGGACTGTGGTCAAATGTAATCACATTGATTCCTTCTTTTTGTTCTAATCTAACATTGAATGGAGGTTCCGGATTTTTACCATCCTCTATTCTTGGCTCTTCAGCTATAGGAGCAGTTGAACCCATGTCAGTAGGATAGAAGTCTTCAAGCCTCATAGGATATCCATTGCTATTTTTAGGTTTTTGACTACTGGAATACCCTTTTAAGATTGAATCTATTTTCTCATATAACTCTTTTAAAGAAGTACTTCTATTTACAACGATTTTGGTTTCAATCATATCGTCTGGTGTAGAAGCAAGAGGGATATAATTGATGTCATTATAACTAATGACAGGTAATTCTGATAAACTATCATCCATCTCAGTAGGGACATACTTTTTGTCGAATAAATCTGTTGTTGTAAATCCTGCCTGTTTGGTTAATTCTGTAGGAATCAGTCCTGATTTGCTTGAAACTGTTTTTCTTACTAACCCTTCTGGTTGATAAAACTCAGTTGTCTCAAATAGGCCAGGCTTTAATTCAATTGTTTTGTCCATTACCTTTGACCATATTTCTTTCGCTCTGGCTTTTCCAGTACGTTCATCATATCTTCCAAAATCTAAAGAGCCGTTTTGGTCATATCCAGCCCATACACCTAATGTAATGTCAGGTGAATATCCTAAAAACCAAACATCTCGATATAGATTGGTCGTCCCTGTTTTACCTACAATTGGTATTTTTCCGTAGTTTTTAAATCCTTTTCTGATTTCACCACCTGAAGCTCCTTCAGCAACTGCTGTTTTTAACATATCAGTGATTAAAAATGCAGCTTGTTCTGTAAATAATTTTTCAGGTGCGTGCTGATGCTCGTATACGATTTTCCCATCAGAATCTTCAATTTTTTCAATTAAATAGGCATCGTTAAATTCACCATAGTTAGCTATACTTGAAAATGCATTGGTTAATTCCTCAACAGTAGTTCCGTAGGATAGCCCGCCAATAACCCCTGTTTGTGCATTTCTGTCTTCCTCAGTTAAAGTTGTAATTCCTAACTCCTCAACAAAATCAAGTGCGTCATCTCTACCAACTATTTCATTATAAACATAAATCGCAGGGATATTGTAGGATTCGTTTAGAGCTTCACGAGCTGTCATTAATCCGTGATATTTGTAGTCCCAGTTCAATGGAAGATGAGCACCTTTACCTCCATCAGGTAGGATGATTGGAATATCATCTAAAATTGAAGCAGGTTGTAATTCTCCTGAATTTATTGCAGGTAAATAAGCTGCAATAGGTTTCATAGAAGATCCGGGTTGTCTTTTCATCTGTGTTGCATGGTTATATTCTTCTATTTCATAACCTCGCCCTTCAATCATCCCTAAGATCGAACCGGTTTTATTGTTAATCATGACTGCACCGGTTTGTTCCACACCATTTTCATTATCTGGAGCAAAGTTGTCTGGATTCTGAGCTATCTCTTGCATAGCATCATAAATGGTCTGATCAATGGTTGTATAAATTTTATATCCACCATTAATGACTGTTTCACGGTATTCTTCTACAGATGCGTCAATTTCCTCCTGAGATAATTCAGGATTTTCTTGTTTTAATAAAATTTCAGCTGCTCTACGTTCTATCTCAATCATTAAATATGGATAAGTAGTGTATGCTTTTTCAGAAGGTTTAGCTAAAGAAGCTTTAATGTCAAAATTCAATGCTTCTGTATATTCAGCCTCTGTAATTTTCCCTGCTTCTTTCATACGATTAAGTACATGTTTTTGTCTTTCTACTGCAGCATTAAACCCTGGTTCGTCAAACTCTCCATATCCAGTAAAAGGTGAGTATTTATTTGGATTTTGTGGTAAACCAGCCAGGAATGCAGCTTGTGCTATATTGATATCATTAAGATCATTTAAACCAAAAATACCTTGAATAGCTGCCTTTACTCCAGAAACTGGATATCCACTAGAACCTGTACCAAATCCGATTTTATTTAAATATGCTTCTAGAATTTGATCCTTTGTTAAAACTTGCTCCATACGAACGGAAAGAATGATTTCTTTTACTTTTCTATCAATTGTTTGATCAAAATTTAAAAATACTCTTCGCGCCAATTGTTGTGTAATTGTACTTCCACCTGTTTGAATTTGCTCATTAAACACTTGTTGTTTTACTGCACGTGTTATTCCTTTAATATCTATTCCAATGTGATTTTCAAAATTTTGATCTTCTGTGGCAATAAAAGCATCTTGGATGACTTTAGGTATGTCATTCAACTCAATCATTCTACGGTCTTCTACTGAACGGAGTTGTCCAATCAATGTCTCATCATTAAAATAGGCAAACCCAGAGACATTGTTTTTCATAACCTCAGATACCATTTCTTCTGGTGAACGCACAGGTTCATCTTTAACTATAGATGTGACATAACCTAATACCACTCCACCAGTTAAAATCCCAAATATAATTCCAATAATTAATATCCATTTTAATGTTATCAAAGATATAAATAGTGATTTCTTAAGTATAGGATTTGATTTGTTTTTGTTTTGTTTCTTTGACATTTTTGATCCCCCTCCGGTCTAACCCATTATAGCATAAAGGTTTTTGCTTGAACATTCGCTATAACATAGCATTCATTTGGTTGACTTTACCGTTGTTGTTTGATATAAAAGAATGAAATTGCAATCCAAATAATACAACTTTTTTACGTCAATAAAGAGTAAAAGTTGCACTTTTTAAAAATGTTGTAAAAATATAATCATGAAATAATATGATCATTTTTAGGATTTAAATGGAGGGAAAGAATGAATGGTGGCAAAATGGGAAGAGCTTACAATAGAGCAGCAAACTGAGGTGAATAGACAATTAGAAGTTATCCACCGTGGAGTAGCTGAAATCGTACCTGAGGAAGATTTAAAGCAAAAGGTTATCAAATCAGTGTTAACTAATGAACCTTTAAAAGTAAAATTAGGGTTAGATCCTTCGGCACCAGATATTCACATAGGTCATACCGTAGTTTTACATAAACTCAGACAATTTCAAGACCTTGGACATCAGGTTCAACTGATAATAGGGGATTTTACAGGACGAATAGGGGATCCTACAGGAAAATCTGAAACACGTAAACAATTAACAGAGGAAGATGTTATCAAAAATGCTCAGACTTATAAAGAGCAATTTTTTAAAATACTTGATATTGAAAAAACAACCGTTTTTTTTAATTCAGAATGGTTGGCACCATTGAGCTTTGCGGATGTTGTTGAACTATCTGCTAAAGTTACCGTTGCTCGAATGCTGGAACGTGATGATTTTTCTAAACGATACAATTCAGGTCAATCCATCAGTATTCACGAGTTTTTCTACCCTTTAATGCAAGGGTATGATTCAGTCGCCTTGAAAAGTGACATTGAAATTGGCGGCACTGATCAAAAATTCAACTTATTGATGGGAAGGACGTTGCAAAAAGAATACAGCGTCCCAACACAAGCAACGGTTATGCTTCCATTAATTGAAGGGTTAGACGGCGTTAAAAAAATGAGTAAAAGTTTAAATAATTATATTGGAATAGATGAAGAGCCAAGTGAAATTTATGGTAAATCTATGTCAATACCAGATGAATTGATGATTAAATATTATGAACTTGCTACAGATATGTCTATTGAGGATTTAGGAGAATTAAAAATAGGGTTAGAAAATGGTAAAGTACATCCTAGAGACGCGAAAATGAAATTAGGGCATACCTTTGTAAGAATGTACCATGGTTTAGAAGCTGCGAATGAAGCTGAGGAGCGCTTTAAGACCGTTTTTCAAAAGAGAGCTTTGCCAGATGATATTCCTACTGTTGAAGTTGCTCCTAACCATCTCGATGAAGGTGCATTGCGTTTGATCAATTTGCTCGTTTTATTAAAGTTACAAAACTCGAATGGGGAAGCAAGGAGAAGTATTACTCAAGGAGCAGTTAGAATAAATGAAGAGAAAATCATGGATGTCAATGCTGTAGTGAACCCAAAAGAAGGGGATATTGTACAAGTAGGAAAAAGAAAATTTGCAAAAATTTCCTTGACCTGAAAAAGTGAGGAGTAGAATAGACTATTTGTAAGAATTGAATATAGAAAAAACCCCCTCAATGAGGGGGTTTTTATTATCTACTGTAAAGCTCGACGATTTGTTGTTCGTTGATTTCAGGAGGTAATTCCGCACGTTCTGGATAGCGAACATATTTACCTTCCATTGCTTTTTCATCAAATTCTACATAAGCCGGAGTAAAGTTGCTGTTTTCCATTGATTCTTTGATGACTTTTAATCCTCTGCTTTTTTCTCTTAAACCAATTACGTCACCTGGTTTAACAGCATAAGATGGAATATCCACTTTTTTACCATTTACAGTCACATGTCCATGTGCTACAAGCTGACGAGCTCCAGCACGTGAATTGGATAATGCAAAACGATAAACTAAATTATCTAAACGGCTTTCTAATAAGATCATGAAGTTTTCACCAGAAATACCTTTCATATTAGAAGCTTTGTCAAACAGATTACGGAATTGCTTTTCATTTAAACCGTACATATGACGAAGTTTTTGCTTTTCCATAAGTTGTAAACCGTATCCGCTAATTTTTCTTCTTTGATTTGCACCATGTTGACCTGGTGGATAATTTCTTTTTAATTCCTTACCTGTACCGCTTAAGGAAATTCCTAAGCGACGACTTAATTTGAATTTTGGACCTGTGTAACGTGCCATGTATTTTGACTCCTTTTATAATTAATAATTAAATTTAAATTGGTCGGTTTCAGCTTGTGCCTAAATTTATGCAGTTTAACCAAAGGGATAGCGAGGTTAAACATTGATAAACTCTTCAGCCGCAGGTCTATCATCCATAAAATTAGTGAGGGTATTTACACAAATTTTTCCCACCATAAATACATAACGCTATCCACATTCTCTAATCGTTAATTTTATAAGAAAAGTACTGCTTAAGTCAAGTTTTTACTAAAAAATAGTTATATTTCTGATCTACATCAAATTGATATAGTGCAAAATCACTAAAATAATAGTATTATAGATATATTGGAAAATGGGATTCTATAAAATACATATTATCATACATGACTTAAGACCCTGTGTCTACTATCTTTTTTTGGTGAAGAAGGTGTTTGTGTGAATGTGAATAGTAATCAGTGCAAGATTAAAAAGGATAGTGTACATACCTCTCATCAATGGGACTATAGTATTATTAATGAAAATATGAATGATCAACTTCTAAATCAGTTCATAACAAAATCATTTAAAGAGTTTATTAATCAAATCATCACTGAATCACTCAAAGTTCAGGGTGCTTTTTTTATAGCAGATATGAATGGGAAATTGTTGGAAAGTCATGTTTTTTCAGATTGGGTCTATACTAATAAATTAAATTTCATTTTAGAACCTGATGTTGTTTGGGATAAATCGGAGTTAGGAGTAAACGCATTAAATAAGTGTATTAGTCATTTAGAACTAAGTATGGTTTATCTTGAAGAACATACATATGAGCCATTTAAAAAATACATTACTAGTGCAGTGCCTATTCCTATCGTATTTTCAGTGGTAAATAATCAGAAAGTAGTGTTAGGTGCTATTTTGGAACAAGATGAAAATATGAATGAACTTTTTGTAATTAAATCGCTTGGAATGTCTTTTCAATCGATCTTACACAAAAATATAGAAGCTCATTTGAATTTTAAACTATATACGGAAAATTTAAAGATTTCTAAAGAACATAAACTCAAAGAGCAACTATACCAGATAAATAAAAATCTTCAATCAAAATTAGACGGGGATTTAATATTATCTGAAGTCATACAAAAGATAAAAGATATTTATCCAAGATGTGAAGTTCAATTATTTTTATCGTTAGATAATAAACCCAATACATCGCTTAAATCAATATCATTTGACGTAAATGAAGATCCTTATTGTAAGCGTGCCTTTATGGAAGGTGAAATTCAAGTACAACGTCTTGAATCAGACAACCAGCTAATTTCCGTTCCATTACGTGGTTTACAGGCTGTATATGGTGTTTTTAGAATTCAAACGAACTTAGAGGTCTTTTGTGATAAGGAAATTAACTTTGTTTCTATGTTAGCCGATTCAGCAGGGGTTGCTTTTGAAAACGCTAAATTATTGGAACAGTCTAATTCGTTAATTGGTGAGTTAAGATTAATTAATGATATTACGCGAAGGTTAAATAAAAGTTTGAATTTATATGAACTTTTTGATTATATTTCCAATGAATTAATTAATATATTTAATGCGGATTTTGGATGTATACTTGAATTTAATAAGGAGAAAAATCAAATTATTATAAAATCAAGTAATATTCCAAATTTAACGAATGATGTTTTTTCAATAAACTATGGCTTTTCTGGTGTTGTGAATCAAACAAAAGAAGGCCTAATTGTTCAAGATTATAATACGGATCCTTCTGTAAGTTCAAAGGTGATGGAAATTACAAAATCTCGTTCGTTAATTGCTTCACCTATACTCGTAAATGATGAAGTTTCAGGTGTTGTCATGTTTACAAATCAAATGCCAAACTTTTTTACATATGATAATTTTAGAATGTTGCAAATTCTTTCAACGCATATTGGACTTGCAATGAGTAACGCTATGCTTCATGATGAAATGAATCGAATGGTGATTACTGATAATTTAACAGGATTATATGCAAGGCATTATTTAGATGAACAGGTTACGAAGATGTTAATTGATCATCATTATGGTTCACTAATTCTGTTCGATATAGACTTCTTTAAAAAAGTAAACGATCAATATGGTCATCAACTTGGAGATAAGATTTTGAAACAAGTTAGTAAAATTATTCAGTCTTGTATTCGGGATTCAGACATCGCTGCAAGATGGGGTGGTGAAGAAATAGCAGTCTATATTCCTGAAGCCAAGGTAGAACAAGCAATAAAAATAGCTGAGCGTATCAGAAATAGAGTATATAATGAGACAAATCCCCGAGTTAGTGTTTCATGTGGAATTTCTGATTGGAGCTTAGATGATAAAATCATCGGAGTTGAAAACTTAATATATAAAGCAGATATGGCACTATACGAAGCTAAGAAATTAGGAAGAAATCAAATACAAGTTAATGAATAAATAAAATTGCTCAATGTATAGAGATGAAATCAGTATGACCTAACATTTGAGCATTTTTTAATTAATATGAGTTTGATTATCGTGAAGGATACTAAACTTTTAAATCACGGAAGAATTGTGTTAAAATTTTTATGTAGAACATTGTGATTGGTTAAAAGATATGGAGGTTGATAAGGTGAGAGATCCAAGAGTACAAACACTAGCTAAACAGTTAGTAAATTATTCTATTGAATGTAAACCTGGAGAAAAGGTTTTAATTGAGATGATTGGTACAGAAAGAGAATTATTGAAAAGTATTATTGAAGAAGTTCAAGCTTGTGGAGGGCTTCCTTTTGTAGAAATTACTGATCCTTCAGTAATGAGATCTTTATTAATGAATGCTTCAAAGGGTCAAATTGAAGAGTGGTCATCCTACGATTTAATTCGTATGAAAAGGATGGATGCTTATATTGGCATTCGCTCAGGTGATAATTCCAATGAATTATCTGATGTACCTGATGAAAAAATGAAGATGTATATTAATGATTACCGTCATCCTGTACATTCTGAGCAGAGGGTGAAACAAACAAAATGGGTAATATTAAGATATCCAAATAATTCGATGGCTCAATCTGCTAATATGAGTACAGAAAATTTTGAAGATTTTTATTTCAATGTATGTAACTTGGATTATGCTAAAATGTCTAATTCCATGGATGCATTAGTGAAGTTAATGAATCAAACAGATAAGGTCAGAATCAAATCTCCAGGAACAGAATTAAGCTTTTCAATTAAAGATATTCCTGCTATTAAATGTGCCGGTTCTAATAACATTCCTGATGGAGAAGTGTATACGGCCCCTGTATTAGAGTCAGTGAATGGAACGATTTCATACAATACTCCAACTGTATATTCAGGTATCACTTTTGAAAATATACAGTTCAAGTTTGAAAATGGAAAAATAGTTGAAGCTACAAGTAACAATTCAGAAAGACTAAACAAGATTTTGGATTCAGATCAGGGAGCACGTTACATAGGGGAATTTAGCTTAGGTTTTAATCCATATATTAAAAATCCTATGAAGGATATTTTATTTGATGAAAAAATCGATGGTAGCTTGCATTTCACACCTGGTCAAGCGTATGATGAAGCAGATAATGGTAATCGATCTTCCGTACATTGGGATTTAGTATTGATCCAAAGACCAGAGTTCGGAGGTGGAGAAATTTATTTTGATGACAGGTTAATTCGAAAAGATGGTCGTTTTGTGATTAGTGAATTAGCGCTATTAAATCCAGAAAATCTAACATAACGGGCTGTAGTCGTATTTTTCTAAGAAATAACTTGCGTGAATTCATCAACACGAGTTATCATATATTTAATGAAATATATGGCATTTAATAATGGAGGGAAACATATGTCAAAAAATGAAGCTATTATGGAAATATCTCAAACCGCTAATAAATTTACTTCTTCTATCGTACTACAGTTTGAAAACAAGTATATTGATGTTAAGAGTATTTTAGGTTTGTTTACTACCTTAGTGGATTCAAATAGTTATGAATTACACGTACATGGTCCTGACCAAGAAGAAGCCATTGCTAGCATGCAAGAAGTATTTGCTAAGCATAATTTAACAATTGTAGTAAAAAAAGATTAATCTTAATGATTTATCCTTTATTACCTTGCTTCCTTCATGAATTATAGATCATCTCTTGTGTATTTCCACGTTTTCGTCTAAACTATTTTTTAAAAGGGTAGTGACCATATCACAGGGGGGAAGTTGGGTGTCTACATCTGAAATATCAAACGATTTAGTTCAAAAAGCCTATAATCTTCTTAAAGAAGATGCAGATAAAATTTTAAAGTTGATCGAAGTGCAAATGGAAACACTCGCCAATCGTAGATGTCCTTTATATGAGGAAGTTTTGGACACTCAAATGTACGGCTTATCAAGAGAAATTGATTTTGCTGTAAGAGCAGGTTTAATGACTAATACAACAGGTAAGGAAATTTTAAGTGAGCTTGAAAGAAATTTAGCTAAACTGTATGAAGCACTAAATCAAAGTAAAGATGAGTGTCTTTGAGTTCTTTTTATAAAAAGGGCACCTCTACTATTTCAAATTAGCTCTATAAAGAGCTTTTTATTTCATATATTGAAAATAAGAAGGGGTGAGCTTATGTCCGAGACTGGTGATATTCGTATATCAAACGATGTAGTAGCTACAATTGCTGGTTTAGCAGCCATTGAGACACCTGGAATCGCAGGTATGTCTGGAGGGATTTCAGAAGGACTTGCAAAAAGGTTAAGTGGTAAAAATGTACAAAAAGGTGTTTCTGTTGAAGTAGGCAAATTAGAAACTGCAATTGATTTGCGAGTGATCGTAAATTATGGCTCAAAAATTCATGAGGTTTGCAAAAACCTGCAAACAAATGTAAAAGAATCTGTAATGAGTTTGACTGGTCTATCTGTTGTGGAGGTAAATGTTAAAGTGGAAGGTGTTGCTTTCCAAGAGGAAGTAACTGAAACGCTTCAAAGAGTAAAATAACTTATATTCATAAAATATATTAAGTAGGTAAAGTTGGAAAATTCTAAAATAACCCCGATATGGGGTTATTTTTTTTCTAATTTGGCTAGTCTATTGTTTTCACGTGAGATACTAAGTAGAATGCCGACACTGATTAAAGAGGTGATCAAAGAAGAGCCTCCTTGACTAATGAACGGAAGAGGGACTCCAGTTATCGGGATCGCATTGGTCACTCCACCTATATTGATTAGTGCCTGGATTGCTAATATTCCAACTATACCAGTCCCTACTAATGTTCCAAACATTTCAGGTGATTTAATAGAAATGACTAATCCTCTCCACAATAATAGCAAGTATGTGATTATAAAAAGGGTACTGCCAATAAAGCCTAATTCCTCACCAATAATTGAAAAGATAAAATCATTATATGCAAAGGGTAAATAAAATAGCTTTTGAATACTTTGTCCAAATCCAGCACCTGTCATTCCCCCATGTCCAAACGCATATAATGATTGGATGATATGATATCCACCACCTAATGGATCTGCCCATGGGTCTTGATAGGAAGTAAATCGGCTTAATCTTTCATTGATAGGTCCGCTCGTTATCTCAATATTGGTTAAGATCAGTAAAAATAAAGTCATCAGACCAGAAAAAATTGCAAAAATACCTAATAAATGTTTAAGGTTAGCTCCACCTACAAAAACAACTAACATTGTTCCAAAGATTAGGATTGCAGCTGTTCCAATATCGGGCTGAATCAATATCAATAAAGATATAAATGCGATAATGGTTAATACAGGAAGCAAACCCGTTTTAAAATTTCTAAACTGATCTCCTTTTTTACATATGAGCGCAGCAATATATAAAATAATTCCAATCTTTGCAAACTCAGATGGTTGTATAGTACCGAAAGACCCCAAAGGTATCCAACTTTTCGCACCATTGATTGGCTCCGTAAATAATACCATAAAGAGCATGATTATAATCATAAAATTGACAGGCACAATCCATTTCTTAAGTTTTTCGATACGCATATTCATAACAAAAAACATAACAACTAAACCTACGATTGCAAATAGAACTTGCTTTTTGGTGTAATATAAAGCATCTTGTAAGTAAAAAGAGGCAATCGGTGAACTGGAACTAAAAACCATTACGATCCCAAACCCTACTAGTAAAAACGTTAAAAAAAGTAGAATAAAATCTGGTGTACCTCTTTGACTAGTATCCATTGTCTATACCCTAGCTCAATAGCTTTTCTAATTCAGACATTTTATCATTTGCTATTTTTAATACTGATTCAGGGATTTCAACACTATAATCTAGTCCGTGAGGGAACGACTCTATACCTATGTAAATATCTTCTGGAGTTAAAACAGCATAAGGGGACTCCATTTTTCCATCAATAACTCTGCAATTTATTCTTAAAAAATACACATCGTTTTTTTCATCTTGAATTCTGAAATCATATGTAGCACGGTAATATTCCCACTGACCTCTCACAAAGCCTAGTCCACTTGTGATTTCGTCCATATATTTTAATTCACTTTGTACCCCTTGTAGTTTTGTTTTATCTAATATCATGAAATAACCTCCAAAGTCCTATTTATTCTTTATCCATGATATTATGTTTCAATCAGTTGTGCAAGTTTTAACCTTTTAAAATTTCATGACAAACGTTTAATGAAGATGATGATATAATATGAAAAGATAATGATTTGATTAGAAGGTGATGAGAATGAAAAAATATTATCAAAAGATTGAAGAACTTTTTCCTGAAATGGTGAATTGGAGAAGGCATTTACATATGAATCCTGAATTATCTTTTCAAGAGTTTAAAACAACTCAATTTATATTTGACAAACTTTCAAATTGGGGAATTGAAGCGAAAAAATCAAAAAATGACCTTGGAGTGATTGCAACGATTGAAGGTAAAAAACCTGGACCTACAGTAGCATTAAGAGCAGATATAGATGCATTACCTATTCAAGACCAAAAGAAAGTGAATTATGCTTCACAAGAACAAAATATAATGCATGCTTGCGGACATGATGGTCATACAACAATTTTACTTGCTATCGCTAAAATACTACAAGAAGATCGATCCGGGTTAAATGGGAAGATCAGACTCATATTTCAGCCTGCTGAGGAGCAATATCCAGGTGGAGCTTTAACTATGATTAATGACGGTGCATTGGAAGATGTTGATGTTATTTATGGAATCCATTTATGGACACCATTACAATCAGGGAATGTTTCTTGTATTGCTGGACCTATTATGGCATCAGTAGATGAGTTTGAGATTAAAATTGTTGGAAGAGGAGGGCATGCAGGATTACCACATAATACTGTGGATAGTACATATATTGGGGCACAGTTAGTTGTGCAATTACAATCTATTGTAAGTCGAATGGTAAATCCTATAGACCCTGCTGTTGTTTCTGTTGGTTCCTTTCATTCAGGAAGCAGTTTTAACATCATATCCTCATTATGTACGATTAAAGGCACTGTACGAACGTTTAGTGATGACATAAGGGCTAATATTCAAAAACGTTTTACACATATTTGTGAACAAATTGGAATCATGTACGATGCTGAAATTAAATTAAATTACATTAATGTATACCCTCCTGTTGTAAACCATAAAGAGGAAACGAATCGTTTTTTTAAAATGGAAAAAAATGAATTTGTGAATTCAAAAATTATGACATCTCCACTCATCATGGCAGGTGAGGATTTTTCATATTACTTAAAAAAAATTCCTGGATGTTTTATGTTTGTAGGAGCAGGAGATGAAGAGAAAAGAATAAACTTTCCTCATCATCACCCTAAATTTGACTTTGAAGAAAGTGCAATGAAAAATGCTGTGCAATTACTTTTAGGAATGACGTTAGATTATATGTATGTAAATGGGTTAAATGGGAAACTCTAAATTTGAATCCGAATTTGTGAAAAATTAAGGAGTGTTACCATGTCAACATTAAAAGAAATCATGACTACTGATTGTGTAACAGTAACCATGCAAGATAATATTTATGAAGTAGCTGTAAAAATGAAAGAACATAATATAGGAATTATCCCTGTGGTGGAAAATAAAAAATTAATCGGAGTGGCAACTGACAGAGATTTGGTCATTAGAGGTTATGCGGAGAAGAAATCAGGATCAACTGCTGTGGAAGAAGTGATAAGTAAAAATATAACAACAGCTTCACCAGATACAAATATTGATGAAGCAGCAAATATAATGGCAGAGCAGCAAATTCGTCGATTACCAGTCGTTGAAAATGGTAATCTAGTTGGTATCGTTGCGATAGGGGATTTAGCTGTGCGTGATATTTTTGAAAATGAAGCTAGTGATGCATTAAGTAAAATATCTGAACCAACCCATGATTCACAAAATTTTGCACATTAAAAAGGTAGTGTTTATATGTTGGTTTAAAGAGAGGGGGGGTCTAAATTGAGACTCCCCTTTTCAAATAAGGAGGAAATTTCGTGTCTTGTTTAATTGTACAAGCTGATTCAACCATACTTCTTGAAACAAACTCACCTCAATATGTAGAGATTAGTGCGTATTTATCTCTTTTCTCAGATCTAATGAAAACACCTGAACATATTCATACGTATAAAATAACCCCAATATCCATGTGGAATGCATCTTCGTCTGGTATTAAATCTCAAGACATTATAAAATTTTTAAAAAAACATACTAAATTTGAAATTCCTTTAAAAATATGTAAAGAAATTCAAATGTACATGAATCGATATGGAATATTAAGAATAGAACAAAAGAATGGCCAATTAACATTAATTTCAAGAGACTCAGATATTATGAAGGAAATTAGAAAATCTGAAGTTATTCAGCCTTATTTGCAGGATGAAATTGATAATTTCTCTTCTAGAATAAACTTGATACATAGAGGTTTAATTAAACAAGAACTAATTCAATTAGGATTTCCAGTAGAGGATATTGCAGGATATTTATGCGGTGAAAGTTTACAGATTCAGTTGAGTGATGTGAAATTAAGAGATTATCAAATGGATGCTATCGAGGCTTTTTATCAAGGGGGAAAAAAAACAGGGGGGAGCGGACTTATCGTTTTGCCATGTGGATCTGGTAAGACCATTGTTGGCATAGGTGTAATGTCCAAACTAAACTGTGAAACTTTAATTTTGACTACGAATGTGACTTCTGTAAAACAGTGGAAACGGGAAATTTTAACAAAAACCGATGTCCCAGAAGAATGTATTGGTGAATATACTGGGGATATAAAACAAGTAAAACCAGTTACAATCGCTACCTACCAGATTTTAACACATCGAAAAAACAAAGATCATGATTTTATTCATATGGAATTATTTAAAAAAAGAAATTGGGGTTTGATTATTTATGATGAAGTACATTTACTCCCCGCCCCTGTTTTTAGAGAAACAGCCAATATTCAAGCAACTAGAAGATTAGGTTTGACCGCAACTTTAATTAGAGAGGATGGGAGAGAAGAAGATGTGTTTTCCTTAGTCGGTCCTAAACGTTTTTATTTTCCATGGAAGCAGTTAGAGAAACATGGTTGGATATCTAAAGTAGAATGTTATGAAATTAGAGTAGATTTATCTGCTGATGTTTTAGATCAATATCATCAAATAACAAATCAAAAACTTAAGTTTAGGTTGGCAAGTGAAAATCCCATGAAGATAAAAGTAATTAATCAGTTGCTCAAACTACACCCTGATACACCTACATTGATCATAGGACAATATTTAGATCAGTTAAAAGAAATCTCAAATCATTTTCAAGCTCCTTTAATTACAGGTGAATTATCTCATGATGAGAGAGAGCTTTTATATACTGGATTTAAAGAGGGTAAGATCAAATTACTTATTGTATCTAAAGTAGCCAATTTTGCAATTGATTTACCGGATGCTGCTGTAGCAATTCAAGTATCTGGGAGTTACGGATCAAGGCAAGAAGAAGCACAGAGGTTGGGCAGAGTTTTAAGGCCCAAAAAGTCAGACAATCAAGCTCATTTTTATACTCTTGTAACCAAAGATTCAAAAGAACAGGAATTCTCACTAAAAAGACAGTTGTTTTTAGTTGAGCAAGGTTATCAATATCATATCCTTGATGAGAAACAGATAACAAACAAGGAGTTGTTAACTTCATGAATTGTGAGAAGTATCTATCCCAATTACCACAATCCTACTTAAGAGAAATTCAAACACAATCTACTTATGAAAAATTAATGAAACATGGACATGATCTTAAGGATTGCTTAACCTCCCCACAATTACTAGCAGAGTGTTATGAAAAGCTGAATTACATAGAAAAACATACATTATCATGGTTAATTAGAAACGTAGGATATGAACCATTTGAATGGAAGCATATTATATCATTAGTGGAGGATCAACTCTCGAAAGCTGAATTAAAAATGGGTTTAACGCTTTTACGACAAAAAGGAATTGTTTTTACATTTCGTAAAACATGGGGAGAACATATCTACGTGATTCCAAAAGATGCTTTTCATGCATGGGTAAAAGTATTGTTACCTGAAATTAAGCATGTAAGTTGCATCGGTGATGAGGTTGTTCAGCCCTTGGATAGATTAGGAAGGGGGTTGATTTTTGATCTATTTCAATTGATGATCTATATAGCTAAAAATGAGGTTTCACTCACTCAAGATAAAATGATTAAAAAGAGACAGCTTCAGAAAATGTGCAATTTACTAGATATCAACGAAGATGATTTACAGTTTATAGATTTAAAATATATGGGACAGGACTTTTATCCAAAAGCATTTGTTCTTGTTTATGATCTGTTACTTAGATTAAAGTTAGCTGAACAAAAATCTAAACATGTTGAACTTAATAAGGATAAAATTCATGGATGGTTAGTTCAGAATAGTTGTCAAATGAATAAGATTTTATATGAAGTTTGGCATCAAATTTGTATGCCAAATCAAGTTTGGTTGCAATTAATATGGGCAAAAATGGAGACCATTTCTTATGATATGTGGTATCCTATACAAGAGCTAGTTAATTGGATAGAAGATTCACAATTGATGTCGTGTTATGGTATAGAGAAGAAACAATGTTTCAATCAACTGCTAAACTCGATGAAAGTGTTTGTAGGTTTCGGATGGATTCAGTTAGGTAAAACGGATAATAATGAAATGGTTTTTAAGTGGAAGATGAATTTGAATTCCACAGCTAAGCCATTAGAACATGATGAAATACAATTTTATATTCAGGCTGATTATGAGGTTCTTGTGCCCTCCAATGTTCCATTCCACATTCGTTGGGAATTAGAAAGCATGTCAGAAATGACTAATTCAGATGTTATTATGCATTATTCTATAACGAAGAAAAGTATAAAAACAGCAAGGCAAAATGGGAGAACTACAAACGATATTATTGAATTTTTAAATAAATATTCAAAATATGGTTTACCAGATAATGTGAAAAAATCTGTTGAAGATTGGTCTGAACAAGTTGGTAAAATCGTTTTTCAGGAAGTTCTTCTTTTACGTTGCGCGGATGAAAAGACATTTCATCAACTTAATGACAATCCATTATTTCAACCTTATATCATTACAAAACTAGGGGAAAAAGATTTTATTATTCAAAAAAATCTGCTAAAGGAATTAATAAATAAACTCGAAAAAAATGGATATACTCCATTGTTTTCATCATTGAAACAAGGAAGCGAAGATGAAAAAGTACAATTTCCTTCTTTCAATAAAACAGTTAATGGCTCATATATATTAGAAAACGCTAAGGAAGCAAATGGATTAGTGAACTCAAATAAAACCATGTTATATTATGAAATGGAACATAAATTCCCTAATATAAAAGATGTTTACCCTATCTTAGAAGAAATTCCGCCTATTTGGTTAAAGCAATATAGATCGTATCATCCTTCTACAGAAAAAGAAATCATTCAAAAAGCAATTGATAATCATGTATATTTAAAATTAAGAAAAAACAAAGTAGAAAGAATGGTATTACCTCAAAAAATAGAAGAAAAAGAAGGGGATCTTTTAATTCACGCTTTTGAAAAAAACAAAGATATCACCTTATTTTCCCATGATTGGGAGGAAATGAGGTTGATTTTCCCAGGGATAAATGATAAATAGTAATTAAGTCCCAATACTAATAGATAAGATTGGAATGATATTAATGAGTGTTAATGAAATCACTGAGTTAGATATGTCCTCGTTGTTATTGGAAGCATATGATCTTGGTGATATGATAAATGCTTCTGAAGAGCTTCATAATTATATATACTGGAAAAAAGAAATTGAAAAAGATCAGCAGGTTCAATTACTGATAAATCAATTTATAAAAAAGAAGGAAATTTATGACGATTGTCAAAGATTTGGACAATTTCATCCTGATTATCACTCTGCATTAGAAGAAGTACAAAAAGTGGAAGAAAAATTGAATGAGCTGGAGCAAGTGAAAAAGTTTAGAGAGGCTGAGGAAAAAGTAGATGACTTACTGTATTCAGTATCTAAATTAATCGCTCATGAAATATCTGAAGAAATTAAAGTGCCCAGTAATAACCCATTACCCACTGTTGCAGGTTGTGGTTCAGGTGGGTGTAGTGGAAAGTGCAGTTAAATTCAAGGGATGTACAGGATCAAATGGTTCCTTATACACCCTTATAATATTATGCACGTAAAAGCTTAAATGCAGGTTCTAAACGACCGACAACTTCATCTCTGCGATTTTTAATGATTGGATAATGAAATCTTTCTAATTTTTCTTTTTCATAAGTAGATATAAGATTAAGCTGTGAGAGTGTTTCCACAACCGTAGGATAAGATGCTCTTTCAGCACCATCACTAACTTTAACTGCTATTCCCAATTCTTCTGTTGGAATGGTTAAGGCAAATACGCCTTCATTACCCATCTTTCCAATGATTCGACCTTGGGTTACATGAATGAGATGTGTGTCAAATCGATCTGTTCCAGCTAAGTAAAAAGGATGTTTCGAAATAGCTTTTAAAATTTTTTTACAGGCTAGTGCTCTATTTTCAGAAAGTGAATAAGAGGAGCCAATTTTTGCATATGCTTTAGCTAGCTGATGTACACTTAGTCCAAAAACTGGAACACCACAGCCATCTTTAGCTATATCAACTTCATTCATTTTTGCACCGGACATTTCAACAATGGTATTAAGCATGACCTGTTGAACTGGATGATCAATTGATAAGTAGCTTTCAATTGGACTATTCAATAATTTTGCTAAAATAAGCATACCTGCATGTTTTCCGGAACAAGTATTATGCAAAGTAGTAAATTTGAAGTTTTTACGTAATAACTTTTCTCTAGTTTCTTTGTGTAAAGGTTGTTGTTCTCCGCATAGTAGGTGGGAAGGACTTAAATTAAATTTATCTAATATTGACTTAACTTTATTCACATGATCTGCTTCTCCATTATGAGAAGAACAAATAACTGCAATTTCTTCATCACTTAAATCTATATTATTTTTGGACGTTTCTTCAATAATTGGAATCGCTTGCAATATTTTTGCACTGGACCTAGCAAAAGTTTTATATTCAGGATCACCTAAATGGTATATTATTTGACCATTTATATCAGTAACTACGATATAACCATTGTGCTGACTCTCGATCACTGATCCTCTTTTTACATGTATAATAATAGACAAAAATGTCACTCCTTTAAGTTTTACTATATTTTGAAAATTTGAGGTGTTACCATGTTTACTGGAAGAACTGGACTCATCATATGGGTTAAACATATTAAAGCATTAAGATTAGTTGAAAAATTTGGCAACATCCACTATGTATCAAAAAAGTTAAAATACGTGGTGTTGTATGTAAATGAAGATAAGGTTGAGCAAGTTATTGTGCAGCTAAATAAGTTGAATTTTGTTACAAATGTAGAAAGATCTTACCGTCGAGAAATTAAAACTGAATATGATACTAATGTTCCTGATAAAACTAGATTTTACTCCATTTAAATGTAAGAAAAGGACATTAGTGAGAGAGCACAAGCATATTATCACATATATTACATCTAATTATCAACAAGTGTAATATTCGTGTCAAGTGTTGTCGAAAATACTTTAATATTAAGAGAACTATGTCAACTATTATCAAATTTTATTTGACAAGAAAATCATATATAGGTTATTTTATATATATATTCTTTATTAATCAGATCTCAATAAAACAAAAAAAGTGCCTAAATTAGAAAAGTAGGATTTATCGCATACTCCTTTTCTAAAATGGCACATTTCTCTTGTGTTCAAGTAGTGTTCTCAATATGTATAAAAACCAATTTTTATTCATTTATGAAATTGATTAAAAAAGGTCTAAATGTCCTGTATATATAGGGTTTGAAATTGTTTTATTTTGAAATTATTATGTAGGCATTCAAAGATAAAAACCGCTTACATTTTATTATACTAAAGCATTAAAACTTGTGCAAGTGAAAATTTGTTTTTGTTGAATTTTAGGGTATCTGATTAATCAAGGAATAAAAGACAATCAAGGAGGAATTTGTTTTATGAAAAAGGGGTTTAAGTTAAGTTTTCTTGTACTAGCCTTAGTTTTTGCTATGGGTATGGTTTTAGTAGGTTGTGGTGATGATACAACTGAAGAACCAACAAATGAAGAAACTCCAGAGGGTAGTGAGGAAACATCTGATGAAGCTGACCAAGTATTACGTCTTAACTTCGCTAGTGAGCCACCAACAATTGATCCAGGTCTAGCAAGTGATTCAACTTCAGGTGGTATTGTGAAATCTGCATTTGAAGGATTAACTCGTTTAAACCCAGAAACAAATGAGTATGAACCTTCAGCTGCTGAAGATATTCAAGTTTCTGATGATTTATTAACGTATACTTTTACAATTAGAGAAAACAATTGGACAAATGGAGATCCAGTAACTGCACATGATTTTGAATATGCATGGAAACGTGCTTTGGATCCTGCAACAGCTGCTGACTATGCATATCAGCTTTATTATTTGAAAAATGGAGCTGCTGCAAATGCAGGGGATGTTAGTTTAGATGAAGTTGGAGTCAAAGCATTAGATGATAAAACGTTAGAGGTTACTTTAGAAAATCCAACTCCTTATTTCCTTGAATTAACAGCATTTTATACTTATATGCCTGTTAATAAAAGTATTGTTGAAGCAAATGAAAATTGGGCAAACGATGCATCAGATTTATATGCAACAAATGGTCCGTTTAAATTAGCAAAATGGGAACATGGCAGTGAAGTGGAATTAGTTAAAAATGAAGACTACTGGGATGCAGATGCTGTTAAATTACAAACAATTAACTTCTCTATGATTGAAGATGAAAGTACAGAATTAGCAATGTATGATAATGGAGACTTAGATTGGGCAGGAGCTCCGTTCTCAGCTTTACCTACAGACGCAATGGCACCTCTTAAGGATTCAGGCGATTTAATTACGCAAGAAATTGCGGGTGTATACTGGTACAAATTTAACACTGAAATAGCACCATTTGATAATGAAAAAATGCGTGAAGCATTCTCATATGCTATTAACCGTCAAGAAATTATTGACTATATCGCACAAGGTAACCAAAAACCAGCAATGGGTGCAGTTCCACTTTCCATGCCATTAAATACTGATGGATACTTCGACCCTACGGTTGAAGAAGCACAAAAGTTATTTGACGAAGCATTGGCAGAAATGGGATTATCTAGTGCTGACGAATTACCTCCAATTGTGTTAAACTTTAATACAAGTGAAGGACACCAAAAAATAGCTCAAGCAATTCAAGAACAATGGAACCAAGCGTTTGGCATTGAAGTGACTTTAGAAAACGTTGAGTGGGGCGTATACATTGATAAACTTCATGCAGGAGATTATCAAATCGGTCG
>NZ_SIJB01000035.1 GCF_009910845.1 Chengkuizengella marina | reverse complement strand
AAGGTCCTGGGAGAGTAGGACATTGCCAAGCGAACCAAAGACACTGTAGTGAACTTGATCACTATGGTGTCTTTTTTTTGTTATTGGAGTAAAACTATCCATCTTCATATTGGCTTAATGTTTGGCAAAAGGGATAGGATTAATTTACAACCTATCTGAAGGATTACATCTAAGATCGACCACATCCGTGTGGTCAACGATGCATCAAATCATCCTGATTTGAAAAGCATCTTGACATTAAAATTGCCATTTTGTTATGATATGTAACAATACTTACGGGAAGGTATTTAATTTTAAGGGGGATTTTATAATCGTGTGGGAAACAAAGTTTGCAAAAGAAGGTTTAACCTTTGATGATGTTTTGCTAATACCATCTAAGTCAGAAGTATTCGGAAAAGAGATTGATATCAAAACTAAATTAGGACCTATTCAGCTAAATATACCGTTTCTAAGCTCAGCTATGGACACTGTTACTGAATCAAAGTTAGCTATTGCTATCGCAAGAGAAGGCGGTATTGGTGTTATTCATAAAAATATGTCCATTGAAAAACAGGCGTTAGAGGTTGATCGTGTAAAACGTTCTGAAAGTGGAGTTATCACTAATCCATTTTCCCTGACACCAGATCATCATGTTTATGATGCAGAAGAGTTAATGAGCAAGTATAGAATTTCTGGAGTTCCAATTACAGATGAATTAAATAAATTAGTTGGAATTTTAACGAATCGTGACTTGAGGTTTGTTCATGATTATTCTATTAAAATTAGTGAAGTGATGACGAAAGAAGATTTAGTCACTGCACCTGTTGGAACAACACTTCAGGATGCGGAAGGTTTATTACAGAAACATAAAATTGAAAAGTTGCCTCTTGTTGATAAAAATAACGTTTTAAAGGGACTTATAACAATAAAAGATATTGAAAAAGCCATTCAATTTCCTAACGCTGGGAAAGATAAACAAGGCAGATTATTGTGTGCAGCTGCTGTAGGTGTTTCTAATGATGTAAAAGAAAGAACGGCTGCTTTAGTTGAAGCCGGAGTTGATTTGATTGTTGTTGATTCTGCTCACGGTCAACATATAAATATTATTAATACAGTAAAAGAAATTCGTAAACAATATCCTGATTTACCGATTTGTGCAGGAAATGTAGCAACTGGTCAAGGAACTAAGGATTTAATTAAGGCTGGTGCAACAATGGTTAAAGTTGGTATTGGACCAGGTTCAATTTGTACAACACGTGTAATTGCTGGCATCGGTGTACCACAAATTACAGCTGTTTATGATTGTGCCACAGTGGCTAGAGAGTATAATGTACCTATTATTGCTGATGGAGGTCTGAAATATTCTGGGGACATTGTAAAGGCACTTGCAGCAGGTGCTAGTGCTGTGATGATAGGCAGTATGTTTGCTGGTACTGAAGAGAGTCCTGGAGAATCAGAAATCTTCCAGGGAAGACGATTTAAAGTTTACCGTGGTATGGGCTCATTAGGTGCTATGAAAGAGGGAAGTAAAGATCGTTACTTCCAAGAAAATGAAAGTAAACTAGTTCCTGAAGGAATTGAAGGACGCGTTGCATATAAAGGACCATTAGCGGATACAATCTATCAACTTATTGGTGGATTGCGCTCAGGTATGGGATATTGTGGAACTCCAAACATTGAAGACTTAAAAAATAATGCACAGTTTATTAGAATTACTGGGGCAGGTCTAAGAGAAAGCCATCCTCATGATGTACAGATTACGAAAGAAGCTCCAAACTATTCACTTTAATTAAGGTAAGAATGTTATTAATAGAATGAGAATTTTTTATTCACCATAAATTACCGTCAACTTCTTTAAGACAGGTTAATATACCTGTCTTTTTTTGTGCATATCCATATGATACAATGAAAAAGATGTAGAAAAATGCTTATGGGGGAAGTGACACATTTGAAACCGTTAGTTCTTAAAAAAATTGGAATTTATTTATGTTTATCTTTAATGTTAAATCTATTTGTTATCTCAATGTTTTCAGGACCTGCTTCTTATGCAGCAGAAAATACTCAACCACCACTAAATATTAGTGCAAAATCTTCTATTCTAATCGAAGCAAGCACTGGACAAGTATTATATCAGAAAAATGCAAGCGAACCCTTACCTCCTGCAAGCATGGCAAAAATGATGACAGAATACTTAGTATTAGAAAGTATTAAAGAAGGGAAAATACAGTGGGATGATTCAGTGAATATTTCAGAAAAATCTGCTGCAATTCCTGGATCAGGTGCATTATTAGCACAAGGTGAAACTTATACGGTTGAAGATTTATTCCGATACATGGCTATTTATTCTGGTAATGACGGTGCAGTAGCATTGGCTGAATATGTTGCAGGATCAGAAGAGAATTTTGTGAATATGATGAATGAGAAAGCAAAACAAATGGGCATGTCAGATACAGCATTTTTTGCGAATGCAACAGGTCTTTCCAATAAGGATGACTTAAAAGAATTAGCTCCTACAACAGGTGAAACTATCATATCTGCTGAAGATTTAGCTAAATTAGCAAGAAGAATTGTGTTAGATTTTCCAGAAACGTTAGCAGTATCAAGCACTCCAACAGCCTATTTAAGAAAAGGGGATAACAGTACGCATCAATTTGAAAATTGGAATTGGATGCTTGAAGGCTGGAAAGAGTACAATAATAATTTTAGCAACATTGCTTATGAAGGATTAGATGGTTTAAAAACAGGTTCTACAACGGAGGCTGGATATTGTTTTACAGGAACAGCTGAACGTGATGGTATTAGATTAATTAGTGTTGTTTTGAATACTGATTCTAGGTTAGCGCGTTTTGAAGAAACAAGAAAGCTATTGGATTATGGTTTCAATAATTTTGAAATTAAAACCGTTGTGGCTGCAAAAAGTGAATTAGATGATATCAAAGCAGTACCTGTTAAAAAGGGGATTGAACTAGAAGTTGGGATCCAAACTGAAACCGGTATGGAGTTAGTTGTTGAAAAAGGGGAATCTATGGAAAATGTTCTATTTGAAACCACAATACTGCCTGAAGAAGATTTGATTGCACCTATTCAACAAGGTGATGTAGTTGGAACATTAAAAGTGAAATATGATAAGTTACCGCAACCCTTTGAAGCTTCGATTAACTTAATAGCTGCAGAAGATGTGGAAAAGGCAAGCTGGTTTAGACTTTTATTAAGAGCAATCAAAGATTTTTTTGTAGATATTTTTGAAGGAATAAAAGGTATTTTTTAATCATTATACTAATTTCAATAAGCTGTTTTGTTGTATAATAAGATGGCTTAAGGTAAAATTATTTTTTAGGGATTTATGTTAATTTTAATATTTATATAAATTGGGAGGAAAGAATATGGAAACAGGTACACCACGTGTTAAAAGAGGCATGGCAGACATGCAAAAGGGTGGCGTCATTATGGACGTTATGAATGCAGAGCAAGCAAAGATAGCTGAAGCAGCAGGAGCATCAGCAGTTATGGCATTAGAACGAGTACCGTCAGATATTAGAGCAGCTGGTGGGGTAGCTAGAATGGCGGATCCAACAGTTATGGAGGAAGTCATGAAGGTGGTTTCTATACCAGTTATGGCAAAATCTCGTATTGGACATTTTGTTGAAGCAAAAATGTTAGAAGCAATGGGAGTAGATTATATCGATGAAAGTGAAGTACTCACTCCTGCTGATGAAGTATTCCATATTCAAAAAGAAGAATTCACAGTACCATTCGTTTGTGGAGCAAGAGATTTAGGGGAAGCGTTAAGACGTATTGGAGAAGGTGCATCCATGATTCGCACAAAGGGTGAACCAGGAACAGGAAATATTGTTGAAGCTGTTCGTCATATGAGAATGATGGTTTCCCAAATTCGTAAAGTTCAAAACATGTCAAAAGATGAGTTAATGACTGAAGCTAAAAATTTAGGTGCACCTTATGAGTTAATTCTTCAAGTACATGAATCAGGAAAACTTCCTGTTGTTAATTTTGCTGCAGGTGGTGTTGCAACTCCAGCTGATGCAGCTTTAATGATGCATCTTGGATCAGATGGTGTATTTGTAGGATCAGGTATATTTAAATCTGATAATCCTGAAAAGTTTGCAAAAGCAATTGTAGAAGCAACTACACATTATACAGATTATGAATTGTTAGTAAAAGTGTCTAAAGATCTTGGTACTCCTATGAAGGGAATCGAAATTTCTAAACTTGATAAATCAGAAAGAATGCAAGAGCGCGGTTGGTAATTAACACTTTATTTTTTTTCATGCAAGAAAGAAGGGACAGCTGTGAAAATAGGTGTACTTGCTCTACAAGGAGCAGTGAAAGAACATTTGAAAATGATAGAAAATGCCGGTGCAGAAGCGATTGTCATTAAAACATCAGATCAATGCGATGAGATTGATGGGATCATCATTCCAGGAGGAGAGAGCACAACAATTGGTCGTTTAATGAAATTATATGGCTTTATTGAGAAGTTAAATGAGTTTTCCAAACAGAGAAAACCTATTTTTGGTACATGTGCCGGTATGATTTTACTTGCTAAAGAAGTTGTAGGAAAAAGTGAGAATCATTTAGGATTAATGGATATGAAAGTAGCAAGAAATGCTTTTGGGCGTCAAAGAGAAAGCTTTGAAGCTAACTTACCAATTAAAGGTCTTGAATCACCACTTAGAGCGGTATTTATTCGTGCTCCTTTAATTGAAGAAGTAGGGTCAGGAGTTGAAGTACTTTCTGAATATAACGGAAAAATTGTAGCAGCTAGACAAGGGCACTTGTTAGCTGCTTCCTTCCATCCAGAACTTACAGATGATTTTCGTTTGCATAGTTATTTTATTAATATGGTGAAACAATTCTCCTTAGTCAAGTAAATGCCATTTGTGGAAGGAAGGGTTTTTTTGTTAGATATTAAACGATTTAGAAATGATCTTGAAACAATAGAGACTGCATTAAAACATCGTGGCCATCCTTTGAATGACATGACTAGTTTTATGCAATTAGATACCAAGCGTAGAGAATTACTTCAGCAAGCTGAACAGTTGAAAAATCAACGAAATGTCGTTTCACAAGATGTTGCAAAGAAGAAAAAAGCTGGAGAAAATGCCGAAGATCTCATTAAAGAAATGAGAGAGGTATCTGATCAAATTAAAACGTTAGATGAAGAGTTAAGAGAAATTGAGTCACAATTAGAACAGATCTTATTAACTTTACCTAATATTCTCCATTCTTCCGTTCCAATTGGAAAAGATGAGGATGATAATGTAGAAATTCGTAGATGGGGAGATATTCCAACATTTGACTTTGAGCCAAAGGCTCATTGGGATATTGCTACTAACCTTGATATTGTAAATTTTGAAGCAGGTGCTAAAGTTTCTGGCTCCAGATTTTTATTTTATAAAGGTTTAGGAGCTCGATTAGAACGTGCTTTAATTAACTTTATGATGGATTTACACTGTATTGAACATGGTTATGAAGAAATGTTACCTCCTATGGTTGTGAATCGAAACAGCATGGTAGGTTCTGGACAATTACCTAAGTTTGAAGAAGATGCATTTAAGTTAGAAAATGATGAATACTTTCTTACTCCTACAGCAGAAGTACCTGTAGTCAACTTTTATAGAGAAGAAATTTTATCAGCAGAACATCTTCCAAAAAAATATGTAGCATACAGTGCTTGTTTTAGATCTGAAGCAGGCTCAGCAGGTAGAGACACAAGAGGTCTAATTCGTTTACATCAATTCAATAAGGTTGAATTATTGAAGTTTGTTAAACCAGAGGATTCTTATGATCAGTTAGAGAAGCTATCAGAGAACGCAGAAAAGGTATTACAACTTCTTAATTTACCATATCGTATTTTATCTTTATGTACAGGAGATATTGGTTTTACATCGGCTAAAACTTATGATTTAGAAGTATGGTTGCCACAAAGCAATATGTACCGTGAAATTTCTTCCTGTAGTAACTGTGAAGATTTTCAAGCTAGAAGAGCTGGTATTCGTTTTCGTAGGGATCATAAATCGAAACCGGAATTTGTTCATACATTAAATGGATCTGGTTTAGCCATCGGTAGAACAGTTGCAGCCATATTAGAAAATTATCAGCAGGCTGACGGTACTGTAAAGATTCCTGAAGTACTTCAACCGTACATGAATCATGTAAGAGAAATTTCTATTAAATAAGACTTGCATTCAATAAAACTTCTGTGTTACAATACTTCTTGTGACGCAAGGAGAGGTGGTCGAGCGGCTTAAGGCACTGGTCTTGAAAACCAGCGAAGGGGGGACTCTTCCGTGGGTTCAAATCCCACCCTCTCCGCCATATATTTCATAAACATCAAGTATCTAAACGATGCTTGTTTTTTTTTGTTTTTTTGAATAAATGAACCTACGTTATCGCAAATTAATGAGGCGGAGGTGTAATTATGGACAATGAAGCACTAACGATAAATTCAGAAGAGCTTTTACAAAATTGGCAAAGTACATTACCGACAATATTAAATAAAACAGATTCAGTGGATGTTAGTTTAGATCATGCAAATTCTAATGCTTTAAACATTCATATTTCAACAGCAGGTCATGCGATGTACACATTTGATTTCAGATGTACTTATGCGGATGAAAGAAAAGTGGATGTTTCTTTAATTGATGTTGAGCAAAATAATAAAGCGATTGATGAGAACAACGAAGTGATCCAAACGTTAGCAGAAGATTATGTAAGGCATATTCATGAATGTGCTCAAACATTACATTCTATAACACACTCATAGCAGCCTAAAAATTGGCCTTAAGTGGGTGTCGTTGAACTGTATGAAGAAGTTTTCACATTCATGTTGTAGTTTATGATTGATTATAAGGAGGGTTTAAATATGTCTAATGAACGTTTAACTCCAAAGAATCCACACCAATACACAGAGCGTAAATTAGATCAGGTACAAGATGCTAAGGGTGAGGCCTTATCTGGTTCAAAAAAAGCAAAAAATAAAAATCATTCCAGAGCCAATCACGGAGAAGGATTTGGAGGGGTGTAGTTAATAAAATGAACCTATGGATTTTTCATAGGTTTTTTTATAACTTAAAATTTATAAAAGGCTCCGAAAGGCTTTTCATCTATTTAATATTTTGTTTAGTACTAAACAACATTTATGCACACATTTATTGTAAAGTATGATAAAATCAAGTCTAATATTTACTAATATAGAAGGTGATTAGTAATGACTGATAAAAACGTGTTAGTTGTTGATGATGAAAAAGACTTGAGAAGTTTAATACAAATGTATCTAGAAACTTCTAATTTTGAAACCTTTCAAGCTTCAAATGGAAAAGAAGCTATTTTCATTCTTGAAACAGAACGTATTGATATTATTATTCTTGATGTTATGATGCCTGAAATGGATGGATTTACATTCTGTAAAAAAGTACGTGAAAAGTCTAATATTCCAATTATATTTTTAACAGCAAGAGGAGAGGAATGGGATCGTGTTCACGGTTTAAAATTAGGTGCCGATGATTACATCGTAAAACCGTTTAGTCCAGGTGAATTAGTTGCTCGTATTGATGCAGTATTACGTAGATTTAATCATAATAAGCAACCTGAAGAAGGACTATTTCAACAATTCGAGTCAATACATATTGATGAGAAAGGTCGTAAAGTGCGAATACATGGTGAACCTATATCATTAACTTTAAAGGAATTTGATCTACTCCTTTTTCTTTGTAAAAATAGAGGGCAAGCTTTAAGCCGTGAACAATTATTGAATAGTGTATGGGGCTTTGATTATATTGGCGGGGAAAGGACAGTAGATACCCATATAAAAACGCTAAGAATCAAAATGGGAAGTATAGGTGAATCCATTCAAACGGTTTGGGGTATTGGTTATAAATTAGAGGTGTGAAATGATAAAAAATTTGACATTAGGACAAAAGATTTGGATTATCATTAGTCTTGCCATCATTGCAACGATTCTATTTTCTTACTTATTATCAAATTATTTTTATCAAAAGTACTATGTAGAGAACTTAAGAAAAACATTGGAAGAGGAAGGTTCTAGACTTGCTACAAATTATAAAGGAGGAGATATAACTCCTCTATTTATGGATCAAATTCATTGGTTTAATCTTATGTTTGAACCAGAGGTATTACTAGTTACAGATCCTCAAGAATTGGGTATCAGATTTCCATTTAATCTCGATTATGAATCATATATAAATGAAGCAGAAAGAGAGCAATTATTAGCAGGGGAAATTATATCTAAAATTGGTTATGAAGAAAAGATTGGTCATCAAATTATGGGTGTGATCGTTCCGTTATTAGATGAAAATAGATTAAGAGGCATACTTTTTTTATACAGTCCTTTAGCAAAAGTTACTGAAATGATTAGTGATATAACAAGTATATGGATTACATTTGCAATATCTTATGTATTGTTTTTGATCATAGTAGGAAGGATAGTGATTGCAAAATTAACTAGACCACTTCAAAAACTAGAGAATGCGTCTTTTCACATGTCACAAGGAAACTATTTAAAGCGTGTTGAAGTAACTACAAATGATGAAATAGGTAAACTTGGACGAGCATTTAACAATATGGCGAGTGCTATAGCAGAAGAAGATGAACGAAAAAAAGACTTCCTTGCAAATGTTTCTCATGAACTTCGTACTCCTCTTAGTTATGTAAAAGGTTACAGTGAAGCTATCATTGATCGTGTTGTTAAATCAAGAGAAGACGAACAGAAATATATAAAGATCATACATCGTGAAGCTTCACGTATGCAACGTCTTGTTCAAGATTTACTTGATTTATCAAAGTTGGAGAGAAAAGCATATCCTCTATCAAAGCAACCCCTTGTATTTGCCCAATTGATTGAGGACTCTACTGAAATATATGAGTCAATATTGTTGGAAAAAGAAATTACGCTTAGTACATCTCTAGATCCGGAAATTATTATACATGCAGATGAAGATCGAATCGAACAAATTATTCATAATATTATGGATAACGCTGTGAATTATACGCCGATCGGTGGAGAAATTTCTATTGAATTACATCAACAGGCAAATCATCAATGCGAGCTTATTATATCAGATTCGGGAATAGGAATAAGTGAAGAGCACTTAAGTCATCTAGGAGAACGTTTTTATCGAATTAATAAAGCACGAACACGAAAAGATGGCGGAACGGGTTTGGGAATATCTATAGTAAAACAAATAGTAGCTGCTCATGAAGGGAGTATTTCATTTTCTAGTAAAGTTGGAAAAGGAACACAAGTTCATATTATGTTGCCGATTATGGGGCATTAAGAATTAAGAATATGTGAGTTGAACTTATCAATTAAATAAAAAATAACGTTTCAAGTATGGTAAGATACTTTTTTGTAGTAAAAACTGTACCGTATCTAACTTTACTATATTCATCCCACTCTTCCAGGAGTGGGTTTTTCTATTTGGAATATATGTGAATTTAAGTTTTCATTAGGAAGTTAATACAACAATCATGTATCTCTTCTTTTTACATAAAATTTCTTACTTTCATCACAAACATCCCATACTTCTATCACATTTGTTAATTATCATGTTAAGACAATATTAAACCTTGTTATAAAATAGAAGCTTTCATTTAAATTATTTCATAAAAGTTTTGAGCCAAGATAGAGCCGAGACAAGGTTTCATTGTAATTATTGTAAATAGGAGGGCGATTATGAAAATTACAACAAAAACATTCACGTCAACAGCTTTAGCTTTTACACTTGCGACAGGTGCTTTCTTGCCGAATTATTCATTTGCAGCTGAAACAGCAATAGTTGCTGAAGCAAATACAAATGACATTATACTTGCACCTGTAAATATGCAAAAAGCAATAAAAAGTATTGCAACTAGTAAATTGATTATGGATGCATATAAAACATCTATATCAACTCAAGAATCGGTCCGATTGGACATTCTTCCTGATCTACCTAGCTATCAACAAATAGCAAGAGACCATGCTAGTGATTATGTTAATAATCTAAGTAGCTTATTAATTGAAAGAAATCTTGATGTTAGTGCTTTTGCTACTGATTTTATTAATTATTATGATGTACTGATGGATACGTTGGATAGAGTGGATGCTGGAGACGATCAAGCAAGTCAAGATTTTCTGTCATTATTAAATATTATACAAAGAGAGATTCAGCAATATCGAGATGATACAAACGATACGATGTATTCATTTCAGACTTACAAAGATGATTTGCAGGATGACCATTTTAATTTCCAATATGCTGCTACAACAACGCTAAATAATTTGGAATTAGAGGATGAGAAGATCGAAATCATAATAGATCAGCTTAATGATTTAGGTGCTGAAATTAAAGAAGAAAATAGCGTGTTAACAGCAGAATATATAGAAGCCGGAGTTGTTGGATTAGAACTATCAACCATTGCACTAGAAATAGCAGCGGAAGGAGTAGGATCCTTACTTGGTCCTGTAGGCGTGAGTATAGCAATAGGAACTATTATTTATGGTGCTGTTACTGGAAATATAGCATTAGATGAAAAACAAGAAAGAATCAGAGAGCTAAATGAGGAATATGAGAATATTTGGCTCGGGTTACAGGGGACAGAGATTCAAGCTGCAGTTTTGAATGACATTCAAATGCAATTAAATAACTTCTATGATGCAAATGATGGCATTATTACTTCTACAAGAGACTTGTATGAAGAATGGGATAGTGCATATGAAGGGATTCAAAATCTTAAGGATCAATATGATGCAAGAAAGATAAGTACGGACGAAATAAGAAATCTATTACTTGATGCAAAAGAAAGCTGGAAAAATAGTAGAGCACAAGCAGACTATATCAACAGTCAACTTAATTTGCAAACTTCTGTAGAGACATTAGATTTAAATACTTAATGAGTAAGGTATTATAAAAATTTTAAAATAAAAGGAGAGAATTAAAAATGAAAATCACAAAAAAAACCATTACTGCCACAGTATTAGCATTATCCTTAGCAGGGAGTTCAATACCATATAATGTGTTTGCTGAAGAAGTGATTCCTATTGAGGTAGCAGGGGAACAAGACTCTGCATTAGTAGATGCTACCTCCCAATTTCAGAATAGAGCTCAACAGTTAATAGCAGACAAACTTGCACTTGATATTTATGCAAATACAATATTGTCACAAGGAACGATTCAACAAGTTCAATTTACGGATAATACTGGAACACTAATAACAGTGCCAATTAATGAACATCAAGCTACAGCCAAAGAGCATGCAACGTATTGGAGGGATGATCTTGAACCCCAATTGATTGATTTAAACTTGGATATAAGATCTTATGCATCTGATTTTCAAACCTATTCAAATTTAGCTATTGATTATTTAGATGGGGTGTACTCTGACGATGGGACACCTGATGTTGATGATTTCAAACTTGTAATGGATGCGATTCAGTCAGATATTAATGAAAAAATAACAAATGTTGATCATACAATTGAGCAATTGACATCATTTAGTGGTGATCTAACAAGTGACTCTACGGATTTAAAAGATGATAAATCAATCCTTGATGAATTTTTAGGGGCAAATGGAGAAGATGGTTACGCAATTGAGCAGTTGAATCAAGATATTGAAAATTATGAAAGACAGCTAGATTCCCTTAGAGATCAACAATTGACTGCGACGCTTTCCGTAGCTGGTACTGGGACTGCATTATTGATTGGGGGTGCATTAGTATTAGCAATTGCTCCGGAAACATCTCCATGGATTATCGGAGGAATGGTTGCTGGTGGAGTGTTGACTGCAACAGCTGGGACAGCGACAGCATCCATTGTATACGGAGATCAAATAAACAGCGTTAGACAACAGTATAACGCTGCAATGGATGAATTAACTGATTTGCAAAAACAAGCCGCTGGTTTTAAAATCGCGGAACAACAAGTATCTTTAATGGTTGAAAAAATTGATAGTGCTATAGCGGCTCTTAATGATGTGAAATCAACATGGGTTACTTTAGATTATGAACTAGGTGATTTAGTTAACTCCATTAATAAAGCCGATGAAAATGTAGATAGATTAGTATTATTAGCAAAAGCAGATCTTAATAATGCTAATGATAAATGGGAAGAGGTTTATAGACAAACAGATTTATTAGCTGCATTTGGAAATGCACAAACGATAAGTGATTTTGATGAATATCAATTTGATGCACCAACAAATTTAATAGCTAGTATAACTAGTGACGATGTTACTTTAAGCTGGGATCGACCTACTTTTGCTTCTGAGATAAATGGAGATCAAATCACATATGTTATTTTACTTGATGGTCAGGTTATAAAGAGCGATCTAACCAACACAAGTGTTGTATTATCAGGTTCTGACGCACCATTTGGTGAACACACGTATAAAGTAAGGGCATTCGATGGTGTAGTATATTCAGATACAGTTACTATCAATATAACAAATTAAATGAGAGGGGAAAAAGGATATGATGAATAAACGTTATTATAACGGTTTATTGTCTGTGAAGTATGGATTACTTATTGTATGGATCATATCCATTTCTTTTATTCCGACAAATAAAATGGTTGTTGGTGTTTTCTCTCTTTTATTAGCCGTAATCTATGGATTAGTAATAATCAATCTGATTCGAAATAAAACACTAAATCGTATGAGAACATTACCAATATTAATTTTACAAATTTTAATCACTATCATACTACTAACATTTGGTTTATGGTCCATTTTAACAAATTTAATATAAAAAACACATGAAGAGGTGAATATCGTGTTAAGAAAATTTACTAGTGTATCTTTGGTTGCTTTGTTACTTTTTAATATGGTGTTTACAGCGACTATATTTGCAGAATCTGGGGAAACAGATGTTTCAATAGACCCTAAACAAATGCAAGAAAACGTTAATGGTCTTTCAAATATGATGCAACAATTAGAAGAATATGCGATCTCCGTAATACAAGAAGGATCTATTGATAACCCGCTAGGTTCAGGATCTGAATTTTCCAACCATCAACAAGCAGCGAAAGAACATGCTGAGACTTGGTTATATGATATTAATAATCAAATGTTTGAAGTAGTTAGTGATATTGTTGATTACAGCAATGATTTTGATACTATGTATAATCAAGCAAGGGGACTCATTGACCAGTTGCCTGACGTTAATGCTAGTCAAGAGTTAATTACATTACTATCTGATTTAAAAGGAAAAATTTCAGAGAAACTGGTAACGGTTGATCAGGTACAACCAAAATTAACAAATTTCAACAATACATTATCAGATGATATTTCCCTTTTTCAAGATGACTATAATGAAGCACAATCACAAATCAGTCACGAACAAAATCAAATTATTCTGCTACAAAAAGATATTGATGATTTAAATGCTAAAATGGAAGAACAAACTCCTGTTACAATTTGTAACTACTTTGGCTGTACTGTAACTTGGGTAGATAAATATAATAACTATGATCTGACGCAAGAAATATCTGATGATCAGCAAAAAATAAATGAAGCTAATGAGAAAATAGATCAGCTACGTCAATTTCAAAGCCAAGTGCAAAACTTAATAGACAATATCAGTACTGTTGCTAATACTCTGACACTAATAAACATTAGAGATGCATGGGAAGCCCTTGATTATAACTTTGAACTTCTTATCAATGTATTAAATAAAACTGATGTCGAAGATCAACCTATTTTATTAAGACCACAAATGGATCAAGCGAATTCAAGGTGGCAGGATATAGAACAAATAGCCCTTGCTCTACAGGAAGGTATGATTTACAATGATCCATTTAATAAATTAGCTTTTCAACCATTAGATGATTTTAATAAAAATAAATCATCAGTTACAGCAACAAATGAATCATTATATGGACAACAAGTGTGGAAAATTGAAGCTGAAGGATTGGATGGCTATCGGCAAAATGTAAATGCTAAAGTAAATGAAAATCCGAAAAACAGCGCTTATACGTTTAGTATATGGTTAAAAGCAGATGATGAACATATCGTAACCTTAAGATTAAGAAATAAAGAAAAAACAGAAGGAGGGCAGCAAAGTTTTACAGTAACCACGGAATGGGAAAAATATGATATTACAGCTCCTTTTGAACTAGATAGTGATTCTCTCTCCATATACTTCTATCCAGCAGGTTTTGAATATGGAAATCAAGGATATGTATATGCATCTGGAGTATCATTGACAGAAAAAAAACAATTACTTGACTCACCAAATGATTTTACAAAAGATTACTTAAGTTATTGGTATAAAGACACGTTAGTAGAAAAAACGACTGTACCTTCACCTGTTGGAGAGAATACTACAGTCAATAAAATCACGCCTTCTGATTTAAATAATAAAATCTATCAAGAGACTGAAATTGACCCAGTTGGAAAAACATATACGTTTGGAATTTGGTTAAAAGCGGATAAGCCACATACTTCAACGATGAAGGTACAAAATGCTGATTACAGTGAATCAAAAAGCATTTCAATTAATGTAACAAATGAATGGCAATACTTTGAGGTATCCAAAAATTTTACAAATCATAGTGATAAAGTAACGGTACTACTCTGGCCAGGTGGTTATAATAAAACTACAGATTCAGTATATGCTTGGGGTGCAAGTTTAGTAGGAGAGTAATATTAAGTTTGCAATAAATAATGAGAGTCTGCCTGAATAGGCTATAGAATAGGGTAACCTCGAAAAGAGGTTATCCTATATATCAAATATGTAATTAAAAAATTATTGTGAGGCTAAATTTGAATTATTACTAATCATTTCTATAGATTTAAAATCATCTTTAACCTTATCTAATGCCTCATCGTTAATAACGACATATGGACTTTGCCATCTACCTTCAAACGGTACTGTGATAATGGAGTCACTTGATATACCATAAAAATCCTTTACAAGCATTAACATTTTTGTTTTGTTCATATCCGTTTTAAAATTTTCTGTCACAATATCTAATAACTCAAAAACTTGATTGATATTTTCCCAACTTGCTATTTTATCTAGCGTTGCTAGGATGACTTCTTGTTGTCTTCTACTCCGATCAAAATCGCTGGAATAAAAAGCTTCGCCTCGATTATCTTGTCTAAATCTTGCAAAGTTAAGTGCATTTTGACCATTTAATATTTGTTGTCCTTGGCTAAGATGAATACTTGTATTATCTACGGAATCGTCATACTGCATATCACGATCTACATAAACATCTATTCCCCCTACTGCATCTACTAAAGAAACAACCGTTTGGAAATTAACCAAAAAAGAATAATCAATCTCAATATCTAGTAATTCCTCCACTTCATCTCTTAATACAACCATTCCTGAACTTATGTATTCTTCTGGAAGTTTAGCATGATTCACAGTAATTCTTTCTCCAGATAAAATGGATGGGTCTTTTTTACTATTAATATAAGTATGTTGGTACCCATCGCTAAAAGTGGAATTAATTTTAACATACTCAGGGTTGTAATCTCTATATGAAGTAAGTTTTAAGAGTTGACCATCAAATTTAACTCTTGTATCTCTTGGTATTGAAACAAGCTTCACTGATTTATTTTGAGGAATGATATGTGCAACAATAATGGAATCTGTATTTAATGTAAAAGGATCTACACGAAAATCAATTCCTATTAATAGAGCATAAAAATCCTCTGGTTTTTCTTTTTCTTCTTCTTTGTTTGACTTAGTTGTTGTCATTGTGGACTCATCTGTTGGTTTAACAATTTCATTAAAATCTGGAATAGTAATCTCAGTATCATTTAAACTTGTATTCACTCTGTACAAAATACTTATAAAAATAACTAAAAAAATACTAGCTCCTATGAGTAAACTCTTTTTCAACATGTAAACACCTCATAAGTTATACGAGAATAGGGTTGAAAAAGTTGCATAATATGACAATTTATTTTTTTTATATAAATATTATAAGAAATGTGAAACCTGGAATAAAAATATGGGTATAAATATATATTGATTTTATGGCTTATATTGTTTTATGATAAGGAAGGTTTTTTATTAAAGGGGGAGACATTGCGATGAAAAGAAAAATATTTTTAATTGTAACAACTTTGTTACTTATGTTTACAGTTGTTCTTAGCGGATGTGGAGAGAAACCAGGTCCAAAGGACTTATTACAAGAAGCAAGTGAAAAATCATTAGAAATGAAATCTTATTCTTTTGACGGTAATATGAATTTAAGTTTGAACATACCGGATGAAGCGATGGCAGCAGCTCCAGAAATGGCTATGTTTGCAGGTATGTTTCAAAATATCAATATGAACATGACAGGAGTTTACCAACAAGATCCAATGAAAATGGAAATGGTGATGGATCTAGAAATACCAGGAGATATGAGTTTTAATATCAATCTACCTATGGTAATGGAAGAGGAAAGAATGTTAATTAAAATGCCTACAATTCCATTTGTGCCTTTTCCACAAGAAGTAACAGGTAAGTTTATTGAAATTGATTATAATGAGTTAGCCGAAATGTCAGAAGGAGAAGTTACACCATTTAATTATGGAGATCTTCAAAAACAAAATGAACTAATCATGGAAATCTCTCAAATTATGTTTAAACATTTTGATGAGGAAGAATATTTTACTTTAGTTGAAGATGTTGAGCTTCCAGAAGGTATTGATGTAAAAAGAGCAGTTGAAATTAAAATCACTGATGAAAAATTTGAGAAAGCCATGGTAACTTTTATGGATGATGCACTTCCAGAGTTATTGGATTTATTAGCTGATCCAAAATGGGTTGAGGTGACACAATTAGAATCAGCAGATTTAGAACAGATTAGAGAAGAATTGGAAAATGGAAAAAGTGAATTTCTAACATTTCTAGAAGATGAACAAAATACTTTAAAAGTGAATGATATCACATTCTTAAATGGAATCAATGGTGATAACTACATTTCTTACCAAGAGGTAAAAATGGATGTAGATGTTATTACTGAAGGGCAGACAATTAATCTTGTTTTTGATCTATCAATGGGTATGGATCAAATTAATGAAAATCCTGAATTTACAGTAGAAGTTTCCAGTGACAATATTATTAAATTAAAAGAATTAGAGGACATTATGAATTCAGCATATGGAACATTTGAAGAAACTCCTGAACTAGGTGAATTCGATATTGAAGGACTTGAGGATTTGGATCTTACTGATGAAGAAATTGAAGCTCTTATAGAAGAAACTACGTCTAACTGATTTAAAGTATATAAAAAAAATTCCCAGCTAATTAACTGGGAATTTTTTACATATATTCCAAAGTGAATAATAAACCAAAAAATGTAAAACTTCCTAAAATGAATATGATCAATAACCTCAAATTAAATTTATATGTCAAACAAACCAAATTCAGTTAATTTAAATAAAAATTATCGTAATCTTCTAAAAAAATATATGTATTGGTACTTAAATCATACAATTCCTATTCGTAATTATAATGTATAAAAAAACATAATCATGATCAAATATGCAATAAAAATAATAAATGTGAAAATCTTTTTACAATTTTATGAAAAATATGGTAAAATAGACATGTATAATAGTTGGTTTATATGGGCGGTAGGCTATTACCCTTAAAGGGGGTGAGGCCAAATGGAGATTTTCAATCTTTTGATTAATATTGGAAGGTTAATTATCTCAATTCTTGAATTCCGCAGAAAACGGAAAAAGAGACCGCCCTCATGCCAATAGGTTGCGGTCTATTCGTTCAATAACGTTATCCTACCGCCTTGTTAGACGGCTATTGTACTTCCAACCGCGGGTGCTGTAACACTTGCGGTTTTTTCTTTTTTCTCAACTTTCTTTATTATACTTTTTCATGAAAAAAATGTAAATGGTTATATGTCAAATATTTTGTGTTTTTTTTATGAAAATACAACCTGTTTCATTCACACAATATCATCATATGATACAAAGCTTATATATATTATATTATTTACAAAAGCTATCTGTAATAAACGATGATAATAATCATCCTCATGTTGTTTAATAAGATAGTATTACGAAATACATTATGATAAGATCAGATTGGTGATAAAATATGAGCATACAGAACAATGATTCAGGCGTAGAAATACAAAATACAAAACAAATAATCATAACAATCAAACCTGAGTTTGTAGATATTGGATTGCAGGAGTTTAAATCAGCAGATCCAGAAGGAAGGCTTATTAAATGGTTTGATCAAGGAATAGGGCTTTTTAGGCTGAGTATAGGGTTTAACGAATTGACTGCATATTTTGCTTTACAAAAACCAATTTATATCCAACATATTTCTCCAATACAAACTGAGGTTCAGTTAACGCAAACAGAAGAAGATTTACAAGTTATACTTAAACATGTAAATTCAAACTCCTCTCTTTTGGATAAGAATAAAAGCTTTTCTGTTCAAACACGATTTATTGATTCTTCAATGGAACGATCCTATAAAAGGTTTGAAGTGAACAAAATGGTCTCCACTAAGATTCAAGAAATGGGTTATACATTACATATTCAAAAACCTAAGCAGATCATTTCTCTCGCATTTTATGAATCACAAGTTTATATAGGAATCTCAACAGCTGAAGCAAATTTAAGTGATTGGTCAGGGGGGCAGCATCGTTTTGCACAGGAAGAAGATCAGATTTCGAGAGCTGAATTCAAATTGCTTGAAGCAATGGATGTATTTGATGTTCAACTTCCTGAAAATAGTGTAGCACTTGATTTGGGAGCGGCACCTGGGGGGTGGACTCGGATCTTGTTGCAACATGATGCTACAGTATATGCTGTAGATCCCGCTAATCTAGATCGATCTCTGAAAAAACATCCGAGAGTAAAACATTTTAAAGAAACAGCGCAAGTCTTTTTCACTCGTAATGAAAGCACTAAATTTGATGTGGTTGTGAATGATATGAAAATGGACACGGTAGAGTCCGTAGAATTAATGGGAAGAGCCAAAAGGCTAATGAAATCAAATAGTATAATGATTTTGACATTAAAATTGCCCAAAAAAAATATGAAAAAAAGAGTAGATCAAGCTATATCTAAACTTGAAAAGTGGTTTGAAATTCGAGGTGTAAAACAATTGTTCCATAATCGTTCGGAAGTAACTGTATATATGCAAAATAAAAAATAGCCATGTGGAGGGGATGAATGATGAAATATAGGAAATTAGGTAAAACTGGACTGGATGTTTCTGAAGTAGGTTACGGAGCTTGGGGAATTAGCAATTTCATGTGGATTGGTGCAAATGACGAGGACTCCCTGAAGGCATTACATAAATCCATTGATTTAGGTTTAAACTTTATTGATACAGCACTAGGATATGGAGAAGGGCATAGTGAGAGACTGATTGGTCAAGTAGTTAGAGAAAGGTCTGAGACTGTTTATGTAGCTTCTAAAATACCACCCAAAAATATGATTTGGCCATCAGGAGGAAGTGCTGAGGAAGCTTTTCCTAGTGATCACATTATCCAATGTACGGAACAAAGTTTGAAAAATTTAGGATTGGAAACGATAGATGTTCAACAATTTCATGTATGGTCAGATGAATGGGTGAATCAAGGAGATTGGTTAGATGGAGTTTGCAAGCTTAAGGAACAAGGAAAGATTAAAAATTTTGGCGTATCCATTAATGATCATCAACCAGAAAATGCAATCAAGTTAATTGAATCTGGATTAGTGGATACAATCCAAGTGATCTTTAACGTTTTCGAGCAAAAACCTTTGGAGAAATTATTCCCTGCATGTGAAAAACATAATGTTGGGGTTATTGTTCGTGTACCACTTGACGAAGGGGGTTTAACAGGAAAAATTACACCACAGTCTACTTTTGCAGAAGATGACTTCAGAAATAACTACTTCCAAGGAGACCGTAAACGTCAAGTATTTGAAAAAGTTCAAAACATGGCTGCAGATTTAAATATACCGATTGAGGATATACCTCAAATTGCCTTGAGATTTATTTTAAGTCAATCGGCTGTGTCTACAATGATTCCTGGTATGCGTTCGTTAAGAAATGTTGAGAAAAATTGTGCACTATCAGAATTAGGACCTTTATCAAGTGAGCAATTAGACATTTTGAAAAAGTACAGATGGGATAAAAACTTTTGGCAAGCTGACTGATTAGTAAATTAAAAAAACTGGATTCCATAATATCGGAAGCCAGTTTTTTAATATTTCCTTAATTATTGAGGATTTGATTCATCCCCTTTGTAACCTTTATCTCTTTTTAAATCTTCATGTTTACGATCTTCATGTTTCTGATGTAACTGCTGCGCATGGAAGCTGTTGACTGGATTTTCATCTAAATCCTCAATTACGTTTTCTAAATTTTTATCTAAATTGGATTTCTGTTTAGTCACTTTAAAACCTCCACTACAAATTTTCATAGTTCTTAGTTTAGAGTGGATTAGCAATGATTTTTTTATACATCATTATTTTCTCAATCGCCTAAAGAAATTTTTTAACAAATCACTACATTCTTCTTGCATCACGCCTGTAATAACTTCTGTTTGGTGGTTAAATCGTTCTTCTTGTAATAAGTTCATTAATGTACCTGCACAACCTGCCTTCGGATCGGATGCACCATAAATGACTTGTTCAACTCTAGACAGTACTATTGCACCTGCACACATAGCACAAGGTTCTAAAGTAACATAAAGGGAACAATCTAATAATCGCCAAGCTTGCAAATAATCACTCGCTTGACGAATAGCAATCATTTCAGCGTGAGCAGTGGAATCAAAGCTTGTTTCTCTTAAGTTATGTCCTTTGCCAATAATTTTATTTTTCCACACCACTACAGCTCCAATAGGAACTTCGTTTTTGGATTCAGCAATTTTTGCTTCTTTAATGGCTTCCAACATAAACTGTTGATGATGATTTGTATTTATTAACATGTGTATACCCCAATTCTGATGATCTCTTTTATACAATTGTTCACAGGTTGTGGATAATGCTGTGGACAACCACTGGATAGAATGTAAAAATTGTGAATAAAATAATATGTGTTGTGTATATTTTATTGGAATTCTATGTGGAAAATCAAATAAAAAAGAGAAGTGTATAAAATAAAAAAATAAATGATAAAAAAACACATGATCATTCTCATGTGTTTTTACATGTGACTAGTTTGGTGGAATCAATAGGTTGAAGACTTTAATTTTTATCTGTCACTTTTTTATGACAAAATTTATATCCGTTAATCCCTTCAAGCAAGCCATCGGTAACAGTTTCTGGTTTATACTGTTTACTGTCTTCCCTTACTTCCAATTGTTGAAGAGCTAATACGTGATTCAATAGAATCACCTCCTTTCAATTTATCAAAGACAACCTCTAAATGTCTCCATGGTGACTAAAATTTCTAGGATAAACAAATTTGACTCCATTTATTTTGGTGTGCTTTTCAGTATAAACCAAATCCCTAAATTTTTCCTACCATGTGGAAAACATCTAATGTTTCACCTCTTCGAATTTATGAATGTGATTGTAGGGCGTATTACAATTATATATATCACACCAAGATTATTCCAATATTTTCTTTGTTAAGTACTTAGCATATATTTAGTAGTAAGATACAGTAATCATTTTTCAGTATAAACCAAATCCCTAAAGCGTTCCTTCCAAGGGGAAACAGCATCTAATGTTTCAAAAACTTCATCGAATTTATGAATGTAAAGTGTTTGTATTACTCTAGCGTATTCAATGCATCCAGAGTCTTGAATGATTTGATTGATTTCGTCTTTTTTTGCATGAATTTCTCCTTTACTTATTTCCCCTTCATAATATTGTTTGATAATTGGGAATTCATCACCATGTTTTAACAAATATAAAACTGGTAGTGTTCTTTTTTTGTGCAGTAAATCGTTTTTATGTTCTGTTATAAGTATGTCGTTTATATCATTTTCTAACTGATGAATAATACCAGTGATTGCTGCTAATTCATCTAATATATTTGTAAGATTTGAATCATTATTTTTTAAAGATGAATAACCCAAGTAACAAGCCAATCTAATTAATGAGCAAGATTTTTTCTCAAGCATAAAGAAATATTCTTCTTCAGTAGATACAGTGTTTTGGATATCCAATTGTTGTCCATAGATAGATTGAATAATAAGGTCATTCACTTTATTAACTGATGTGGGCTTGTCTTCAAATATTGTATTTAGTTCTCCAATTGAACTCAACACGATTGTTAATATGATATTAAACATGTAATCCTTAGGATGCTGCATCCATGGTTTACTATGGTGATCCTGATCTTGAATATCATCTAAAATATCAGAGGCTAAAAAAATTAATTCTGTGATAGCAGCGACTTTGTAAATATGTTCAGATTTCCCACAAAACATTCTGTGACTATATAGAGTCAACTTTGACCAGTGCATACTATCTTTAGTTTGTTCTTTTATGAATGATAATGCTAAATCTTTTAATTCTGGTACGTGGGTGTGTTGAGAAATCATATTGTTCATTTCTTTATGTACTTCGGTTAACATTAATCAGTACTATCCTCCTAGTTAATTGTTCTGCGTTTTCATTTGAACGAATTTTTCTATCGCTTGTACTTTTGTTTTTACATTTAATTTTCCATATATTTTCTTTAAATAATTATCGACAGAACGTTTACTGAGATGGATTTCATCTGCAACTTGTTCATGTGTAGCGCCTTTAACTATTAAGGTCATAATTTTAATCTCATCATCATTTAATCTGCTTTCAATAGGATTATGATTTATACTCATCATCCTCATTTGATGGTACATAGAAAAAGGTAACATCGTATGCCCATCTAAAATACAATTAACCATATTCATAATCGTAGTTTCACTGGATTCTTTAGATATAATTCCACACACTTTTAACTCTATTAATTTATTAGTGAGATCCGTAATATCGATTCCTGAAAAAATAATGATCAATGTATTTGGATATTTTTCTCTAATCTGTTCAGCAATTTCAACACCTGTCATATCAGGCAGACGGTAATCTAAAAAAACAATTTCAGGTTGATGTAATGCCATCAGTTCTAAACATTGTTTACCATTATAGGCCATGTCTATGACTTGAATGAATTCATTTTTTTCTAGTAGATGTTTTGTAGCTTTTGCAACTAAAGGATGGTCATCTACGATTAAAACATTTTTTGTACATGTATTCATGCTGTTTTCTCCTCCTTATCTGGTAGGGTAATCCAGAACTTAGCCCCTTTTCCGATACTAGATTCAACCTTTAATTGACCATTTAAATATAAAACACGACTTTTGATTTGTTCCATTCCCATTCCTGATTGTAGTGTATCTTGTTCTTTATTTATTTTTCCATTGAATCCAATTCCGTTATCTTCAAAATGAAGTTTTATTTCATGATTCATAATATGGAGTGATATATTTACTTTAGTAGCTTGTGCATGTTTTTTTGTATTCGTAATCATTTCTTGGATCATTCGAAAGATATGGCTTTTAACATCGATATTTCTCTTTTCAATTTGATATTCATTCCCTACACTAAACTCAATTTCAAATGTATTCATTGTCGATTCTAGTTGAATTAGCTTTCTAATAGCATGAACTAGGCCTGTTTCTTGTAGTAAATAAGGGTGCAATTCAAAACAGCTTTGCCGCAAATTGACATTAATAATTTCTACGTAGCTAACTATGTTTTTAATTTCATTGGTATGTTTATGATTCATATCATTCATTTCTATTAATGAATTTAATCTTCTTTTTAAGAAGAATAGATCCTGCATAGTAGTATCATGTAGGTCAGTTGCTATTCGAACACGTTCTTTTTCTTGCAATTCAAACATAAATTTACGAAACCATAAAAATTCATTTGCAGTTTTTTCATCAGGAATATGTACGGCTAACTGTTCTAGTTTCATCGTTAGTTTACGTATCAAATAGAGATTTTCTAAATTAACGGCCAAGTATGTTATGATTAAGTTTATCCATTGGCTTTCTTCCATTCCAATCACTGTATTTGTTTTTTTCCTTGTTAAAACTAAGTAACTTGTGTATTCCTCGTGGTCAGTAATTTCAAAACATATGTAGTCATCGTCAACTTCATTCGTTTCTATCATTTTGGTTGCTTTATTTAAATCGATATCTCCCTCGCTTATGGTCTCAATTGAATCATTATATTTAAATATAATAGCTCCACCAAACACATTCATTGTGTTAACAATATCCACGAGTGTAATATCTTTTAATTCATGAAAACTAGATATAGATCTAAGATTTTGTGATATTTTTTTAAGTGCATTATTTAAATAATATCTCTTAGGAAAAATAATTCGTTGAAATTTAGTTGTAAGGTATTCAAAAGAGTATAATAATAATGATAATATAAAAGTAGTAATGATAAAACTGACTATATAATGTGTTAATAGGTTATTAGCATGAGTAAGTTCATTAGAAAATACTATTATTCCACTAGGAATGATCGAAATTATAATAGTGAATAAAAAACGTCTGAATATTATATCGATATCGTAAAGCTTTTTTGATAAAAGCAGATAAGCAAATGATAATGGAAACAATAATCCAAACCAACAAGTAAAAAATGAATCAATCCATTCCTCACCAAATAATATATTAGGTAAAAATGAAAAGAAACTAAAAGGAAATGTAGAGATAAATAAAGATATCCAGATTGTTTTAATTAAAGTAGAAATATAAGATTCTTCCTTTTTATATTTGATATAGATATTTGTCAGGAATATAAAGTTAAGAAGAAGACCGACTAAAAAACAAATCATGACGATGTATTTATTAAATATATAAACATAATAAGTTAGCGGGGAATTTAAAAAATAGATAAAAAATAAAGGAAAGTTCAAAATAATTATAAAACTATAAAGAAAAGAAAGATATTTCGTTGAGATAACAGCATTTGATTTTTCTTTTAATAATACAATTAAAAAGTGTAAAAACAGGATAGGCATAAGCATGACAAAAAAACTAGTGAAAATTTTGCCTAATATGTCGCCTCTAATTGAAGTATCTACGCTAATTAATGTGAATTCTATAGCAATAAATACCATTGATAAATATTGAGATGATTTAGAACTATCAGCTTGTTTATACAGTACATAAGTAATTAATAGACATAATAAGGACATTGCTAATAAAATCTTATCGAATATTGTTAAAATTTTTATGTTGTCGCGATTTATTTCAAGTTCCATATTATTTCTAGATACTATTAGTGTTTCAAATTGGTTAATATCTCTCCATTTTTGAACAGTAAAATGTAAATCAGGTTCATTTTGATTAATTTTCAGAATCACATCTCCTTTTTGGAGCCCAATATCAATACTATTATTATCTAAATCTTCCACAATCCATTTCTTCTCTTGAGATTGATATAAAGTAATATCAGTACTAGGGTAATTTAATATTATAAAAATAAACCAAAATTGTATTCCAACTAGTGTTATTAAGATCAATCTATTTAATAGTTTCCTATTCATCACCTTCTAACCTCCAATAAATTTAAATGATGTATTGATATAGTTGTTAAATAAGGTATATAATATTCTTTTTATAAAAAGTGAGGTTGTATCTTGTGCAAATTATTGCTTGGTCACCAGAATTACATAATATAGTGTTAGAAATGAAGAAACATAGCTCAACTGATATATTAAAAAACTCTCCTTTATCTTTTATAGAAAAAGGTGTTTTAGAAAACGTCTTTTCAAATAGAATACAATCAAAGGTATGTAAAGATTGGTTATGATTCTAGTAGTTATTTATTCATATTTATATATTATGAATCTTAGACAAATTTTTATAAACAAAAATATGAGATGGAATTATAAAAATATACCTTACCCCGTTACCTTCACTGGAATCTACTTTTATTTCTCCACCTAAGTCATTGACTCTATAACGAATTTGCTCTAAGCCCATTCCTTTAAGTTCACTTATTTTGTATTTTAAATGATTAGAATTAAAACCGACTCCATCATCCTCATATTTTAAATAGAGTACTTGATGTAGTCCTTTAATCTCCATAGATACATTTGATGCTTCGGCATGTTTTTTTGTATTATTAATAAGCTCTTGAATAATACGAAAAACATGTTGTTTTACTTCTAAATTAATATTTTCAATAATATTAGCATGCTTAGTTGTGAATTTAATATTAAAAGTATTCATTGCTTTTTCTTGATCTACTAGTTGCTCAATTGCTTTAATTAAACCCGTTTCTTTTATTAAATATGGATTCAGTTCAAAAAAGTTTTGTCTCAAGCCCACATTTATCATGTCTACATAATTTATAATATTTTTTATTTCTTGTTCCACTTTTAAAGAAGTGCTTTTTTCTACTAATATAGATATTTTTCTCCTTAATAGTAATAAATCCTGCAAGGTTGAATCATGTAAATCAATAGAAATATGAAATCTTTCTTTTTCTTGTAGTTCAAAAGCATATTTTCGAATAAAATAAATATTTTCTAAACTAACTTTCATATAGGAAATAATAAGATTCATCCACTGTGTTTCTTCTAATCCTAATTTAGAATTGTTTTTTTTCTTAGTAAGTATTAAATAACTTGTATATTCTTGATGTAGATTTATTTGAAATAAAGAATAATCTGGATATTCTTCAATTAGCAAAGTTGAATCTAATAATTTTTCCACTTCGTTAACATCAATTTTCCCTGTATGAATTGTTTCAGTTTTATCTTTATATTTTAATACAATGCCCCCTCCATGTACTTTAAACAGGTTCACAATATCTGTTAATATTTCTTCTTTCAAATCACGAAAGTTTGTAATAGAAGCAAGTTTTTCAAGAATATGATCCAATGATTTTTTGTAACCACTTCGATGAGGGAATATGGTATTTTCCAGTTTTAAAAGGAAATACTTTATTGAAAACAATGATAAAAATAAAGTGATTAACGTAAATGAAGATACTATTATGAAATATTGAGTTGTGATTTTTATTTCAAAGATAATAGATATGAATATGACTATTATAATGCTAGGGATAATTGAGAAAAAGAAGGTATATAAAACTCTTCTTATAACTACATCAATATCTAACATTTGTTTAGAAAGAATTAGATAAGCAAATGTAGAAGGGAAGAAAAAGAAAAATAATACCGTATAAAATGAGTTAATCAATTCTTTTCCAAAAAGTAGGTCAGGAACAAATGAAAGTAAGCTAAAAGGCGCTGAAGTGACGAATAAACAAAACCAGATTGTTTTAATTAATGTAGAGGTATAGGATTGTTCTTTATGATATTTACGATAAGAATATAATAAATATATAAAATTAATTATTAACCCAATTAGAAAGAAGATCATAGTGAAATTTGTAATGAATGAATAAAATGCAATTCGACTTGGTGTATTAAAAAATCCTAATATTTGAGAAATACTCGTCAATAGTACAACAAAATATAAGTAATTAAGAATAGTTGTCGGTGTCTGATGTATTTCTGTCTTTTCCTTAAATAAAATAAATAAAAAATGTAAAAATAAAACAGGAATAATCATAACACATGACATCATGACTGATCTTCCTATTATATCCATTCTTAAAGATGCACTGACTGCAACAAATGTTAGCCCACTGGTAGCAAAAATAAGGGCTAATATTTTAGCAGATTTTAATTGAGGTGCTTTAATAATTAGTAAAATACCTTGCAAATAACTAATAAGCCCATAGATTAAAGGGATTATACCATATATAGCAAAACTAGAAATTTGATCTGATTTGACTTCAAAAATTGTACCATCTCTTGACACTGTTAGATATTCAAATTGTTCGAGCCTATTCCTTTTTTGAACGGTGTGATGTTCTTGAACATCTTGAAAATTTACCTGTAAGACTACATCTCCAACTTTGAGACTTTGGGGAGAATGTATACTTTTGATATTGACTTTAGTAATAGTCCATTCATTTAAATCATTTTGCTTTAATGAGATACCTGTAAAAGGATATTTCATTGTTAGAAAAACAAACCAACATTGAATGGCAATAAATATTGTAATTAATATTGTGACTAGTATCTTTTTATTCAACTGGATAGTCCCCATTTCTGTTCCTCTTCCATTGGAAACATCATATGAATTTGAACACCTTTACTTACATTGGACTTTATTTTTAATTTACCATTTAAATCTATGACACGATATCGAATTTGACCTAAACCTGACTCGGATCGTTCACTCGAATATTTAGATCTATGTTTAACATCAAAGCCAACTCCATCATCTTCGTATATCAGATGAAGCATACCTTCTATTATTTTTGTAGTAACGTTTACTTTAGTTGCTTGAGCATGTTTAATGGTGTTATTAACAAGTTCTTGTATGATACGGAAGAGTTGCCGTTTTTCATCCATACTATAATTCTCTATTTCATTGATTTCTTTGAAGTTAATTTCTAGATCATGGGTTAAATGAAGTTGATCAATAAGTTTATGAATAGCTTGATTTAATCCCATATCCTGTATAGTATATGGATACAATTCAAAACACCCTTGTCTTAAACTCAAGTTAATGATATCTATGTAATCTAAAAGATTAGCTATTTCTTTTTTCTCTTCTTCATTCACACTTTCATTATGTTTTACTGCCCCTAATCTTCTTTTTAAATAGAATAGATCCTGCATTGTAGAATCATGTAGGTCTGTAGCAATACGAAATCTTTCTTTTTCTTGTAATTCAAAACGTAATTTACGTAAATAATAAATGTTTTCTAAACATATTTTTAAATAGGAGCAAATTAGAATCAGCCATTGTTTTTCCTCTAGTCCTAACACAGTATTATTTATTTTTTTTGTTAAAACTAAATAACTTGTATATTCGGTATGCCTATTAATCTCATAACTAGTGTAAAAGAGATGTTCTTCTAAATCTTTGGGAGATTCTAATAAGTTTTTAACTTCTTTTACATCAATTTTCCCTTCACTAATTGATTCATAATTATTTTTATAAATTAAAATAATGGCGGCACCATGAACTTTATACAATTGGATAATTTCGGGTAATATGATGGATCTAAATTCGTGAAAGTTCGTGATTGTTCCTAATTTTTCAACAATTTGATTTAAACTTTTTTTTAAAGTGTGTCTTTTAGGATGGATCCACTTCTCAAATCTGTTGACCATGTATCGTGTTGAGGATAAGGTTATAAATAAAATAAGGGAAGTTGTTAGAAGGGTCACTATTAGTTGCTTGAAGGATATGCCTGGTTTGATTAAAAAAATATATATAGTAAGGATAACTATGCTCGGAAGGAAAGAATAGCAAATGATAAACATAACTCTTCGAGTGATGATATTTAAATCATAGACTTGATTTGAAATGATTAAATAAGTGAATGAAAATGGTAAGAACATGATAAACCATAGTGTGTATTTTGTATCGATCCAAAGTTGTCCCGTTAATAACTCCGGAATAAATGAAAATAAACAAACGGGTCCAAATGACACTAACAGAGATATCGAGATTACTTTTATAATTGTAGAGGAATAAGATTTTTTATATTTAAAGTATGTATAAGTTAGAAAAATAAAGTTTAGAATGATTCCAATTAAGAATAAACACATCACGATATTTCGATTCAATGTGTGAAAGTTAAAAAGCTGGGGCAAATTTGTAAAATATAATAATTGTATAAACACAAAAAAAATGATACTCAGATAAAAATACTTAAATACTTGAGTCGATTTTGTAATATCACCCTTTTCTTTTAATAGTTCATACAAAAAATGTAAGAAAAAGATTGGAGCACTTGCTACTAATGTGTACACTATTATTTTTGCTAAAATATCTCCTCTATTAGAAGCACCGACAGAAGAAAAAGCAATAAAAAAGTGAAAATGGACAACACTTAAATATATTGCAGATTTTGATTGAGGCATATAGACATTCAGTAAATAAACAAATAATAAACAAGGAATAGATGTTAGTAGAATGACAACTTCAAAAACAGATAGAGCAGCTGAATTTTCTGTTGTAATTTCAATGATTTTACCATTACGAAGCACTACAGCATGCTGAAAATGTTCTAAACTACGGAATTTTTGAATTGTAAAATGTTGATCTGCGTTAAAATGATCAACCTCTAAAATAATATCATCCACTTCTAATCCTAGATCTATACCAATAGAATCGAAACTTTCAATCACCCACTGGTCTGCTTCATTTTTATCTAAAAAAGCACCAGCATAAGGATAACTAAAAGTAATATAAATAAACCATGCTTGCGCGATGGTGATTAAACATATTAGTAATGTTATGCTCAGTTTCTTCTTCATGTCAAAATCCCCCACACTGAAAAGTTGATTGTAGTGTTTAATTTCCAAATTTAATAGACATTAATAACAAACTGAAATGGTACTACTGGTAAAGGTTGTATATCTTATTATATTGGATATACAAGTTAATGAAAGTTAATTGCGTAAAGTTTGCATTTTAATGAAACAAGTTTACGCTGAATTTCCATTCCACTTTACTTATAATTACCATTAACAGGGATTAATTTAAAGCACACAATTAATAATTTTTATTTCTTGAAGGAGGAAGAAAAAGATTATGCATAACTTAAGTGATCTACGTTTAATTGAATGTTTTTTAGAGGCTAAGGAATTCAATTTAGATCAGAGATTTATTTGCCTTCTTTATGAAGAGATAAAAAGAAGAAATATCAACATCCATGATGATGTGTGTCATTAAATTTAATCCTTGAAAGTTTTACCAGCAAGGAGTATCTCCCATAGATGGAGATGGAGCGACTGAGGGAATCGCTTCATCTTCTTTTTTTTTATTTTAGTATATTGATTACTTTTAAGGGTTGAGTAAAGATGACAATATACTGTGACTACTATATAATAGTGGAAGTGAATTTGGTGGCTTATTAATTGAATGGAGTTGACATAGATGGCTTTAAAAGCAGGCATTGTTGGATTACCTAATGTAGGTAAATCGACATTATTTAACGCAATTACGCAAGCTGGTGCGGAATCAGCGAATTACCCTTTTTGTACGATTGATCCAAATGTTGGTGTGGTGGAAGTCCCTGATGAAAGATTATACAAATTAACAGAACTTGTTAACCCGAAAAAGGTAGTTCCAACTGCATTTGAATTTGTAGATATTGCTGGACTAGTAAAAGGAGCAAGTAAAGGTGAAGGTTTAGGAAATAAATTTCTTGCTAACATTCGTGAAGTAGATGCGATTGTCCACGTTGTTCGTTGTTTTCAGGACGAGAATATTACTCATGTATCTGGAACGATTGATCCAATTAGTGATATCGAAACGATTAATTTGGAATTGATTTTAGCAGACATTGAATCTGTGGAACGTAAAATCGACCGTTCACGTAAAAATATGAAAGGTGGAAATAAGCAGTACGCAGCTGAAGTGGAATGTCTAGAGAAAGTAAAAGCTGTGTTATATGAAGATAAACCTGCCAGAAGTTTAGAATTAACCGATGATGAGAAGTTGTTGATTCGTGACCTTCATTTATTAACAATGAAACCTGTATTGTTTGCAACAAATGTAGGTGAAGATGAAGTTGGCCAAGAAGATAATGAATATGTAGTCAAAGTAAAAGAACTTGCTGAACAAGAAGGTGCTGAAGTAGTGGTGATCAGTGCGAAGGTTGAATCTGAAATTGCTGAGCTTGAAGGTGAAGACAAAGAAATGTTTTTAGAAGAGCTTGGGATTACTGAATCAGGTTTAGATCGTTTAATTAAAGCAGCATATAAACTGTTAGGATTGGAGACTTATTTTACAGCAGGTGAACAAGAGGTTAGAGCGTGGACCATTCGTCAAGGAACAAAAGCACCACAGGCAGCGGGTGTTATTCATACGGATTTTGAGAGAGGTTTTATTCGTGCCGAAGTTGTTGCTTATGATGATTTAATAGCTTGTGGATCCATGGGAGCTGCTCGTGAAAAAGGATTATTAGGATTAGAAGGTAAAGATTATGTTGTTAAAGATGGGGATATTATGCACTTTAGGTTTAATGTGTAAGTTGACATCGTGCCTTCAATTTAATAATATTTTTTAGGAATAAATAGATAAGTGATATTAATTTTGTGAATGAATTTTTAATACGCTCAAAAGGGGTGGGAATGATGTTAGATCGACTCCAATCTTTGGCTGATCGTTATGAGAAACTTAGTGAGTTATTATGTGATCCAGATGTAGCCAATGATGCGAAAAGATTAAGAGAATTGTCTAAAGAACAATCTGATTTACAAGAAGTGTATGAATCATACACAGAATATAAATCTGTTATAGAACAATATGAAGAAGCTAAATCCATGATCAATGAAAAACTAGATGATGAAATGCGTGATTTAGTTAAAATGGAGCTTGAAGAATCTTCAACTAAAAAAACAGAGTTAGAGGAAAAGATTCAAATCCTTTTACTTCCTAAAGATCCTAATGATGATAAAAATGTCATTGTAGAAATACGTGGAGCAGCAGGTGGTGATGAAGCTGCCTTATTCGCTGGAGATCTGTATCGGATGTATACAAGATATGCTGATTTACAAGGGTGGAAAACAGAAATACTTGAAGCCAATGTAAATGATTTAGGCGGATTTAAAGAAATTATTTTTATGGTAAAAGGAAAAGGTGCATACAGCAAACTAAAGTTTGAAAGTGGTGCACATCGTGTGCAAAGAGTTCCTACGACTGAATCTGGTGGACGCATTCATACTTCTACAGCTACAGTAGGTGTGTTACCTGAAGCGGAAGATGTTGAAGTAGATATTAAAGACAGTGATATTCGAGTAGATACATTTTGTTCAAGTGGAGCGGGTGGACAGTCCGTTAATACTACTAAATCTGCTGTGCGCGTTACACATGTTCCTACAGGCATCGTGGCAACTTGCCAGGATGGTAAATCACAAAACTCCAACAAAGAAATGGCTTTGCAAGTGTTAAGAGCCAGAATTTATGATAAAATCCAACAGGAAGAGCAAGCCAAATACGCAGATGAACGTAAGAGCAAGGTTGGTACAGGTGACCGAAGTGAGAGAATTCGCACTTATAATTTCCCTCAAAGCCGTGTAACAGATCATCGTATTGGTCTAACGTTGCATAAATTGGATCAAGTTTTATCAGGAGAAATAGAAGAGGTAATTGCTGCTCTTACTGTAGAAGCACAAGCGGAATTAATGGAAAATGAGGAAGGGTAACATGAATCAGCAAATGTCCGTTAGAGAAGCCTTTATAGAGGCTTCTTCTTTTTTAAAGGAATCAAATAATAAAAATACACAAGAACCTTCACAAGTTTGCAGATGGATGTTAGAAGCGTTGTTAGAATGGAAACATAACGACTTTTATTTGCGTTGGCACGAACCTTTTCCAATTGAGAAAAGAGAGAAGTGGAAGGACATGTTGAACAGAAAAGCAAAAGGTGAACCTGTTCAATATATTATTGGCATTCAAGAATTTTATGGGTTGAACTTTAAAGTTACCGATGCGGTACTAATTCCAAGGCCAGAAACTGAAATCCTAGTTGAAAAAATGATGCAAGAATGTAGACAATTGTGGCGAGATCGAGAACCTGTTATAGCAGATATTGGTACAGGATCTGGAATAATTCCTATTACTTTAGCTGTACACAACCCTTCGTGGGAATTCATTGCTGTTGATATATCAGATCAGGCGATTCAAGTAGCGAAACAAAATGCCAAAAAGCATAATGTCATGAATCAGATTGAATTTGTTCAGGGTGACTTGCTGTTCCCACTTATTGAAAATAATATAGAGATTGATGTTCTTATCTCTAATCCTCCATATATTCCTTCACAGGATATGAAAGATTTACAAATAGAAGTAAAGGATTATGAACCGTTAAATGCATTGGAAGTAGGTGGAGATGGTCTTTATTTTTATGAAAAAATGATAAAACAGCTAAGTGACTTGCCTAAGTATCCCAAAATTGTTGGATTTGAAGTTGGGCAAGGACAAGCAAAACAAGTAGCAGAATGGTTACAGTCATTGAATCATTGGAATGAAGTTTATATAGTAAAAGATTTAGCGGATATTGAAAGGCATGTAGTAGCAATCATAAAATTTTAACAACTTAATGTTAATAAACAAAAGAACGCGGTAAGATAATTAATCTTCTGACCGCGTCCGTAAAATGTATTATGTTAAAAAAGATGTTATGCTTGTAAAGCATAATCTGCAGATTTTATAGCATGAATTTTAGTCGTATCAAATACTGGAACATTTATATCCCCTTCATTTATTAACATCGTGATCTCAGTACATCCAAGTATAATTCCTTCTGCACCATTATGAATTAGTTTCTCAATTATATCTAGGTATTGTTTTTTGGAGTTTTCATTTACATTTCCCAAACATAGTTCATTATAAATTGTATCATGAACGATTTTTCTATCCATCTCATTTGGGACCATAACTTCTAAGTCATAATTAGAAAGTTTGTCTTTATAAAAATCATGCTCCATTGTAAAATTGGTAGCTAATAAACCCACTTTTTTTATACCTGCTGATTTAATCTGTTTACCAGTAATATCTGCAATATGCAATAAAGGAATTGAAATGGATTCCTGTACTTCAGGTGCCATTTTATGCATTGTATTCGTACAAATGACTAAGAAATCAGCTCCACCTTTTTCTAATTGTTTAGCTGCATTGATAAGTTCCGTTGTTGCTTCTTCCCATTTTCCTTCATATTGCAAATCCTTAAACGTTTGAAAATCTACAGAATACAACATACTTTTTGCAGAATGAAGACCACCTAGTTTTTCTTTTACTCTTTCATTTATTAGTTTGTAATAAATTGCAGATGATTCCCAACTCAAACCACCAAGTAACCCAATTGTTTTCATCCATTTTCCTCCTCAAATGAAAATTATTGATTTTAATCAAAATGAAAATAGAAATTTAAAAAAATAAATAAGATTTACTCCTCATGTTCCTGAAGTTCCATTAATTGATAAACATTTTCTAAAGGTCCTATCCAGTTTTGTTTCATAATGCTGGCTGCTTTTTCTTTATCACGCTTAAGAAAAGCATCAATTATTAATTTGTGTTCATGAATAGAATCTTCTTGAGATAAAAATTCGTGTGTTAAAAATAAATACTTCAACCGACGAACATGAAGGTCCAAAATAGAACAAAAATGAGTAATGTATGAGTTATCAGCTAGTTCAATAATAAAATTGTGAAATTGTTCATCTGTTTCCATCGCTTTATAAGGTTCTTTTAATTGAATGGCTAATTCAAATTGGTGATTAATGTCTTTTAATTGTTCAATTTTTTCAACTGATATGGTTTCTGCAACTTCTTCTGCTGCTAACGCATGTAAAGTGGCTAGCGGGGGGTATATTTTCTTAACATCTTCCTTTGTGATTGTTGTTACTTTCGTTTCTTTTCCAGGATGCATCTCGATGAGTCCTTGTGTTTCAAGTAACAATAAGGCTTCTCTAACAGGCGTCCTGCTAATGCCTAATGCTTCAGAAATTTCTGCATCGTATATTTTTTCTCCAGGTTCAAGTGTCCCTTCTATAATCCATCTTTGTATTTGATTAAGTGCTCTTTCTTTAGCCGTAATCCTTGATGGAGATGCAAAATTTTTTGGTATTGGCATCGAATTAACACTCCTTTTTTCGCTGTTATATGCAATATATCGCATATATATATTTATGTCAATGAATCAATTCATTCTTAAATTAAATTGATAGATTGATAGATTTATAGGTTTAACTCTGCCTTTCCATGGACAAACTAAGTGATAGATCATATACAAAGGGAGCGAAGTTCTAATGTTAAGACCTTCCAAATGGAAATCATATATTTATCTTAGTTTTGTTCTTATTATGTTATTTATGAATTGGGAATATCAGCAGGCTCATGCAACTTTAATTGAAAACACAATTCCAGAAGAATCCATTCGACTAAGAATATTAGCGAATTCAGATTCAGCTCGTGATCAGTGGATTAAAGGGGAGATTCGTAATGAAATTGTGAACTATATGAATGATTGGGTGATTAAACCTAACCAAATTACGGATGCAAGAGCAATGGTCATGTCCCATATGAATCAAATAGAAGCACTTGTAGGTAAGGTATTACAAGATAACGGTTTTGGAGAATCGTATTCTGTTGAGTTAGGAGAATTTGATTTTCCTACGAAAATGTATGGTAATAAAGTGTACCCTGCTGGAGTTTATGAAGCGTTGCGTGTTATTGTAGGTGAAGGGCAGGGTCAGAATTGGTGGTGTGTTCTTTTTCCACCTTTATGTTTTGTTGATGTTACAACTGGGGAAGCCATAACACAAGAAGATGTAAATAAAAATCAGGATGAAGTGGAGATAAGCAGTACTTCAGAAACAAAAGAACAACCTGAGGCTCGGTTTTTTCTTTGGGATTTAATTGTAAGTATTACAAACTCTATTAAAGGGGTATTTGCTTAAATGGCAACATACAAAGTATAATTCTATATTATATTTACTTAATTAAGAGGACACTATAAAGCATGGAAACAATCTATTGGAATTTAAATAAGCAAATAAAAGGTAATGAGTTTGCACTGGTTATCCAAGAAGCTGCATCAGAAATTAAAATGGGGAATACCATTGCTTTTCCAACAGAAACCGTATATGGATTAGGCGCTGATGCTACGTCTACCGAAGCCGTAAGCAAGATATTCCAAGCTAAAGGCAGACCAGCAGATAATCCACTCATCGTACACATTTCAAATAAAAATCAATTACAAGGTTTAGTGGATTCTGTTACTGACAAGGCAAACCAGATTATGGATCGTTTTTGGCCTGGACCTTTAACGATGATTCTACCACTAAAGAAAGAGGCTAAACTTTCTAAAAAAGTAACTGCAGGATTAGATACAGTTGCCGTTAGAATGCCAGATCACCCTATCGCTTTGAAATTAATTGAACAAGCAAATCGTCCTATAGCAGCACCTAGTGCGAATCGTTCTGGCAAACCAAGTCCAACAGAAGCTAAACATGTAAAAGAGGATTTAGATGGGCGTATTAAAGGACTAATTGATGGTGGTGAAACAGGTGTAGGGATAGAATCTACCGTAATACAAATAAAAGAGGATTACATCTATATTTTACGTCCAGGAAGTATTACAAAATCACAGTTGCAGGAGATTACTCCTTTTGTTGAATTTTCATATGAAAAAGAAGTTCCAGATAAATCGTTAAATCATGAACAAATACCTCGCTCACCAGGGATAAAATACAAACATTATGCTCCCAATGGGTCATTAACCATTATAAAAGGAGAAAATAAGCAAAAGGTGATGCTAACTATTCAATCCGCAATTGATGAAGCGAAAGGGCGAGGTGAAAAAACAGGTATACTCACTTTTATTGAAAGAGAAAAAGATTACGATGCAGATCTGGTTATTGCTTATGGCAGTCAAAGCAGGATAGATGAAGCTGCACATGATTTATATGCAGCTTTAAGAATGTTTGATGAAAATAAAATAACAACTATATTTGCAGAAGGTTGCTCTGAAGAAGGGATAGGACTAGCTGTCATGAATCGCTTGAGGAAAGCATCTGGAAATCAAGTGGTACAAGTATAGCATGTTTCACTTCATGTCCGCATATTGTTTAAAGAATAGTGGACATGGGGGAGATAGCATGACAATCGTTTCAGTTGAATTAGGTCAATTTATAACGATCCTAATTATGGCAATTGCCTTAGGGATGGATGCTTTTTCTTTAGGGGTAGGAATCGGAATGAGAGGAATTCGACTATTAGACATTTTTAAAATTAGTTTGATTGTTGGCTTTTTTCACATCATGATGCCGCTTATGGGGCTGTTTACTGGTAAATATGTAAGTACAATTTTAGATGATGTTGCTTTAATTGCAGGCGGGACTTTGCTTGTATTATTAGGTCTGCATATGGTATATAGTTCTTTAAGAGGAGAGAAAGTTCAGGCGTTTGATCATAGTACTTTGTGGGGGATATTGATATTTTCATTAAGTGTAAGTATTGATTCATTTTCAGTAGGCATATCACTTGGATTATTCTCTTCAGATATTATATTAACTGTATTATTATTTGGTATATTTGGAGGAACACTATCTATATTAGGATTATTGTTAGGAAGATCTATCTCTTTAAGTTTAGGTGAATATGGCGAAGCTATAGGTGGAATTATTTTGTTAGTATTTGGGATTAAATTTTTAATATAGAGTACGATAGGTTACATCAGACTAGGAGGACGATTTTCTTTTATGAAACATATCTTATTTGTTTGTACTGGAAATACTTGTCGAAGTCCCATGGCAGAAGGCATTTTTGCCGGTTTAGTTCATAAAGAAGGATTAGATATAGAAATACGTTCTGCGGGAGTATTTGCTATAGATCATCATACCATTTCAGAAAATGCTGCAAAAATATTAAAGGAAAAAGGTTTATCAAATGAGATCGTCTCTAATAAAGTAACAGAAGAGTGGGTGAATTGGGCGGATTATATTTTTGCAATGACAATGAATCATAAACGTCACATCATAGAATATTACCCACAAGCAGCGGAAAAAACGTTTACTTTAAAAGAGTATGTTGAAGATAGTGCAGAAGTAATGGACCTTATTGTAGAAAGAGAAAAGTTAATAGCTGATTTACAAATGAGATTATCATTAGGTGAAGAAATACCCAACCATTTAAAACAACAACTAATGGAATTGGAATCAAACTTACCTGATTATGATATAGCTGATCCTTATGGAGGGACGATTGTAGATTATAAAATGGTTGCAGAGGAAATTGAAGATTACTTAAATAAACTTTTAATCAGATTTAAAACAGAAAAATAAAGGTGCATTTTTTTGGGAATTGTTGTTGAATCAAAAGAAAATTTAGGCACCATTTTGTTGCATTATTGAGTTGTAATTGTTAAATAATTACGCTATGATAACATTATACGTGAAGAATTCGGTGTAACTGGCGACAAAGTGGAAATTACCACAATGGAGCACCGAGTAATACGGCCGGTCGCCTGGGCAGGAGCATAGACATTTATGTCTGCTGCTCTTTTTTTGCACTTAGGGGATCATGCACCCCTTCTATCATTCACGAACTTTTGGTAAAGGAGAATGATCATAATGAAAGTAGCACTTGGAGCAGATCATGGTGGGTACCATCTAAAAAATAATATTAAAGATTTTATTATCAAGCTTGGTCATGAAGTGATTGATGTAGGTTGTGATTGTTCTGATTCAGTTGATTACCCAGATTATGCGATTCCAGTTTGTGAGAAAGTATTGAATGGTGATGCAGACAAAGGAATCTTAATATGTGGAACAGGTATTGGCATGTCTATTGCAGCAAATAAATATCCAGGTATTCGTTGCGCGTTAGTTCATGATACATTTTCTGCTAAAGCAACAAGAGAACATAATGATACCAATGTTCTTGCTATGGGTGAAAGAGTAATCGGACCTGGATTAGCAATAGATATAGTAAAAATATGGATTGAAACAGAATTTTCGAACGAAGAAAGACATGTGAATAGAATTAATAAAATGAATACAATAGAAAAGGAAGCCACTATACATCCTTAATGACTAGGATGAAGTGCACACTTAATAAGAAACTCATCAACTATGGTGGTGAAAATCTAGATGAATAAACTAGAGAAAATGAGTAAACAGGTTGAAGAAATAACGAGACAGCTCATAACAGAGGGGAACATTAAACCTCAACAAATGATTGTGATAGGAACGAGTACCAGTGAAGTATTAGGTCAGCACATTGGAACATCAGGTGCTGAGATGGTAGCTTCAGAAATTTATAAAGGTATTCAATCCGTTCAAAAGGATTTGGATTTTTATGTTGCCTTTCAATGCTGTGAACATTTAAATAGAGCACTTGTTGTTGAAAGAGAGGTTTTACAACAATATGTTCTTGAAGAAGTTTCCGTGATACCTGTTGCAAAAGCTGGTGGATCGATGGCCACTTTTGCTTATCAACATTTAAAAGAACCTGTAGTAGTTGAAAATATTAAAGCACATGCTGGGATAGATATCGGAGAAACTTTAATTGGTATGCATTTGAAACAAGTAGCAGTTCCTTTAAGACCTATTTTTCGTCAAATTGGAAAAGCACGTGTAAATATGGCAATCACTCGTCCAAAATTAATTGGTGGGCAAAGAGCCGTATATGAAATAAATAACAACAATCATCGTTGTAAATAAAAATTTAAGGGGATGTTATGAAGATGGAAAACTTACGCGGTCAAGATCCAGAAGTTTTAAAAGCTTTAAATTTAGAATTAAGCAGGCAGCGAGATAATATAGAGTTAATTGCTTCAGAAAACATTGTTACTCCAGCAGTTATGGAAGCGATGGGTACAGTATTGACCAATAAGTACGCTGAAGGATATCCAAGTAAACGTTATTATGGTGGTTGTGAGCATGTTGATATTGTTGAAGATATTGCCAGAGATCGTGCCAAGCAAATTTTTGGTGCTGAACATGCCAATGTTCAACCCCATTCTGGTGCCCAGGCTAATATGGCTGTTTACTTAGCAGCTTTAAAACCTGGTGATACAGTCCTTGGTATGAATTTAGCACATGGAGGTCATTTAACACACGGAAGCCCAGTCAATGCTTCAGGAATTTTATATAACTTTGTAGCCTATGGTGTAAGTGAAGATCATTTTATGATTGATTATGATGAAGTACGTAAATTGGCATTTAAACATAGACCGAGAATGATCGTTGCAGGTGCAAGTGCATATCCGAGAGTTATTGACTTTGAAACATTAGGTAAAATTGCAAACGAAGTTGGCGCGTTAATGATGGTGGATATGGCGCATATTGCAGGATTAGTAGCTGCAGGATTACATCCAAATCCAGTTCCTCATTCTCATTTTGTAACCACAACTACACATAAAACTCTAAGAGGTCCAAGAGGTGGTTTGATTCTTTGTAAAGAACCTTGGGCAAGAGCAATAGATAAAGCTGTATTCCCTGGTTCACAAGGTGGTCCATTAATGCACGTTATTGCTTCCAAGGCAGTTGCTTTTGGTGAAGCTCTTCAGCCTGAATTCAAAACTTACTCCAAAAATGTTGTGAAAAACGCTGCGATCTTAGCAGAAAGTTTACAGGCTGAAGGATTAAACATCATTTCAGGTGGAACAGATAATCATTTAATTTTAGTAGATACTCGTAATTTAGATATTACTGGTAAGGTTGCTGAGAAAGTATTAGATGAAGTCCACATTACAGTGAACAAAAATGCGATTCCATTTGACCCAACAAGCCCATTTGTAACAAGCGGTATTCGTATAGGAACACCAGCTGTAACAACGAGAGGGATGGATGGGGAAGCAATGAAATCTATTGCCAAAATCATTGCGATGACGTTGAAAAATCCTGAAAATGAGGCAGTGTTAGAAAAAGCTCGAGGTTTAGTAAAAGAGTTAACTGCTAAGTATCCATTGTATGAAGATTTGACTTATTAATTTTAATATTTAATCTAAATTAAATTATATGAAAGGTGTTGGTTGTAAAACCAACACCTTTTTGGGATATACCACATCTCTTAGATAATGATTTTTATATGTTTTTTTCTCCCTTAAATGATATAATCAAAAGGATTAAAAGTGGCAGGTAGTTGTTATTTGACACCACAATAAACTTGAAAATAATTCAATAATTAAAATTAACTTGTGTTATATTCAAGTTTTGTACACTAAAATAGTAACAGACGGCAATATCAAGCCGTAAAAACGAGAGAAGAATCTACGTACATTGTCTTTTTATTGGTTAAATACGGTCCATAGAGTATAAAGCATACTCTGATAGCAGAAATGTACTTTGGTTAAATCTCTCAAGAATCCCACGTCTTTGGACAAGTGGTATCAATAAAAGGAGTTACGGCTATGTCTGATAAAGTCCTAAATCTAATTCTTAATAAGTTAGATTCCTTAGAATCAGAATCAAAGGCAATTCGAAACGAAATGAATGAAATGCGGGCTGAGTTTCGAACAGAAACAGAGTTAATTCGAAATGAAATGAATGAAATGCGTTCTGATATTTCTGAAATCAAGCAAAGTATTCACCGTCTTGAGGAAAGTCAACCTAAAGACATTTTTGCTCTTCTTAAAAATATTTCAATTAAAGTAGATTACTGTGATCATCAAATTGGCGTACTTAATAAACGTTTGTTTAAAGCAGAAAGTCACATAGAAGAATTATTTAAAACATATAAATGAAACTAGGCGGTGACAGCTTTTTTAAAGCAATATAAATCTTAAAAAACATGCTAGTTAATTGGATCTAGGATGTTTTTTTATCGTTGGGAAAAGATAACAAATATATAAGGTGTAACTACAACAACAAAATGTTATAATAGTTAAGGTTTAAGGACATATTGTTTTATCCGGTCGTTACAATGAAGTCATTTTATTTATATGTATAGGGAAAAGTTACTCTATATATCGGATAAAGAAATTGATTTATTTATTTTCAGGAGGGATAGGAATTAATGGGAAAGGTATTTGTATGTGACCATCCTTTGATCCAACATAAACTAACTTTTATTCGAGACAAAGAAACCAGAACGAAAGACTTCCGTCAATTAGTAGATGAAGTTGCCATGTTAATGGCTTATGAGATTACTAGAGATTTATCTCTAAAAGAAGTAGAGGTTCAAACTCCAGTTGCAACCGCAAATTGCAAAGTGATGTCTGGGAGAATGCTTGGCTTGGTGCCAATACTTCGTGCTGGATTAGGGATGACAGATGGTATTTTAAAACTACACCCAACAGCAAAAGTAGGTCACGTAGGTTTATATCGTGATCCTGAATCATTGCAGCCAGTTGAATATTACACTAAATTACCTACTGATGTTCAAGAAAGAGAACTAATTGTCATTGATCCAATGCTTGCTACTGGGGGATCAGCGAACGCGGCTATTCAAGTATTAAAAAACAATGATTGCAGTCAAATGAAGTTAATGTGTTTAATTGCTTCTCCAGAAGGTGTTAAAGCAGTTCAAGAAGCACATCCTGACGTAGATATATATGTTGCTGCAATTGATAGTCATCTTAATGAAAAAGGTTATATCATTCCAGGATTAGGGGATGCAGGAGATCGTTTATTTGGAACAAAGTAACGTTAAAGGATGATAGCTGAATGGATAAGCTAAAAGTACTTACAATATTCGGGGTTAGACCTGAAGCTATTAAAATGGCTCCACTCGTATTAGAGTTGCAAAAACATAAAAATTTAATTGATTCAAAGGTGTGTGTGACAGCACAACATAGAGAAATGTTAGACCAGGTTTTAGATGTTTTTGGTATTCAACCGACATATGATCTCGATGTCATGAAAGATCGACAAACACTGAATGAGATATCCATTCGTGTTTTACAAGGTTTAGAATCAGTACTTCAGGAAGCGAAACCAGATTTAGTTTTAGTACATGGTGATACATTAACTACATTTTTAGCTAGTTATGCTGCTTTTTTACAACAAATCAAAGTAGGTCATGTGGAAGCGGGATTAAGAACTTGGAATAAACTGAATCCTTACCCTGAAGAAATGAATCGTCAGCTCACAGGTGTGATTGCTGACCTTCATTTTGCACCTACAAATTGGTCAGCTAATAATTTATTTAAGGAAAACAAGTCTGAACAGAATGTTTATATTACTGGGAATACTGCGACTGATGTTTTTCAATACACCGTAAGAGAGGATTTCACTCATCCTATAATATCTTGGGCTAAAGGAAAAAGATTAATCTTAATGACAGCACATCGAAGAGAATCCTTAGGTGAGCCTCATCGACAAATTTTTAATGCTGTTCGCAGAATTGTGGATGAGTTTGAAGATGTTGCGGTTGTTTATCCTGTACACTTGAACCCTGCTGTAAGGGAGCCAGCCAATGAAATATTAGGCGAACATCCTAGGATTAAACTCATTGAACCGTTAGATGTTGTTGAGTTACACAATTTTTATAATCATACTTATATGATATTAACCGATTCAGGTGGGTTACAAGAGGAAGCTCCTTCCTTCGGAATTCCAGTTTTGGTATTAAGAGAAACAACGGAGCGTCCTGAAGGAGTTGAAGCTGGAACGTTGGAGTTAGTTGGTACAGCTGAAGAAGACGTTTATCAAAAAACGAAAGAATTATTAGTAGAAATTCATAAATATGAAAAAATGAGTCATACTGCAAATCCATATGGTGACGGTAAAGCTTCAAAAAGAATTGTTGAATCCATATTGCATCATTTTGGAAAAAAGAATGAAAAACCGGAATCATTTTCTACGTAAAAGGTTACAGCATACAGTTGCACTGTATAGTTTTTAAACTTGAAAAGCCTTTAATACCAAGGATTCAAATATTTTGTTCACGAAATGTTTGAATTTTACCCAATTGACAAACAATGCTTCGCTTCGTTAAAATAAATGGGGATTTAAATAGGGGAAATGTATAATGAGCAATTCAAATCCTAAAGATAATCCATGGAAAGCCGTTGCGTTAGTCAGTGCGATTGGATTAGATATGGTTGTCTGCATGTTTGCCGGATATGGTCTTGGAACTCTAGTAACAAAATATGTAAACCATAATCCTATATGGATCGTTGTTGGTATTATGGTAGGGTTTGTTATGGGGGTCTTAAGCATCATGATGATCATTAAAAAGTACACGGGGGGCTCAAATGAATAATTTGTCGACCCTAACAAAAAACGCTTACAAAATAACTTTGTATGTATTAGCAGTTTGTTTTGTAACGTGGGCTCTGTTGCCTGATTTTCGAGTTTATATTGCAGGACTGATTTTGGGGATTATAGTTAGTTTAATCAATGCAAGGTATTTACAGTGGAAAATAGAGCTGATGTCTGAAGTTGCCATCAAGAAGATAAAACGCAGAGTGAATGATGGATTCATGACAAGAGCATCACTCGCATTAATTGCGGTGGTTATTTCCTTTAAGTTTGAACAGCATATTGCGTTTTCTACTACATTAGCTGGATTGTTTTTTGTACAATCAGTAACATTAGTACTGGGCATTATTTCTATTAATAACAATAACAAATAAATGGATTAACAGAAGGGAGGGAAAATTGACGATATGCATGAATCACCGATGATTGAATTGTTTGGAATTCCATTTGATCTTTCCAATTTGATTATGATAACCATTACATGTTTAGTTGTATTTCTTATTGCCGTATTAGGAACTCGAAGATTGTCTGTCGATAATCCGGGGAAAATGCAGAATTTTCTGGAGTGGGTGGTTGAATTCATACATAATATGATTGCCAGCACGATGGATATGAAACAAGGGAAAAGTTTTATCATGTTAGGAATCACTTTAATTATGTATATTTTTGTAGCTAATATGTTGGGGCTTCCTTTTGCTTTGTCTCTACATTTCTACGAGGCACCGACTTTTTTCGGAATTCCAATTTCTCCAGATTTATATGCAGAAGCAGCACATGCAAAAGATGTTTCATTGCTTTTTTGGAAATCACCGACAGCAAGTATGAGTGCTACCATGGGATTAGCTTTAATTGTAATTGTAATGGTACATTATTTAGGGGTTACTAGAAACACTAAAAATTACTTTAAACATTACATTGATCCAGTTCCAGCATTCTTTCCGCTTCACATAATCGAAAAAGTATCACAATTTTTAACGCTTGGTCTACGTTTGTTCGGTAACATTTATGCTGGTGAGGTATTGATTGGGGTTATTTTAATGACTGCCTCTGCAGGAGTGTTAGCAGGTATTGGTGGAATGATTCCATTAATCGTATGGCAAGCTTTCAGTATATTTGTTGGTACAATCCAAGCTTTTGTTTTTACCATATTAACAATGGTGTATATTTCTCAAAGTATCGCCAAAGATCACTAAAGAATCTAACTCAGCACTACTGAGATAAGATTATAAATTAAAAGAATTAAAAATACTTTATTTAATATTTAAGGAGGATTTCTCAATGAGTTTTTTAGCAGCAGCAATTGCAATTGGTTTAGGTGCATTAGGTGCAGGTATTGGTAATGGTTTAATCGTTGGGCGTACAGTTGAAGGGATTTCTCGTCAACCAGAACTTCGCGGAACTTTACAAACTACAATGTTTATCGGTATCGGTTTAGTTGAGGCTTTACCAGTTATCTCTCTTGTATTTGCATTATTGTTCGTTTTCGTATTAGGAGAATAATTAGATTTCAAGTTCGGCGGGGATGGTATAAGCCACCACGCCTTCATTTTGTCAAGATTGATTGAATTAATCTCTGAGAAGGGAGTGACTAAAGTTGAGTATAGATGGATCTATAGTTTTTCAAATTATTGCGTTTGGTATTTTGTTATGGTTACTAAGCAAATATGCATTCGGGCCATTGATGTCCGTAATGGAAAAACGTAAAGAGCATGTATTAGAAGAAATGCGTACGGCTGAAACTAACCGTGCAGAAGCAGACAAACTTTTAAAAGAACAAGAGGCATCCATGCAACAAACTCGTCAGGAAGCATATCAAATTATTGAGCAAGCGAAACAAACGAGTGCAAGACAAGCTGATGAAATCGTTGAAGATGCAAAAGCAACAGCGGCGAAGTTAAAAGAGGATGCACTTAAAGATATTGAAAATGAAAAATCAAAAGCAGCTCAAACGTTGCGTGCGCAAGTAGGAGCAATGTCCATTATGATTGCTTCCAAAATTATCGAGCAAAAGCTTGATGAAAAATCACAACAACAATTAGTTGACAAATACCTGAAAGAGGTAGGAGGAAAACTATGAGCAGCGACACTTTAGTAGGAAAAAGATACGCAAAAGCACTTTTTGAAGTTGCTCGAGAGCAAGATGTAATAATAGAAGTGGAAAAAGAATTAAAATCAATTGTGCAATTTATAGAAGTGGATAAAGATTTTAATAAATTTATTTCCCATCCTAATATTGGAGTGGACAAAAAGAAGGAAGTAATCAGCAATGCTTTTGAAGGAAAAGTATCTGAAATTGTACTTCATACGGTCCAGCTTCTTTTTGAAAGAGGAAGAGGTTCAATCTTAGCAGCGATTTATGAATATTATGTTGGGGTTGCCAATGAATTTTTAGGTCAAGCAGATGCAGTGGTATATACACCATCTAAGTTATCCGAAGATGAATTAAAAGAAGTTGAAGATCGATTTGGTAAATTAACAGGCAAACAAATCAATGCTTCAAATGAAATTGATCCTGGTCTTTTAGGTGGATTAAAAGTTCGCATTGGTGATCGTTTATATGACGGCAGCTTATCAGGTAAGTTAGCTGCACTTGAACAAGAATTAAACAGCAAGCAATATAGTTAGGGGTGAGGTTCATTGAGTATCAGACCTGAAGAAATCAGTACGTTGATTAAAAAACAAATTGAAAATTATAAATCTGAACTTCAAGTGGTTGATGTAGGTACTGTTATCCAAGTAGGTGATGGTATAGCTCGTGCTCACGGTTTAGAAAATGTCATGGCTGGTGAATTATTAGAATTCTCTAATGGCGTGATGGGTATGGCTCTTAACCTTGAAGAAGATAATGTTGGTATCGTAATCTTAGGACCTTACAAGGATATCCGTGAGGGGGACCAAGTAAAACGTACAGGTCGTATTATGGAGGTTCCTGTAGGTGACGAATTACTTGGACGTGTTGTAAATCCATTAGGACAGCCTGTAGACGGTAAAGGTCCTATTGAAACTAAAGAATTTAGACCTATTGAATCACCAGCACCGGGTGTTATTGATCGTAAATCAGTACATGAGCCGATGCAAACGGGAATTAAAGCGATTGACTCCATGGTTCCAATTGGTCGTGGTCAGCGTGAGTTAATTATTGGTGACCGTCAAACAGGTAAAACAACAATTGCTATAGACACGATCATTAATCAAAAAGATAATGATATGATTTGTATTTACGTAGCAATTGGTCAGAAACAATCCACAGTTGCAGGTGTTGTAGAAACACTTCGCAAAAATGGTGCTTTAGATTATACCATTGTTGTTACAGCAGGTGCTTCTGAACCAGCTCCATTATTATTCTTAGCACCATACACAGGTTGTACAATGGGTGAACACTTTATGTATCAAGGTAAACACGTATTAGTTATCTATGATGACTTAACTAAACAAGCATCAGCTTACCGTGAGTTATCCTTATTGTTAAGAAGACCTCCAGGTCGTGAAGCTTTCCCTGGGGATGTTTTCTACTTACATTCACGTTTATTAGAAAGAGCTGCAAAATTAAACGATGATTTAGGTGGGGGTTCATTAACAGCCCTTCCATTTATTGAAACACAAGCAAGTGATGTGTCGGCGTATATTCCAACAAACGTTATCTCCATTACAGATGGACAGATTTTCTTAGAAGCTGATTTATTCCATGCAGGTCAGCGTCCAGCGATAAACGTCGGTATCTCTGTATCCCGTGTTGGTGGTTCTGCACAAGTTAAGGCTATGAGAAAAGTAGCAGGGACATTACGTTTAGATCTTGCACAATATAGAGAGCTAGCAGCTTTCGCTCAATTTGGTTCAGATCTTGATAAATCTACGCAAGCTCGATTAAATCGAGGGGAACGTACAGTTGAAATTTTAAAGCAAGGGGTCAATCAGCCGTTACCAGTTGAGAAGCAGGTTGTAAGCATTTATTCAGCTGTAAAAGGTTTCTTAGATGATATTGAAGTGAAGGATATTACAAGATTTGAAGAAGAATTTTTATCCTATATGGAAGCAAATCAGTCAGATATTCTGAACACGATTAAAACAACCGGGCAATTATCAGAGGAAACTGAAGAAGCACTTAATAAGGCAATTGAGAGCTTTAAAAAAGGGTTTGCTGCATCTGTATAATCCAGTAGAGTGTTTTTTAAATAGCCTACAAGGTGGTGAACTAAATGGCTAAAGGTATGCGCGATATAAAGCGCCAAATCAGTGGTTTCCAAAATACGAAACAGATTACAAAAGCAATGGAAATGGTAGCTGCTTCAGGATTAAGGAAAGCACAAGAAAATGCTGAAGCTGCTAGACCGTATTCAGATAAAATAAAAGAAGTAATTTCAAACATTGCTTCCGCTACAAAAAACTTGAAACACCCTATGCTACAAAGCCGAGAAGTGAAAAAGACGGGTTATCTAGTGATTACTTCGGACCGTGGATTAGCAGGGGGTTACAATGCGAATCTATTGCGAATGGTCATGAACACGATCCAAGAAAAGCATAATTCTACTGATGACTATTCTATTTTTGTTATCGGTCGAAAAGGTCGGGATTATTTCAAAAGAAGAAATATGCCGATTGTATCTCAAGTAACTGGATTGCCAGATAATCCTCAATACTTGGACATACAGGAAATTGCTAAAACTGCGGTGCAAAACTTTAGTGATGGATTATACGATGAGTTATATTTAGCATATAACGAATTTGTGAACCCTATCACACAGATCCCTGTAGAAAAACGTCTTTTACCATTAAGCGATATTTCTGAATCCAATGGTAATTCTGCTCTATATGAATATGAGCCTTCTGCAGAGGAAGTGTTGGATGTATTATTGCCTAAATATGCTGAAACTTTGATTTATAGTGCAGTATTGGAAGGTAAAGCTAGTGAATTTGGTGCCAGAATGACGGCAATGGGTAATGCAACGAACAATGCGACTGATTTAATTGCTGGTCTTACGCTTGTATACAACCGTGCACGTCAGGCTGCGATTACACAAGAAATTTCTGAAATTATTGCTGGAGCGAATGCTCAAGGATAATGAAACAATATATGCACTAACTTTTAAAACCTTAAGGAGGTAAAAGCATGAACAAAGGACGCGTTTTACAGGTTATGGGTCCCGTAGTTGATATTGAATTTGAACGCGGAAACCTGCCTGAAATTCTAAATGCTGTTAGAATAGAAAAAAAAGCGGAGTCCTCTGGGGAAAAGGATATCAACTTAACTGTAGAAGTTTCTCTTCACCTTGGTGATAATGTAGCACGTTGTGTTGCGATGTCTTCTACAGACGGTTTAGTTCGTGGAACTGAAGCTGTTGACACAGGTAGTCCTATTTCTGTTCCAGTGGGTGATGCTGTACTAGGTCGTATTTTAAATGTATTAGGTGAACCAATTGATAATGCTGGTGAAATTAAAACTAAAAGTTCTAGCCCCATTCATAGACAAGCACCAGAATTTACAGAATTATCTGTTGAAGAAGAAATTTTGGAAACAGGAATTAAAGTTATTGATTTAATTGCCCCGTACGCTAAAGGTGGAAAAATTGGTTTGTTTGGTGGAGCCGGTGTTGGTAAAACTGTTACAATCCAGGAATTAATCAATAATATCGCACAGGAGCACGGTGGTATTTCAGTATTTGCCGGTGTTGGTGAGCGTACACGTGAAGGAAATGATCTTTATCACGAAATGAAGGATGCGGGAGTTCTTCCAAAAACTTCTATGGTATTTGGACAGATGAATGAACCTCCTGGTGCTCGTCAACGTGTTGCATTAACAGGATTGACAATGGCTGAGCATTACCGTGATCAAGAAGGTAAGGATGTACTTTTATTCGTAGATAACATCTTCCGTTTCACGCAAGCAGGTTCTGAGGTATCCGCATTACTTGGACGTATGCCATCAGCGGTTGGTTACCAACCAACTCTAGCAACTGAAATGGGTCAATTGCAAGAGCGTATCGCTTCAACGAAGAAAGGTTCTGTAACATCTATTCAAGCAGTTTATGTTCCTGCGGATGACTATACAGATCCAGCTCCTGCAACAACATTTGCTCACTTGGATGCAACAACAAACTTGGAGCGTAAGATCGCAGAGTTAGGAATTTTCCCAGCGGTAGATCCATTAGCATCAAGTTCTCGTATTCTTGCTCCTGAGATCGTAGGAAAAGAGCATTACGAAGTTGCTCAAGGCGTTAAGCAAATTTTACAACGTTACAAAGAACTTCAAGATATTATAGCCATCCTAGGTATGGATGAATTATCTGAAGAAGATAAATTGACAGTTCAGCGTGCTAGAAAGATTCAAAGATTTTTATCTCAGAACTTCCACGTTGCTGAACAATTTACAGGTCAAAAAGGGCAATATGTTCCAGTTAAAGAAACAGTTCGAAGCTTTAAAGAGATTTTGGACGGTAAACATGATGATTTACCAGAAGCAGCTTTCTTATACGTTGGTACAATCGAAGAAGCTGTAGAAAAAGCCAAAACTTTATAATAGGGTTGATTTAAAAATCCTAAGTTTCTAAAAATGAAACTTGTAGGAGGAAGTTATGAGTACTTTTACATTAGAAATCGTTACTCCTGAGAGAAAAGTGTATTCTCAGGACGTGAATATGATTGTCGTCACAGGTGTGGAAGGTCAATTAGGTATTTTACCTAATCACATTCCGTTAGTTACTGCTTTAAAAGTTGCACCGATGAAGGTTAAAACTGGAAACGATGAGGAGATCATCGCTGTACATGGCGGCTTTATGGAAGTAAGTAAAGAAAAAGTGGTTATTCTTGCAGAAGTTGCAGAACGTGCAGGAGAAATTGATGTTGAACGTGCACAAGCTGCTAAGGAACGCGCGGAAAGAAGATTGGCTGACAAAAAAGCTGAATATGATTTTCGTCGTGCTGAGATGGCATTGCAGAAAGCGATCAATCGAATTAGTTCCACTGATAAACAATTTTAAATTGATATAAAAACTGTCGCACATCATATGTCGGCAGTTTTTATATAGATCTGAAAGTAGATTTTTTTTGATTTTATATGATTGTGCACAATACATTCAAAAGGTTCATATTATAAAGAGAGACCATTTTTCTATAATATAATCGATTGTGAAAAACATCACATATTATAGTCACAATAAAAAAATATTATAATTAATTCATTTTCACCAAATCATGAGCAGTAAAGTATTAATCTTTGCTTTTTAACAAGTATTTTGCCTTTGAAAACATACTGTTTACACATAATAAAGCAATGCAATGAATGAACGTCGATTCCCAACAAAAGTTACCTTTAAAAATTAATGATTTGTACAATAGACTTAGATGTAAGCTTTTGTTATAATGTTCACGACATTTATTATTGAATATAAAAATGTCCATAAGAAAAACTTATAAATTGGACTTCATTGAATGGAGGGACATACGTCGATGGAAACATACATGAATAACTATGTTATCGTCGCTATTTTTATTGCGCTCGGTATTTTCTTACCAGTGGCAGCGCTTACGGTTGGCCGAATTTTAAGACCTAATAATCCAATGGAAGAGAAGTACACCACTTATGAAAGTGGAAATGAACCTGTAGGTGCAGGTCAGATTCGTTTCAACATACGTTATTATTTATTTGCTTTAATGTTTGTTATTTTTGATGTAGAAACTGTCTTTTTATATCCATGGGCAGTTGCTTATGACAAATTAGGACTTTTTGCTTTAGTTGAAATGTTAATTTTCGTATCATTATTAGTTGTAGGATTAGCTTACGCTTGGAAGAAGAAGGTGTTACAATGGAACTCGATTTAACAAAGATTTCACCAGAGGAACAAGAGGAATTGCAACGTAACGTATTCATGGGTACCTTAGAACAGTTAAAAGCATGGGCGAGGAGTAATTCCTTATGGCCACTTACTTTTGGCTTAGCTTGCTGTGCCATTGAAATGATGGGGACAGGTGCATCACATTATGATTTAGATCGTTTTGGTGTTATATTCCGTACCTCTCCAAGACAATCAGATGTCATGATTGTATCGGGGACAGTAACTAAAAAAATGGCTCCTTTATTACGACGTTTGTATGATCAAATGCCTGAGCCAAAATGGGTCATTGCAATGGGTTCATGTGCAACGGCTGGAGGTCCATATATTAAATCCTATTCTGTTGTCAAAGGGGTAGATCAAATTGTTCCTGTAGATGTATATATCCCTGGTTGCCCGCCTAATCCAGCTGCTTTAATTTATGGTATTAATAAATTACAAGAAAAGATAAAGTATGAAGCAAAAACCGGGAAAAGGGTGACAGAGGTATGAGTGATCAAAAACATGTTACTGAAATGGACCCAAAAGAGGCAAAGAAGGAAATAGAGGAAAATGAAGTAGTAGAAATTGTAGAACCTTCACCAAATCAGGCTAAATTAGACCGCTTAGTGGATTTAGTTAAATCAAATATAGCTGAAGATGCAGTTGAAGAAGCTTATATAAATGAGCTAGATAGGGACTTGCCAAGCATTGTCATTCGAAGTCCGTATTGGCTTAAAACAGCAATGATGCTTAAAGAGTCAGAAACATTAAAACTAAATTATTTGCGTAATGTTTCTGGGATTGATTATGAGACATATTTTGAGGTTGTTTATTATTTACTATCGATGTCAACAGACAATCAACAAGACATTTGTATTAAGATTAAAGCAGATAGAGAAGATCCTTCTATTCCATCAGTCACTTCTGTATGGAATACGGCGAACTGGAATGAAAGAGAAATCTACGATTTATTAGGTATTCAGTTTCCGGGTCATCCTAATTTAAAAAGGATCATGATGCCTGAAGACTGGGAAGGGCATCCTTTAAGAAAAGATTATGAACCGATAGATCCGGAGGTGTAACAAACCAGATGATACGTACAGAAGAATTACTTTTAAATGTGGGACCACAGCATCCGAGTACACATGGTGTATTTAGAATTATCGTAAAGTTAGACGGTGAGGTCATTACGGAAGCCACACCTGTAATCGGATATTTACATAGAGGTACTGAGAAACTAGCTGAAAATTTAACATATACTCAGGTTATTCCCTATACAGATAGAATGGACTATGTCTCTGCTATGACAAACAATTACGTGTTATGTCATGCAGTGGAGACTTTGATGGATCTTGAAATACCAGAAAGAGCGGAATTTTTAAGATTAATCGTTATGGAGTTACAGCGCATCGCCAGCCATTTAGTATGGTGGGGAACTTATTTATTAGACATCGGTGCTATGAGTCCTTTTCTATATGCTTTTAGAGAAAGAGAAATGATCATCAATATGTTTAATGAGTTATGTGGTGCTAGACTTACATATTTTTATATGAGAGTTGGCGGTGTGAAATGGGACGCTCCTGAGGGCTGGATAGACAAAGTTCGTGATTTTATACCATATATGAGAGATAAGTTAGATGAATATGAACAGTTAGTGAGTGGGAATGAAATCTTTTTAGCTAGGGTTAAAGGTGTTGGGAAATACGATGCGCAAACCGCAATAGATTATGGCCTTAGTGGTGCTAATTTAAGATCAACAGGGGTAAAGTTTGATCTTCGTAAGAACCAACCATACAGTATATATGATCGTTTTGAGTTTGACGTTCCTGTTCAAACAGAAGGGGATTGTTATGCTAGATACTTAGTTAGATTTGAAGAAATCAAACAAAGCTTGCGTATTTTGGAACAAGCTGTAGAACAATTTCCTGAAGATGGAAAAATTATGGCCAAGGTACCTAGAGTAATCAGACCACCAGAAGGGGAAGTTTATACACGTATTGAATCCCCAAGAGGCGAAATTGGATGTCATATTGTATCTAAGAAAAAACCGCAACCTTATCGTTTAAAGTTTAGAAGGCCTTCATTTGTAAACTTGCAAATTTTACCTAAATTATTAGTCGGTGAAACGATGACAAACTTAGTAACCATACTTGGTGGTATTGATATTGTATTAGGGGAGGTAGATGGCTAATGGCACTTCTCCAGAACATATTATGGGCCGCTTTTCTTCTTGTAGTTGTACTTGGTTTTGTAACCTATGCCATTTACTTTGAACGTAAAGTTATAGGTTGGATTCAATTGAGAAAAGGGCCAAACCGCGTAGGACCATTAGGTTTATTTCAAACTGTTGCGGATGTATTGAAGCTTTTAATTAAAGAGGATACAATTCCAAATAAGGCAGATCGGTTTCTATTTATCTTAGCTCCTGTCATTACGTTTGTACCGGCATTTGTGGTGTTAGCTACAATTCCTTATACTGCGGATTGGCAATTTGCAGATTTGAATGTAGGGTTATTATACTATTTTGCTTTATCCAGTATTTCAACAATAGGGATATTACTTGGTGGATGGGCTTCAAATAACAAATATTCATTGTTGGGCGGCATGCGTTCAGCTGCACAAATGATTAGTTATGAAGTCCCTTTAGTCATGTCTGTTGTTGGTGTCATTCTTTTAAGCGGTAGTTTAAGCTTAAATACCATCGTAGAAGGTCAAGCAGGTGGTTTCTGGAACTGGAATTTCCTTCCACAAATTGTAGGGTTTATCATATTTATCATTGCAGCCGTTTCAGAGTTGAACCGTACACCATTTGATTTGCCTGAAGCTGAATCAGAATTAGTAGCAGGTTATCACGTGGAATACAGTGGTTTTAGATTTGCTTTTTTCATGCTTGCTGAATATGTGTATGTGTATGCCATAGCAGCTCTAACAACAATTCTGTTTTTAGGAGGCTGGCATTCTCCGCTACCGTTTCTTGATTTTATTCCGGGGATAATATGGTTTATTTTAAAATTTTCTTCGATCGTATTTTTCCTGTTTTGGATACGTGCAACGTTGCCGAGAATAAGAGTGGATCATTTAATGTCGCTAGGTTGGAAGGTTTTATTACCTTTGGCTTTGGTTAATATATTTGTAACGACAATTATTATAGAAATATTTAAATAATGTAACTATTGAAATGAGGTGAAACCGTTGAAAGGTATAGTTAAAGGAATGGGTGTTACCTTAAAAAATCTTACGAAGAAAAAAATAACTTATCAATATCCTGATGTTCCTTTACAGATGCCCGATCGTTTTCGAGGTGTACAACATTTTGATCCTGAAAAATGTATCGTGTGTAATCAGTGTATGAATATATGTCCAACAGAATGTATTGATCTTGTAGGTAAGAAAAATCCTGACCCTGAGAAAAAAGGGAAGGTAATTGACACTTACGATATCAATTTTGAAATTTGTATCTTATGTGACTTATGTACAGAAGTTTGTCCCACAGAAGCCATTGTTATGACCAATAATTTTGAATTAGCTACCTATAGTAGAGATGATCTGTTTAAAAATATGGAATGGTTAAATGATAACAATACAAATGTCAGAAAAGAAAATAGTATCAATTTACAACCAAAATCCATCCCATCAAAGGCGAAGAAGGAGGTAAAGTAGTTTATGCTGGAGAATTTTATAGATTTTTTATCTAATGGAGAAAACTTATTATTTATTATTTTTTCCATGCTTGTTATTGTAGGGGCAGTTTTTTTAATTAATCTCCAAAGAGTTGTCCATATGGTTATAGCTCTTGCTACTACTTTTATCAGTCTTGCAGGTTTATACGTTATGCTTGATGCCGAGTTTTTAGCCTTTGTACAAGTTTTAATTTACGCAGGTGCAATGACGATATTAATGATTTTTGGAATTATGATGACTAAACACGAGAAGCAAAATGAAGAACCGAAGAGAGCACTACATAACGTATTGTTGCTAGTTGGAAGCATCGGTTTTTTTATTATTTTATATTTAGCTATTCAGGATGCAGTTTTTCCAATACAAGAATTTACTTCAAATGAAGAAAATACAAAAATGATAGGAATTGAGCTTTTTACTTGGCATGTGATTCCTTTTGAATTGGTATCTGTGTTATTAACGGTCGCTTTTATTGGAGCCATCATTGTGGCTAAAAGGGAGGAGGATTAACAACATGATTTCTTCTTATCTTACATTAGCTGCTGTGTTGTTTGTGATCGGTCTCTATGGTGCATTATCAAAAAAGAATGCGGTCATCGTATTATTATGTATTGAATTGATGTTAAACGCAGTAAATCTGAATTTGATTGCTTTTGCGAAATATGGAATTAATCCTTCCTTAAAAGGGCAAATTTTTTCATTGTTTAATATTACGATTGCTGCAGCTGAAGCGGCAGTAGGTATAGCCATTTTAATTGCATTGTATCGGAATAAAGCAACAGCAAATGTTACTGAAATGAATTCATTGAAAAAATAACTACCTTTTTAACTAGAACAACAAATACTAAAGGAAAGGAAGGGTACTATGGAATCGGTATTCTCTCAATTAGCTTGGCTTATACCCCTTTTTCCACTGATTGCTTTTGTGATATTGATTGCAATCGGTAAACAAGGAAATAAATGGAGTGCCTATATCAGCATCGGAGCTGCATTGCTCTCATTTGTATTCGCATTTCTAGTATTATTCGAACGTTTGAATGGGACTATGGATGCTTATACTTGGGATGAGTTTGATTGGCTATCATTTGGTGATATCTCTATTCGATTAGGTTTTGAAATTAACAATTTAAACGCTATGATGTTGATCGTTGTCACCCTTGTCAGTTTATTAGTCAATTTATATTCAAAAGCATATATGAAAGATGATCATAGAATCACGGTATTTTATAGTTATATTTCATTATTTACATTTTCAATGTTAGGACTTGTTATATCCGTAAATTTACTTGAGTTATATATTTTCTGGGAACTTGTAGGTGTCTGTTCCTTTTTACTTATTGGATTTTGGTATGAAAAAGAGTCAGCAAAAGCCGCAGCCAAAAAAGCTTTTATTGTTACCAGAATTGGGGATATAGGGTTATTTATTGCCATCCTAATGTTATTCTGGTATATGCCAAACCATTCTTTAAATTTTACAGATATACATAATGCGTTTAGTACAAATAGCATCCCAATTGAAGCATGGGTTATAACCACAATCGCAATTTTAATTTTTGTAGGGGCAATGGGGAAATCAGGTCAATTTCCATTACATACTTGGTTACCGGATGCGATGGAAGGTCCTACGCCAATTAGTGCTTTGATTCACGCAGCTACAATGGTTGCTGCTGGTGTATATTTAGTAGCCCGTACTTATGATATTTTCCTTGCATCACCCATTGCAATGGAAGTTGTAGCTTATGTAGGTGGTTTTACTGCAATATTTGCAGCTACAATCGCGATAGCTCAAAATGATTTTAAACGTATACTTGCTTATTCTACTGTCAGTCAGTTAGGATATATGATCATGGCTCTTGGAATAGGGGCTTATACTGCCGGAGTGTTTCATTTATTTACACATGCATTTTTCAAAGCGCTTCTCTTTTTAGGTGCAGGTAGCGTATTACATGCTTTGCATAAACAAGATATAAGAGAAATGGGTGGCATTTGGAAATCAATGAAAGTAACGACAATTACTTTTGCTATCGGGGCATTAGCTTTGTCAGGAATTTTTCCGTTTTCAGGTTTTTGGTCTAAAGATGCAATTTTAACAGAAGCATATCATGACAACTTGATATTGTTTATAGTTGGTATCACTGCTGCATTTTTCACTGCATTTTATATGACTAGGTTGTTCAAGATTGCTTTTCTGGGAAGTAATCGTTCTTCGGATAAACCAAAAGAGTCATCTATAGTGATGACATTACCACTTATTGTCTTATGTATTTTAGCTGTTATAGCAGGTTTTGTATTTACACCGTTCAATCCTTGGTTAGGTGAATGGTTAACAGGTAATGTAGTTGAAGAACATACAAACTGGATTGTCATGATTTTATCCACTGTAGTAGCCGTTGCAGGTATTGTATTAGGTTGGATTGTGTTTGGTGAAAAGTCAGTTTCTCAAAGTGCAAAATCTAGAAACTGGGCTTACAATGTATTAGCTAATCGTTATTATGTAGACGAGATATATGAGTGGACCATTGTAAGGCCATTACGTATATTAGGTCTTGTTCTAAACACAATTGATCGATTTATTGTAGACGGATTAGTTAAGTTAACTGCCAATATTGTCTTGGCAACAGGTAGAGCGAGTACTAGAATGCAAAATGGGCAAGTACAAACATATGGTTTAGTTACTTTAATTGGATTTATCATCATTATCGCAGCTATGCTTGGAAGGAGGTATTTTTAAATGTTAGAACATCTGCCTTTACTCTCCTTAATAACATTTTCTCCTTTGATAGGTATATTGATCATTTTGTTTATTCCAGGTCAAAAAGGGAAAGCGATTAGATGGGTTGCTATAGCTACAACGATATTAACATTGATTTTGTCTGCCTTATTATATATTGATTTTGATAACACCTCTTCGGGTATGCAGTTTACAGAAGAAATGAAGTTCTTAGAAATTCCGTTAAATAGTGAATTGATTTCACCCCCTGGTGCACCAGCGATTGATTATGCTTACGAATTTAATTATTTAATGGGTGTGGATGGATTATCGTTAGCATTATCATTTTTAACTGCTTTAGTCTGTTTAATGGCAGCACTGGCTTCTGTTTATATTAAAAAAAGATGGAAGACCTTTTATATTTTGTTTTTACTTCTTGAAGTAGGTATATTGGGTGTTTTCTTTGCAAAAGATTTAATGTTGTTCTTTATCTTTTTTGAGATCACATTAATTCCTATGTTTTTCTTGATTGGAATATGGGGTTACAAGGATCGAGAGAGAGCAGCAAACAAGTTTTTGATTTACAATGGTGTTGGTTCTGCCATCATGTTGATTGCTATATTGATATTAATTAATACTGCAGGTTTTTATTTTGACGAAGCTTCTAATTTATTGAGATATACATCTGATGTTGGTGTAGTATTCGATCAGTTAAACAACCCGCAATCTTTAGCTAATATTGAAGGTACTATATTTTATTTAAGTGAAAATATGCGATGGTTTATATTCATAATGCTGCTTGTGGCATTCGGCATTAAATTACCGATATTCCCGTTCCATACTTGGATGTTAAGAGTACATACAGAAGCTCCTCCATCCATTGTTATGATTCACTCTGGTTTATTGCTTAAAATGGGTGCATATGGTCTCATTCGTTTTGGAGTTGTATTATTTCCAGAACAGGCAAAAGAATGGGCTTTTATTTTAGCGATACTAGGAATAATAAATATTTTATATGGTGCCATTTTGGCATTTGTACAAAATGAATTCAAGCTGATTTTAGCATACTCAAGTGTAAGTCATATGGGAATTGTGCTTCTTGGTATAGCGGCATTTAATTTGGCTGGAATGCAAGGAGCGGTATATCAACTAGTTTCCCATGGTTTTATATCTGCGCTCATGTTCTTAATCGTCGGTAGTATTTACGAACGTACACAAACTACAAAACTTGATGAATTGGGTGGTTTAGCAAAATCTATTCCGTTTATAAGTGGAATTTTGTTAATTGCCGGTATGGCTTCGTTAGGTTTGCCAGGTTTATCAGGTTTCATTAGTGAGTTTTTAACCTTTGTAGGATTGTTTGATACGATGCCAATCGTTACTATAATAGGTACACTTGGTATTGTATTAACTGCTGTTTATGTATTGCGAGGGGTATTGAAAATGACATTTGGGTCTTTACCAACACAATATACCAAGATGAATGAGGCAAGGTTAGTAGAAGCTGTTCCAATGATTGCTTTGGTTGCTTTTATTCTTCTTCTTGGAATATATCCTGCTGTTTTAATTGAACCAATGCAAGAAACGATTCTAAGTATAGTCACGAAGATGGGGGGTTAACCAATGCGTCTTCAATTATCTGATTTAGTATATTTATCACCAGAGCTTACGTTAGTCATCGCTGCAGTCATCATATCGGTTTTAGATTTGATATTACCTAACAAGGTAAATCGTACGATATTAGGATGGTTATCGATTGTATCTCTAATGATTTCAACCGCATTTGTCATTTATTATATGCGATTGTTAAATCTTTCAGAGGATCCGTTAGCTCCTGTACAATTATTAAATCTAAGTTATCGAGTAGACGATTTTGCAAATTTATTTAAACTGATATTCCTTATAGGAACGATCTTTATTCTTTTCATGAGCATCGGCTCCGTTAAAAAGGAAGATATTCATCATAGAGGAGAATATTATTATTTATTTTTACCTGCTACATTAGGTGCAATGATTATGGCATCCTCAGGGGACCTAATTACTTTGTACGTGGGTCTTGAGTTGCTTAGTATCACATCTTATATTTTGGTAGGGATAAGGAAAGGGAATACGAAGACAAATGAAGCTGCATTTAAATATATAGTAGTTGGAGGAATTGCTTCAGCATTTATATTATACGGAATGTCATTTTTATATGGTCTTTCTGGTAGTACAAATTTAACTGAGATTAATCAGGCCTTGCAAGTCAGCGATAGCTCTTTTGAGTTATTGATCTATGTAAGTTTTATGTTAATCGTAGCAGGTCTAGGAACTAAAATTGCTGCAGCACCTTTCCATACATGGGCGGCAGACGTATATCAAGGAGCAGCAACACCGATTACTGCCTATTTAGCAACTGTGTCTAAAGCGGCTGGTTTTGCGATGTTATTTAGATTGGTTTACTTAGTTTATTATGGGGTTGGGGGGCAAGATTCAAGCCCAGTCTTTATTGACTTATTTATGATCATCTTATTGGTTGCAGCAGCAGCAATGATCATAGGAAACGTTTTAGCTTTAAAACAACGAAAAGTGAAACGACTTTTAGCTTATTCTGGTGTAGCGAATGCGGGATACTTATTAGTTCCTATTGGAATTGGTTTACATAGTCAATTTCCACATTCATCTAATTTTTCTGAACTGTATTTTTATTTAATTGCTTATTTGTTTATGAACATTGGCGCATTTGCAGTGCTGATGGCGATTGAAAGGACAACAGGGGATGGTGAGTTAAAAGGATTTGCAGGTCTATATTATAGAGCTCCATATACAGCATTTGCAGTTGTGATCCTTCTTCTATCTCTTGCAGGACTGCCTGTTACTGGAGGGTTTATCGGTAAAGTATTTATTTTATTAGGTGCGCTGCAAGTCAAAGCTTATTGGTTAGCAATCGTTATGATTCTTACCAGTGTCATATCATTTTATTATTATTTTTCCATTATTCGCCAAATGTTTATGCGCACAAATTTTGAAGCAGGTTCGAATAAGTTAAATCTTTCAGTTCCAATAGCTATTACAATATGGATTAGTACTGTGGTTACGATTATTCTTGGGTTTTTCCCGAATTATGTATTAAGCTATATCAACGATATATTTACAATTGGAACAGACTTTTTTATCAGATAAAAAATTAAAATTGTCAAATTCTTAAATTTAAATAAATGAGAATTGGAAAGGTATATTTTAAGTAATATCATAAGTAATTTTGTTATATAATAATCACTTCTACATTAATATCAAGTTATTATTTTGAAAGTCTAAAAATAACTTGATCATGTAGGAGTGATTTTTTTTATAAAATAAATTCTTCCATTGGTCAATCAGAATTATTTTCCATTTAAAATATATAAAAATATAGAAAGATTTACTTTATTATTGATATAAAACATGATAGATTTAGTTTATAGATTATAATTTATAAATATAAAATAAAGGATAGGGACAATCATGAGAAAATATATAACAATTACATTTATAATAGTCTCCTTTCTATTTACATTATTAGTTGTACAAACTATCAATATTCAAAGTTATATTTATGCACAATCATTAGATAAAGATCAAAGCTGGATTATTAAATGGATTGATGAAAAGGATGAACAGCTATTATTGAAAAGTGAAGTGATTGCAGATTACACTGACTTTAACATTAGTGTATTGAGACCACATGATAATGAAAATATACATATATGGTTATCTAGTTTAAATAGATCTTCGTATATAGAGTATTATCAGGAGAATCATATAGTCCAAGTTTCTTCTTTGCCAAATGATGAATTTGTATCACAACAGTCTTATTTATCAAATATTGGTGCAATTGAAGCATGGGATATTGCTAATGAAAATACTTCAATAAAAATAGCAATTGTTGATACAGGGATTGACTTACAACACCCTGATTTAATAGACAATTTAGTAGACGGTGTAAATATATTAGATGGAAGTGCCCTCCCACAAGATGATCATGGGCATGGAACAAACGTGGCTGGAATTGTAGCTGCATCTGGAAATAATGTGATAGGAATTTCTGGTATACTTTGGAATACACAAATTATGCCTATTAAAGCATTGGATGAACAAGGGGAAGGTAATGAAACTGATCTTGGAGAAGGTATTCAGTACGCAGTGGAGAATGGGGCAAAAATTGTTGTATTATCATTGGGATTACATAGTGCTTCACCATATTTACAGGAAATTGTTCAATATGCAGAAGATAATGGTGTATTAATTGTAGCTGCATCTGGTAATGATGGGCTGCAATCAATTCAATACCCGGCTGCTTATCCTACAGTTTTAGCAGTAGGTGGTTTGCTGAATGATAAAACGATTCCAGAAAAATCAAATTTTGGACAAGAGATTGATGTGGTAGCGTCTTGGAAGGTTTATACTACCGGGCTTGATGGCAGTTACACTTATAATGTTGGAACATCGATGGCCGCACCTCAAGTTGCTGCAGCAGCTGCACTAATCTGGTCACAAAATCCTGAATTGGAGCCATCTCAAATTCGAAATTTAATTAGACAAACTGCAGAAGATGTTCATGATACTGGGTGGGATGAACACTCTGGTTATGGTTTGTTAAGAATTGACTCAGCTTTAATTGAGCCAGCTATTGAAGATATTTATGAGGATAATAATAGTAAAGATGAAGCCAAGCCTCTCCAAATGGACGCTATGATGTCTGGTGTTCTTACAGATGAAAATGATGAGGATTGGTTTTATCTAAAAAGTTTATATGATGGAAGTTTAAAGATAGAATTTGAATTTGATTCAACTTCAATTAGTGAAGATGATATGAAAGATGTTGAACTGGTCTATCATAATAATGAGGAAACTTTAGTTTATAATTTACTAGAGGATATAAATTTATCAGTAAAAAAAGATCAAATAGGCTATATTCAATTGAGATATAAAGATCAGACAGATTTTAACTACTTACCGTATGAATTTATTACTCAGTTTTTTATTGAAGCAGATTTATTTGAAGACAATGATTCACAAGATAAAGCCTATGATTTGACAGGAACTAAAGAAAAAATTCTAGGTACATTTCATCAAGTGAACGATAAAGATTGGTATGTATTTGAAGTTGTACAAGAAGGCAATTTAACAATTGAACTGTCTACTGACACGAATAGAATGGACCTACAATTAATACTGCAAAAACCAGATGGAACCGATCCTCTTTCCATAGACAGAGGAAATACTGGAGAGACTGAATATTATCATAGCTCTGTATTACCTGGGAAATACTATTTACAAGTACAGAATTATGCGGAAGATGGAATGGACTCCTTGCCTGTTATAGGGAATTATCATTTACAGGTGACTTATCTTCCTACATTCGTAGATACAAATGAACCTAATGATAAAGCCTATCAAACAACGAAAATAAACTTGAATACAGAACATAATGGAGTTTTTGATCATGGAACAGATGAAGATTGGTTTTCATTTAGAATTAATGAAACAAGCGATATAAATATTGATTTAGATCAATTGCCACAAAATAGAAACGTAACATTAAGTGTGCTAAATTCGATGCAAAACCTTGTATTTTTAACTACAAACGAAGGAAAGACAAGTATTAATAAACAATTAGAGGGTTTAGCTGCTGGTACTTATTACGTTAAACTTGTCTCTGACCAAGCTTTTGAACATCAAATGTATTCTTTACAAGTTACTGAGAAATCGATTGATACCATTTTTTCAGATATTGAAACGCACTGGGCGAAAGAGGAAATTAAAGAGCTTTGGGATCTTGGTATAGTGAACGGGGTTGATGGACGTTTTCTTCCTAATGAGAATATTACACGTGCCGAAGCAATCACTATGGTAGTTAGGGCCATGGAGCTTGATGGTGTAGGCCCTACTTCTTCACCATTTAAAGATTTATCAAATCAATATTGGGCATATAAACCGATCCTCTTAGCTAGTGAAGCGGGTTTAATCAATGGTTATACTGATGGAACGTTCGCTCCAAATAATAATTTAAGTAGAGTTGAAGCTGCAAAAATTATAGCAAATGCTCTTGGTAAAGAGGGTGTTGAAGGTGATACCCCTTTTAATGATATACCTGAAGGATATTGGGCAGCTGAAATATTAACACAATTAAAATTAGATGGAATTATTAATGGTTATAACGACGGTACGTTTAGGCCTGATAATCAGACAAGTCGAGCCGAATTTGCTACATTAATATACAATTTATTGTTAGAGTAGGAGAGGTAATGGTTTATGTTGATGGAGGCAATTGTAAACAATATTACGAATTTAGTAATTGTATTGTTAAGCATTTTGTTATGCTGGAAAGTGCTGCAATCCTTTCGTTTTGATATTTTTATGAAAAATCCGGAAAGTTTTGAAGCCAAATTGCTAAAAGTCATCATTACAATTGTGATTGGTAATCAGCTAGGAAATTTTATCATTCAGTACTATAACTGGTCACTAGCAATAAAATATTTATTTCAGTGATTGAAGCAGAATAACATTTGATACAATTGCGAACAATGAAAATAAATAATTACTCGTAATTAAAAAGGAAATAAAAGTTAGTTGTAACAAGTCGGATAGTAGTGTAAAATTGAAAAGATTGCAAACTATATTATTGATGCGCGGAGGCCTAACAATGGAAAAGATAATCGTCCGCGGAGGCATACCATTATCTGGTAAAGTCAAAATAAGCGGTGCCAAAAACGCTGTATTACCTATTATAGCTGCCTCAATTTTAGCAAAAGACGGAATAAGTGTAATTCGCGATGTTCCTCCTCTTGATGATGTTTTTACCATAGCTAAAGTATTAGAGGCAATGGGAATAAATATTAGGTATGATAATGAAGTTTTAAAAGTTGATGCCAAACAAGTAAAAGCACATGAAGCACCTTACGAATTAGTACGTAAAATGAGAGCCTCTTTTTTAGTTGCTGGTTCTTTATTAGGTCGTGAGGGTTATGCAAAAATATCCTTACCTGGAGGGTGTGCAATTGGGACTCGTCCCATAGACCAACATTTAAAAGGTTTTGAAGCCATGGGTGCCCAGATTGAATTTGGGCAAGGTTTTATCGAGGCTAGGTCTAAAGGGAGATTAAAAGGTGCTAAAATATACTTAGATGTTCCTAGTGTTGGAGCTACAGAAAATATTATGATGGCTGCTACACTAGCTCATGGTACGACAACCATTGAAAATGCTGCCAAAGAACCAGAGATAGTCGATTTAGCAAACTTCTTAAATGGAATGGGAGCAAAGGTTCGAGGTGCAGGTACAGGAATGATTAGAATAGAAGGTGTACAACAGTTATCAGGTATTAATCATACAGTGATCCCTGATCGTATTGAAGCTGGTACATATATGATTGCAGCAGCTATTACTGGAGGAAACATTTTTATTGAAGGTGCTATTGAAGATCATTTAACACCTGTCATTTCCAAGTTGGAAGAAATGGGAACCACAATTCTTATCAATGAAAAAGGAATACAAGTTTCTGCCCCAACTACGTTAAAGGCTGTTGACTTGAAAACATTACCTTATCCAGGATTTCCAACAGATATGCAATCTCAAATGATGAGTTTGTTAATGATTTCAGATGGAACAAGTATTGTCTCTGAGTCTTTATTTGAAAATCGTTTCATGCATGTTTCTGAATTTGAACGGATGAATGCAAAAATTAAAGTTGAAGGACAAACAGCAGTAATAAATGGAAATACTAAATTAATTGGTGCCAAGGTCAATGCCACAGATTTAAGAGCAGGTGCAGCATTGATTTTAGCAGGACTAGCAGCTGAAGGAGAAACCGTAATCTCTGATATTCATCATATTGATCGTGGATATGTAAATGTAACTGAGAAATTAAAACAATTAGGTGCAAATATTGGCAGGGTACAGTATCATGAAAATGAGGAAGCACATGAACATAATACAAGAATTGAACGTGTACTGCCTATTCAACCTACATTGGCATAATCATACATTCTTATTTTAACTACTTTTATTTATTAAAGTCACCATTCGGTGGCTTTTTTTGTGCTCTTTAAAGACGACATCAGCTTCCTTGCTAATAACTATCCTTAGTCTTGTATTTATGGCTACCAATCATTAAGTTTTTCTTATAGTTTTTGTAGTTTTGAATTGGGGTTGATTTTATTTAACTAAAGAGTTCTATTCTATAGTTTTAATTTATATATTATATTAATTATGCTTCCCGAGATAATGATAAACTAAGGAGGTTTTTTATGACAAGCATTCAGCAGTATTTAAGCAAATTTAGTTCTAATGCAATAGATCATGATGAATTATTAATTAATGAGGAAGTAGAAAAAGCTAAAAATGATTGGATTGCAGCAGGTGAAAAATTTAATTACGCTGTAGACAAAGACGAGATTGATTTTGCTATATTTTCATGGGAGGCAGCGGAAAAAAGGTATGAGATGTTATTAAGACAAGCTAAGGAGTTACAGATTACTAAGTTGAAGAAATAAAAACGGAGGATTAAAATGGGATTTATATCGTATTTAACTATTGTATTTGTTGTTTTTGTACTGATTTTGGGAATAAGAAACTATCAGAAAGTTTCAAAATGGATGAATTATGTATTAATAAATATTATTACTTCTGCTATTTTTATTTATATTATTAATTTAATAGTAGAAGGGGATATACTACCAATTAATTCTGTCGTTCTTATTACAAGTAGTGTGTTGGGAGTCCCTGGATTGTTGGGAGTTGTAGGAATAAAGTTCTTAATCATTTAAGCAAATGAGATTACCTCTCTTCTTTGATAGAAAATTATACTATATTATATTAGTTAAAATTATTTTTGGAAATGTCATAATCACAGTTGATCTCTGGGATGAGAATGATTTTTTATGTTACAATAGAAAAGATAAAAGATGGTTGACATGATAGTTTTATATGTGTTATATTTATCAAGTCGCCGCTGAGAACGACGACAAAAATTAAAGAAAAATGCTTGGTAATAAAGCATTCTTTGCACCTTGAAAACTGAAT
>NZ_SIJB01000034.1 GCF_009910845.1 Chengkuizengella marina | reverse complement strand
ATTTCACCAACCGTATTAAAAGGTACGGGGTTCAGCCGTTCATCAAGGATATAAATTTTCGTATTATGAGCCGGAACTCCAATAGGTACAGATTCTTTATTATCATTTTCAATATCATATCTATGGATCATACAACCTACTACAGTTTCTGTTGGTCCGTATTCATTATATATTTCAACATTTCCATCAAACATTTGTTTTATTTTTTTTGCAAGACTGACCTTCAATTCCTCTCCCCCTACGATAAAACGTTTTATCGAAGAAGAGTTTAATTGTAAATCCATCTCTTTTAGTAAAGATAAGTGTGATGGTGTTAATTTGATAACCGATGATTGATTATCTTTTATGATGTTATAAAGTACATTCTCTTGCTGTTCATTACGATAGATCAACACCTTGCCTCCACTTATTAATGGAGTATAAATAGACGTCACTGTCAGATCAAATGACAATGATGAATATAAAGGGAGTACCTCCTCATCATTACCCATGTATGTTTGCTTAGCCCACCAAATATAATTGACCAGTCCTTGATGTTCTATCATTACTCCCTTAGGTTTACCCGTGGAACCAGATGTATAGATAACATAGATCAAATCATTTGGTTGATTTATTACTTCTAAGTTTGATGTCATGCCTCGATATACATTAGAATCATTCAGATTCATTACTTCCCCTGTAAATTGAACGATATCGTTCGTTTCATTCGTTACAAGTAATAACCTACAATTTGTATCTTCAAGCATGTAGAGAATTCTATCTGTTGGGTATGTTGGATCAATTGGTACATAAGCTCCACCAGCTTTCATAATTCCTAATACCCCAATAACCATCTCTATGGAGTGCTCCACCATAATGGCAACTAATTGATCAGGCCCTATCCCTTTGTTTTTCAACATTCGAGCTAATTGATTCACCTGTCCATTTAATTCTTCATACGTCAACTGTTGATCTTCAAATTCTACTGCAACGTGATTAGGTGTTTTTTCTACTTGCTCTTCAAGTAGTTGAATCATCGTTTTATGTTTAGGATAATCTACAGTGGTATCATTCAACTCTACTAATTGCTGATGTTTTTCTTGCTCCATTAACATGTCAAACTCACCCAGTGTAGCTTCTGGTTTCTCTATAATCTGTTGTGTTAATAAACCTAGGTGTGTGATCATCCTTTCAATCGTTTCTTGTTTAAACAATTTCGTGCAATATTCCATATTAAGCAATAGCCCATCAGACTCTTCTCTTACCGTTAGTGTCAGGTCAAATTTTGAAATATGACTTTCCAGTGGATAAGGTTTAAAGCTGAGGTTGTCCACCTTCATTTCTTTCATCTCTATGTTTAACATGTTAAACATGACACTGAATAATGGATTTCTGCTCATATCCCTCGTTAAGTTTAGACTTTCAAGTAGATCTTCCAATGGATAGTTTTCATTTTCCATAGCCCGTAACGTATTTTCCTTCACTTCGGTTAAAAAGGATGTGAATGTTTTGTCTGCTTCTGCTGCATTACGAATGACTAATGTATTAACAAACATGCCAACAACCGGCTCTGTATCAACATGGGTTCTTCCCGCAGTTGGGGAACCTACGATAATATCTTCTTGACCTGCATATTTGGACAATAGAATCGTGTATATTGCAAGTAAGATCATATAAAGGGTCGTGTTGGTTTCTTTAGCCAACTCACCCAGTTTGGTCGTTATCATTTTGTCCAACTTAAAATGAAGATGATCTCCTTCAAAACTCTGAATGGATGGTCTCATATAATCTGTTGGTAAATTCAACACAGGCAGCTCGTCAGAAAATTGAGCTAACCAATATTGCTTTTGTTTCTCCATCTCCTTGGTTGCGAACATTTCATTTTGCCAAACCGCAAAATCCTTATATTGTATTCGTAGATCTGGAAGATCTATTCCTTCATATAACTGTATAAAGTCTTGAATTAATAGATTCATCGAAGTCCCATCTGAGATAATATGGTGCATATCAAATACGAATAAATGTTTTTCTAGAGCAGTTTGAATCAACTTTACTCGGAACAATGGAGCTTGACTCAAATCAAAAGGTTCAATAAACGCTGGAACCAGTCTCTCTAATTCGTGATGCTGAGCTTTCGTATATTGAATCTCAACGTCTACTTGATCAT
>NZ_SIJB01000033.1 GCF_009910845.1 Chengkuizengella marina | reverse complement strand
AGCGACAATTGCACGGATGGTGCAGCACTTTCAAGTGTTATTGGCAGGGATTGCAGCGGATCCAGCGCAGCACATCGGAGAACTGCCGTTATTAACAGCAGAGGAACGCGAAGAGATGCTGGTGAAGTGGAATGATACGGAGCAAGCATTTCCACGTGATGTATGTGTGCATGAGCTCTTTGAAGCACAGGCAGCACGCACGCCAGAAGCAGTGGCGGTTACGTTTGAAGGTGTATCGTTAACTTATAGGGAGCTGAATGAGCAGGCAACCCAGTTAGCAGTATATTTGCAACAGCGTTTAAACGTAGGACCAGATGTACTGGTTGGCGTGTACATGGAGCGATCGTTAGATTTGATCGTTAGTTTTCTTGGGATATGGAAAGCAGGAGGAGCTTATGTTCCGTTAGATCCATTTAATCCTAGTCAACGTCTATTGCATATGGTAGAAGACAGCAAGGCGAAGATCATATTGACGCAGCGACATCTACAAGGGAAGTTAACAGTAGGGGAAGATGTTGTAATGATCAATATGGATGCAGAAAGTAGGAAGAAAGTATTAGAGAAAGAGCGAGGTGTACCACTAATAGAGCGTAAAGTTCAGTCACATCATCTTGCTTATGTGATTTATACTTCTGGTTCTACAGGACGCCCAAAAGGAGTTATGGTCGAGCATCGTCATCTTTCTCATTTAGTATTTGGCCATCAACATACGTACCATATTACTGAAAAGGATAAAGCTTCCCATCTTGCTGGATTAGGATTTGATGCTTCGGTAATCGAAGTGTGGCCTTATTTAACCATAGGAGCATTGGTTGTTCTAGTAGATGAACAAACACGTCTTTCTCCAGAGAAATTGAGAGACTGGATGGTGAAGGAAGAGATAACGATAGGTTTTGCGCCTACACCGCTAGTAGAACTAATGATAATGTTGGAATGGCCTGCAGATACTTCATTGCGATATCTCATGACGGGAGGAGAAAAGCTTATCAAAACTCCCCCAACGGTTCTATCTTTTAAATTGATTGACCACTATGGACCAGCAGAAACGACGGTGATAGCAAGTTCCAATGAGGTAAGTTCAGGAAGGGCAAATAAAGCGCCTACTATTGGTAGGCCAATATCAAATGTACGCATATACATTTTAAACAAGCATTTGCAACCTGTACCGATTGGAGTGCCAGGGGAAATTTGTATTGAAGGCCTCGGAGTATCTCGTGGTTACATTAATCAAGAGTTAGAAGATCAATTTATCGCTAGTCCATTTCATACAGGTGAACGATTGTATCGAAGTGGAGATATTGGTAAGTTCGCAATAAATGGAGAGATTGAATATATTGGACGAATAGATGATCAAGTGAAGATGAACGGGGTAAGGATTGAAAAAGGGGAAATAGAAACGGTACTGCATCGTCATGATCAAGTAAAAGAGGCAGTTGTGATTGTGCGAGAGGATGACGATATAGGGAAGAAGCTAGTAGCGTATGTGGTAGTAAATGAGCCACAAGAACATATGGATCATATACTGCAACATTACATGGCAGAGCGGTTACCACAAGTGATGGTACCTTCTCTATACGTGTTCCTGGATGCACTACCAATAAATGCAAACGGGAAAGTAGATCGAAAAGCACTGCCTGTACCTAAAAATAGCAGCCAGGAAGATATTGTATGGCCTCAAGATACTATTGAGTGGAAATTAACTCAAGTTTGGCAGGAGTTTTTCCAACAACAAAACATTAGTATAAGAGATAATTTCTTTTCATTAGGAGGGCATTCTTTACTTGCTTTGCGCCTACTCTCAAAAATGGAGAGGGTATTTGGAGTTGAATTTCCACTCCAGTCTATTTTCAACATGCCGACAATAGAACAACTTGCAAATGTTATTCGTAAGAATGTATCTTCGTCGTGGTCTCCACTGGTAAAAATGAAAGAAACAGGTTCCAAAAATCCTTTGTTTATCATTCATGGTGGTGGCGCAAGTGTTGTACCTTTTATGGATTTTGCAAATAAATTTGATATGGATCATCCCATTTATGGACTTCAACCTCTTGGATTAGAGAAAGGACAAGAGTCACATACATCGATTGAGGAGATGGCAGTATATTATTTAAATGCTATGCAAAGTGTTCAACCAGAAGGTCCATATTTAATTGCAGGCTGGTCAATAGGGGGTATTGTGGCATATGAGATTACGCAACAATTGATAAAACAAAAGCAAAAGATAGATGTATTAGCTGTTTTGGATAGTTTCTTTTTGGATCCTGCTTCTGTTGACATGAAAGAAATAGAGAAGAAAGCTCATGCTGAACTCAATGAGTTTGAGTATTCGAATATAGATGAAGATGGCCATCTTATGCAGCGATTATTAGATTTAAAACTTTCTCATATTAAAGCACAATTAATTTATAAACCTGAGCCATATCGTGGGAGCATTCATTATTTTCAAGCAGAACATCACGATGATAATATGTTAGAGAAAAATAACAAGATATGGAGTAATCTTACTACACAGCAATTTAAATATTCTCATGTGCCTGGTGATCATCAATCTATGTTTAATGTAGTGACAGAAGACGGTCTTAGAGCACAATTACAAAAAATCATTCAGACTTTAAAATAATCGATGAAGATAAATGTTTCATGGGAGGTTGAAAAATGAAGATTGGAATTATTGGAGCAGGTGTAATGGGAATAGGTGTAGCCCAAAGTGCTGCTGAAGCCAATTATAACGTAACTGTAATCGATCTGACGGAACAAATTTTGCAGCATGCTGAATCTTTACTATATAAAAATATTAAATTTAATTCACTTTTCCAAAAACAAAAAACGATAGAAGTGCAAGATATAAAGGACAAAATAACGTTTTCAACGGACTATGATTTACTGCAGGATGTCGACTTGATCGTTGAGAATACAACAGAATCTTGGGAAATAAAAAAAGAAGTTTATAAAAAATTAAATCTTATATGTAAAAAAGATTGCATTTATTTAGTTAACACATCATGTATCTCGATTACAAAAATTGCTTCTATCATGCATACACCATCAAATGTAATTGGTGTACATTTTATGAACCCTGTACATTTAAAACCAACAGTGGAAGGAATAAGGGGTTATCATACAACAGAGGATACAATTCATCGAACAAAGGAATTTTTAAGCAGTATGGGGAAAGAAATGGTCTTAGTGAATGACTATCCTGGTTTTGTTTCTAATCGAATATCCCATTTATTTATGAATGAAGCCGCCTTTGTAGTTCAAGATGGTGTAGCAGATCCTAAGGAAGTAGATGAAATATTCAAAAAATGCTATGGACACAAAATGGGGCCGCTTGAAACTGCAGATTTAATAGGAATTGATACAGTTGTCAATTCATTAGAAATATTATATGAAAGCTATCAAGATCCTAAGTTTCGATGCTGTCCACTTTTAAAGAAGATGGTAGATGCGGGATTGCACGGAAAGAAGACAGGGGAAGGTTTTTATAAATATACAATATAACTAGGAAGTTAGGTGTGGGATAAATGCTATTCGAACTTAATGAAACACAACGGAATAATAAAAAACGCTTTCGTAAATTTGTTAATGATGAGATTATACCTGTCGCTGGTCAACACGATAGACTTGAAAAAATTGATGAGATTGTCATCTCAAAAATGAAAGAAAATAGATATTTAGGATCTATGATTCCTGAAGCTTACGGTGGTTTAGGAATGGATATGATTTCTTTAGGGATTTTAAATGAAGAGATTGGTAGAGGGTGTGCCTCTGTTCGAAGCATGCTTACCGTTCATGGTATGGTTGCGCTAGCAATTCTTAGATGGGGCACAGAGGAGCAGAAGCAATATTGGCTGCCTAAAATGGCTGCCGGTGACATTATAGGTGCTTTTGGCCTGACAGAGCCAGACGTTGGTAGTGATGCGAAAAGTATTAAAACAACGGTAGAGATGACCGAAAATAGATACATTTTAAATGGAACTAAAAAATGGACGACGATGGGTCAAATTGCAGATATATTTCTTATATTTGCTCAATTTGAAGGAAAACCTGGAGCGTTTATAGTAGAAAGATCTAACGTTAATTTACAAATAACAGCAATGCATGGTTTATTAGGGGCAAGAGCTTCTATGATAGCAGAATTAAATTTTAATGATTGTATCATACCAGAGAACAATCTGATTGGGAAGGTGGGAATTGGATTATCACATGTAGCATTTTCTTGTTTAGATTACGGAAGGTATACGATAGCTTGGGGGTGCATCGGAACTGCACAAGCTGCTTTAGAGGCAAGTATAGACTATGCTGGTAAGAGAGAGCAGTTTGGAAAAAAGATTAAAGAAAATCAGCTTATTCAAAAAATGATAGCAGAGATGTATGTGCAAGTAAAAGCAGGGCGACTTTTATGTTATCAAGCGGCATCGTTAAGAGAAAAAGGCGATCCCGATTCTATTATGGAAACATGGGTTGCAAAGTATTTTTGTTCTACTATGGTGAATAAAGTAGCAGGTGATGCTGTTCAGATTCATGGGGGGAATGGATGCTATAACGAATATGATGTTGAGCGATACTATAGAGACGCTAAAATAAATGAAATTATAGAAGGTACAACACAAATACATGAGATTTTAATATCCAAACATTCATTCAGTAAGATTAAAGTGTGAAAATTGAGGTAGGGGGCTAACACAGCCCCTCCTACTCTATTATTTGTTTGAGGATTCCTAACTTATATAAGCAATTATTCCTTCCCTTGCAATATATCTATGTCTCCAGTGAGAACATCCTCGCCCTCATAAAACATAAATCGTCCATCTTGCCATTCGATTCGTAAATATTTTCGATCATCTGATTGGAATATCCAGACCGATTGTTCACCTGCACTTGGAAAAGCAGTGTTTCCCTGTACACCTGATCTTCCACTATATTGTTCCTCAAGATAATATGTTGTCTCTTCTAAAGTAATAGTTGAGGGAATCTCATGATAGGAATCCAACCTTCCATCTATTTCAGTAAATAAAATAAACGTAGGTTTATCACGTTTCTCAGTGTATAAATATTGAATGTCTCTTCCATCTTTTAATGTAAGCATGGCTTCATTACGCATGAAATTTGTTGTTTTTCCTATAATTTCATACATGACTAAAGAAACTTCTACAAAGTCCCCAGGAACCACAGTATGAATTGTTTTTTCAGGTCTAGGAGCTTCAGGTTTTTTCATTAGATTTGAAATTCGTTTAAATAAACTCATCTTTTTCACCCTTATTTTGTTAAATGATCAAGCTGCTTACTGCGAAGCCAATACCTAGATATACAAATGCAAGCAATACGCCTATAGCTAGATTTCCTTTTTGTAAATGTTCAGAAAGCTTTAAGCCGGGTGTAACCCAGTCAAATATATAATATGTCATTAATAAACAAAGGTAACCAACTAAAAACCATAAAGACATATGCAAAATGGATGTATTTGTGTAAGCTGAAACACCTAAAATAATAGCTGTACCTAAGAACTTACCACCAAAGGCTAATCCTACAGCAGTATTTCCTTTTTTTAATTCATCTAAATCATTAAAAGGAGTGATTAAACTAAACACAACCATACCTAACAACTGAAGTACAGCAATCACAATCACACTAATCAATAAATCTACTATTATCACTCTACCCACCCCCGAAATTTGGCCATAGCCAAGTCATAATTCGTATAACTATGAATTTCTTCTAAATATACTTCTACTGTCTTTTTCTCTTTTAGCGAGTTATATCTTTCTTCATCAATTGGTTGTTTAATATCGTGTCCTGTCGGTAAAGTAAGAATTGCAAAATATCTATACTCTCCTTCAAACTCAGTTTTATATACACCAACCAAATCCACTTCTGTTTTAATTTGAACTTTTAATTCCATTAAATCTTTTTCAGCTGTTTCTAACGATTTATATGACTTAATGCCTTTCCATGATGATAAATGAACCTGATTACTCCCATTTTCTAATACGTCCATCTGTGCATTCATGTATTGAAGGGTCCATATTTTATCTCCTGTAGCATAATTCTCATCGTTAGGTAATAGTAAATTATCTGGTAAAACGGTCATATCTCCACCGATTAGATCTCCCACAGTTCCTTCTTCTACTCTATAGTCCCAAGGTAGAGTGTTGTTTGTATTGGTTTCAGCTTCTGAGACTGTTCCAGAACTGCTGGAAACTGGATTGGTCTCAAATACTTGTGAATCATTATCAAATAAATTCCCGATAGAATATAACGCTCCAAAAAGAATCAATCCAAAAATTATAAATAGTAATATCCGATTCAAATTATCTCACCCCCATTGCAATAAAATGACTGGAGTTTCCTGTGATTAATCCACCTGCACGGCCGAGTAATCCACATGGTTCCCCGTTGATTATAAAAACACCTGTTAATAAATGAAATGCTCCATTATGCATTTCTAATTTTGGTAAATCAATGCGTTTTTGATATACTCGGTCAAACAGAACGCTAGTATCGTATCCTTCTTCATCTTGTGTTTCTAGTGTGCCTTGATGGTCATATAAACGAACGGACCCACCCTCACGTCCAAACATGGATTTAGATACATAGTTCCCATCAAAAATGGGTTTGTTATACGTTGGCAGCATATATTTTTCAATACATTCATGTTCTTCTTTAGTAAAGATTTCAGATTCTAATTCATGGAGCCCCCATATAACCGCCTGTAATCCTTTAGACTGTAGAATAATAGCATGCAAGGAATTAAAAACCTCTATGTTTTTGGATTCAATGGAGTAAGCTAAAGCTTCTCCACCATCATCAACCGCCATCCATTCTTTCGGATACAATGCAAACATACTGTTAATACGGTTTAGCTCTTTATCTCTAACAACACCCTCGTCTACGGACAATTCTAATGTGTCAATACATTTAGCTTCTAATCCACTATGTTTAACAAGCATATCGATTGTACCTGAATCTTCTAAATGCTCTCCATAAGCGATACACGTAGCATAATCTGGCTTCTCTTTCTCCCAGGCTAAACGAATTTGCTCCTTCATGGATACATTAGGTGAATTTAAATCATATTGTTCGCAAATCCATGGGGTGACAACGGAGGACTCAACATAACCAGTTGGTGTATCCGCATTGAGCTCAAACAATTTAATCTCACCTTGCGTAGTAATTGAATAATCAAATCGAGCATATCTACTTAATTCCTCTGCTCCATTAGGAAGTAATAAGTCTAAACCATCCCATAATACCTCAGGGATAGAGAGTAAGGCATATAAATCTCTTTTGCCAAACGTAAAGCGGGCAGCTTTATCAAAAATCGTCCATAATTGCTGAGAAGCAAATTTAATTTCATCCCATATCTGCTGATCAATGGATACGACTTGATCTATCCAATAATGGTCCATATCTCCCCATGTAAAACCTAATTCCTCAAGCTCTTTCATTCTTTCTTGACGATTTGGATGAGGTGAGCCAACAACATGATATACAGCTTTATCCACCGAAACTTCCTCCTGATTTGCTTGAAGAGCTTAGATTACTGGATTTATTTCCAATGCTTCCTGATGAAGTAGATGTACTTTTATTGCTACTCCTCTTTGTAATCGTCCCTTGGCTGTTGGTCGTTTTTGGTCTAACAGAAGAATTGACAACAGGTTTATTTTGAAATTTGCCAGAATCATATGATTTAGGTTTGTACGTTTGGTTTGTTTTAGGATCATAAACAGGTCTTGAGTCATACCACCCTCTAGTTGAATAAGAACGTCCACTATTAAAGATTAAGTGATATAATAACAAATCGTCCCATCCAAAACCGTTATTAATGTATACTGGTTGATTACTACTTCCTGATTCTGATTGAGCTTCATTCGTAGTCTCTCCTTCGGACTGTTCTCCCTCTGGTATCACTAAAGGAATATTCCAGTCCATATTGGCATCAAAATATTTTTTGACATCTTCTGAGGACCACTCCACAAGCTTCGGTTCAGCACTGCCTGTTGCATCTCCTTCTGCATATACAAACGGTGTCAGAGCTAAGTTTGCGACAAGAGCAATACCTAATGTTGTTGATAATGTTTTTAATGGTTTTCCTTTATAAAATAATTTGTCTGTCATCTTTTGATCTTGCTTCATGCCGTTCACCCCCCTTTTAAGGTTTTTTTGAAGCGATGACTAATATTTCTAGAACTTCTTCATCTATGTTTAAGCGCCCTTCTACCATTTCATACTCAATTTCCTTGATGGTAATGTAATTTGCATGCTCCAATGATTTAAGAAGAGGCTCGCTCCAAGAACGTTCATCTAATTTACTCAATTCTCCACTTTCTAGTTTTTCATATATAATCACACGAGTACCCAACCTTTCTTCACCTCCTTAAATAACATACCACATTCTCATTCATTCAACATACGAACCACCCCAAAAAGTGAAGTTATACTTTGAAGTTTAAACTTAATACTTTCCGGGACCTCGAAAAACACTAACTTCTGCGAGTTAAACCATCTTTTTGTTTTTGAAAACTGAACTTTATGATCTTATAGTATTTTTCTTCTTATTAAAACACATACTTATTATTACGTCACAGACACAAATAGGTTTCAATGGTAAATGTTGAATTTGACTTTCCAGTTGTAGTTCTATCCTAGTAATTGTCCACATATGATAGTGGTAGTTTTGGATTATCGGAGGGAAGTGCATGAATATTCATCGCTATATTTTGTGGTTTGTTTTGTGGGCAGGTGTGCTTTTGCTCGCTAGTTTCATTATTCCTGTCATTCTAGTAGATAATGATGAGAATTCCAACAAGAAAATTACACAGGATGAACGGAATGGAATCATAGAACAAGAGAATCCAATATATGTCCCCATTTATTTGACAAATGAGAAGAAGATTGAAGTACTTCCACTTGAGAGGTACGTTAGAGGAGTGATTGCTGCAGAAATGCCGATTGATTTTGAACTGGAAGCTTTAAAAGCGCAAGCGATAGCGGCTAGAACTTATATAATTAGAAGAATGGTAGAACAGGATTTTAGTAACGTACCTGTTAAAGGAGCTTATGTCACAGATACAGTTTCCCATCAAGTCTACATATCTGAGGATAAGTTGAAACAAAGATGGACAGGAGACGTTTATGAAAAAAATATGGAGAAAATCAATCGAGCCGTTATTGAAACAAGAGGCCTAGTAGCGACTTATGAAGATCATCCAATAAATTCTACTTTTTTCTCAACAAGTAATGGTTACACGGAAAATTCTGAGGAATATTGGAATATAGAGCTTCCATATTTACGGAGTGTACAAAGTCCGTGGGATGCTGAGATTTCACCTAAGTTCAAAAATACAATGGTGTTATCTTCTAAGGAATTTTTTAACAAATTAAACATTAATCCTGTACAGCCAGCTTCTACAGGTCAATCGTTGTTTAAAATATTAGAATGGACAGAAGGACATAGAATTAAAAAAATAGCGATTGGAGATGTGATTTTAACAGGTAGAGAAGTTCGAGAGAGATTAGGTCTTTCATCCTCACAGTTTGAAATGAAAATGATAGATAACCAAGTTCAAATCACTTCTTACGGTTATGGACACGGGGTTGGCATGAGTCAATGGGGAGCTAATGGAATGGCTATGGAAGGAAGGACTGCACAAGAAATTTTATTATATTATTATCAAGGAATTGAAGTTCAGAGAGTGAATCCAACTCTCTGAGACAAAAAATCTAGTAAACATAGGTATAAAAGTATATCATCTGGCAACAATGATTGCTGAGGTGATGTATCTATGAATGATAATAAAAAAGAGAATCAGCATGAACAAACTCCTGAAAATAAAGAGGGAGTTACAAATGCTCAAGCTGGATCATGGAAAAGGTTTTTTGGTAAGAAGTGGGCATTCCCGGCCATGTATATGGCAGCGGTTGTTTTAATTGTCAGTTTCATGGTATATTTTCAAGCCAATGACGAAACTAGTTTAACAGAATCAGAGTTAGGATTAGAAGTTTCAGAAGAAAATCCGTCTGAAACAGACTCACAATCAGGTTTAGATGTCCCAGTTAACTTATCAACCGAATCTATTGCTTGGCCAGTAGAGAACAGAGATGATTTAGAAATTATTCGTCATTTTTATGATGAGAATGGCGACAATGAAAGCAAACAAGCAGCGGTTGTTGAGTTTGATGGAACGATGACTCCAAGTGTAGGGATTTCTCTATCACATCCTGATGATGAATCTTTTGATGTACTAGCAGCTTTAAGCGGAAAGGTTACTAGAGTCGAAACAATTCCAGTTGCAGGAAATATAGTAGAAATTACACATGAAGATGGTTTGAAAACAGTATATCAAAGTTTAACTGAAATACAGGTTGAAATGGATCAAGAAGTTGAACAAGGAGATAAAATTGCAGAAGCAGGAACAAATGAGCTTGATAAAGATTTTGGGGTTCATTTAGATTTTGAAATTTATCAAAATGATGAAGCAATAAATCCAGAACAACTTATTCAAGGCTAATTTTGAACAACTGAAATTGAGGAACTTTAAAAAACCTAATTTCCATGAATGAATTGTAAATCCCATTTTAATAAATGGGATTTTTTTTATTGAATAAATTTAATTTTAATTCATTAAGTATTGATTTATTTCCCAGCTGAAAATTTTTTAAATATTTTTGTTAAAACCTCCTGTATTGTTTAACTTCAGCACTAAAATGATCCTGTTTTGTAAATTTAACAGCTTGTCAAGCTTGTATTCAAAGAATATCTAAGTTATCCCCTCATATAATGTACCAAACTAGTTCGAGTAGGGAGGCGAGGGGAGTGCACGATTACATCAAGGAGCGAACCATTAAAATTGGTCGTTGCATTGTGGAAACCAAGAAAACGGTTCGTACGATAGCTAAGGAATTTGGAGTTTCAAAAAGTACGGTGCACAAGGATTTGACAGAAAGACTGCCCGAAATTAACCCGGATTTGGCCAACCAAGTAAAAGAAATTTTAGAGTATCACAAATCAGTTCGTCATTTAAGAGGAGGTGAAGCGACTAAGATCAAATACAAAAAGAACAAAACAAAGTCCGCCTCAACTTCTTAGAAAATTACGCAATTATAAAAAAGTTTATTAAAAATGAGAAATATGCAGGAATTATATGGATCTATATCGAAAAAAATAAATAATAATTCAAAACAATGATTGTATTTTCCGATATATCTAAAAAGTGTAATTTTTATTATAAATCTTTGAACTAATTCTATAGGGGGAAAAAACTATCTATGTTCAATAAAGATATCGGTATAGATCTAGGAACTGCAAATGTTCTCATTCATGTTAAGGGGCGTGGCGTTGTTTTAAATGAGCCTTCTGTAGTCGCGGTAGAAAGTGAAACGAAAAAAGTAATTGAAGTGGGGGAGCCTGCCAGAAAAATGGTAGGTAGAACCCCAGGTAATATTATTGCTATTCGACCATTAAAAGATGGTGTCATCGCTGATTTTGAAATTACTGAGGTGATGCTCAAAGGTTTTATTTCACGAATCGGAGGAAGGAAATGGTATAGTCACCCTCGGATTTTAATTTGTGCGCCAACCAACATTACTTCTGTTGAACAAAAAGCCATTAGAGAAGCAGCACAACGTAGCGGGGCTAAGGATGTTTTTCTTGAGGAAGAGCCAAAAGCAGCAGCTATTGGTGCTGGTATGGATATTTTTCAACCTAGTGGAAATATGGTAGTGGATATTGGGGGAGGAACAACAGACATTGCTGTACTATCTATGGGAGATGTCGTTGCTTCTTCTTCTCTTAAAATAGCAGGGGACAAACTGGATACTGCGATCATGAAGTATGTAAAGGATAAATATAAAATATTGATTGGGGAACGTACTGCAGAAGATGTGAAAGTGAAAATTGGTACGCTAGATCTTGAGCGAAGTAACGAGGAAATGGATATTCGTGGCAGGGACTTAGTGAGTGGATTGCCTCTGACAGTAACCATCACCGCCAAAGAAGTCAGAGAAGCCTTGTGGGATCCCATTACATCTGTCGTTCTTTCTGCTAAAAATGTTTTGGAAAAAACACCACCTGAATTAGCCGCCGACATTATTGATCGAGGTATTATTTTAACTGGTGGTGGTGCTATGCTTCATGGATTAGATATTTTAATGGCAGAAGAGTTAAAAGTGCCAGTATTAATTGCGGATGATCCAATGGGATGTGTAGTTAAAGGAACAGGTATCATGCTGGACAACCTTGACAAAATGTCAAAAAGAAAATTAGGATAACATAAATGATGACAGGAGCTATAGTATATGATTAAAGGACTATACACAGCAACCGCGGGTATGCTTACACAACAGAAAAGACATGATACGATTACGAATAATGTTTCTAATATAAACACACCAGGGTTTAAAGAAGCTGTGCCGATCTCCCGCTCTTTTCCAGAGCTTTATATTTCAATGATTCAAAAAGGCTCATCAAATGAAATCGGCAGTTTTCATTCAGGCGTTATGATCGAAGAAACGGTGAATGTCTTTACCCCTGGACAAATTATTGAAACAAAAAATGCCGAGGATTTAATGATAAGTTCAAACCTTCAACCTGTTGATGAAGATGGAAATCCACATACGGATGAAAATGGGGATTTAATTGAAATTCAGTTTGATGCCTTTGGTAAAGGGTTAACTCCTGATGGCATAGAGGTTTATCAGCCAGAAGTTTTTTTTACATTATGGAACGCTGATGAGCAGCCAAGATACATACAGAATGTGAAGTTATTTATTAATGATCAAAAACAGTTGATGACTGAAGAGGGTTTTTTATTTTTAGGTCAGGATGGACAACCGATCACATTATTTGATGATGATCTTTCTGTCCAGCAAATTCAAATACAAAAAAATGGTCAGTTGTTATATAATGGGGAAGAGGTAACAGATATTGTGGGACAACCAATCACTTTACTTCTTTCTAAGGTTAACAATCCGCACCACATGGCTCGTGAAGGAAATGGTGTTTACACAATAATAAATGATGAGAAAGCTGCTGTTACAAATTTAGATGGTTTAGAAGATCAATCGATTGAAGTTTTACAAGGCTATATTGAAGGATCAAATGTAGATGCAGCTCAGTCTATGGTTGATTTAACCAGTGCAATGAGAATATATGAAGCAAACCAGCAAGTGATTAAGATGTTAGATGACACGCTTAGTAAAACGGTAAATGAGATCGGACGAGTGCAGTAATCTACAGAGGTGAAATAATGAATAAATCCATGATCAACGCCATGGTTTCCATGCAAAATCTACAGCAAAAATTGAATATTCAATCCCATAATATTGCAAATATAAATACGACAGGATATAAAAAATTAGAAGCCTCATTTCAAGACCTGTTAACAACTAGAGTTAACCAAGTGAATGATTTTAGTTTAGAAGGTAGAAAATCCTCCTTGGGTGTGCAAGAGGGAGTAGGAATTAGAATGTCTAATCCTTATCTTAGAACAGAACAAGGAACGATGGCCAATACAAACATATCAACCGATTTGGCAATCCATGGTGATGGTTTTTTTGAAGTTGGGACGTTGGATGGTGAAGATCGTTTGTTTACTCGTAATGGTTCATTCCAATTAGTACCGTCTTCAGATAACTTAGATGAGTTATATTTAGCAACAAGCGGGGGGCAGGTAGTGAAAAATAATGAAAATGAGCCTATTTCTATTCCTGTAAATCATGAATTGACCATTGACGATATGGGGAATGTTTTTGCATATAATAAATCTAATCCTGGTGAAGCACCCCTAGAATTGGGACAGTTAAAAATTGTTCGTATTTTATCTCCACAGTACCTTCAGCCAATGGGCAACAGTTTATATACACTGAGCGAGGATAAATTGACGGACCCTAGTTTAGTTCAAGAAATGGATTTAAACGCAAATAGCGATTTCACTGCAAATCCTGATGATAAAGTTAATATACAAATACTTCAAGGATTCTTGGAGCAATCAAATGTAAATTTATCGGAAGAAATGACAGAAATGATGGTTACACAGAGAGCATTTCAGTTAACTTCCAAAGCATATAGTAATGCTGAGACGATGATGAAATTAGCAGCAAATCTAAGATCATAGGTGCTCATGTAGCTTTATCTACACTGTGCTCCTGCTAATTCAGGTTGATGTAATCTTCTCAGTGCTGAAAACTGAACTTTTTGAACTATTATTTTAATAAAATAATTAAATATAACAATAGGGAGTTGAGAATCCGTTCATGGACGTAATCATGTTATAAAATTGATTATGTTACATATATAAACGGCAAAAGCTATGGATACAAATGCAAATGCAACAAAAACAGCTAAAAAAAAGAAAAAAGCTTCATCAACTAAACCGGCAAATTCAACTTTAAAAATTTTAAGATTTTTTCTTGTTCCTGTTTTATGCATCATTGCCCTCTATGTTGGTGTTTTAATTGGATATGTTGCACTTGGTGGTGAATCAGCCTCCGATGTTTTGAATGTGCAAACATGGAAGCATTTAATTGATTTGATTTTTGCAGACCGATAACATAAAAAAATAATTAACTCCCTTTTGGGAGTTTTCTTTTCTTCTATTGCTCGGTATAATGAATAGGGATGGTAGGAGGGATTTAAATGAATCTTCCTAATTTGATTACGTTGTTTCGTTTTACTCTCATTCCAGTCTACTTAATTTTATTTTTTAGTGGTAAAATGATGATAGCCTTTATTGTTGTTGTGGCTGCCATTTTAAGTGATATTTTAGATGGGTACATTGCTCGTAAAAGAGAAATGGTAACTGAGGTTGGGATCATGCTTGATCCATTGGCAGATAAGCTAATGATGATTACTGTATTCATTTCTCTTTTGTATGAACAGCTCATCCCCTGGCAAGCAGCCATAGCCATATTTTTAAGGGATATCGGAATGGTAATCGGCGGTTTTTTCTATCACTTTCAAGGCAAAAAAACCGTACCCGCAAATGTGATGGGGAAGCTGACAACGATTTTATACTACTCCGCCATTTTTTTTATAGTACTCAATTTGAAATTTTCAGTATCATTTCTTTGGATCGTCATCATTTTTTCTTTTATAACTTCAATTATTTACATATTTCAGTTTAAGTCACTAAATCAGAATATACCCAAGAAAGTCAATTAAGATAGGTACAAGATTTATAAACCAGTAAATAAAGAGCATATTTACAATCGCATTTAGCTGCGCTTTATAAATATGCTCAAATTATATCAACCTTCACTACTGCAGATCGTGAAGGGGATCATTTCTAGTTTCACATTTCTGAGCACTTTTTATACATGGACTAGACTTAATAATGGAGGGCAATATTACTATGTTAGATATCAATCAAATTCAACAAATCATACCTCATCGTTATCCATTTCTATTAGTGGATCGTATTTTAGAGGTGGATGAAGGTAAAAAAGCAGTCGGAATTAAAAATGTCACGATGAATGAACCTTTCTTTGAAGGTCATTTTCCTGACTATCCAGTTATGCCAGGTGTATTAATTACTGAAGCGTTAGCTCAAGTAGGTGCCGTAGCCATTTTGAAAATGGAACAAAATCAAGGCAAAATCGGATTTTTAGCAGGTTTAGATAAATTTCGTTTTCGTGGTCAAGTAACACCAGGAGATACACTTCGTCTTGAAGTAGAAATTATACGTGCTAAAGGAAGTATTGGTAAAGGGAAAGCGATCGCTTCCGTAGATGGAAAAACCGTTGCTGAAGGCGAGATTATGTTTGCGATCTCAGATCCTGAACCAGCTGACGGAGGAGACAACGCATGAGTTCAGATCAAGAATTAGAAATCAAGGCCATTGAAAATTATAGATCTTGGTTGCAGGATCCATTGATTACAGAAGAGACTAAACAGGAATTACGAAGTATTGAAAATGATCCAAAGGAAATTGAAGATCGTTTCTATAAAGATTTAGAATTTGGTACAGGTGGTTTAAGAGGTGTCATTGGAGCCGGTACGAATCGTATGAATATTTATACTGTAGGTAAAGCTACACAAGGACTAGCTCAATTCATTCTTGAGTCGCAAAATGCTAATGAAAAATCTGCAGTGATCGCTTATGATTCTAGACATCAATCTCCAGAATTTGCTTTAGAAGCTGCACTTGTATTAGCAGGCAACGGCATTAAAGCTTATTTGTATGAGTCTTTACGTACAACACCGGAGTTGTCCTTTGCCGTACGTGAATTAAAGGCGACTGCAGGAATTGTGATTACAGCAAGTCATAATCCTCCAGAATATAACGGATATAAATCGTATGGGTCTGATGGAGGACAGCTAGTACCAGATGATGCCAAAAAAGTCATTCAACACATCCGTCAAATTGATTCTCTTGATCAGGTAAAGAAGAGCTCACAAGAAGAGGCTGAGAAGACTAATTTACTAGTTATGATTGGCAAAGAAATGGATGAGAAATTTATTCATGCTATTACTTCAATGAGTTTAAATACCAATACCATTAAACAAATGTCTGAACCACTGAAGGTCGTTTATACGCCCTTACATGGTACGGGTAATATTCCAGTAAGAAAATCATTAAAACAAATTGGTATTACGGAAGTACACGTTGTGAAAGAACAAGAAAATCCTGATCCAAACTTTTCCACTGTAAAATTCCCGAATCCAGAAGAAAAAGATGCATTTACATTAGCGATACAAAAAGCAGATGAGATTCAAGCAGATATTATTGTGGGGACCGATCCAGATTGTGATCGTATGGGTGCGGTTGTGAAAAACAAACAAGGTTCATATGAAGTGTTGACGGGAAATCAAACAGGTGCAATCATTTTAAATTACCTATTAAGTAATTTAAAACAGCAAGGTAAACTCCCAGATAACGGTGTGTTGATTAAAACGATTGTTACAAGTGAATTAGGGGAGAAAATTGCAAGCCATTTCGGACTAAAAACATTAAATACTTTAACTGGGTTTAAATACATAGGTGAGAAAATGACTCAGTTTGAAAAAACGGGCGAGGCAACTTATGTGTTTGGTTATGAGGAAAGTTATGGATATTTAGCAGGCACACATGCACGTGATAAAGATGCAGTTGTAGCATCCATGTTGATTTGTGAAGCAGCGGCTTATTATAAATCTCAAGGGAAAACACTTTATGATGTTCTTCTAGAAATTTATAAACAATTTGGTACATTTCTAGAGGTGTTACATTCCAGGACGTTAAAAGGAAAAGCCGGGATGGAGCAGATTCAAACGATTATGAATGATTGGCGAACAAATGCACCACAGCAACTGAATCATACTTCTGTAACGGAAGTTTTAGATTACGCTAAAGGGTTAGACGATTTACCGAAAGAAAATGTATTGAAATATAAATTAGCAGATGGGTCTTGGTTTTGTTTAAGGCCTTCTGGAACAGAGCCCAAAATCAAAGTGTATGTTGCAGTAAACAGACAATCCAAAGAAGAAGCACAGGTCCTTTTAGAACAGTTGTCAGAAGTCATCATGAATAAGGTTGACCAAAATAAGGGTTAGAAAGGGAGATGAACTCATTGCTAAAAACACTTACAGACTTGAACCCTTTCATGAAAAAAGCACTTTGGATTCTTGTGGTGATCGGTATGATTGCTTCAGTTCCATTGGGAATGGTCCGATTTGCAGCAGAAAATACATCTGATCAAGTAGAAATTGTTCTAGATTACAAAGACATATTACAAATTGCAGAATACGAACCTAACCCACAAAGTTTTATTGAAGAGCAATTAATCAAGATCAAAGAAGCAGGTATTACTTCACTAGCAGTGTTTGAAAGCAATTTAGAAGACTTAGAATCGAGTGGTCGAGTAGAGTTGTTTTCTTCTTACGAAGCATCATTAATTGAAGGGGTTCAACCAGACCCAAATGAAAATTTCACTTATGTTTTATTTCCAGATATAGTGACAGACATTAAAATACGCCCAATTATTGAACAAGCTTTTAGGCAGTTAGATATTAAAGTGCGTGATTGGAACCTTCTTGATCAAACGGGTTTGATCATTGAATCTTCAAAAGTGACTGCAATCATTGAACCGATGGATCCGGATCCAATGGTCATGGATCAGCTCATCAAAGCAGGATTTCAAATTGTAGTACGTATATCGGATAATCGACCTTATGATCCAGTACATATGGAAAAAATGATGGACCAGTTTAGCAAACAGGGTGTGTTCAGAATTATTTTTACAGGAAGTGCGGTGACTGGTTATGAGGAAGAAGCAAACCAAGGTTCACTAACACATATGTCTGAACTTATGAACAAGCACTACATAGGATTTGCAATAAACGAGTTTTCTGCTAAAGAAAAAGGATTGAATGAATTAGCTTATTTAACGGATTATAACGTCGTACGCCTTCATTCGATCTTAGATGCAGAATCCTCCGTGTTATCTCCAACTAAAATATCTGATCGACTGGTATTAGCAGTCACTGATCGAAATATCCGGATGATTTATTTAAATGTGGATATTCTTAAAGATGAGTTGAAAGCGGAAGTTACCAATTCATTAGGCAATATTTATGATAGTTTGACAGGACCTGATGGAGCGATTCAACGTATTCAAAACGAAGGTTTTCAAATTGGTATCGCAGGACCATTTGTATATGAAAATGAAGACTGGCAAAGATTCGCAAAACTTATTTTGTGGGTTGGAGCGGTTGCACTGATAGCATTAATGATAGCAAGGTTTGTACCTACCTTACTTACACCTATATTTGTAATTGGCATGATCGGTTCTGCTGGATTATTTGTTTTAAACTCATCTCTTTTATTACAGACAGCAGCGCTAGGTGCAGCAATTTCAGCACCAACTTTAGGCATTATTACCGTCATACAACAACTAAGAAAAGAGTCTTTGCAGGTCGTTTCACCCATTAAATCAACGATTTTGTTATTTGTAATGGCTACAGGGATATCCCTTATTGGAGTATTTTATGTAGTTGGATTACTGAATGCTGCCACTTATATGCTCGTTTTAGAGCAATTTAGAGGAGTAAGCGTGCTTCACCTTGCACCTATCTTTTTGGCTTTCGTATATTATGCTTTTTACGGAAAAGAAGGTGGATTAAGAAATATTTTTAAACAAGTGAAAAATGTATTCATGATGGACTTAAAAGTCGGTTATGTAATTATTGCAGCATTCATCGCGGGAACAGCCTTTTATTACTTAACTAGAACTGGAAATGCTGGACAAGTTTCTTCCATCGAATTAGTTTTCAGATATTTTCTAGAAAATGTACTTGGCGTTAGACCACGATTAAAAGAATTTGGCTTAGGTCATCCCATGTTATTGTTAGGTTTATATTTTGCTTTAAAATATAGAAAAGGGTTGTTTTTAATCATTATTGGAGTCATAGGTCAATTATCGATTGTGGATACTTTTGCTCATTTGCATACGCCTATGATGATTTCAGGAATTCGTGTTTTATACGGTGTAATTTTTGGGGTAATGATCGGTTTACTATTAATTATCATTTGGGAAATTCTTGTAAGGAGTTGGAAAAAGTGGGGTCCTCTGTTAGAAGATTAGTCATCTCAGGATATTATGGATTTAACAATAGTGGGGACGAAGCGGTATTATGTTCCATTTTAGCAGCCTTAAGAGACCAAACAGTTCAAACTAACGTTAAAATTGAACCGATTGTATTGTCTGCTAATCCAGTTCAGACAACCCAAATGTATGGTGTACAGGCTGTACATCGCATGAAATTGAACGAAGTTTTTAGTGCAATTCGAAAAAGCGATGGGTTGATTAGTGGTGGAGGAAGTTTACTTCAAGATGTCACAAGTAACAAAACAATTCCTTATTATTTGGGGATTCTCAAATTGGCGCAATGGTTAGGAAAATCAACCTTTATTTATGCTCAAGGGATTGGCCCTATCCAAAAGCCACTTTTTCATAAATGGGTCAAGAAGGTTTTCGAACGTTGTCAGTATATTTCTGTTCGGGATACTGCATCCTTAGCGCTTTTAAAGAAAATGGGCTTAAAGAACCATTTGCAAGTCGATCAAGTACCAGATCCAGTTATGGGAATGTCAGAGGGAGTTCCCTCAAAATATTCAAACGATGTGAAACAAGCAGAAGAACAAGAAAAAATCAAAGTTTTATCCAACGATAAACAGAAAAAAGTGATTGGCGTATCTGTCCGTTTTTGGAATGAGGATCGATCAGAATTAAATAAAATAGCAAAGGCTCTCAAATTACTTCGTGAAAAAGAAAGTGTAATTATCAAAATGCTTCCCTTTCATATGCCTCATGATCAGGAAGCTTCCCTTTATATTATTCAGCAAATGGGGTTGTCTGATAAGGAACTTCCTCAAGATATCCAATTTTCTAATGAAGATAACCCTATAGAGATGCTCAAAGAGGTAAGCACGTGTGATGTGTTGATCGGAATGAGATTACACTCATTAATCTATGCAGCGAATAATTACGTTCCTATGGTTGGTATTTCTTACGACCCAAAGATTGATCGATTTTTAGAACAGATGCAAATGACACCTGTGGGTAGTACAACCAGGTTGGATGAACATCAAATCGTTGATAATGTATACAAGCTTATGGTAGAATATGATGATTGGTTATTAACAAAACAAGCTCTAATTAACAATTTAAAGGAGATGTCCCAAAAACCAGCGCAACATATCGGCAACTTCTACGTATATAAAGATGGTGAGTAAATGGATAAAACTCAAACTAAATTCCCTACTTTATCAATGTATGGAATTGACGTTTCCAAAATGAATATGCAAGAAACCGTTCAGTATTTAACAGAAGCCATACAACAAAAAAGAACACATCAAATCATTACAGCAAACCCAATTATGATTATGGCTGCTTTAAATAATGCAACGTTTGCAAAAGCAATGCAAAGTGCAGAGTTGGTCGTACCTGACGGAACAGGACTAGTATGGGCTGCAAATTATGTGGGTCAGCCTGTGAAGGAAAGAGTACCGGGGTTTGACTTAATGTTTGAATTGTTAAAAGTTGCAAACGAAAAACAATGGAAAGTGTATTTGTTAGGTACAACGACTGAAGTAATTCAGGAAAGTTCAGAGAAGTTGAAAGCCCAATTTCCTAAAGTTCGTTTCGTAGGTGCTCGTGACGGGTTCTTTTCGGAAAATGAAGATATGCAAGTAGTTGAGGAAATTCGCAAGCTTTCACCTGATCTCTTATTTGTTGCTAGATCGGTTTCTACACAGGAGCCTTGGATATATAAATATAAACATCAACTAGATATTCCTGTGATGATGGGCGTAGGTGGAACTTTTGATGTTATTGCTGGCAAGCTTAAACGTGCACCTAAATGGATGCAGAAGCTTAGGCTAGAATGGTTTTATCGTTTGTTGCAGCAGCCTTCCCGTTATAAAAGGATGCTAGATTTACCTAAATTTGTTTTTAGAGTGAGAAAAGATAGAGATATAATTACACAAAAAAGGTAGACTCTCTTATTTGGATAAGGGAGAGAGGAGGAAAGACCAACCTATGGTTTATATTTTTGTAACAGCCTTCGTCATAGCCATCATTTTATCCTTTGTCATGACACCGTTTGTTAGAAAGTTTGCAATTTTGGTTGGAGCTGTAGATCAACCCAATCACCGAAAGGTACATACATCCTTAATGCCACGTTTAGGTGGATTGGCTATATATATTGCTTTTGTGATGACTTTAGGGATCATGCTGCCTATTTTGATGAAAATAGGTGTAAATATACAGTTTAATGCTGTTTTTGCAATTTTAATTGGAGGCTCCATCATCGTTTTACTTGGAGCTTTAGATGACAGAGTTGAAATATCTCCAAAGGTAAAGCTGCTAGGACAAATCATTGCAGCTTGTATTGTTGTGTTTGTTTTTGATTTAAAAGTATCATTTCTTACGTTGCCGTTTGGGGAAGCGTATAACATTAACGGCTGGTTCAGTACTTTTATCACCTTATTTTGGATTATTGGTGTAACAAATGCAATTAATTTAATTGATGGATTAGATGGTTTAGCCGCAGGGGTTTCAGCGATTGCCACAGCTACGTTATTAGTGTTAGCGATCATGATGGGGAACGTCACTGTTATCATCTTAAGCTGTTTATTGTTAGGCAGTATTTTAGGGTTTTTATATTTCAATTTTCATCCGGCAAAAATTTTTATGGGGGATTCAGGATCGTTATTTTTAGGCTTTGCGTTAGCTACCTTATCAATATTAGGTTTTAAGCAAGCAGCGATCGTATCCTTAATTGTCCCAATCATAATATTAGGTGTACCGATATCTGATACCTTTTTTGCAATCGTACGAAGAATTGTGAAAAAAGAACCAATCTCTATGGCAGATAAAAGTCACCTGCATCACTGTTTGCTGCAAATTGGTTTAACACATCGTCAAACCGTACTTGCTATCTATGGTATCGCGATTACATTTGGTTTTAGTGCCATCATTTTATCACAAGCAAGTTTATGGATTCTTATATTAACCGCAGTCGTATCCATTTTGTTAATCATGGCTGCACAGAAATTAGGACTCATACAAAAAAGAGAAAAAACGGTGTTTCGTTCTGTTGTGAATATGACCACTCAACTCCTCGGATTAAAATCATAGAGAGGAAGTTTATCAGTGTAGAACGTTAACATTAAATTAGAAATTTAATTTTAAAAGGGTACAGGTTTTGGCTTTTACCAAGCCATCACCTGTGTCTTTTTTTATTTAGGCCATTCTACTATGATTTTAGTTATTTTTTACTATTTTCACTAAATTTCTTACCTATTTTTACCGATATACATAATATCAATGTGTTTAAACACATATAAATTGTACGAGCTACTTAAAAGGAGAGAGAAGTCAGATGAAATCATTCAAACGTTCGTTAAGTATTGTCATAATTTTTGCCATGTTCATTTCTTTGCTTCCACCGCTTGGAAGTACTTCTTATGCGGCAGTTAACTTGGAGATTCAAGGGTTCCCAACATCAGATGAAAGACCATCCAACCCTTATTCAACGATACAAGAATTAATAGAACTAAGAGTAGGTTATACACAAATAGATGATTCGGATTTATCTGATTTATATTATGTCATTGAAGAAGTAAATACAGGTGTTTTTAAAGAAGTGAAGAATAATCAACCTGAAAAAGATGGTGCGGGATTTGTTAAATTTAGCGATATTCAATTATACGAGGGTTTAAATAAAATCATTGTTAAATTGGATTCAGGAACAAACCCACAATCATTACCAGCATGGATAAATTACACGGAGATCACTACCGTAAATGAGTTGACGATAGATGAGAGACAGTTCATTAACGGCATGATTGTGCCTTTAGAGAATCCAGCTTCTAATGACAAAACAATTTTTATTGAAGGGATTGCACCAAACGCTACTTCACTATTTGGTTATACCACGTTAGATCCCCTAGGTGTATATGCTAGCTTTTTCCGTTCAGGGACAGGTCAATTTTCATTTTCAGCAGGAGAAGATGAAAATGAAGATTTACATTTAAGACCTGGAGATAATGAATTAAAGATACTTGCTTCAAGTGCAGATACAACATATAACACAAAAAGAACGTTTGTTTATAATAATGGAGATAACTTCGTATATAACACTGAGGTATCTGAAGCAACAAATCTAAATGAACCGACAGAATCGATGTTATTCAAACAACCAACCTTTAGCGCAAGTGACAGTGCAGATACATATACAATTGATTTTATAACAGACGTAAAAATAAACAGAAATGAATCTAATCCAACACATGATAAATTAAAGATTGAAATAGACGGGATAGATGAAACCTATGAAGTGACTTTTAATATTGATGAAAGTACTCCAGCATATAGTTATACTATGGATGCAGGTATTACTAATGTCCCAATACCAGCTGAAGATATAGAAATTGAAGACGAATATTATTTAATCAAAAATATAGAAATTGAAGGTATATCTATTAATCACGCAGAAAATGAACAAACATTAACAGCTACATTTCTTCCAAGTCAGACTGGATATTCTCAAAGTACTCATGACTTCGTTTTTTATTTTATAAACGAAACTCAGCCTTTTGTAAAAGAAGTATATGAAACCATTTCATCTACAAAATTATTTAGCGGAATTGAAATCACTGTTTTAACGGAATCTCTTCTATTAGATGTTGTGACTGAAAAAGACGCAGATGGCGTGAAGGTATATAGTGTAGATTCCTTTGGGCAAGAAATATTATTAACTAGTTCTTCGACAGTATCTCAAAATACTGATAATGACCCTGAAACAATTATATATACAGTAAACTTGGACAAGGATGATTTACCTGAAGGTAGAAGTAATATAAAATTCGTTCCATATCAAGAAGATGGTTTAGGAGTTCAAACTGACTTTGAAGTAGGTTCCAAGGAGTTTGAAATCAATTATAATCCATCTCCTTACGTATACTTAACGAATATATCTAAAGCACAAGATTTTACTTCACTTGATGAGCCAAGTGGGATTGATTTAGACGGTGATCCGATTACAGGTCCAATTTTTCAAATCAAACCCGTGAATATTCCAGAAAGTCAGTGGGGAGATATTAGAATTGTATTTAATGATCATGTAGATAAAATAAGGGAAATTGATGAACATCATGTTAGTGGTAAATTTGAAGAGTTCCGTTTTTATTTTGGATCAGAGGATAAAACAGATGATGATGCAGATATAGATGATAATTTACGTGAGGATTGGCAGCTGCAAAATGGACTAAATGAATTACTGATAGAGGTATATCCTGAAGGCACTTTGAGTGAAACTGATCCAGATGTTGATCCGGGTACTGACCCAGGGTTAACAGAACCGATTACTACATTTAAATATGAGATGTTTTATTATACTTCTGAATTGCCTGAAGTTTTATTATTAGAAGTAGATGAAGATTTCCTAGATGATTATAACTATGTTCAAGAAAGCAACTATCGTTATTACACACAAGAAACAAAGTTTCAATTTAAAAGCTCAGTTGCCAGTGCAAATGAAGTTGAGTTTAGATTTAGTGGTATAAATGAAGAAGGAGAATATGAGCAGCATAGAGAGTTATACTTATGGGATGATAACAATTTTGAGAGAATGTCAGAAAGTGCTTATGAGGCAAAGTACGGTACTGAGCAAGAATTAGGGTATAAATATGTGGACTTGATTGATGAAGATGGCGTGAGTGAAGATTCTATTCCTCTTGGTTCTTCAAGTGGCTGGGCTACGTTTTCCTCAGAAATACTAGATCTAGAAGGAACGGGAACCTTTGCTGTTGAAGTGATTGCAAGAAACGATAATGGTTTAATAAATACAAGAACGATTGAAATTGGAAGAGATCCAGCTACTTTTGTAGTTCATTATCCAACTATTGATCCTGTAACCAAAACAGGATTTGTCAATGGAAATTATACAAGAATCTATGTAGAAGCTGAAAATGCAGATAAAATTATTTATGATAAGAAAAAAGAAGTGACAAAAACAGAAGTGATTGAGTTAGATGGTGAAGATTATGATTTATTCGTTTTTGAAATTAATGATTTGAAAAATGGAGATAATAAAATCAAGTTTACTGTCGTTAGAGGTACACAGGAAGATGAAGCTGAAATTATGTTAATAAATGCAGATACTCCTGTACCTGGGGCAGAACACAAAGAAAGTATCTCTAAACGAAAAATTGATGCATTTGATAAATCCATTGAGTTATCTTTTCCTAAAGGCACTATCTTGCTTCAAAATGAAGCAAGAGGAGTACAAGCTTTATCTCCAACTAGAGATATTGTATTAGCTATTGCTGATCCAGATGATGGAAGGGTAAATAAAGTATTACATCCATTCTTTGGAGAGGACTCCAAATTTAATAATGTAGATGATAACTTTGTTAGAATATTTGAAGATCCTGCGGAAAGGTTTAGAACCATTAGTAACTTATATTGGATTGATGGGGGAATCGTTTCTTCCATTGAAGATCAACAAGAAATATTGTATGGTAGTGGGATATATCCATATGAAGATGGACAAGAATTTTATGATCGTGATGCCTCAGAAATAGATGAGCAATATGTTCCATCCAATCCAGGAGAATTAACACTCAAGTATGATCCCAATGTAGTACAGTCTGCATGGAGATATGTAACAGTATTTCATTATGGTTATAATGTTGATTATTTAGATAATGAGTCATACGAGTGGGTTAATATTGGAGGTGTTGTTGATCAAAAGAAAAACACAATTACAGTACCTTTTACTGAATTTGGGTATTATGTAGTGATGTACATGAACGAATCTTTTGACGATGTCATTGGACACCCTTGGGCTAAGAATTATTTAGATACTCTATATTCAAAAGGCATAATGAACAATAGAGCATCAAGCAATCAGTTATTTGAGCCTGATGAACCGATCAGTAGAGGAGAGTTCACTTCTTTAATTGTAAAAGCATTTGATTTACCTCTAAACTATGAAGGAGACCGAACGTTTGCAGATGTAAAGAGAAGAACCTCATCTTCAGATGGATTATATGAATATAAATATATTGAAACTGCAGCAAGAGCTGGAATTGTTAGAGGTAAAATTGATGATCAATTTTTACCAGATTTAAATCTAACACGTGAAGACGCAGCTACAATTATCGCCAGAGCAGCTAATTTACGGTTAGACTCCAATGAAAGCAAAATAAATTCTTCTTTAAGTAAAGTGTTTATTGATGCTGAAGATATTAACAACTATGCAAGGGCTTCTGTTTTGGGTGTTTATAAAGAAGAAATCATTCAAGGCAAACAAGTCATTTCAGATTCTAATGCGAAAGAAACATTTTATTTCGATCCACAAGCAAATATGACTCGTGCGGAAGCCGCAGCCATTGTTATGCGCATCTTATTAAACGAGAAGAAGGTACCGAATTTATAAACAGATTACAATATATATTGTTCCAAAAAGCAAAGCACTTATTCATAGTGCTTTGTTTTTTTGCATTTCAATTTATAAATATTTATACAAAAAGAATAAGAGACAATATTAGTTCAGCAAGTTTTTTCTTTATTTTATTCACTTTTTGGTTAATTTACTGGAAAATCTTTATCAATGACTTTATGAATATTTTAAGATATACTGGTTTCTGTAGTTGGTTGATAGAAGACAATACACTAGAGTTGATAGATTGTACAGTACACGACAATATATCAATGTGTATTCGTATCAATCCTTTTTCTACTTACTCAATTTTTTAGCTCACACTCTGGAAAGGGGGTGCATCGTGAATGAGGATAACGAGCTCACATGATTTAGTGTCACATGACAGTAAATTGAATAACCAAACAAAAAAACAACATCCAGGAGGAGACATAAAGGTTATGAAAAAAAGTTTATCTTTATTAGTTGCAATCGCAATGGTGTTCTCAATGTTCGCATCTGTGGTTTCAGCTGAAGAAATGACAACGGAAGACAAGTTTTATGATTTAAAAGAAAAAGGTATTTTTGATGGATATTTAGATGGTTTGCCACATCTTGAAGACAACATGACTCGTGAGCAAGCTGCAAAAATTATTGCTTTAGTATTTGGACTTGACATTGATGAATCAGCAGAGTCTACATTTTCTGATGTAGCTTCTGATCGTTGGTCAACTAAATATATCGAAGCATCTGTAGAAGTTGGAATTATCGAAGGTATGGGCGATGGTACTTTTGCTCCTAAAGCAAACGTAACTATCGAAGAATTCGCTAAAATGTTAGCTGTAGGTTACGCTGACCTTACGAATGTTGAACTTGATGAAGAAGCAACAGTAGACAACGAAAACGTTAGTGAATGGGCACAACATTATATTGCAGCTGCATTAGACTTAGGTTTAATCGCTGAATATGAAGACTACACAATTGATGCAGACCGTACTTTCTTAGTAGATTCTGCTTACACAACTTATGCTAATGTAGTTGAAATCACTACTGAATTAAATGTAGTATCTGTATCAGCAGATAATTTACGTGAAATGGTAATTAAGTATAGCATTGCTTTAGACGAAGAAACAGCTGAAGATACAAGCAACTATGATCTTTCTGATTCTGCTGATGTATTAAAAGCAGTATTACAAGAAGATGGTAAAACAGTAGTATTAACAGTTGGTGATGTTGAAAACCAAACAACTTATACGCTTGAAATTGACGATGTAATGAGTGCTAGTGGTAAAACATTAGTAAATTACTCTACTGATATCAAAGTATTTGACGCAGATTTACCAGTAGTTGAGAAAATTGAATTTACAGGTCCTAAATCTTTTGTAGTAACATTTAACGAACCAATGCAATCAGCTGAAAAAGGGAATGTAACTGTAAAAGAAGGTTCTAGAAGTTTAGCTGTTAAGAGTGCAGTTATTGATGCTAATAACGAACGTGAAGTAAACGTAGAACTTCATTCAAAATTAGAAGATGCAACTGATTATGAAATCACAATTTCTAATGTAAAAGACTATGCAGGTTATGTAAATGTAAGTTACAAAGAAGTTTTCACTTATGAAAAAAATACTACACCTCCAACAGCTTCAATCGTTGATGCTGATCAACAAGTAATTGAAGTTAAGTTTGACAAGCCAGTTAGTGGTTTAACAGTAGATCATTTCTTCCACACTTATACTTCTTGGGAAGCAGCAGGAATCTTTACTGATTCAGCATTAACTAAAGATGCTACAGGTGAAAAAGTAACAACTGTATTTGTACAATTTGATGAAGATCATGCTTTACCATCTGGTGATGTTGAGTTTACAATCTTAGGTAAACATGGTGACGATGAAATTACTGATAACTGGGGTAACGTATTTGAAGAAACAACATATGTGTTAAATGTTGTTGCAGATCGCGAAGCTCCAACTGTAACAGATGTAGAAGTTGTTTCTGGTACTGAAATTAAAGTAACTTTTAGTGAAGCAATTGCTAACTTAGAAGATGGAACTTATACTTTATTAGATGAAGATGGCGAAGAGTTAGATGTTAAAATCACTGTAACTCCTGCAACTGATAAAGAATCTGTAACATTAACAGTAGATAAAAGCTTAGAAGGTGAAACAGTAACTTTAGAAATTTCTGATCTTGTAGACAACACTTTATACGAGAATGAAATGGAAAAATACTCTGAAGAATTAACATTTAGTGATTCTACGTTCTCTGGAATCAATCGTGTAGAATTAGTTGAAAGAGAGAGCGAAAATGACTTACTTTATGTTATTTATAACGAAGAAGTAACTGATTCTGCAATTGATGCTGATAACTATCGTTACCAAACTGGTGAAGATGAGATCAAGAAATTCAAAGGTGAATTTGATTTCTTCTACAATGAAAAAACAGTAAGAATTGAACTTCATGAAGATGATAATGTTAAGATTGGTTCAGACGTTATAGTATCTAAAATTGAAGATGTAAATGGAAATAGCCTTGATGAGTTCCAAGCTTCAAAAGAGGTAAGTAAACAACTAGGTGCTAATGCAACAGAAGTTAAAGCGATTAGTAAAAGTGAGATTGCAGTTCAATTTGATCAAGAACTTACTGAAGTAGATGAAGCAGATTTCACATTAACTAATGGCGAAGTTACTGGTACTTTCAGTGGAGTTGAAATTGAGTATAATGAAGAGGGTACTTTAGTTACTTTAACTCTTGATGATGCAAGTCAATTAACAGTAACTAACCCAGAAATTACTCTTAACCTTGAAGAAACTGGATCTACAGTTAATGCTTTTGGTAAAGATGCTGTAGAATTTAATGGTATGGAAATCAAAGATGGAATTGCTCCTGAGTTAGTTGAAAATGCAGTAACAGTACCAGATAAAAATACAATTAAAATCGAATTTACTGAAGATATGAATACTACTGAACTATATAAAGGATTCTTCGAAGTAAATGGTGATGCTCCATCTCAAGTAAGTATTGTTGATGGTAATTTCATTCAATTGACAGTTACTGAAGATCTTGTAGAAGGTGAAGAATTAGAAATTACAATTGAAGAGGAAAAACTAGCAGATATTTCTAATAACTTCTTTGCAGGTGAAGATTTAACTGTAGATGCAATTGATTTATTAGACAATAATACACCACAATAAGAATAAGATTTAATTAACAAGAAGGTCCCATGTTTAACATGGGGCTTTTTTTATCACTTGAAGGAAAAAAATTTAAAAATAAATATTGTACAACTTAAGAAGGAATGATGAATTCTTCCAAGGGTGATTTTTTAAATTGTTGGACAATTTTTTTAACAAAATACTTATTTTTTATTTAGTATCGCAACTTTTTTAAAACTTATGCGTTTAACTACTAGTATGTTAATTTTATTACATAGATTTAAATAGAATAATTCACCAAAAAATAACTTTACGACAAGGCACCACCCATGTATAATGTTTAGAGTGGTTAAACTTGTCTAGTAATTATTTACTAGTTTCTGTAACTTTTTGTTACAGACATTAAATATAAGACAATTACAGCTCAACTCTAGGAAGGGGGTGTATTCAGATGAGAGAACAGAGCTCAAATGATTCAATAACTCAATCTAGTAAAACTAAACAAACAAACGTATTCCGAGGAGGAGAAACAAAGGTTATGAAAAAGAGTTTATCTATATTATTAGCGTTAGCTATGGTTTTCTCAATGTTCGCTTCTGTAGCAGTTGCTGAAGAAACTGAAATGACAGCTGAAGAGAAGTTTGATACATTGAAAGAGAAAGGTATTTTTGAAGGTTATGATGATGGTCTTCCACATTTAGAAGACAATATGACTCGTGAACAAGCAGCAAAAATTATTGCACTTGTTTTTGAACTTGACTTAGACACTCCAGAAGCTCCAACATTTTCTGATGTAGCTGCTGACCGTTGGTCTTATGAATATGTAGAAGCAGCAGCAGCAGCAGATATTATCAATGGTGTTTCTGAAGGAGTATATGCTCCAAAAGATAACGTAACTGTTGAACAATTTGCTAAAATGATCGCAGTTGGTTATGCAAATGCAACTGACATGGAAATTGACATGGAAGCTACTGTAGACAGTGAAAATGTAAGTGCATGGGCTCAACCATATGTGGCACTTGCACTAGAAGCAGGTTTAATCGCTGAAGCAGACGATTACACTGCTGATGCAACTCGTACGGTTTTAGTTGAAGGTGCTTATGTTGCTAATGCAAAAGTAGAAGAATTAGCTGAAGCAGCTAAAGAATTAAAAGTAAAGTCTCTTTCTGCTGACAGTCTTGTACAGGTAGTAGTTGAATTCAATGCAGCTCTAGACGCAGAATCTGCTGAAGAAGAAGGTAATTATGATCTTTCAGATTCTATTGATGTTGGTGATGCAGAATTACAAGAAGACGGTAAAACGGTTGTTTTAACAGTAGAAGAATTAGACAATCAAGATGAATATAAAATTGAAATTGATGGTGTGAAAAGTGCAGGTGGAAACACATTAGAAGATTACGAAGGATTATTCACTGCATTTGATGCTGATCTTCCAACTGTAGAAGGTCTTGAATTCACTGGACCGAAAAGTTTTACAGTGACTTTTAGTGAACCAATGGATCCTGAAGTAGAAGGTAAAGTTGAGGTTAAAAAAGGATCTAAGAAATTATCTGTAGATAAAAATGATACAAAAGTTAGTGGTAATGAAGTATTTGTTGAACTTAACTCCTCTTTCAAAGATGGAGAAGAGTATTCGATTTCAATTAGTAAATATGAAGATTTTGCTGAATATGCAAACGTAAGTTTTAAAGAAGCGTTTGACTATGAAGATTCTAAAGATGCTCCAACAGCATCAATTGAAGATGTTACTCAAACAGTTATAGAAGTTAAGTTTGATAAACCAGTATCTGGTGTGAATAAAGATGACTTTAATCATACATATACTGGATGGAAAGCTCTTTACATCACTGAAACTAAGGGAGAAGTTCCAAGTAATGTAGAAGCATCATTAGATAAAGTAACTACATTATTTGTAGTATTTGATGACGGTGAAGATGGTGAAGATGGTGATCATGCGTTACCATCAGGTACAGTTGAATTTACAATCTCTTCTGGAGATATCGAAGACAACTGGGGTAATGAGTTTGTGAAAACTACTTATGAACTTGAAGTAGCAGCAGATCGTGACGCTCCAACTGTAACAGGTGTGGAAGTTGAATCTGGTACATCAGTTGAAATTACATTTAGCGAAAGCGTTAAAGTTGATTCAGATAACTATAAGTTTTTAGATAGTGATGGAGATGAAGTTAAAATTGACATTACTGCAGAAGGTTCAGATGATAATAAAACAGTAACGTTAACTTTCGAAGACGATAATCAAGAAGGTGAAACTCTTACTTTAGTGATTTCTGACGTAGTAGACGATACTTTATATGAAAATGAAATGGAAGAATATACTGAAGAATTGGTATTTGATGACTTAACATTTGATTTAGTAGACCGTGTTGAGTTTAAAGATGCATTAGATTCAGATGATAACCTAGGTACTTTTAATGAAGGTGATGACCTATTATATATCATCTTTAAAGAAGCTGTAAGTGATTCTGCTGTTGATTCAGATAACTATCGCTTATATAATGATAGTACTTTAGCAAAACTCGATGGTGAATTTGAGTATTTTGAAGAAGATCACATTATTCAAGTTGAATTAACTGAAGATGATTTTGATAAGTTAACAACTGGTTATAATAAACTTGTACTATCAGATATTGAAGACATAAATGGAAATGGCATGGATGATTTCCAAATTACTGAAGGTATAGTTGCTTTTGATAGTGAAGATACTCGAGCTGAAGCTGAAGTATCAGTAACTGGAAGTAATGAAGTTACTATTGAATTTGATCAAAGATTAGAAGATGTAAATGAAGTTGGATTCACTATTTTTGTTGATGGTGAAGAAGCTGTAATCGATGGAATTGAAGAAGATCTTAATGATGATGGATATACAGTATTGAAATTAACTCTTGATGATGAAGATGTTGACGGAGATGATCTTGCAATTGCAACAGATGCAAGTCTTGTTACAGTTGAGTTTGATCGTGATGCTGATGACGTAGAAATTGCAAACATTTTTGGAGTGAAGCCTGCTGATTTTACTGCAGATAGTACTCCAACTGGAACTGAGATTGCTGTAGAAGATGGTTATGCTCCAGAATTAGTAGCTGTAGATCCAGTAGTTGTTACTGGAGCAAACACAGTTACTATCGAATTTACTGAAGATATGGATTCTGATGAATTGTATAAAGGATTCTTCGAAGTGAATGGCGAGACTCCAACTTCAGTTAGTGTAATTGATGAAGTAATTACTTTAACTGTTGCAGATGACGTTCTTGTGGCTGGTGAAGATTTAGAAATCACTATTGATGAAGATAAACTTGCTGATGAATCAGGTAACTTCTTTGAAGGTGAAGATGATTTAACTCTTGAGGATATTGTAATACCTTAACCTTAATTAAAATTAACGTACTATAACAAAAAGTCCCATGAAATTTCATGGGACTTTTTTTATTGTATCCATAAATTAAAAGAAATCACTTAAAGAACTAAACACATAAAAATATCTTTATTAATCCGTATGAGAATATTTAATTCAGCATCCTTATTATTTAATAGTGAATAAATAAAAAATAACTGCAACTTTCTTGACTTACACATCGTTAAACTTAGTATGTAAATTTAAAAAAACAGGAAAAAACATATCAGTTTATTATAACAATTTTTTATAAAAACTAATTTTTACTAAATTAATATTTTTTTACTAAAAAAGTTTAGAGAAATCCGAAACCTTTTAATATCAGTAGTGTATAACTATATAGATAATTAAATGAACCAATGTCATAATAGTTTAGGTTAATTTTCTCGCTAATATGCATAGTAAGTCACAATGTTAATTACCAGTTTTCTGTAATATTTGTTACAGAGAAATAATGATATAAAACTGAATTCAATACTAGAAAAGGGAGGGAACTATTATGTAAGAGATATAATGTATTTGCGAAGAATTCTATTACAAACAAATATTTAAGACATAATTCTCAAGGAGGAGAAAAAAGGTTATGAAAAGAAGTTTATCTATATTACTATCTATAGCTATGGTCTTTTCAATGTTTTCTTCAGTTGTTTTTGCAAATGAAATGGATGCTGAAGACAAATATCGTGAATTAGAAGACAAAGGTATTTTTAATGGATATGATGATGGTTTACCTCATTTAGAAGACAATATGACTCGTGAACAAGCTGCCAAAATTATCGCATTAGTATTTGATTTAGATTTATCTGATGTTCCTAATACACCAACATTTTCTGATGTATATAAAGAGCGTTGGTCCTATAAATATGTTGAAGCATCAGTAGATGCTGGCATTATTGAAGGTATTGGTAATGGTAAGTTTGCTCCGAAAGATAATGTAACACTTCAAGAGTTTGCAAAAATGTTGGTTGAAGGGTATGTATTTTTAACAGACAAAGAATATGATGAAGATGGAACTGTAGAGGATGGAGAGGTTAGTGCTTGGGCGCAAGAATATGTTGCTGCAGCTTTAAATTGGGGTCTAATTGGTGAGTATGATGATTATACTTTAGATGCTGACCGTACATTCCTAGTGGAATCTGCTTATGTTAGTGTAGAGAAAGTTGAAGACTATAAAGAATCACAAAAGAAACTAGAAGTAGAAGAAATTAATGCAGATACTCTTCGTGAAGTAGAGATTGAATTCAATGGACTATTAGACGAAGAATCAGCTGAAGACACAGGCAACTACGATTTATCTGATGGTATTGATGTTGAAGGTGCTGAATTGCAAGAGGACGGCAAAATAGTCGTATTGAAAGTAGAACCAATGGAAAATCAAAATGAGTATACGCTTGAAATTGATGGCGTAATGAACATTGGTGGAAAAATCCTTGAAGATTATGAAGATGAATTTGAACCATTTGATGCTGAATTGCCAGAAGTAGAAGGCCTTGAATTTACTGGACCTAAATCCTTCAAGGTAACATTCAATGAACCAATCATGGATAATGAAAATCCAGAAAGCGACTTTGAAATTGATAATTCAACGATCGTTGTGAAACAAGGATCCAAAAAATTATCTGTGAAAGATGTGATCATTGACCAAAACAATGAGCGTGTGTTAAACGTTACACTTAATTCAAAATTAAAAGACGGTGAAGAGTATACTATCACAGTTTCAAAAGTAGAAGACTTTGCCGGATACTCAAATGTAAGCTTTAAAGAATCTTATGATTATGAAGATTCCAAAGAAAACCCAACGGCTAAAGTCGTGAACGCAGATCAAAAAGTGGTGGAAGTTGAATTTGATAAACCGGTTAGCGGTTTAACACCAGATCATTTCTATCATACGTATAGTTCTTGGAGAGCGGTAGCGATTTATGCAGATGAGGATCGTGAAGATGAGATTGATGAAGATCAAAAAGTAACGACTGTGTTTGTAGTCTTTGCAGAAGATACAGATGATGACAGACCACTCCCTTCAGGAGATGTAGAATTCATCATCAAAGATGAAGCGGATGACTCTGAAATTGTAGACAACTGGGGTAATGAATTTGAAACATCGACATATGACATTGAGATTGATTCCGATCGTGAAGCGCCAACGGTAACAGATGTAGAAGTTATTTCCGGTTCTGAAATTGAAGTTTCCTTCAGTGAGCGCATCAAAGAATTTGATGAGGACAACTTTGAGTTCTTTGATGAAGATGGAGACGAGTTGGATGTAGACCATGAAGTAGATCCAGGCAGCAACAATGAATCCGTCGTTCTTGAGTTTGACAATCAAGAAGGCAACACGATTATTTTAGAAATTTCTGATCTTGTAGATGATACGTTATACGAGAATGAAATGGAGAAATATTCCATTGAATTAGACATTGATGATTTAACCTTTATGCATGAGGGCATTAGAGTAGAGTTCGATGATGCTGAAGAAGATGGAGAATATGAAGGTGATGAAGTTTTATATATTATCTATAAAGAAGATGTAAATGATACCGCAGTAGATCCAGACAATTATCGTTTTTATGATGGAAGAAATACATCTAGAATTGATGGAGACTTTGAGTTCTTCGAAAATGATAAAACAGTCATGATTGAGTTAACAAGAGGCGACTATGAAGAGTTACTTCAGGCGGAAAAATTATTAATATCTAATATTGAAGATATAAATGGAAATAAATTCAATGCTTTCCAACTTTCCTTGGATATTGAAGATTTTGGAAATTACAGAGCCGAAGTAGAACCGGATGGAGTAATTGCGATCAGTAGAACACAAATCACAGTCCAATTTGACCAAGAATTGATATCTGTAGATGATGATGATTTTAAAGTAACTGATTCATTCATCGATAGTAATATTGATATTGATGGGTTGGACATCGAATATAACGATGAGGGTACGTTGGTAACACTATTTCTAGAAAATGAAATTGAACACACTGGAGATATTGATGGAAACGAATTAGACATCAAAGTATCATTTGAGGCAGATGAAGATAATCCAGATACGTACAATATATTTGAAGTGGCTCCAGCGCCATTTAAAGATGAAAATGCAAGAGTTGCTGTAGATGGAATAGCACCAGAAGTGGCATTTAGAACACTTGATGGTGATCAAGTAGAAAACATCTTTGCGCTTGATGTAAATGGAAACAATAAAACAGACCACGTTGTGGTTGAATTTACAGAACCTATAAAAGATGGATCAGTCTACAAGAAGGCCTTTAAATTCGATGATAGTGATTATAACGATATAATTAGAGCTTATGCAACGGATGATTATACAACAATTCCTGCTGATCTATCAGAAGGAAATGATACGGATGGTATCTATGTAGTAATCCGAGTTGAAGAGCAAAACAGTTCTGATTTGGATGTTGATTTAGAATTAAGTACTGTAAATGACTATGATATTGAAGACGTATATGGTAACATCCTTGAAGAAATTGATGATGTTGAAGTCATTAATATAGAGGATAATGATTTTGGATTTACTGGATCTGTTTCTTTAGACAAAGGTAGCTATGAGATAGATGAAACAGTCACTGTAACTGTAACAGACGCTGATGAGGACACTACTAACTCAGAAGATCAAGTGAATGTAGTATTAGCAGGATCTGGAAATCCAATTCAAGTTACATTAACAGAAACAGATGATAACTCTGGAGTATTTTCAGGTACTGCAACATTAATTTCTAATGGTTCTAATAATAACGAAGTACAGGGGTCTGTAGGTGGGACATTAACAGTTACTTATGAAGATGATTTAGATAGTTTTGGAAACACAAACGTTAATAGAACAGATGTAGCTAATGTTGTTGATGTTACAGGTGTATCCATCAATAGCGCTTCAACTGTTCAAACAAATGCATCATTAGTTTTATATTCTGGAATACTAAACCAAGAGATTACAGTAACTATAGATGATGCATCATATGCAGGAGCTATAGGTAATAATTTGCTATTAGAAATAGTTACAGACAACGCTGATGGTGAAGCTGACGTATTAAATGCAGTATATGATGATATTAATAAGATAACAGTCACGCTTGCAGATGATGGAACTGATGTATTGGGTAATACTTCTACTGAAATTGCTACAGCAATTACTAATTTATCTAATTTTAGTGCTACAGTGACAAATGGTGATGGTTCAGTTACTACTTCTGCTACAATAGACCCAATTAACTTCACTGGTGGTTCTGATGTAATCACTGTGGTACTATCTGAGGGTGTTGGTGCTGGTGAAATCAATGCTGATGCAACTGATTTTGAATTTGTAACTGCTACAGTATCTAATGCCGTATCAAGTTTTGATGCTGGAACTCCAAATGAAGTGGTTATAACTATCGATGAAATGGATACTGATACTCAAATTAAAGGCCTTCTAATTAATATTAGAAGCAATTCAATTAATGACTTACAAGGTAATGAAAATCAGGAAACTTCAGTTACTATTAATTAATTGGAATTAGAGATTTATTGAAGATATATTAATGATTGTATGTAAGAATCTTAGTAGGTTTTATTCTACTAAGATTCTTTTTATTTAAATTATTTAAATATAGCCTAAGTGAAAATAAATTCTTCGAAACATTAATATAAGTATAGAGTATAATAATATAAAAATATACATACCCAAATCGGAGGAAAATAATGAAAAAACACATAACAAAAATAGCTTTATCCGCTCTATTATTAGGAGGAGGATACTTAGCTGGTACCACAATCCCATCCCTAGCAAACACTTTTAATTCAGAACAACCCGGTTCAGCAAATGATCCATTAGTAACAAAAGGTTACGTAGATCAGACAATTGATAAATTGATTGAAGAGAAATTAGCAGGTACAGATTTAACAATTGGAGGAGGATTATCTTCTTCCTTGGAAGTTGTTAAATTGCAGCCTGGACAAGCTTTATATCCTAATGTTGGGACTGAGATGATAGTTAGAACTGGTAAAACAGTCGCTTTTAGTGATACAAGCAACGGATTAGCGGATGTTACTGGTGCTAAAGATGTTTTAAACGGAGTCGCTGTTGAGAATAATCATTTATTAATTAATCCAGGTGTAGGTCGGGGAATTAAACCACATGAGAGTGTAGATTACACGATTTACGTCATGGTTCGTGGTGGATATACGATTAAATAAAAAGGCTCATATGAGTCTTTTTTTTGTTCTTTAAAAGCACTTCCATTAATTGAGAATTTGTGATTTGCATTGCTATGTTATAATAGTAGATGTGTTTCATAAATTTTAAACTAGGAAGTGATTTTTATTCGAAAACTAAAAGCTGTAACGATAAGTTTATTTTTATTTTTTACAATGATGAGTGTTAGTTTCGCACAGTCAAGTCATGCGATTAAAATTAACTCTCAAGAAGTAAATTTATCTAAGCCTATAGTAGAGAAAGAAAGTCGTATTTATGTACCAATTCGTATAGTAGTTGATGAGTTTGGCGCAACAGTAGAGTGGAAAAAGGATACAAAAGAAACCATTATCCAAATGAATTCTGGAGACCAGATCACATTTAAATTAAATGATGTAAGTGTACTACTAAATGGTGAAAAATATTATATGGATGCTCCAACGATTATAGAAAATAATCATATATATATACCTGTTCGTCATCTAACGGAATTTTTACATGCAAATTTTCAATACGATGTAAATACCAAACAAATGAATGTATCAACTATTCCACTACATACCATAATAGCTGGTGAAACTGTACAAAGTATAAGTGAACAATATGGAATTACGATTGAACAATTAAAAGTCAGAAATAATTTACAATCGGATGAGCTATTTATCAATGATAAATTAAAAGTAGTGATACCATCTATTATGTTATCAAAATTAGCTCAAAACTTTTCTGAAGAAGAAATTGAACTCTTAGCTAAAATTATATCTGCAGAAGCAGGATACGAACCTTATGAAGGTCAAATCGCTGTGGGTAATGTCATATTGAATCGAGTAAATGATTCACGTTTTCCAAATACGATTAAAGACGTAATCTATGCGCCAAATCAATTTACACCTGCAAGAACGGGTAAGCTTGAAACGATTCAACCTTCTGCCCAATCAATCAAGGCTGCTCAAGAAGTGTTATCAGGTAAAAATGTTGTAGAAGGAGCTTTATATTTCTTTAATCCTAAAGTATCCAAAAGTGGATTCTTTAATAGTAAGGAAGTAGTCAAAGAAATTGGTGGACACCGATTTGTGAAGTAATTAATAAAAACATAATGAATCACTGACCTTTTGTGGGTCAGTGATTTTTATTATAGCGCCATCTATAAAAGAGTTGTTGAAACCAACTTCTTTTCTTATTTTGTTTACTCATGAATAAAACGATAACCATTGGAATTATGATGGCAGCAGTGATTAGTGAAATAATGATGTTTCTTTTTTGTTTCTCTTGAGAATATTGCTGTAAAGTTTTCAAAGTTTCACTTGGGTACTCTGAAGACAATTTTTTAATTTTATATTTTTGTAATTCTTTAAATCTCTGCTCTATATTAGGGTCTTTATACGATTTGAACATCATATTTATTTATCCCCACGATCTACATGTAAACGAGGTTTGTTTTGATGGTTGGATTCACTAGTGTTGTCTAATCTAAAGCGTGGATCAACCGTTTCTCTTCTTTGCTGATCTGGAGGAAAAGCACTTAATACCCATGCTGTAGTCCCCATTTGCGGATCAGCAGGGAATATATCTCCTCGCTTAAACATTTCTTCTCTCCCCCATTCATTTTTATATATGCCTTCAGTTTCTACAGGATCTCCTGACATTGGACTCATATCTTTATTGGTCATTTTATCCCTCCTTGTTAAAATTAGTATTTCCCAAAAATCTGAAAAAACTAATTGGATAATTTAAGCAAAAAATAATTGTACATTTTGAATTTATTTACATTGATTTTTAAAGAGAATTACAATACATTTAAATATATTCTTTTTTTATTTTTAATGTTTTTTTATGGAGATGAATGAACAATTGATAATCAGAGACGCAGTTGAGACAGACCTTCCTGAAATTTTAAATATTTATAATCATGCCATTTTAACAACAACAGCAACATTTGATTTAGAAAAAGAAACACTAGAGCAACGAAAACAGTGGTTTTCTCATTATGGGAAGAAACATCCAATCTTAGTAGCTTGTATTGATGATCAAGTTGTGGGTTACTGTACTTTGTCCCCTTATAGATCAAAAGCTGCTTATAATCGAACAGTGGAGTTATCCGTATACATAGATGAAAATTATAGGGGGAAGGGCATTGCCAAACATTTAATGACTGAGATTATCAAACGTGCTAAAGAATTAGGTCACCATGTTATTATTTCTGGTATTACAAAAGGAAATGAAGTCAGTGTAAAAATGCACGAGCAGTTTGGTTTTGAATACATAGGTTGTTTTAAAGAGGTTGGTTATAAGTTTGATACTTGGTTAGATGTTTTGTTTTATCAGTTGATATTTTAATATTGGATCTGAAAATTCTAATTTTTTAATCTATGACTAAATTGATAAAAATACAAATATTTTAAGACCCAATTCTGATCGTACATAATGTGAATCCATAGTTTTATTATATTGTGAGATATAAAAAGAAGGACGCATTTAGAAATAACTTATCATTGGGATGTGGTTACTATAAGATGGGGATAATTATAAAATTAACTTTGAAAACGAGATTTAGTGAAATAGATATAGTTTGGAATGAGAAGAAAGGGAACTAAAAATTATTAGAAATGACTCAAACAAGGATATAAAGAAAAAATTATCACAGCACAATGCAGTATTTCATTTGTAGTATTAATTTAAGTAAATAAATGATAGCAGAAGGGTGTTACTTCTGCTTTTTTTTGACTATAAATTTGACCAACAGTAACTTTTAACCTTTAGAAAAAGATTATAAAGCATAGAATATCATTAATCTAGTTAGAGATCTCCTCAAATAAATATTGTTTTTTGTGTAACAGAATGTCATAGAAAGTGTTTACGGGAAGGAGAAGAGTTTAGATAAAAAAATGCAACTATTGAAAAAGTGGAAAATTCACAAAGTAATTTGAATACGTAAACAAAGGTATTACAAACAAAATTCTAAATAACTCAGTTTCTATACATCATTTGGAAAAAATGTATAGCTCCCCCCTATTTTTATGTAAATATTTTAAATAGAATGGTTAATACAGGTTTTAAATAGAGAGGAGTAAATTTAATCAGGTTAAAAGTAAGAAGTAGTAAAAAAGATATAAATTTTAGGAGGAATTATTTTGCTTATAAAAAAAGTAGTAGTTATATTGTGTATATTCTTATTATTATTCCCATCTTCTCTATCATTAGCAAACGATAATCAAAATGAATTTTCACACTCGTACATCATTGGCTTAAATGAAGAAGTAGTAGAGGATGACTTTATTGAAAAGAAGTTAAAAGATAAGAAAACAAAGAAAATAAAAACAAAGAAAAACAATTTATTAGTGACAGACTTAAATTTAACTGAATATGCCGAAATTGTTTTTGAAGATGAAGTTTTATTTGTGGAAGAAAATGCGTCCGTCCAAATGGCATCCATTAATAAAGCAAACAAAAAAGAAATCCATGAAAGTGAACAAATGATGCCGTGGGGTTTAGAGGCTATAGGAGCAAATATTGCTCTTGAAAATGGGAAAGACGGTAAAAATATTAATATTGCTGTTCTAGATACAGGAATTTCTGAGCATCCAGACTTAAAAATTAAAGACGGTATATCTTTTGTTGAAGGTACAGATTATCAAGATGAGAATGGTCATGGTACACATGTAGCTGGAACAATTGCAGCGCTCAACAATGAGTTTGGCGTTGTAGGGATCGCGCCAGCATCTAATATATATGCCGTAAAAGTGTTAGATCATGAAGGGAATGGATCATACGCACAAGTGATCGAAGGTATACAGTGGGCGATAGATAACAAGATGGATATCATCTCTATGAGTTTTGGAGGAGAATTATACAGTCAAGCTCTTCATAAAGCGATTCAAGAGGCTACAGATGCAGGTATTTTAGTGATTGCAGCAGCAGGGAACTTAGGATTAGGGGATGAAACTTTAATCTTTCCAGCTGGATTTTCAGAAAGTATATCCGTTGGTGCTGTTAATGAAAACTTAGAAAGAGCAGAATATTCTAGTACAGGTTCCGAATTAGATTTAATCGCTCCAGGAACATCGATTTTGAGTACTTTAAATGACAATAGATATGGTGAAATGTCTGGGACATCTATGGCTGTGCCGCATGTAACAGGTTCAGCAGCAATACTTTGGGCTAGAGATAAGAAACTAACTTCTGAAGATGTTAAAAATCAATTATTTGCTTCAGCTGTATCTTTAGGAGATATCACTGAATATGGTCATGGATTAGTAACAATACAAGAAGGTTTCCAAGATGTACAAGAATCAAATGAGATAGATGAGGAAATTATTCAAGTCGAAGAAGAACCATTGAGTGATATAGAAGAGGAAAATTCAGAATCTGAAGTATCAGTCTTTGATCAAATTAGTATTGCTACCGTTAAATTAACTTTAGATGATATGATACGTTCGAACATTAGTGGTGCTAAATATACTACAGTAGGTTTGAAAAGTGATGGAAGCGTAGTGGCTGTGGGTAGAGATTACGGACAATTGGCGGTAAGTGATTGGACAGACATCGTAGAAGTAGCAGCAGGATTATATCATACTGTGGGCTTAAAAAGCGATGGAAGCGTAGTGGCCGTAGGAAGTGATAATTACGGACAATTAGCGGTAAGTGATTGGACAGGCATAGTAGAAGTGGCAGCGGGAAGTTATCATAGTGTAGGCTTAAAAAGCGATGGAAGCGTAGTGGCAATAGGAAGAAATGATAACGGTCAATTAGGAGTTGAAGGTTGGACAGGCATAGTAGAAGTGGCAACAGGATTATATCATACTGTAGGTTTAAAAAACGATGGAAGTGTAGTGGCTGTAGGAAGTGATGAGTATGATCAATTAAAAGTTGAAAGCTGGACGGACATTGTAAAAGTGGCAGCAGGGGATTATCATACTATTGGGTTGAAAAGCGATGGAAGTATAGTAGCTGTCGGCAGAGATGATTATAATCAACTAGGAGTAGAAGAATGGACAGAAATTGTAGACGTGAGTGCAGGATTATACCATACAGTGGCCTTGAAGAAAGATGGAAGTGTAGCAGCTGTGGGTAGGAATAATTATGATCAAATAGAAGTTGAAGGTTGGAGAGACATTGTAGCAGTGGCAGCAGGAACTTATCATACCATAGGTTTAAAAAGTGATGGAAGTGTAGTGGCTGTAGGTAGGGATTATGATGGTCAAGTATTAGGTGTATCAAGTTGGACAGATATAAAAACGCCTTCTGGAAGTGTGGTGGATAATTCACCTTTGAGTCTTGAGAGGTCAAAAAGTAATAATATTAGTGCAAAATCTCATACGGTAGGTTTGAAAAGTGATGGAAATGTAGTGGTCGTAGGAAGAGATACCTATGGTCAATTACAAGCCGATGATTGGACAGACATAGTAGAAGTGACAACAGGATCTAATCATACGGTAGGTTTAAAAAGCGATGGAAGTGTAGTGGCTGTAGGTAGGGATAACTATGGTCAATTACAAGTCGATGATTGGACATATATCGTGGAGGTGGCAGCAGGGGGTTATCATACTATAGGTTTGAAAAGCGATGGAAGTGTAGTGGCTGTAGGAAGGGATACTTCTGGTGAATTAGGAGTAGAGAATTGGACAGATGTCGTAGAAGTGGCAGCAGGATATTATCATACGGTAGGTTTGAAAAGTGATGGAAGTGTAGTAGCCGTAGGGAGTAATGAATACGGACAAATAGGAGTAGAGGGTTGGACGGACATCGTAGCAGTGAGTGCAGGATTATATCATACGATAGGCTTAAAAAGTGATGGGAAAGTAGTCGCGGTTGGTCAAAATGATTCCGGTCAATTAGGAATTGAAGGCTGGTCAGATATAGTACAAGTATCCGGAGGATATTATCATACAGTAGGCTTAAAAAGTGATGGGAGTGTAGTGAGTGTAGGCAGGAATGACGATGGACAATTGGGAGTCTTTTTCTGGACCGACATAGTAGAAGTGGCAGCAGGAAGTTATCATACGATAGGCTTAAAAAGTGATGGCAGTGTAGTAGCCGTAGGTAGTAATGATTATGGTCAATTAGGAGTTGAAGACTGGACAGACATAAATATTCCTTCCATTAATGGAGTAGATAGTACACCTAATACTCCTCCAGAGATCATTTATTCTTCTATCTCCTCTAGTGATGGAGAGAGTTTTGCAGGAGTTGGAAGCCAAGTATATTTAACAATTAAATTAAATGAGAAAATAATTGAGGATCCCTATATAAGTATTATGGGGAAGAAAGCTGATCTGTTTTATTACCTTAATAATGTAGTTGCCTCCGTCACAGTAACAGAAGAAGATCCAGTAGGAGACATTGAATTTTCCATACAAGGTCTAGAGGACTTCTCTGGAAATATTGCAGAACCTATCAATTCTACTATTGCCATGGATGGAACTAAAATTACAAGAGTACTTGACACTGATTTAATATTAATGACAGAACCTTTAGGCTATAACGAAGATTTAATATTAGAAAAAGCACAAGATGTATTAATTCCTCTTTTAGAAGAAAGAGATATAAGATTGGACTTATCTGTAGACACTTTAGGTGGATATGTGCAAAATCCTGTAAGTGTATCTACTACCATAACAAATGATTACTATACTACCAGCGGAGACGAGGGAACATATGGGGTTTCTATAGGGTTTAAGGCGATCCCTGCTATTAACACAATTATATTAGATCGTATGGATTTGACAGCTAAAGCGACCGGATTTACTTTATCTACCAATAACTTAACTATGGAAGTTAAAGCAATTGATAATAATGGGAATATTATTACATTGTATAAAGACATAGTTTGTGATGTTAACAATGATAATCCACAGAGTCAATACAGTAATTATATGTGTTCTGACGCATCCTACGATTCATCTGCACTAGGAAGGAAATTATACAGTAATTGGGGAGATATGAAAACTTATTTAAACCCAGATAAATTACACTTGTATTCTATAGGCTTTATAGCTGAGGCATTTGATTCTAGAGAACTCATTAATCAAGAGACAGAAAATTATATAAGCGATGAATATATATACCAATATATTTTTGATCAAGAAGATATAAGTTATAAAGATTCAATCCAGCATAACCTTTCAGTGGATGTGATAACAGACAGTACTGAGTACTATTACATCAAAGATACAGGAGAACACAGCAGTGGAAGAGCGATTAGTGGAAGAGCTAAATTTACATTAGTTCCAGAAGGAAACTTAATTTATCAACCAGAGATTGGGGATTCATCTCATGTTTTAAACCCAAGTTATACTTATTCAATAGATGGTCTTAGTTTGAGAGTAAATGCACAAGATAGCAATGGTGATGAAATAATATCTAATATGGATATTTATGAAAGAGGAGAAGGCCTTATAGACCAGGTTATCTCATATTCAAGTATAGGGGATGATTTAACTGTTGATACTGTTTCTCCTTACATAAGAGGAGATTTTTGTCTGGATAATCACCTTAACAATACTGATTGTGATGATAAAACAAGGTTATACAATACCGAAACAGGTATTCGTATGGAGGATGATGATGCGATTTATAAAGGGACTCCAGATGTAGAATATCTTGATTACGAAATGAATTTAAATAATGCTGAAGGAAGTTTTTACGGATTATTTTTAAATAATAACGTGGATACATCTTTTATTATGGAAGGTATGGATTCAGCAAACTTTGATTTTATTGGTTTAGGTAACGAGGACAATAAATCTAGTATTCAATCCTTAATAGAATATAATAACGGAAATGGGAAGTATATAGATAACTCAGATATAGATACTGCTATGAGAAATTTAGCCGATTATATTATAGAAAGACACTATGGTATTAACCAACCTATGAATCTACAAGCAATGACTAGTGACTCTAAAGTTGATCTAACATGGGATGTAGTAGAAACGGCAGAGAATTATATTGTGAAACGTTCATCTTCATTAGAAGGACCTTACGTAACCATAGCTGAAAATTTAGTTGATCCTTACTTTAGTGATACAACTGTGGTAAATGGGAACAGCTACTATTATGTTGTATCCTCCATTAGTCATATTGGGGAAAGTCCAAATTCTAATAGTGTTTATGTGAAGTTGAATAATTTACCAAATTTAAACATCACTTCTCATTTCGATGGACAACAACTAAACGAAAATATAATCACTTTTCATTGGGACTTTAGTGATATAGATACGGAAAAACAAATCGGGTATCAGGTGATCGGGTCACAAGATAACTGGGAAACATGGTCCTATTTTTCTGACATTATTTCTTCAGATGATACAACACATACGACTCCACAATTAGCAGGAGGAGAATGGGATTTTGGGATCCAAGTATATGATGGAACAAATTGGTCTGGATGGAGTTATGTTAATGATCTTGTGTTACCTATTTCTTATGAGCCTAACGATGATGCAACGACAGCATATCCGATTGCTTATTATAGCAATTATACATCAACCATAAGTTCAGAAAATGATTCGGATTTCTATAAGTACATTCCAACTCAAACTGGAGTTGATACTATAACATTTCAATCACCTGAGACTGCCAAATATAGTCTATATGTATATGATGCTGAAATGAATTTAAAAGGAATTTTAGCTAGTGAACTCTATTATTTAGTAGAAAGTGGACAAACCTACTATATAAAAGTTTTTAGTGAGGACGGTAGTTTTTCAGAGGAATCATATTCTTTTACAGTTAGTCCCTTGAAAATAAACTTCCAAACACAATATCAATATGACGAGAATGGAAATTTAATCAATAAACAGACAACAATTGAACATTAATTTTACTTATAAAGATAAAGAAAAAAAAATATGAAATCAACTTGGATTAATAATGATTTTGTGTTTTACGATTATTCCATTCCCTAATACACAGATTTTTACGATGCAAATGAAACAGATGAATGGGTAGAAGTAGATAGTATGAACTACTCAAGACAATTGAATAATAGGAAAATCTATGTTATGGGTGGACGAGAACGTGTAAAGACTTCAGTTAGTGATAAAATTATTAAAATTATCAGTTCAGATGGTAGTTTTTTAGAGGAATTCCTTTACAGTAAATCATTTAAAGCTAAACTTAAAGAAAATGGAAATTTAATAAATAAACAGACTACCATTCAAAACTAGAGGTGAAATCAGATGAAAAAGAAACTATTTAAATCTATAATTATAACGTTAATTTTAACCTTATTGGTTACTAGTTTTAATATACAAGCATTATCTCCATCCGTTTATGCCAAAAATGATAAAGCAAAATCATTTGAGGTTAAAAAGCCTTTAAAATCAGCAAAAAAAGACAAGAAGAATCTTGAAAAACGTTTTAATATCTCTCAAGAGTTTATTCAAAATGAGCTAAATAAAGGTTATACATTAAAAGATATTGAAGAAGCGTTGAAATATCAAAAAGAAAACAGTAAAACCTACCAAGATAGCATGAAAAAGATTAAACCAAAGTTTATTAACCCATCTAAAAACGCTCAAAGTATCATTCGTAACGAGCTTACTCATCAAGAAGATAAAAAAGATAAAAAGAACAAAGAAGATAAGAAAGATAAGGATAAAAAGAAAAATAAAGTTTCAGTTTTAGAAGAAGAGGAATCACCAATTGAACCTGATGAAGAGACATTAAATAATGTCAATTTACAAACGAATGAAGCACCGTATTCTATTGATTTAAAACATGAAACGGTGTCTACCTTATCTGGTAGTTTATCGATCCAAGAAACAGATTTTGTTCTACCAGGTAGAAATGGGTTATCTTTTGCTTTAACTAGAACATATAACAGTGGCTCCTCCCAATTTTATAAATTATCTACTTCAACAGGTAAAGGCACCTATGAAGATGAGATATTCCCCATTGGTAAAGGATGGAGTTGGAATCTTCCTTATATTGAAGAGATTAATAACAAAAAATATTTAAAACTAGTTGTTGGGGGAAGTTACCAAATTACTGGGAGTAGTTCTTCTGGGTATCAGCTACAAGGATACAAATTAAATGATCTCACATTTGAATCAGATAGTACTGTTACAGTAAATGGAGTTACATCTCGGTATGTACTTAAATCCATCTCTGGAATAAATCAATACTTTGATAGCAGTGGTAAACTGATTCAAATACAAGATACGTATTCAAATAACATTGATTTTACGTATAACGATTTTGTACTTAGTTCAATTACGGATGCGATTGGTAACACAATTACTATAACGAATACATCATCACAAGTGGTAATTCAATATGGAGAAAAAACGATCACATATAAAAAGATAAAAGAAGGTAGTGTGACGCTCTTAAGCCAAGTGATTGATCCATTAGGTAGAGTGACGACTTACGATTATGATTTAAAACCAGCAGAGTATAGTTTAACAAGTATAACGCCTACAGTAAGTAATCCATATGCTCTACTTACTGGGGTAACTCACCCAACAGGATCTAAAAGTATTTATGTGTATGGTAGTCCTGTAAAGAGATATCTTTCAAAAAGTTCCGTAAATGAAGCTTATCGAGTGAATTCAAGAGAAGAAATCGTATTTTATGAAAATGGGACACAAGAAAGTAAGAATATCCAAAAATTCTCTTACAATGGGGACCTTAGCAGTTCGTATGATCAAGACTTAACATTTTCAACGACCTTGAATAGTGGGCAAAAATCAACAACATTCCATTATAAAAAAGATTACATTGATTCTGATAACCCAGCTGATTATTACAATACAGAAGTGGTCACAGAAGCAGGGGACTTAAAAGAAACAACAACGTATACTTATGATGAAGAGCGTCGTTTATCTTGGTTACCAATAGAAACAAGTAGTCAAACGACAAATATAGTAAATAATACTACTTCAGAAATGGTGACCACCTCAGCTGAATACGATGATTATGGAAATGTGATTAGTGAAACGAATCCACTAGGTATAACAACGACGTATACCTATGACACGGATACGAAATTACTAAAAAACATCAATCAACCTATCAATGATACAACCAGTCTTCATACTGTATTTGAGAGAAATGGGCTGGGAAGCCTCACTCAAATGCGAGTCTTTGAGAATGATGAAACAGGTGAGTTATTACAACAAATAAACTATGAAAACTATGATGCCTATGGGAATCCAACTCAAACAAGAGTTGAAAATGGGGAAAAAGATATCCTCTCACAGACGCAATACAGTGAAGATGTTCAATTTGCATATCCAACGATGAAGTCAATGGATGTCACAGATATCGATGGTGTAGTCTCTACGATTTCTACTGAAGCATCATACGACTTAACATCTGGACAAACCACGCAATATATAGATGGAAATGGAAATGTGAGCACCTATGAATATGATGCACTGGGTAGAGTGATAAAAGCAATTCATCCAGATGGAAGCCATATCGGAATGGACTTTGATGATGTAAATAATGTTATTGTGAAAACAGATGAAGAAGGAATCCAAACTGTTACAAAGTTTAACCCGTTAGGGTGGATGACAGAAATAGGCATCATGGAACACGGTGTATATAAGTCTAAAGAAAAATATGGTTATGATGAACTAGGGAATCAAATTTGGATAGAAGATGCTCTAGGAAATAGAACGGAATTTATTTATGATGCTTGGGATCGAAATATTGAAACAATACAAGCAGATGGATATTCTTCAACTACCCAATATGATGATATTCAACATACAGTCACAAATACAGACCCTGAAAATAATGTACTACGTACTACGGTAGATAAATTTGGCAGAACTATTAAAGAAGAAGAACTTACAAATGGAGGACAAGATTTAGCAGGATATAAATATGATAATGTAGGTAATTTAATTGAAACGATTGATGCAAACGGCTACTTAACGACATACGAATACGACTTTTTAGGTCGATTAAGAAGTGTCACAAATGCTAAGTCGGAACAAACGACTTATGGTTATGATATGGTTGGAAACCTAACAACGATTACCTATGCAGATACAAAACAATTACAGAAACAATATGATGAAATGGGACATTTAATTCAACGTATTGATCCCAAAGGTCAAATAGACTCTTATGTGTACGATTCAAATGGAAACCTCACAAATAGAACGGATCGAAATGGAAATTCTTTTTGGTTTGAATATAACAATCGCAACTTGTTAACGAAGAAGACAAGTGCAGATCAAATAATTCAATTTTCATATGACTTAATTGGAAATCGTACATCCATGATTGATGTAACAGGGACGACATCCTATAATTATGATCTTTATAATGGATTATTAAATAAAGTAACTTATCCAGACGGACGAAGCATTCAATATTTTTATGATGAATTAGGTAATAGAAAGCAAATGATTGGTCCTTTTGACTTAAATGTATACTATAATTATAATGAAAAAAATAGAATAAGTTCAGTAGGTAAAACAATTCAAGATGCGGAAGCAGAATATACTTATTATTCTAATGGATTACTACAGAAGATAGAGCAAAAAAATGGGGTTGAAAGTGTATATACTTACGATGGACTGAATTTAGATACGTTGACCCATCAAAAGAAAGATGGAACGGTCATTAATCAGTATCAGTACGGATATGATGCAAATAGAAACATTACATCTAAAATAGAAAATGAAAGATCTAATGAGTATGAGTATGATGAGTTAAACCGTATCTTTTCTACTGATGATTTTAAAAAAAATTACAAATATGATTTAAGAGGAAATAGACAAGAAATTGTAAGTACTTATGTAGGAAATGATCAAAATACCCAATATGAATATGATGATTATAATAGATTGACACAAGTAACTGTAGAAGGTAAAAGTGTGCAATATAGATATAATGGAGATAATTTACTAGTAGAGCGGATTGAAGATGGAGAAATAACTAGATATTATTACGACGGTCCTGCAATAATAGCTGAAGCACAAATAGTAAACGGTGAAGCAAGATTAAAAAATCAATATATTCGTGGAAATGGTCTAGTTTCTATTGAAGATGCGTATGCTAATGAGTATTATTATCTTAGAAATGGTCATGGAGACGTGGTAGAATTAAGAGACAAAACTGGTAATACAAGGTTAAACCAATATGAATATGATATTTGGGGCAATCCAATAAAATCTTATGAGATGATCCATAATTCATTTCAATACTCAGGAGAGTTATGGGATAACACTACAAGTTTGCAATATCTACGTGCACGTTGGTATGATCCAAATGATGGTAGATTTGTCTCTGAAGATACGTATGAAGGAGATATTAACAATCCACTTAGTTTAAATTTATATACATATGTTTATAATAATCCATTGATATACCATGATCCTACTGGTCATGAAGCTCTCCTTGATTTTGACAAATTTTATAATCAAGTAATAGAAGAAAAGACTAAAAAACAACCTAATATATCGGTAAAACCTAAACCTTCATGGGGGCTAAGAATATTTACTAGCATCACTTTATTCTTCTATAATCCTATAGTAGCTGGTGAAACAAATAGTGATTATTTTAGATATGCAGAAATACCAATATTACAAGCAGAACATGTTGAAGAGCTTAGAAATAAAGAATATGAAAATATTGTATATAGAGCAATAAACAGTAAAGATCTTTCTCATGTAATTGCCCTACAAGATATTCAAGCTAAAAATCCTAATGGAAAATGGAGTTTAACTGATCATGTAGCATACGGATCAAATAAATTATTTAAACCATGGAAGAATGATCCATGGATATCTACAACTAAGAGTTTAGAAAGAGCAATTTGGTATAATACTCAAGAAACTTCAGAGAATAAAGGTATAATAGTAATAAATCTAAATAAAGTAGATTCTAAATATGTGGATGCACTCACAAATTTAGATCCAAATCATTATGACTATAAAAAAGCGTTTAATTTTGCAACTATAGATCAAGAAATATCCATATATCAATCCATACCATTAGAAGCGATAGAGGGGTATATACCATAATGAATAATAAATTAGAAAAGCTTGAAGAAAATTTATATGATTCACTAATAAAAATTAGTGTAGCATTAAGACCAGGATCGTTATTATTACATGATGAAATCGAATCTATGTTTAATTTAATTGAAGAGATTACAAAAATTAATTCAAATGGATCAATGCTCAAAAGAAGGTTTGCAGGCAACTTATTATCTACTTATACTGATATTGTGTCTCAAGCGATTTATAATACAACTGCAAAGAAATTAAATGAAAAGTTAACCAAACATAAATATGAGATGTTATTGTATCTAAAAAAATATGAAGAAATCACTTTAAAAGGATTATCTTATAATGATACCATGGGTAAAGATTCTGATCTTTTTCAAAGTCAGAGTATTCAATTGGATAAAAAAAGTTTGTATGATGCATTATTTGATATAAATAACATGGAATATCATGATTTTAATACAATTTTGAATAAAATTAAAAATGCTAATTTAAAAATATTAAACTCCATTATTCAACTAGAAGGTAAAATATATATATCAAAAAAAATAGCGTACGAATTGTTTTGCTATCAAAAAAATATATTTTGGTTTGCAATAGCGATTGAAAAGGATTTGTTCTGGAGTGATTTAGAGGACGAGAAGGGCATAATTAGTGATATCTTTCCTAAACATATTTCATTAGATCAATTTAATGAACTATTTGATACGTATAATGATCTAATTCTTATTATAGTAGATATTTATTTTAGAAAAGGATTTATTCAATTATAAGTTTATAAATAAATAAAGATTCATCTACCTTAAGGGATAGAACTCTCTTAAGGTTCTTTTGTATGAACTGGGAATGTACGGGAATCAGTAGATTTCTCTCTAAGAATAAGTATAATTACAGAATCAATTGCCTCTTAAAAGGCTTGATCTAGATTCAAGTCCTTTCATGTACTTATAATTATTTTCTAAACTAACTAAAGGTATTACAAACAAAATTCAAAATAACTCAGTTTCTATACATCATTTGGAAAAAATGTATATCTGCCCCCTATTTTTATGTAAATTTTTTAAATAGAATGGTTAAATACAATCAGGTTACAGGTAGGAAGAGAAGAAAAGAATATCAATTATAGGAGGTTATTTTGCTTATAAAAAAAGTAGTAAGCTTACTATGCATAATTTTATTAGTATTCCCGTCTCTATCAATAGCAAATGAGGATCATGAAAAAGTTACACACTCGTACATCATTGGTTTAAATGAAGAAGTTGCAGAAGATTATTTCATTAAGAAGAAGCTAAAAGACAAAAAAATTAAAAAATAAAAACAAAGAAAAATAAATTACTCGTTACGGAATATTTTGTTTGACCCTTTCTCTTTTTTATGAAAGGTTTTTTTATTGTTTAATTATAAAATTATCAACAAAGTATCAAGAATTTATTTCCATTAGAAATGACAAAAAACTTTGTATATGATTTAAAGGTAAATTAATGAAAGTTTTATTAATTGAAGGGGGAAGTTTGTTTCAAGAAGTGTAATTAAGAATTTACATAAATACATAAATATTAGGAGGAATCATATTGAATATTAAAAAAACAGTAACTTTTCTATGTATATTTCTATTAGTATTTTCAACTCTAGTAATAGCTGAAGAAATGGTAGATTTGAATCAAATGAGTGCATCCTCGTTATCTTTGACTCAAGAAGATGTGAAAAAGACCCATATTGATGGGGGTGCAGATCAAACAGTAGGTTTGAAA
>NZ_SIJB01000032.1 GCF_009910845.1 Chengkuizengella marina | reverse complement strand
GCGAGTTTTTATTAAACATGAACAGAATCATCAACGCACTCTGTTCAAAAATTATATTTATATTATATCACAGATTCCTTCTCAGGTATCAAAATTTCAAAAACTTCACCATGCTGAAATATAGTAATATCCTCTTCTTTTACTTTCATAACAACCACTTCTGGTTTATCTCTCATACGATCTATGTATTGCTCTGGAACTTCGCCAGAATCACTCACAGTAATACCTTCAATCGTTTTTTCTTCATCTTCAGTTAGTGGAGTTTTTAATATTTCTTCAAATATATCTGAAAATTCTTCAAAACTTTTTGTGTACACAGTTATACATTTCATGGTTTCACTACCTTTACAGTTTTTTACTTATCATTCCTTAGATTTTCTTTTTCATTCTTTTTTTTCCTTCTCTGCATAAATCAAGTAAAGGACACACATCACATGATGGGTTTTGTGCTTTGCAATGATACCTTCCGAAAAAAATAAGTCTATGATGTGTTTGGGTCCATTCTTCTTCGGGAATTTTCTTCATTAGTTTTTTTTCAACTTCAAGAACGGAATCTTTCCAATTGGCTAGTGCTAATCTCTTTGAAACTCGCTCCACATGAGTATCAACTGCAATTGCAGGAACTCCAAATGCATTGGATACAACAACATTTGCTGTTTTCCTTCCAACTCCAGGAAGCTCTACTAATTCACTATGGGACTTAGGCACTTCACCATTATATTTTTCAATGATCATTTCACATAACTTACGTATATTTTTCGCTTTATTTCGATATAAACCAATGCTTCTAATATCGGATTCTAGTTCTGATAGAGGAACGTTCAAATAATCCTGAGGTGTTTTATACTTTTTAAAAAGATGAACAGTCACTTTATTCACCATCTCATCTGTACATTGGGCAGAAAGTAATACCGCAATCGTTAACTCAAATGGGTTCTCGTGATTCAACTCACAATGAGCGTTTGGAAACATATCCCCCATTGTATCTAACACACGCCTGATTTCTTTTTTGTTCATGACTCCTCCAAATTAGCCTACATACTTTTTCTTTGACTTCGCATTAATTCAGGTAGTATTCCTTTAATGCCTCTACGATAGATTCAGCTACACGATATTGAAACTCATCTGTTAACATTAAATTCTCATCATGTTCACTTGATAGATAACCGATCTCTAACAATACAGCAGGCATGTTCGTGTTCTTTAATACTCTATATTCAACTTCTCTTATACTTCTATCTGGTAATCCTGCAGATTCAACAACGTAATTATGAATCGTTTGAGCTAAATCCAAACCTCGATTAGTCCAATAATAAGTTTCTGTACCACTAATATTCAATCTTTCATGAATATTCCCATGAATGGATAAAAAAGCATCTGCTCCTAATTCATTTGCAAATTCAGCACGATCATCCAACTCAATTTTGACATCATCTGTTCGTGTCATATAGGGTTGAAACCAAGGCTCTGCATCAAGCAAGTCATATAGTTTCTCTGCAAATTCGAGTGTAAAATATTTCTCTTCCCTTGAAGAGACACTACCTGTTGCACCTGGATCATCTCCTCCGTGACCAGGGTCTATTACTATAATGAAAGGATCATCAACAATAATGTCATCGTTATCGTTTGATTGATCTTTACTTGGTTCAGCAGTGTTATTCGTCACACCTAATAATACCTTTACTTGATTATCTTCCGGAATTCCTATCATACTATACTCTATATTTTCATGTAAATCAATGACGATTCTAGGATATTGATCTTCAAACATAGCATAACGAATAGATTTTATATCAGAATGAGTCACTTCCATCATTCCACTAGCCATACCAGTTTCTTGATCTATAAATGATGAGTTAAAAGAACTTTTCTCAAAATCTATGACAATACGTTCAGGATTTGGCAAGTAAAAACTTGAATATTCTAGAGTCGTATTCCCGTGAAAAACAATTTCATCTTCCAAGACTTCAATCTGATAAATAGTAGGTTCCCCATTGTTGGTAGGAATTACAATATTATCAGTTACAGGTGCCGAAGGTTGTGGTTCAGGATATGGATTTAAATTTGATTGTGAATTTGTAACTGTAATTATATCTTTTATTGGTTCTAGTTGAGGATTGGGTTTTTTTGAGCTGGAAACTTGTATACCATTTACATTTTTGTAAATATAAATAGATTGGGTTAAAGCGTCCCAAATGTACTTCATACCAAAGTTTTCACTAATTACATGTATAGGTAGATAAACATCCCCATATATGATCACTGGTTTATTTTTAATATCAAGTGCTGAGCCATTTAAATACATTTTACTACGATCCATATATATATCTAAATTGATTAATTTATTTTGTATATTTACTTGATTATTGTCAGATTTCCATTCAACTTCAGCGTCCAATTCTTTTATAAAAAATTCAAAAGGGATATAAAGATTGCCGTTTATTTTTAGTGGAGATACGTTTAATTTTAGTCTCTCACCATTTACAAATAAAGAAATTGAAGATTCTCCTGCAATAGACACAGCCGGAAATACATTTAAAAATAGTAATAGAGTAAGTAGAATGGATATACGTTTCATAAGTCACCTCTGTAAAATAGTTTTTATGTAAAATAGATTTATAATTAATGAAAGAATTGAAATACAGATAAAAAAAACCAGATGAAACACTGGCAAAATCCTAAAAAGAAAAACCTTATGTATATATGAAAATTTGAGACTCTCCATATATTCAATCACTTCATTTCAAAATCTCTCATTCATAAAATCTAGTAAATGTGATTTACCACTATATTCTAGCAAATATAATGAAAGAATGACAATATCAGATTTTATTTGATATTCCTTTATTTACTAGACGTATATGGATGGAAAAAGTTGCGGAAAATAAGCCGAAAAGACTACCGAATCTAAAATATACTATTTCATATAAAAATTAGTTTTTAAATTTACGTGAACCAAATAGCATTAAGATCTATTTAATAAATAAATCCAAAAAAAGGAGTGCATCGGGTGGAGTTAAAAAAATGGTTAAACTTGCTCAAAAAGGGAAGAAAGATGCGTTTGTACAATGAATCAAAGACAATGAAAAATCGATGTACAGAGCAGCTAGATCCTTTTGTAAAAGTGAAATGTTGTGCGGATGTTTTGCAAGAAACCATTCTAAAAGTTTCAATTCAATAAGTAGATGAAGTAAATATTGAGATCGTTGAGGATAGAGTTTAGAATATTGAAAAAACAAGAATAGAAAAGCTTCGATTTTAACCATTAGTCCTTTTAATTTTGTAAAAGGAGAAGCAGAAGTGAAATTAAAAAGAACCTCCAAATCCACTACTATGTGACTGGAGGTTCGATTATTAAGCTCTTTGCTCGTAAGCAGCAATTTTGTCTTCATGTTGCAGCGTGAGTCCGATATCATCCAAGCCTTGCAATAAATACTGACGTCGATGTTCATCTAAATCAAATTCAATTTTTAATCCAAAATCATCTGTAATCACTTTATTTTTTAGGTCAACGTGAAGTTTATAACCATCGTTTGAGGCAGTGCGTTGGAATAAACCTTCTACTTGTTCTTCAGAAAGTTTAATAGGTAATATTCCATTTTTAAAACAGTTGTTATAAAAAATATCAGCAAATGATGGAGCAATAACCACTTTAAATCCATAATCCAAGATTGCCCAGGGCGCATGTTCACGTGAGGAACCGCAGCCAAAGTTTACTCGAGAAATTAATACTGATGATCCGTTATAACGAGGTTTATTCATTTCAAAATCAGGATTTTTGTCAACCCCATTTTCTAAAAATCTCCACTCATAAAATAAAAACTGTCCAAATCCAGTACGTTCTATTCGTTTTAAAAATTGTTTAGGGATAATTGCATCCGTATCCACATTCACACGATCTACAGGTGCTACAATTCCGGAATGTTGTTTAAAAGCTTCCATTGTAATCATTCTCCTCTCAAATCTATCAAATTGAAAACTATCCATACTATATTTAAATCATGTATATATTACTGAAACTGCCAGTCTCTCACATCTACAAAATGACCTTTAATTGCTGCAGCAGCTGCCATTGCTGGAGATACAAGGTGTGTTCTTCCTCCTCGTCCTTGACGCCCTTCAAAGTTACGATTAGAAGTAGATGCGCAACGTTCTCCTGGATTTAAGAAATCAGGGTTCATAGCCAAACACATACTACATCCAGCTTCTCTCCATTCAAATCCTGCTTCCTCAAATATTTTGTCTAAACCCTCTTCTTCTGCTTGAATTTTTACTCTACCAGACCCTGGGACAATCATAGCATTAACGTTAGAAGCTACTTTATAACCTTTGATAACCTTGGCAGCACTTCTTAAATCTTCGATTCTACCATTTGTACATGAACCGATGAATACACGATCAATTTGAAGTTCATTCATTTTCGTTCCAGGTGTAAGTCCCATATATTCAATTGCTTTTTCAGCCGCTTTTCGTTGATTTTCAGTTTCAAAATCTACTGGATTTGGAACTGCAGCTGTTACATCTGTTCCCATGCCAGGACTTGTTCCCCAAGTGACCTGGGGTACTAATGATTCAGCATTAAACTCTACTACGTGATCATAAACAGCACCTTCATCTGTTGCTAAGCTTTTCCAATCTTCTACAGCAAGATCAAAAGCCTCACCTTGAGGAACATGCTCCCTCCCTTTTAAATATTCAAAAGTCGTATCATCTGGGGTAATCAAACCTGCTCTAGCTCCAGCTTCAATTGACATGTTACATACGGTCATTCTTTCTTCCATGGAAAGATCACGAATGGCTTCACCCGTATATTCAACAACATAACCCGTAGCAAAATCTGTTCCATATTTAGCGATGACACCTAAAATAAGATCTTTAGCTGTGATACCAGGTTTTAATTTACCGTTAATACGAACTTCTAAAGTTTTAGGTCTTGCTTGTTGTAAACACTGTGTTGCAAGTACATGCTCAACTTCACTCGTGCCGATTCCAAATGCAAGTGCACCAAACGCACCGTGCGTTGATGTATGACTATCTCCACAAACAATGGTTTTCCCAGGGTGTGTTAACCCAAGTTCTGGACCCATGACATGAACTACACCTTGATCTAAACTATTCAAGTCATATAATGTAACTCCGAATTCCTCACAGTTTTTAGTTAACGTATCTATTTGTTGCTTAGAAATTGGATCTGTAATGTTAAAGCGATCTTTAGTAGGAACATTATGATCCATAGTCGCAAAAGTTAAATCAGGTCTACGAACCTTACGCCCTGCTAAACGCAACCCCTCAAAGGCTTGAGGTGAAGTTACCTCATGAACTAAATGAAGATCAATATATATGATACTCGGTTTTCCCTCTTCTTGATGAATGACGTGGCGATCCCAAATTTTCTCAATAATTGTTTTTTTAGTAGACATTGATATCTCACCCTCTTATTAAAATCTTTATCATAGTTTAACATTTCTTTATTTATTGTTCCAAGATATAATGGTTATAACTGTTATAGGTAAAACTAATAACCCAAAAAGTGAGGTTAGCCGTTGAAGCTTATTCCTGTTACTTTTCGGGGACCCCAGGAACCAAATATACGCACACGTGTAAAGTTAAGTTCATTAATCCTATATAAAATGAAATATCTATTGAAGGGTAGGGAAAAATAATGGAACTAAGACAGTTGCAATATTCAATTCAAATTGCATTAGAAAAAAACTTTTCTAGAGCTGCAGAAAAGTTACATGTTGCACAACCATCTCTAAGTCAACAAATTGCAAAATTAGAAAAAGAGCTGAATGTAAAATTATTTGATAGAAATACAAATGCTGTTGAGTTAACACATGCAGGTACTGTTTTTGTAGAAAAAGCACATAAGGTCATGGATTTAATCGAACAAATGAAAAATGAAATGGAAGACATCTCACAAACAAGAAAAGGTAAACTAATCATAGGTAGTTTACCGATTACAGGCTCGCATATATTACCACAAGTCCTTCCTGTTTTTCAACAGAACTATCCAGGCATTGAAATTGTGTTAATTGAAGAAAGCTCTACCAACCTAGAGATTTTAACAGCACAAGGACAAACAGACATCAGCTTATTATCTTTGCCTATGCAAGAATCATCTCTAACTTATTATCCTGTGATGGAAGAAGAGATTATCCTAACCGTTCCACCCAAACATCATTTAAATACTAAACTTCATCATCAAAAAAATGAGATCGATATTATAGATTTAAAGGATGAACCTTTTGTCATTTTAAAAAAAGGACAAGGATTTAGGCACATTACGATTGATTTATGTGAACAAGCAGGGTTTACACCAAATATTGCTTTTGAAAGCAGCAACATTGAAACGGTTCAATCTTTAGTCGCTGCAGGAATGGGCATTGCCTTTGTGCCCTATATGGTTACGCAAACGAAATGGAGCCATTTTACCCCAATTCATTTAAAATTAAAACATAATCCAAAACGAACACTTGTCATTGCCCATCAAAAAGGTAGATATTTGTCCAAAGCAGCTGAAGCCTTTATAGACACTATGATGAAAGTCATGAATTAATAAAGGGATGGTCTACGATCTTCAAATACTGGGATCGTATCTCTTACAGTCTGTACTAATTTGAGATCTATCTTTGTTTGTAAAATTGTTTCCTTATCCTCAGCTTCGGTGATCACTTCCCCCCAAGGATTAATGATCATCGAATGCCCTGGGAAATTTTCTCTTTCACTGCTCCCAATGCGATTACACGCTACAACATACATCTGATTTTCAATCGCCCTAGCCATAAGTAATGTTCTCCAATGTTGTAATCTGACATCTGGCCATTGTGCTGGAACAAATAAAACCTTCACACCTTCTAGAGCTAACTTACGTACAAGTTCAGGAAAACGAATATCATAACAAATGACCATTCCAGCTTTAACACCAAACAATTCAAATACCCCTATTCCATTTCCCCCTACATAATAACGATCTTCATACATCAGTTGAAACAAATGAATTTTAGAATAATCTGCAATAAACTCTCCATCTGGATTACACACGTAACTAATATTATGAACTTCTCCATTTATTTTTTCAGATATTGATCCAGCCACGATATGTACATTATGTATCTTGCTCATTTCTAATATGAACTGTTTTGTTTTTTCTCCATAAGCATCTGCCAGACTTGAAACACTTTTTGTAAAACTTGTATTCCACATTTCTGGAAGTAAAATCACATCTGGTTTATGGGGAGCTGAGACTGCTTTTCCTATCATCTCTTTTGCTTTATCCATGTTTTCTTCTACTAATCCTTGTTTTACATCGAATTGTATACATGAAATATTCCAATTTAACTTCATAGTGATCTCCTCTAACCGTTATAATTTTGATTACTTAATGGATGGCTCTCTTCTTAAATCTTCCGCCCTTCACATCATGAATATTTCCAATAGCGAGGAAAGCCTCAGGATCTAATTCATCTACTATAGATTTTAGTTTTGCTTCTTCCAATCGAGTAATAATGCAAAAAATGATTCTCTTATCATCACCAGAAAAACCGCCTTCTCCACTCAAATAAGTGACACCACGACCTAAACGAAATAAAATCGCGTCCCCTACTTCTTTATGGTTTTCACTAATGATCCACACTGATTTTGATTCATCAAAACCGTTGATAGTCACATCAATCATTTTAAATGCTATAAAATAGGCAATCAGTGAGTACATGGCACGTTCCCAACCAAATACAAAACCTGCACTTCCAAGTATAAACAAGTTCAAAAACATGACAACTTCACCAACAGAGAAAGGCGTCTTTTTATTTACTAAGATGGCTACAATTTCTGTTCCATCTAATGATCCCCCATATCTTAAAACAAGTCCAACACCAAACCCAAGAATGGTCCCTCCAAACACAGCTGCCAATAAAGGCTCATCTGTTGCCATTTCTGCGGAATGTAAAAGGAAGGTGCCGATAGACATTACAAAAACACCAAGCAATGTTGAAATAGCAAATGTTTTACCTATTTGTTTATAACCAATAAACAGAAAAGGTAGATTAAGGAAGAATAAAAATACTCCTAAAGGGATTTTACTCAAGTAAGATGAAATAATCGATATCCCTACAATTCCACCATCAATAATCGTATTTGGAACTAAAAACATTTCTAATGCTACAGCTACTAATGTCGCTCCTAAAATAATGAAAAAGATACGTACCAAGATTTCTCTTATTGAAATTTTATTGTGTTGACGTTGATTTTGTTTCCTATTTTTTATAACATCCACTTTATATTTCTCCTCTTTTAAAAGTAGTTATGTAAATCTTCAATAATCCTATTATCATATAATTATGTTCCAAAGAACAATGGATATGATAAGCATAAAAATTTAGTCTCTAGTTATTTTGTCCAACTTTTGATTAATTTCTATTAATTGATTTTTATTGTTAACAAAATAACGTATAATCTTAAATACAAATAGGACAAAACAAATGATGCCTACTACTAGTAATACTAATAAAATGATGGGTAAATATGATGGAGTTAAAGGAACATAAGCCACCTCATTCATTTCTTTCTCACCCCCCAAAAAAGACTGAAAAACCGATCGTAATCGCAAACAAAATTAACACTACTCCGAAAATACGATCAATCCAATATGCATATTTATTGTAATATTTCCTAAATATAATGGAGGAGGAAATGATTGCTATTATACTAAATAATAAACCGACAGTAACTACCATTTCAAGTGCATATAACCAACGTACATACGTAACTGTTTCTGGATCAATAAATTGTGAAAAAATACTGATGAAAAATAAAAGAGGTTTTACATTAAATACACTAATTAAAAAACCTTCTCGGAGTGCCCTAAAAAACGATTTATGTTCTTTTTGATTATCATGATCACTTCCATTTTCCTCTTTAGATGGTGAAGAACGAATCGCGTTAATTCCAATCCATAGAATATACATAGCACCTAAGATTTTAATCACTGAATTTAGACTTGGATATTGTTCTATCAAAACGGAAATACCGATAATGGTTAAACTAATATGGATTACGTTAGATGAAGCAATACCTAGCGCTGTTGCAAAGCCAATTCTCACGCCATAACTAAGACTATTTTTAATAACAATAAATAAATCAGGGCCAGGAGTAATCCCAGCAAATAACGCAATGATAAAAAGTTCAATAAACATCTGTAATCTCCTCTAAGCTGTTTTATCTAAAAGAATCAAAAATAATTATACATTAAAAAAAACGGTTAAGCACTAAATTTTATGCTGATTTGGGATTTACAAACGTGATTCCCCATGATATTCTTATAAAAAGCAAAAACATAGTGATGGGAATAGTAGGTTAGTCACTTCTGTTCAGAGAGTAAATTTCTTGGCTGTGAAAATTTACCTTGAAGCCTTTCCGAACCTGCCCCTGAATGGTCAACGAAGAGTTGAACAGTGACCCTACTGTTATCTAGGGATAGAGTCGGATAAATGTTGATCATTTATCAACGAAGGTGGTACCGCGGAAGCAAAGACTTTCGTCCTTTAATGGATGAAGGTCTTTTTTTGATATATAAAATAAATAAGAATGATTTGACACATCAAGATTCTAAACAAATTTGGACGATTTGCAAGTCTTGTACATGTAGCTTCGGTCACTGCCTCAGAGTCACCGATAGAGTTTTTATAATATGCATGGAATAAAAATACAGGAAGTGTGATTATTATGCAACAAAGAATCGTCGTGAAAATTGGCAGCAGTTCACTTACAACACCTCATGGTGAATTAGATTACGAAAAAATAAACTACTTTACAAAGGAAATTATTCATCTTAAAAAATCGGGTTTTCAAATTTTGTTTGTAACTTCAGGTAGTGTTGCCGCTGGATTTAAAATCATAGGTTATGAAAGCCGTCCAAAAATGTTACAAGAAAAACAAGCAGCTGCTGCTGTAGGTCAGGCAATATTAATGCAAGCTTATTTTGAAGCATTTGCTAAACATCAATGTAAAGTAGCACAAATTTTATTAACTCGTAACAATTTTACAAATCGTAAACAAATGAAAAACGCTTTAAATACATTTGAAGAATTAATACGTCTAGATACGATTCCTATTATCAATGAAAATGATACAGTCTCTGTTGAAGAAATAAAATTTGGAGATAATGATTCATTATCAGCTCTCGTTGCTAATTTAGTGAAAGCTAAACAACTAATGATTTTTACAGATACAGATGGGCTTTACACTGCAGATCCTAGAAAAAACGATAAAGCTAAAAAAATACACCGAGTGAATGAAATAGATGAGGATATGTTTCGTATCGCGGGAGGAGCAGGGTCATCTGTTGGAACTGGGGGTATGCGTTCAAAAATAGAAGCTGCAAGAATTGCCATGCGTGGTGGAGTACCGGTATTTATAGGAAGAGCTTCAAACCCATTAGATATGAAGTTGGCTGTTGAACAAAAGGGAAAGGGTACTTATTTTGACACTCATCTGCACAATCTACCGATGAAAAAGCAATGGCTTGGATTCCATTCTTTGACTAAAGGGAAAATTGAAATAGATAACGGAGCAGAAAAAGCACTTTTAACAGGTGGAAAAAGCTTATTACCAGCTGGTGTTATAAAAGTTATGGGTGAATTTCACCCTGGAGACGTTATCGAGGTAACAAATCAGTCCAATAAAGTTATTGGTCGTGGAGTAGTTAATTATGCATCATGGCAGTTACAAGCCGTAGTTGGATTATCCACAATCGAAGTGAAAAAACGAATCGATGTACAAAGAATTGAAGTCATCCATCGTGACGAATGGGTTGCTCTACTGACCAAAGTAGAATAAAAAGCAAATCATTATTTAAAGGAGGGCAACGGGTATGAGTGAAGTAAAACAAAAAGCAAATTTAGCTAAAGGAGCATCTAAGAACTTAGTCACCTTAACAACAAGACAAAAGAACTATGCTTTAAATATAATGGCAGATGCTTTATTAAAACACCAAAATCAAATCATTTCTGCAAATAAACAAGACTTGCAAATAGGTAAGGAAAACGGATTAAGTAATTCTTTACAGGATCGTTTAGCGATCAATTCTGCAAGAATTGAAAGTATGTCTGAAGGTTTACGACAAATCGTAAATTTGAATGATCCAATTGGGGAACAATTAGAAGAAATCAATAGACCAAACGGTTTATTGATTCGAAAGATACGCGTACCTATTGGTGTAATAGGTATGATTTATGAAGCACGTCCCAATGTTACAGTAGATGCCGCAGGATTGAGCATCAAAACGGGAAATGCGATCGTACTACGTGGCGGTTCTTCCGCTTTAAATTCCAATCAAAAGATCGTTAAAGTTTTACGTGAAGCTTTAAGTACAACTGATGTACCTGTAGAGGCAATTCAATTGATTGATGATCCAAATCGTTCTTCTGTAAATGAGATGTTAAAATTAAATGGCTTATTAGATGTAGTAATTCCTAGAGGTGGCGCATCACTCATTCAAAACGTTGTACAGAATGCAACTGTCCCTGTTATAGAAACAGGTTCTGGAATTTGCCACACATATATAGATAAATATGCCCAACCTGAAATGGCTGGAAGCATTGCTTTCAATGCAAAAGTACAACGTCCATCAGTATGTAACGCAATGGAAACATTACTTATACATGAAAACTTTGCTAAAGAGCATTTTCAATCTTTTGCTGAAAAATATCGTGAAGCAGACGTTCAGATTAAAGGAAATAACATGGCAAAGAAAATGGTACCTTGGATAGAAGATGCTTCAGATGAAGATTATGCCACTGAATATAATGATTATATTTTAAATGTTAAGATAGTCAACAACATAAAAGAAGTGCTCAATCACATAGATACTTACGGAACAAAACATTCAGAATGTATCGTCACAGAAAATGAAGAAAATGCAAATCAATTTCTTCAGGAAGTAGATGCAACCTCCGTATATCATAATGCTTCTACTCGTTTTACAGACGGGTTTGAATTTGGGTTCGGAGCAGAAATTGGCATCAGTACACAAAAGCTGCACGCACGCGGTCCTATGGGATTGCCAGCCTTAACTTCTACAAAATATATCATTCATGGAACAGGGCAAATTAAATAGAAAGGTTGATTCATCATGGTCATTACATCAAAAAAAATATGTTTTATTGGTGCTGGTTCAATAGCTGAGGCTATATTTAAAAGGTTAATTGAAAAAGAGATTATTCCTGTTCAACATCTATCTGTTACGAATCAGCAAGATAACAAAAGACTTCATGAATTAAAAAAATTATATAACATTCAAACAAGTAATGATTCAATCATTAAAAATAATTTAATCAAGCAATCTGATATACTCGTGTTAGCCATGAAACCAAAGAATGTTGAAAAAGCATTTGATGAATTAAGCCCACTTATAAATGAAAAACAAATCATTATTTCTGTAGTAGCTGGATTAACAATAGAGACAATCCATGATCTTTTGAAGTCGAATAATCCAATTGTACGAACAATGCCAAATACATCAAGTTCTATTGGTTTAAGTGCTACAGGTATTAGCTTTTCATGCAATGTTAATGAACAGCAGAAAAAGCTCTCTTTAGAAATGTTAAATGCTATCGGTATAACATGTGTTGTACCCGAGGAGACTTTAGAAATAGTTACTGGATTATCTGGAAGTGGTCCTGCTTATTTCTATTACATGATGGAAGCCATGGTTCAAGCAGGAGTTGCTGGAGGATTAACAGAAGAACAAGCAATGGAGTTAACAAAACAAACTATACTTGGTGCTGCTCATATGGTACAAAAAACAGGTGATCATCCTGCAGAATTACGCAAAAAAGTGACCTCTCCTGGTGGAACTACTGAAAAAGCAATAGAAGCTTTAGATTCACACCACATTCATGATGCTATCCAAAAAGCAGTAAAATCGGCGGCTACGAAATGCAAAGAAATGGGAGAAACGATTAAAATAAGCTCTAGATAATAAAGAATGAAGCGAAATACCGCTTCATTCTTTATTTTATATCCGTTCAAAACACATGTGCCATGTTCTTTGTTTATTGATTCATTATAAAATAAAAGTCGTAATTGAATGCTCTGGAATTACAACCTCAGCACCTTTTTTACCATAAACTAAAGAAAACTCTTGTAAATGGTCACGCTCATTTTGTACAACAACTGCTATGCTTCCATCTGGATTTTTAAACGCTGTTGCATATACATTTTCAGGTAAGTTCATAGAATGTTGAATTCTTTTTGCTCCTGGAACAATAAATTTTGAAAAATGACCAATGTAATAATACGAACTATTGATGATTAACTCATCATTTTTACGATCAGCAAGAATAGGTGCATCACATAAGTTACCTACGTGATTCGGTCCACCTTCTTCATTTAATACTAAGTTCCAATCCAACCATCCTCTTGACCAGTTATTAAAGTCCCCGATAATATTTCTACCATATCTTTCTCCAGTAAACCACTCACCTGGTTTAGGTCCTCCCTCTTGACAACCTTCCGTAAATAAAATGTGTTTGTCTGGAAATAAATCATGTATAACCGATAAATTCTCAAACTCTTCACTCACATACCAGTGATTTCCTGTTCCCCATACATATTTTGCAGCTTCCTCATCAAGAAGAACTGTAGAAGCTCTCTCGACAATTTCATCACGATTATGATCCCAAATGAGAATTGCCTTATCTCCCATTCCAGATTGCTCGAAAGTTGGACCAAGATAATCTCTAACAAAATCACGTTCATCTTCAGAGGAATAAATACAAGAATCCCAAGTTTGAATTGCTGCAGGTTCATTTTGAACACTTACACCCCAAATATCTATTCCTCTTTCCTTCATGCCCTCAATAAATTTCACATAATAGTTTGCCCATGCCTGACGGAATTCAGGTAATAAATATCCACCATAATTCATTTCTTTATTTGTTTTCATAAACGCTGGTGGCGACCAAGGAGAAGCTAAGATTGTTAGTTCTTGACCTGCTGCCTTTATTGCGTCATTAACCATTGGCACTACCCATTTATCTTCATGAGACATATCAAAAGTAGAAAGTTCAGCATCTCCTTCTTCTATATAAGTATAGTTACCTAATGCAAAATCACAGGAGTGAATATGAACTCTTCCTAATGTATAACCTAATCCTTCGGTAGGATGGTAATATTTTTTAATCACTTCTGCACGTTTTTCCTCTGACATTTCACTAAGCGTATAGGCAGCCGCTTCGGTAAATGCACCCCCAAATCCCATATGTTCTTGGTAAGTAACCTCAGGATTGATTGCAATCACAGGAATACGATTATTAAAGTCTTCTTTTAATTCCAATGTTTGTTTCTCTGCTAAACGATCCCCAGTATTCTTTGCAGTTCTTATTACTCTTGCTTCCATTAATTACACCTTCTTATTTTTTTATAATAAATTTAAACTAACTAATTTATTGAAATCGATTTCTATCTCTTATCTAAAAATATTATACATGCTGTAATGAATATGAACAAGTATAATCTACTAAATACAGATTTTATAAATCTGCAATCGGTGCCGTTCCATTCATCCAATTCCATTCACTTTCAATCATAAAACGATTTGGCCATCCTTCTTTAATTTCAGGCCATTGTGTAAACTCAAGCACACATTTGCAAAATGACTCAGCATTCTCTTTGTTGGGTTCAGACAACAGACGATCTGTTAGTTGCATAAAATCAACCGGTTTATTCTTAACCTCACTTAATTTTCTCATGAACCACTTATGATAAGGATACAATACTTTATTGTGAGCTAAAATTAATCTGCCTCCAAATAAAACAAGTGATGATACGATGTGCATCATTAAATATTTATCGTTACGTTTCTCAGCTTCATTTACGTACCATCTAGCTGCTTCAAATTGGGTATAGAAACTTTCAATTTTTTGTTTTTGTTCATTTTCGGGATAGGTCGTTATCTTTTGCAGTAAAGGTTCCAATTCTTCTATTTTTGAAAAACCTTCAATCGCATCGCAAAATGCAAAACGAGCAGGCTCACTCCCTCTTTCAGCTACATCCTTTAAAAACTGTAAGCTAGTAAATTTCCCGTCTACATACCCACCTTCATAATCACAAAATTCGCCAGACCAATAAAATAAATCATGGTTTTGTTTACGGTCATTAAATGTTTCATCTGTTACAACAAGTATGAAATCAACATCTGAATTTTCCTTTGCATATCCTTTTGCTACAGAGCCTCCAATTAATAAAGCCAGAACATTCGGATCTTTCTCGAAGTGATGAATGAGTTTTTCAATCGTTTTTTTGTGGTGTTCATACATTTGCTTTCACCTTCTTTTATAAATGATTTTAGATTCGAAGATTATGACTGACTAATAAAATTATATACAATACCAATTGTCAATTAAATTGCCATTCTAGTAAATATTTTATGTTATTTTGGGATTAACGGATTTTTTCAATAATAGGTGAAGGTGATACCACATCAGCGATAATCATCTCAATAAAATTGTTAAGATGTGTCACCACTTTTTTAAATTAAAAAGCTTTACTTAACTTGGAGATCACTTCAGCAGGTAAAAGGGAGCTAACTACTGGCTTATCTTCATTTAGGAAAGATAAAATAACAGGAAAATCTCTACCTTTGATACTTTGAAATGGGGTTAATTCTTTAGCTAAAATCCATTGTCCTGTTGCTTTCTCTAAATCATTTAATTCCACTATTGCTTCATTTAAAGGTTTATGTCCGTAATAGTAAGCATTTGTACTTCCACTAAATTCAAATCCAGGTGCACGCCATGAATGTGGTGTATCCGCCCACATATAACCTGGATACCATAAATCGTAATACCATCCTTTCGATGTTTCTGCTGAAACTAGCTGAACCTTCTCACGATCATAATAATTTCGAACAGAAGGGATTAACCACATATTATCTTGTAACAAGTCATTAAAACGAGGGATTTTGATGGCTTTTTCTATATTTAATTCAGCTAACTGTTTAGGGATTTGATAACTTACAAAGTGTTCTGAAACAACATGCCTTTGAATTTCACTTGATTTCACTCTATTGAGCGACTTTTCTAAGGCACCTACTCCATCTATAATCACATCGTCTGATGATTCTTCTTGAATCAAATCGAACACTTTCTCAAAACACAATGCATAAATTTCTCTTATATCTTCTTTCCCTTTTAAATCAAACATCAGCTTAGTGAGACCTTGGAACAATATTTGACTTGGTCGCTCAGAATATCCCCAGAAATCCCCAATCTCTGCTGCGCCTATTATCGTATCACGATGCGTTAAAGCAAACTCACTATGTACTAAAGTAAACACAGACAATATTCCATCCACATCTAAATGGTTATTAATCGCTAAATCCCATTCCTTCGAAGATTCGTTTGTAACAAAATTCATGCATATTTCTGTTGAAGTATCTGCTCTGTATCTCTCAGGTGTTTGATTAGGAATCCAATGACTTAATTCAATGTCAACACCTTCTCGAAAAGTATCATCAGGAGCCCCATCTGTAAAAATAGTTCTTTTACTTGGCGGTCTTTTTGTTTCGCTGCCAATAATATAAAAATTAGGTATCATATTCTTTATCCCCCCTCTATGAAATTTAATTAAACATTTATTCCATTATTCCCAACCCATTCTTTTTTTTAGACTCGTAATATGAGCAATATGATGATCCCCATGCCAAGCATACAGATGTATATTCCTTCTTAAACTGACTAAACCTGAATCTGGGTGAATGAACTTTTTTTCTAAATCTTCAGGAGATAAAGATTTTAATAATAACACCCATTTTTTGATTAGTACATCAAAAAGAGATAGAGAAACTTGGATATCTTCAAAAGAATCACTTAATTCAGCCCATCGTTTTTCATCATAAGCTTTAATTGTTGGGCTGTCTTCTGTTAATGCCCATTTAAAGCGAATGAAACCATTCATATGACTGTCTGCCAAATGATGCACAACTTGTCTTAATGTCCACCCTTCAGGGCGATATGGAGTATCTAACTGTTTTTCTGATAAGCCATCAACAGCAATACGAAGATTTTTAGGTGCATCCTCAATTTGCTTAATTTTAAGATCTAACTGATGATCTCTAATCTCTTCATCATATTTAAACTCCCCGATTGGGTAACGTAAATCTTCCATCGAATCATCTCCCATATCATTTATTTAACTCTCATCTTTCATCCCAAATACCTCTTCATCTATGACATTTTATTGACCATTTATAAAGTTTGAATATCATACCCACCACTGTCATTTAAATCTTCAATCTTTTTCTTTAATATACCTATTTTCATAATTAAATCAATTCATCCTTATATTCATCTAATGATTTACCATCAATTTTAAGTACCTGTAAATCTTCAGTATATACCCATTTCACTTGACCAAATTCATCACTTACTGAGGCAACAGGATACTCACCTTCTTCCTCACTTGGAAACAAATCTCCTCCCAAAAAACTAGACCTAGAGGATTTATATGCACCGAAACCTGTGCCCAAAAAAATATATTTCTTATTACTGGGTTTATGTAACACTATAGTCGCCATATTTATTTCTCCTTTTTTTCCTTAATAACAAAGTATTTGTTCATTTAATTTGTTGTACAGTAAATCATGTTCATCGATTGAATGATTTTATTAACTTGTCCTGTACATTCATTCTTCAATTACTAATGTTAAACCACATGATGGACATTCAACCTGATCATAATCAACTTTAAACTCACATGCAGGACAAATTTGGACTTCTTCAGATTTATGTTTTTCCTCTACCTTATCATTTGGTACTGAAAGCTTCTCTCTAAAATCATCTAACCTTTTCCCATCCACTTCAACTACTTGAAGTTCATTCGTATACAGCCACTGTATAGTTCCGAATTCATCACATACTGAAGCAGCAGGAATCTCGTCTTGTTCTTCATTTGGGAATAAATCTCCACCTATGAAACTTGGTCTTGTAGCTTTATAAGCCCCATATCCTGTACCTAATAATATATATCTCTTACCACTTGCTTTATGTAAAACAATCGTTGCCATTTTGATCCTCCCATGCTTTTTCCAATGCCCATTTATGATGTGCATGTATCAAATCTTTCATTGCTTCAGAAGTTTGCATCCAACCATAAGTTTCACCTGGTTCAGTAGACTCTTGAACTTTTTCTATGATTCTAGCAAAATAGAAATATCCTATCATAAAATAATAAGTATCATAGGTCGGTGAATAAAAGTAGTTCCCTGCTGAACCAATGTATTTGCCAATTTCGATCTTACAACCTAACTCCTCTAGTGCTTCTCTGTGCAAACACTGTTCTTTCGTTTCCTTATCCTCCATACCTCCACCTGGTAAAAAATAATTCCCTGTTTTTAGAGATTGGACAATCATGATTTGATCTTTAGTTTCATTAAAAATGATCGCATATACGCTAGGTCTATCTGTGTAGGTTTGATCTGTTTTTTTCTCTCCAAAAATCTTTTCAAATTTATCCATCTTGTTTTCCTTCCATATCATAGTCCTCTTCATCAATGAGATTTACTTTAATTACAAAAGCAAAATCATAATCTTTTTTTAAATTTTCATCAGTTAAAATCACTGGATTTATAATACTATTAACATTAGCTAGATACGCCCAAACGATGGCTTCTTCTTTATCATGTAAAGTGATTCCCTTATTTAAATTCCATATCGTTCTAGCTGCTTCAGCAGGAAATTGAATTTCTGGAATATCTCTATTTGTATAACTAGATGAACTCTCACTACTAATTTGTAGTCCTAAATTATAATTTTGTAAGTCACTTTTATCTTCATCAATTAAAGAAATTAACAGTTTTCCTTCATATTTATCCATAAAGAAAGTTCCGATAGTACCCGACGACTTCGTTAATTTGCCTTTTTCATAAATGTCATATGAAACAGCCATCATTTTTTCCTCTCCAGTATATTGAAGGTTCACCTTCCCCGTTTGCCATTCATCAAAGTGAGCTTCTAAAACTTCAGCATCTCCCTTAATAAATTCAGAGGAACTAATAGTTAAAGTGGAGGCTCTTTCTATTTTTCTATCCTCAATGATTTCAACTACTGGTTCATCTTCATTGCAACCTACTAATATCAATAAAATAAAGCAGCTCAATAAAATGAGCATCATTTGTTTTTTCATCTTCTATTCTCCCTTATTACTTCTTATCCCATAAAAATTTACTGTTCTTGTATCATAGGGAGTATCTTCATACGCCTTGGCTATTCCTTTTTTGCTGATATGTGTTTTCATTACCTTCTTAATTTTCAGGTTAATTTCAAAGTCTTTCACAAATGGAAAAGTAGACAATTTTACATGATTTTCATCTTCCCAATAAGCAATGATGGATTGTCCTTTCATAAAAGGGAAGTTGTTGGATTTAGTAAATCCATCACGAAACCACACATGTTCATTTTCTTTTTTAGTCCCAGGTTCATTTAAACATATGTACAAAGACAATTCATCAAAAAACTGTAAGAAGCTTAAATGGAAATATAGATCGATTTTTTGACTTTCATTTTTGATCAATTGTTTTATTATGTTGTTTTGCCTATTTTGTTCATATGCAAGAAAAGGTACAGCTTGAGGATCATCACTTACTTCACTAATTAAACTTGTATATTGAAGACTGCACAACAATCCAGCATACCTATTTTTTTCCTCTACCGTATCAATACCATATTGATACGCTCTCAATTTGGAAGGTAATGGAAAATCCATAAAAGAGTACGGAACTTGTTTGTGATCATTCCAAAAAGGTACAGCATCTAATTCAATCCATCCTCGATCATGTTCATAAACAGCTAATAATACATCATTCCATCTATCTTTGTTTTGAAAGTATTTCATATTCCAATGTTTAGCCATTTCACCAGATGCGTTTGCATGTTCATGTTGTTCTATCATGGTAAACTTATCTTCTTGTTCGTAAATAATCATTTAGCTTTCTCCTATTATTACTTTGCCTCATTTTTAATGAGCTGAATTACTTTAGACATAGCGTTTTGTCCTTGGTATGTTTCCATCTTGTTTATATACTTCTCTCTGTTTTTGTAGAGATGATTTACAGCTTTGGTTAATGAATTCTCTGATAATTCCTCTTCTTGTAAAACTTCACAGTATCCAGCTTTTTTAAACGATTCAGCATTTAAGATTTGATCTCCTCTGCTAGCTTCCTTTGACAATGGAATTAACAACATTGGCTTCTTTAATGAAAGAAATTCAAATATCGCATTAGAACCCGCTCTTGATATCACTATATCTGCCATATGCATCATATCTGGTAATTCTTCATTGATATATTCAAATTGTACATATCCCTTTTTTTTGATTGTAGGATCAACTCCCCCTTTACCACAAATATGTACGATTTGAAAGTTAGTTAGTAATTCATCTAAACTCTTTCTAACTGATTTATTTATTTTTTGAGAACCCATACTGCCTCCCATAATCAATAATACGGGTTTCTCTCGAATGAAGTTGCAGTAGGTATAACCTTTGGTTGCATCTCCATGTCTTAACTCATCTCTTATGATAGCCCCTACATACTCAGCTTTTTTAGCGGATAAATGTTTTTCTGTTTCTGGGAAAGTGGTGCAAACCTTCTTAACAAAAGGCATAGAAATACGATTTGCCAAACCTGGGGTAAGATCAGACTCATGTGTTATAACAGGAATATTTTTTAATTTAGCTCCTAAAATCACTGGAACTGATACAAAACCACCTTTTGAAAAAACAACGTTAGGTTTTGATTTCTGCATAATGCGGTAAGCTTGAAAAATTCCCTGTACAACTCTAAATGGATCTTTCACATTATTCCAATCAAAATATCGTCTTAGTTTACCTGTTTTGATACTGCGATATCGAACTTCTTGTAACTTAGAAACAAGTTCTTGTTCAATTCCATTTTTTGAACCTATGTATTCCACTTCCCAGCCCTCATGTATAAAATATGGAATTAAAGCCAAGTTTACTGTCACATGTCCTGCGCTTCCTCCACCTGTAAATATGATTTTTTTATTCATGATGTGCACCTGCTTTCAATATCTTAAAAAACCTTATGTAGGGACAATATGTTACGTTGAACTTTGTATGTATACATATCATGGTTCATTATAACAAAATTACCAACCGTATTTTACTTTAGTACATTTTTATTTTATTATTATTAATGAAAAATGATGTAATGAAACATACAAAAAGATAAGCAGAGAGGTTCAATAAATACATGACAAATATATTTTATGGTATTTATATGATAGTCGTAGGAATTATCTCCATTTTCACAGGGGAAATTGTAACATTTATAATGCTTGGCATTATATTAATGAGCTTGAACAATATTAATTCTACTCTAAAAATGATTTACAAAAAGCTGAATCAAACAGAACATAAGGATGAAGTTTAATAATATACCTAGCTAAGGGATAGACTGCCTCCTCTCGGGAGGTCAGAATAATCCCTAAAAGTTGAATTCAATAATCATCCATTAAATCTAAATCTTGAGCATCTTTAATACGATAACTTAACAACACATGGACATAATCACTTTGTTTTTCTAAATCTTCTTTTGACATTTTACTATCATGATCATTTACTAGTTCTTTTAATTTTTCGATATTTTCAAGTTTATTTAGTTCTTGTTCAGAAATAACAGATTTCATTCGTTTGTGAGATAATTCGAACTCCTGACCAGACATATTAGAATATGTGATTGTTAACTCTATCTGTTTCTCGTGATTACCTTCCTTTGCTGCATGCTCAAGCAGTTTTAAACCTGGAGAAATGACTTGGTGCACTCCCTTTAACAAGGATGATGAATGTTCTTTTATAAAAGTATCATCTATCTTATATTCACCCAGCTTTTCTTTATTTGTTTGATAATATTTCTCTATTAAATTACCCTGTTGTTTTGTTTCTACAAGGATTAAAAGATTATTTTCTTCTAGTTTTTTTACATGATAATATAATCGAGAAGGTTTTTCTCCTAACCCTGATGCTAACTGTTTTACAGTTAATGGTTTTGTTTTTGCTAGTTCAATAATACGTTTTCTTCTAGGATCAAGTAATGTTTCCAACATCTCAATATCCGTTATTTTCTTCTGTTCTTTCATTATCGTATTTCCTCCGTAAAGTCATTCCTATTGCTTACATTGTAGCATGATTTTCCTCTTATTTCCCATCTTGAAGATAGAGCTCTTTATTAATTTTATGGACAAAATGCTCAATTATTTTTGACTTGAATAAAACAAGGGTTTCCAATGAAACCCTTTGTTTTTTAATATGATCATTCAAATCCCAAACAAAAATCTTACAAATACTTATTGAAAAAATCTAATATGGTTCTATATGTCTTGATTTCATTTTCTTTTTTTGAAAAACCATGTCCTTCATCGTCAAACACGATATACTCCACTTCTCTACCTTTATTGCGAATTGCTTCCACAATTTGATCAGATTCAGCTTTTACAACTCGTGGATCATTAGCTCCTTGAATGATAAGCATTGGTTTTGTCATTGTTTCTAAATACGTATCTGGAGAATAATCAATTAGCATTTGTTTATCTTTTTCTGGATTACCTACCCACTGATCCATAATCGGTTTCCAATGTTCTGGAACTGAATTAATGAAAGTAAATAAATTGCTCGGTCCAAAAATATCCACAACTGCTTTAAAATATTCTGGATGTCGACCGTGCAACAGTAGAGACATGTAACCTCCAAAGCTGCCACCCATTAAAAATACTTTATCACGGTCAGCTAGTTTATTTTTAAATAAAAATTCTAAACCTTCAATGTTATCATGTCTTGGCCCGTCTCCCCAGTTTCTTTCAACCATTTTCTTAAAAGATAGTCCATAACCAGTTGAACCTCTAAAATTAGGTGCAAAAATACTGAAACCGTAATAGGTTAAAAACTGAAATAATGCCCTAAACGATTGACGCTCTGCTGCTTGTGGTCCACCATGTGGCCACAAAACAACATGACCATTACTCACTTCCTCACGTGCTTTAAATAAGAGGGCTTCAATTTCTAATCCGTCAAATGATGGATATGTTAATACCTCAGGCTCAACCAATTGTTGATCAGACACACCTGGAACACCATAGTTTGTTAATTTAATCCATTTCTCTTCTGTTTCTTCTTTTTTATAAATATTATATGTGTTGGTTGCTGTTCTACCTAAAATGTATACATTTCCTGATTCAGCGATTTCAATCTGATCAATTACAGACACTGGAATGTGAACGAGCGAAAGCTCCTTTGTATGAAGATCAAATTGATATAAACGATCTATTACCCCCTTCATATTAACAAGATATAATAAATTACGATCTTTTACTTTTTTTATCATGGTAAATTCTTCACCTTCAATTGCCTTTACCTTGGTGAATTGTTTAGTTTGTAAATCAAAACGAGCCAAATATGAAAAATCAGACTCAAAATCTGTCGTAAAATAAATCTCATTTTCACTTGTATAAACCATATCTGAAATGGTATGATCTACTCCTTCTCGTGGGGTAAGATATATATCTTCACCATCTTTCTTAACAAAAGCTCTCACGTTTGTATTTGAGAAATGCTCTAAGAATGTAAAACTGAGTTCGTCTGGACTTTTATTAGTTAGATATGTAGCTCCTTTTTTCCCTTGGTGCAGAACGGTTTCTTTTTCAGATAGCAAATTATAAAGATAAGTATTTAAAAAGGTTTCATTGTCCTTGTTTGACGTATAATATAATTTTGATCCATCATCTGACATCATAGGTTGTAAATGCTGTTTTCCTTTTTGCACACGAATGGGCTTTAATTCCCCTCCAACAGTTTGTAGTGCATAGAGTTGAGTGTTTTCATCCCCATCATGATCAAAGGAAGCAATAATAAATCGACCTTGTTTGTCATAACAAATATCTTGACAGCTTTGGTCTATAAAAGTTAGTGGGTAAGGAAACATCTGAGGCAAATCCATTGCCCACAAATTATATTTACCGCTAATATTTGTACTGAAAATACATTGTGTCTCATCTGGGCTAATTTTAAATTGTTGAATGCCTAAAGTACGAAAAAAATGCTCTACATCTGGTTTTTTGAATTGAATCATTTTAACCTCTCCTTCATTTCTTTCAAAATTTATAAACATCACTGTCATTCTCAATACTATTTTATGAAGTTAATAAATAGAATTTATAATTTCATAAAATCACCCTCAATGTAATTCACATTTTATCGTTAAAATAATTTTAACGATAAAATAATTTTAACGTGAATGGTATAAAATGTAAAGGGTAATTTAATACAGAAAAAAAGCTCCTAAAAACTGTAGGAACCGTTTGTTTTTATAATTTTTTTATTTAACGATTAGCAACACCAAAAGGTACATGTACAGATGGAGTGATTTTAGCTACTCCTTCAATATGACCTAATTGGTCATCGAAGAAAATATGTGGTTTAAACACTTTGAGCACACGTTCCTTGTTGATTCCACCTAAGAAAAAGGCTTCATCAACCTGTATCCCCCATTTTCTAAGCGTTGAGATGACTCGTTCATGTGCCGGTGCATTTCTTGCAGTAACAATTCCAATTCTAATTCTAGATTTATAGTTGTCAATGGATTCTTTTTTATCTAGTTCTATCTTTTGTAAGGTAGAAACTCCTTTTAAAAATTTCATTAGTGGACCAGGGGGTAGAGCCTCTTCTTTTTTTTGTTTTTCATGTTTATGAAATAATTCGATCGCACCTTCTTGATATACTGCTTCCGCTGAATCATCTGCTAAAATACCATCAAAATCAAATGCGATTCTTAACTCCTCTTCTTCATCGTTATCTATAAATTCTGTAGGAAATACTTGTCCTGCTGGTAGTCCTCTTTGTACAGCTTGAAGAACATCTTCAGGGTTGGCAGATAAAAATAATGAAGCATTAAAAGCATCCATATATATAAATGGATTGCTCCCTTTTACAAAGGCTGCCCTTGAAATGGGAAGATGATAATGTTCAATAGATTTAAACACTCTTAAACCAGTATCAGGATCATTTCGAGAAAGGAGTACTACTTCAACAGGTTGATCATCTAATTGATTTCCATTCAAATCTAAAAGTCTTCTTATAAGTGGATAAGCCACACCTGTTTGAAGTGTTTTACTCTCATTCTCTCTTTGATATTTTCTATATTCTTCTTCCCCTCTTTCTAAAAATATCTGATCAGATTCAGACAAATCAAAAAGTGCGCTTGAAGCTACAGCAACTACAAATTTCTCTTCAATTTGATAAGGCATGAAACACCTCACTATATATCATTATTAAGAATGTCCGTATTTTAATATATTTTCAAGATCTTCAGGATATACACGTACACCGTCCAATGCTTCAAGATCTATCCATTCATATATATTCTTGTCTAAATTTAATTTATTAGCATTTGTAATTTCATCTTTGCTGAAATTACATTTAAAATAATAATCAACTTGATGAGTTTCTTTTTCCCACTCAGGATTGTCATAATATTCGGCCATATATTCTTTTACATACAACATCTCATGAACATCAATCTCATAACCTGATTTAGTAGTAAAACCTCTTTTTAAAGTAACTCTTAGTTGTTCACCACTTTTTTGAGGTTCACTTGGTAATAAAAAATAATCTCCATCCTTATCTTTATTTTTTGTTAATAGGATTTTATCATTCAGTGTAATTGCGGCTTTTGTTATATTTTTTATAGGTCTCATTCTTATTCTCCTGACAATTGATTAATTTTTATTTAATCCTACTTTCTCTTTTATTCTTTAGTATATACTTTCAATAAAAAGATTTAATTTCCTGTATTTTAATATATAAACATATGGAAAATCAATTTATTAAAAAGTTAATAGATTTTTGTAATATAATTTTAACATTACTTTCATCTCTTTTTAACAAAGTATATTTATAATGAACTTAACCCCTTTTTAATATAATTTTCATCCTGCAGTAAAAAGACAGCAGGCTTCTCAACTAGAAGAAAACCATCTAATAACTTTAGATGGTTTTTCTTACTATGTTTTTTAATTCCATTTTTAATAAAACAACTTGACTTAAAAAGTAACCGCCCCTAGTTGATTTCCATTAGGATCTTCAAAATCAAAAAAGCGCATACCGTCACTAGCATGAATTTCAGACACCTCTACACCCGATTTCTTTAGTTTGTTATGTAAAGCGTCTACATCCTCTGTATAAAAGTTAAACGCCATATGATTTGTTGGACGAATTTCATCTACTTTATAAATGGTTAGTGCAGTCTTCATCTCTTTAGGATCATCGAACCTAAAACCAATATAATTTCCGTCACCACTTCGATAAACAACTTCAAATGGGAAGATATTCATATACCATTGTTCTGATTTCTTTAAATCTGTCACCGGTACAAATACTGTATCAATTCTTTTTATTAATTTCATTTTAAATGCCTCCTCTAATATTTTTAAGTACTCATAATAATAACGTCTATATAGCTCAAAAAGATACGCATTTTATTTATTTATTTTTTCTTTCATACTCATTAGATTTCCATCCAGATCTTGGAATTCAAAGTAAAACCATTCATCATCCTTATTCACCTTTATTCCTCGTGTAATTAATAAATGATAAGTTGATATGACCGTCTTAACATCATTTCTCTCAATAGCATTCAACAACCGGTTGATAAGAACATTTAAAGAATGAGTTTTCTCTTTTTTACAGGTATTATTCCTTAAATTTTGTATTGATTTTCTTCCTCTATGTAGCGTTGATTTCACCGCTCCTATTGTCGTTTCTAGCATCTCAGACACTTCTTTGGCAGTAAAATCATAATAATCAATAAGAAGGATGGTGGAAGCTTGTTTAAATGGAAGATAAGCAACTAGAATTTCAATGAATTCTATCATACTTGAATCTACTGTGGCTATTTCAAGTAAGGATGTATCTTCATCAAAACTGTTCATATTTCTCCAATATTTGTTTTTCTTTAACATATCTCTCCACTGATTTGTTGCTATTTTAAATAAATACGCTTTGGGGTTTGGATGATTTTGAATGGATGATTGATATTTTATCATTTTTAACATGGTGTTTTGATAAAGGTCTTCACCATCCCAGGGTGTCCTAGCTATGGATATACAATATCTTTTTAGATCTGGTAAAAAAGAAGTTATTTTTTCGTTTTCTATCATAACTTACCTCTCTCAAAAAACAAGAATGAAGTTTTACATACTAAAAAAGTAGCCAGAATGATTTCAGGCTACTTGAAAGTTAGTATATTATTTTTATCGACAATTCAATTTTCATTATAACAAATTGAAAAATATAAGTCTATTATTTTATTCAATTAATCCCTATAATCGGAACATATTTAAATAAAGGAGAGTTATTATAATGAAAAGTGAAATACCTACAAAGTGGAAAAACGTACAGTTTGACGTATTAGATCATGTAATTAAGTGGGAATCTTTAAGAGATTGGTCGTTATCCTCAGTTTATAGAATTACACTTCAATCCACGGAAACAAAGATTGCCAAATGGTCAGGTGGAAACATGACTAGAGAAATAGACGTATACAATGATCTATTAATACCTCTTGATATAGAAAAACCAATCATTTATGAAAATCATAAGTCTAAACTTGGTTCTTATATAATTATGCAAGATTTAGGCAAAGACACACTTGAGCAAAAACCACTAGAAAAGAACTTTATCCTTGCTGCAAAAAAGTTAGCACACTTACATCATCAATCTACTATAAACATAGAAAAAAACCTTTTACCAAAGGAAACAATGAAGCGTTACTATGTGTCTCTGGATATTTTTATTGAAGAACTACTTTATTTAAACAAGCATATATTTTTTACTAAGATTCAAAAGGAAACAATAAGTCAACTAGTTAAATTATTTCCCAAAAAAATTAGAAAATATTATTATATATTCCCAATGACTCTTATTCATAATGATTATTTTCCTAAAAATCTAATTGTTACTAATGAAAACATCAAAGTGATTGACTGGAGCAATGCATATATTAGTCATCATCTTGGAGACTTATATGGGTTAATTAAAGAGGCGAAGTATCGACATTACAACCCTAAACATATAATTCAAGCTTATTATAACGAAATAAATAACAGACCCTATACCTTGACTGAATTAAATTGGTTTGTAGATTTTAGTGGGATATGCTGGTACATACATAGTATCAAATGGATTCTTGATTATGGTAGAAAAGTTATAGAGGGATCTGAATATTGGATTGAAAGTATGATTATTAATATAGAAGGGCTTTTAAGAAAAATAAAAATTGATTGTTGAATGGTAGCACATTCATTACATGATTCCCATTTAGAAACAAGCTATTTACTATGGATAAGGAGTGGATTATCATGATGTTAGGAACGTTCAAGCCCTTATTAAATCTGTAAAAAGACTGAAATACCAACTTCAATTTTAGGAAACAATACCATTGAGGTGGATTATAGTGATGAAAAAAATAATACTTATTGCATTTTTAATCATTTTTTTAGAAGATGTTAGTGCACAAACCTATAACCAGATTGAAATATTTGACATAAGCAAGGAAGAAGTCATCAAAAATGTGCTGATGAATACAGACATACAAAGGGATGCAGAGTCTTTTCTTAAGGGAATAACAGGGTTATATGTTAGGATTGATCCAATTCCAAGAGAAGGATATTTAGTTAAAGTCCCTTTAGAGCCCAGTGTATTGGTAAAAAACCAATGGATAAATGAGCTAGTTGATGAAGTCATCATTATATTTACTACTCGAGAAGCTCCCTATTTATTGATATTTGATAATGAAAATAGACCTCTCTTTTTTACATTTAGAGGGGATACAGAATCATTTTTAGAAAAATTAAATTTTACTCCTTAGATCTCCAGCTGTATGAAGTCTCTGTGTGGACTATAAATGGGAACCTGGTTTACCTTCTAGCAGACATAAAAACAGCTCCCCTTTAAGTAGTCGAATTTTTATAATACCTAACTACCTAAAAGGGAGCATATTGTTTGAGCATCATGACCAATAAATTTATGCTTCTTTAATTTTATTGCGGCGAAAAGGAAATCGATTTGAAATTCCCCGTAAATGATAAACGATATTTGCTGATGTACATGCAACAGAATGTTTACTTGCTCTCAAAGGTTTTGATATGAGCGAGCGACTGAAAATACTTTTCTGAAGATGCTCTACGGAGTAACCCTTCTTGGCTAAAGCTTCTTCAAATTCTTTTTGGGCAGCTTGTTTGGCCTTAAATAACATCATTTGGATTCTGCTATATACATTAATGGCCCCATCTCCCGTCGTTTCAATGGGAAGAAAAATCGCTTCAGGATAAATCTCCGTAATGAGTGATTGAACTCCATCAGAAACACCAGAAGAAGGCATGCAACCAAATGGCTTAACAGAAACCGTCATATTTACTTTCCTTTTTTTCACATTAAGAATGAGTTTGCCTACTTCCATATGTCCTTCCCCACCCCTTAAGTGATTGTTATAATGTGTGTCAGCCACTTTAGCGATTTCATCCATATGAGGTAAGTGATACCCACGAAGCCCAATCACTCTAGCATAGGTGTAGAACATTCCACGTACGACACGATCTGCCAACCCTAAGATGAATAAACGTTTTAAAGGATTCTTACCTTTTAAGCCTTTACTTCCGGAATCCGCTTCACGTAAATTCATCCGCTTTCGAGTATCATACTGTCCTTCCCAAATCAGAAACAAGATCCATGCCGTGACAGACTGCACTTCTACTTCAGCACCCTCACTTTCAAGAAATTTTTGCAGTTGATAGTTGCCTTCTCCTTCGGTTGTCATCGCCCAAAACTCTCCAATAATACTTACTTTTGGTTTTACTCGAGTTCGGTCAACTTTCACTGCTTGAAGTTCTTTACGACATCGGTATAAAGCAGGCATAAGTTGTTTACGTTCACTGAAAGCTTTAAATAAATGTTGTTTGCAGCGTTCAAGTGCAGCATTGGTCGAACCCTCCTCTACTTCATATGGACGGATACGATACCCTAATGCATTCAAAATATCTCCAATCAATACAGCCTTTAAAAAGGTAAGGAAAAATGAACTATCTAGTTTGAGAGCAGACTCTTCACCTGTTGCTTGTTTTAAGCCACTCTGCTGCTGAAAGAGCAAGACTCGAAATCCATCAAACCCTGCATCCCTGAGCGCCTTTCGATATTCTGTTACATAGGTACCAAAACGGCAAGGTCCACAGGAACCGCTTGTAATGAATAGATACTGACTTACAATTTGTTCCTTCGATTTTCCTTCAACATCTCGAAGATGAGTAAGATATTTGATCAGATTCCCAACAGTAAAATATGTTGGATTACATTGCCCACGATTTCCATATTCCTTGCCAAAACGCAGAGATTCTGAATCTGGACAATCCATGTGTTTAACATGATATCCTAATCCTTTAAGCGCTCCCTCCATTAAGTAGTCATGCGCCATGGTAAGACCACCGAATAGAATCGTTGTTGAATCTTTATCTTTTGCAAAAAATTGGCGGGGAACTGGATCAAACCATTGTGCTTTTGATTGATTCAAACCCAATTTTTCTTCTTGTTCAGTCTGATACCGGTTTAATTCTTTTTGAAAATAATAATCTGGCTGATAACTCTCCTTGACAACTTCTCGTTTTTTTGACTTACGCACTTTCAAATCAACTCCTTCTTGTTTATTCAGATATCGCTTTTTTCTCTGAACTCGATTGCTGCAGTAATTCGCAGCGCTTTTGTTCAATCAGTTGCTGTAATTGCAACTTCTTTTGTGCTAAATCTTCAATCCGTTCCTCATGAAGTCCTAGACTATGAGCATAAGTTTTAACTCTGATCTTAATGGAACCACTCGGCTTATTCGCATCGATATCATGAAGGGCGGAATAAGGAGTGTTAGCCGTTGAAATGACCGAGTCGATCAGTCCATAGGTAGGGGCATCATGTCCACATTTAAAGTTGGAAAGATCCAATACCGCTACATTCGGATGTCTAGCTGAGAACTTAGCAGCCCAAACCTTCTGAACACTATTTGAGCTGAAATTTTCAGGCCATACATCGGTCACTTCCAAAGCATGATTCACTCTCCCGCTTTCTAAATCATCTTTAAAAAATCTTTGTAACCATGCCTCATCTTTCGGAATGGATCGCATCGATAAAATCGGATAACCTAACACCTGAAATTCATCCAATATACTGTGGTTAAGTCCTGGGTCTGAATGATAAGGACGTCCGATCATAAGAATGGCAATGCGGTTTTCCTGCTCCACTTGCTCCAGGATAAGCTTCCCTTTTTCTTGCATTTCATGATCAAAAAGAGTCATTGCCTTCCATGCTTCATCTACAGCAAAATCACTCTCATCCTCAGTGATTTGTAAGAACTCATGAAACGCCTCAAATAGTTGTTTTTTCAGCATATTCTGTTCCGTAAACGTCACCGCTGGATCAAAATAAATGATCCCCCTCTCCTTAAAAAAGTCAGTTTCTTTCGTAAAAGCAGCTTTAATCACATTTGGTGCTCCAGCGACAATCGGACAGCTTGATGAATCCATCACATTCTGTAGATGAGTTGGAATATGAGTAATACATGGGAAAACAATTGCATCCAAAGCTTTGCGCTCATGATGTTTAAACAACAAATTATGAATATGCGCTTGTGCTACTTTTGACGGGTAACAAGGGTCTATGGATCCGTACTTTCCGCCTTCCTGCCACATTTCCTCACTTGTATTATTACTGAATACAATATTTTTCTGATCAATGCCTAGCGTTTCAAAATAAGTTCTCCAAAACGGAGCTGTAGACCAAATATTCAACACTTTCGGGATGCCGATACGCAACTGTTTGCGTCTTTCACTCGCCTCCATAGAAGAACGTTGGAACTGACGACTAAATTTTCTTTGTTTTATTCCAAGACCTAAGATACCCGGTTTGATTTTGACATCCTCAACGGCTTGATCTGACGCGGGCATGGGAGCTGGATCATAGAAATGTCTATACATTTGTTTTGCTTCATAATCTACAAGATTCGGATATTGTTTTTTCTGTTGATTGCGCCCTTGAGTCAGTTTAATCAGCGCTTCCTTGTTTTCTACCGTCCCTTTCTCACAGCTAAAACCTGAAATATAACGAGCTGTCTGTCCATCAGGGGTTGTGGAATCAATAAACGTGCGACTACAGTTATTTGGGCAAAAATTACAGCGGGTTGATTCATCATTGCGAGATGAATAACTTAACCCGATTGCTGCATCAAGCCCAAGAAAAGTGGAATATCCTCTTCGCTTTACTACACGAAGGGTTTCCATGGCAGCTCCAATGGCTCCAGCTTCACCTGTATGAGGGTGAACATATACCTCAGCATCTGGAACCCGCTCTTTAATATAATCCACTTGTGCTTTTAAGGCTGCCAGATTATGTTGTGTCCCTCCCTGTAACACAAACTTACGACCAAGTTCCGCCATACGCGGAATTTGAACTACATACTGCCAGACGTTTTTCGGGAGTACTAAAGCAAGCCCAGCCAACAGCTCTTCCTTTGCATAGCCTTCTTTCTGAAAATTCACCCGGTCAGAGTCAAGAAATACTGCACAACCATAGGAAAATTTCGGGCTCAGGTCAGCTTTAAATGCGGTTTCAGCATACTCCTGAACAGGAATCCCAAACTGATCAGCCATGGCCTGTAACAACATTCCGTTCCCAGCTGAACACTGGTTTGACAAACGGAAGTTACGAATATCTCCGTTTTTTAGAAAAAGGACTTTGATGTCTTGTCCCCCTATATCACAAATCACATCAATGTCCCCAAAAAAATGAACTGCACTCATCATATGAGCAACCGTTTCTACAATATTGACATCCGCTTTTAATGTTTTTTCCAAGACATCAGCAGCATACCCAGTAGCACCAAAACCGATAATTTCCAAACTGGCACCCGATGCATGAACTTTTTCATGAATACGACCGAGAAGCTCCTTTGTATCTTGAATTGGATTCCCTTTAGAAAGTTGATATTCCTTAAGAAGAATCTTTCCATTTTCATCGACTACTACTGCCTTTGATGAAGTAGAACCCCCATCTAGCCCAATGACAGCCTTAATTGTATCCCCATATTCAAAAGATGCAGGATTAAATTTAGGAATACTATACTGACGACGAAATTCTTCCAACTCCTCTGCGCTTTTTACTAATGGGGCACCGGCTTTTTCACCCAGTTTTGCCTTACGTCCATGAGTAATAAATTTCTTTAGCTCTTCTAAGCCCTTATAACGTCCAACTTCACTCGATTCATGAAGCCCATAAATGACGGAACCGTATGCAGCATAATACTGAGCATTTTCCGGAACAAAAATCAGTTCATCAATGGGTATATCTTTCGGATAATTGTATCCTCTTTGTTCCCACGATTCAGGAATTCGCTTTCGCCAACATTGCTGAAGAAAAGGCAAATAGGTGTTTGGCCCTCCTAACAAAAGGACTTTATGACGTAATGTATTTCCACGGGTCAGTACTGAAAGATTCTGCATCACGATTGCATCTGCCAAAGAACACATGATTTCTGATGAAGGAATGCTGCTTTTCACGAGGTTTACGATATCCGTTTCTGCAAAAACCCCACATTTCGCTGCAACATGATGTAATTTGCTGTCATCAAAATCAAGCTTAGCAACCTCTGATTCCGGCATGCCTACTTTAATGACACACTTATCAATCGTAGCACCCGTACCAGAGGCACATTTATCATTCATGGAAGTAATGGCCTGTTTGTCACCTGTCTCTTCATTTTCTTTAAAAATAATGATCTTTGCATCTTGTCCTCCTAGTTCAACTACACTCCCTACATCAGGATGCAATTCTTCAACGGACATGGTAACCGCATTTACTTCTTGAACAAACTTGGCACCGATATGCTTGGCAATCGGACCACCACCAGATCCGGTAATAAACACTCGAATTTTTTCTTTTTCTACTTGTGAAAATTCATTTCCAATACGAACCAAGAAATCTAAAACATTCTCAGCTTGTTTCGTATTGTGGCGTTGATAATCAGACCATAGAATTTCTTTTGTATTTGGATTTACTACCGTTGCTTTTACAGTGGTAGATCCAACATCAATCCCAATCATTATATTTTCCAATTCAGCTTACCTCTCAACTATTTGGTTTTTTTAAAAAGCATATTGAATATAGAGTTTATGTTTTTCAAAAATTCTAGATATTATTACCAATATATAAAAAAATTATAAAATCATAGTTATAGCTCAACGATATTGTGAGGAGATAGCAGAATATTTTAAATACAATTTTCTGGATGATATTCATATAAGTGGCGATAATAGATAAAAACTTACCATTTAAACATTATCTATAAATCAACATTAACCATAAAGGGAATTTTAGGATCAAGACAAAAACATAACATTTTTTGTGAGGATTTCATTATGTATATTATTACTTTATTGTTTCAACTAGTTATTGTATTAAATATGTTTTTTATACTTATTGTTATATTTCGGGAAAGACGAGATGTAGGTTCTTCATGGGCTTGGTTACTGGTGTTATTATTTATTCCTTTACTCGGATTTATATTGTATCTTCTTTTCGGACAAAACCTTAGGCGTTACCACCTCTTTCAATGGGAGGACCGTAAAAAGATTAAAAGTGAAAAAATGTTAGGGACTCAATTAATGCAAATTCGAAATCATCAATTCCAATTTCATAATCAAGCTACTAAAGATAGTGAAGATTTAGTATACATGCATTTAATTCATGGAGTTGTTTTAACTGAAGATAATTCGGTTGAATTGTTTACGGATGGTCAAGAAAAGTTCGACATGTTATTTAAAGATCTCCAAGGGGCAAAAGACCATATTCATCTACAGTACTATATCATTAAGAACGATCAGCTCGGTAAAAAACTCATTGAAGTTTTAGCAAAAAAAGCAAAAGAAGGGGTTAAAGTACGGGTTTTATATGACGATTTAGGCTCAAGAAGATTAACCAAACGATTTTTCAAAAAACTTCGAGATTCTGGTGGTATAGTGGAAGCTTTTTTTCCTTCTAAATTTCGTCTCATCAATCTGCGGCTAAATTATCGAAATCATCGTAAGTTAGTTATTATTGACGGAAAAATAGGTTATGTTGGTGGCTTTAACATTGGCAACGAATATCTTGGGAAAAATCAAAAGTTTGGATATTGGCGAGATACACATTTAAGGATACAGGGTACAGCCGTGCATTCGAAACAAACTCGTTTTATTCTTGATTGGAATCAAGCATCCCACTCACAGAATATTACCTATAGTCCAGAATACTTTCCAGAGCCCACTTTTCAAGGGAATATCGGAATTCAAATCGTTTCAAGTGGTCCTGATTCTGAATGGGAACATATTAAAAATGGATTTATTAAAATGATTCAATTAGCAAAAAAATCCGTGTTCATTCAAACACCTTATTTTATTCCAGACACTAGTTTATTGGATTCGCTTCGCATTGCATGTTTTTCTGGTGTTAAGGTTAAAATTATGATTCCTAATAAACCAGATCACATTTGTGTGTATTGGGCGACTCTTTCCTATATTGGTGAATTACTAAAAGCTGGTGCAACGGTCTATATATACGATGATGGTTTTATACATGCTAAAACTCTTATTATCGATGAAAAAATATCATCCGTTGGAACAGCGAATATAGATGTAAGAAGTTTCAAATTAGATTTTGAGGTAAATGCTTTTCTATATGATGAGGGATTTGCTCAAAGACTGACAGAAACATTTCAAAAGGATATAAAAGTATCTCGAGAACTTACACTTGACGAGTATGCTAAATTTCCATTATGGATAAGATTTAAAGAATCAATAGCCAGATTAGTTTCTCCTCTCTTATAGATGAAAATCAGTTCAAGTTGTTTATTTTCCTTTTTAATCCCTTAGCACTTGTTCCTCGACCAACAATTGAACCATTTGTTGTTTAATTCGTCTTGGCTTGTCGTCCTAGAAACTCTAATAGATTTATTAATAGGTAGAAGTAGTTTTTTTAATAGCATGAGTTACTTGTCTATACATTAGTAATCTATCAAGCATATAATACTATATCTGCAATGATAGGAGGTGTTTTAATGAGAAAAAGAAAAAGTAAAAGAAAAATGTTATCAACAGGAGTATTAAATGTGACTGAAGATACGGTAAATGCACACTTAGAGCTAGTGAATCTAAATTCAAAAAAATCAGAGACAGTTCGATTTCAAGTCATAGATTGGGTACCCTCACCACCTGTAGTCCTCTTCGATCAGGAGGTTGATTTATCTCCAGGTGAAACAGTAGAGTTTGATGATACTTTAAATACAGTTCACTATGAAATAAGGATCAAACATCCAGGTAGTAAGAACGTCATCGTGAATACTTTTGCAGCAGATGCTGATGGATTTACAGTGTGTGGTCTTACCCTTACTCAAGATCAGTTAATGAAAATATGTGCACCATTAATAGAAGACACAGAATGTTAAAAATTCAAGTCTTAAAGGGGAGTTCAAAAGAGTAATTATAAGGCATAAAAAGCTTCTATCACACACACCCCGTGAAGAAGCTTTTTAATCTAAAATGCATCAGTTCTCGATGCATTTCCTTAAACAGTCAATAGATTCTACCTTATTTAGTAATGGAAATAGCTCAGATACTTTTAAATACCCGCCAACATAGTTTTGGTCATAGCTTGTTAAATAAAAAGATAGTGAAATATCATTGTGTAGTATCACTGTAACCCACCGATTGATACAATGTTTTGCTTCTTCTTCGTTCGTTATAACCTTTCCTTGGCATGTCATTGATTTATAAGCATTGTGAGAGACAAAACCTTCTACTTGACTCATATTAAAGGATTTAAGAAAAGCAGTAATCACAGTCCCGTCAATTAATTTAATTTTAATCCAATTGTTCATACAACTTAAAATTTGATAAGGATTTACCCTCAAAGGGGGGGGAGCTGATCCAACCAAATGTGAATAATGGACTTGTATAGGTTGCCAACTGCCATAAACATTTTGTATATCCAACCCCACCATACCATTAAAATGGTCAATATTTCTTACGTATGCTCGCACATTCCCGTAACTAGGAATGTAGGTCCAAATTGTTTGCCCTACATAAACTTTATTATTTATAGGAGATAAATAGTCAGTTGTTTGATGTCTATAAGAATACATATTTTTATTATTGTGATTTATACGATTTGTCCCATTGTTTCTCATGATCAAGTCACTTCTTCCTTGATATGTTTTTACAATGGCAGTATATGCTCTAACTAGGCAAGAGTGCATTTATTTTCACATAAAAAGCTATCAATAGTCAAAACTATCAATAGCTTTAATTATGAAAAATTTAAAATTATCTTGCTCCTCTAAATCTCTGTGAATAATCCTTAGCTTGCTGAGCAGTAAATACTCGATTTCGACTCCAATCTAATAAAATCCGATCAATGTATCTAAAGTGAACTTTGCCTGCAAAAACTGCTTCTTTTAAAGCGGCCAAAATAAGTTCCTCTTTATATTGATCCTGATCAATCCAACCAGATATCGTTTCAAGTTCCATGGGTGATAAAGGTCTGGCAAATTCTTTTTCAAATACCGAAAATAGATTGGATTCATCTTGTGATTCAATTTTATTATGATCTAATTCATCTGAATCCGACATCAAAATATCATCTACATAACAATCAATTAACTTTTCATTCAAAGCTTCCAAATTATATCGTTCAGACTGCATGCCTGAAACAGGATCAATTTGATCATCTATATTTAAAATCCCGTCCTTCATCATTTTTTGCATGAAGTAAATCACTTGATCGGGAGAGACACTCATTCTGAATTGAATTTCCTCTAATGTTGGGAAATCTTTGTGATCTTTTTCCTTAAAAGAAAGGATATGAATGATCATCATCACTTCCACTTCAGAAAGGTTAAGTTTTTTATAATATTTTAATAGCAAGTTAGGAACAGATACAGTTCCTTCTTTTATACCTAACTGAATTCCTTTTGATATCTGAGAGATGTCAAAATTGTTATTCATTCCATCATGCCTCCTCTTTGATTTTATCTTTTGTTCAAAAAGGAGGTTATTCCATACTTTTTGAACATTCACTTATGGATACATACGATATAACAAACGTGGGAATGGAATCGTTTCACGAACGTGCTCTAATCCACAAATCCAAGCCACTGTTCTTTCCAAACCTAAACCAAAACCAGAATGAGGAACTGAGCCATATGTTCTTAAATCCATATACCACTGATAGGCTTCCTCTGATAATTTATGCTCAACAAATCGCTGCTCCATTAATTGTTCATCATCAATTCTTTGACTACCTCCAATGATTTCACCATATCCTTCAGGGGCAATAAGATCCGCACATAAAACGACTTCTGGACGTTCTGGATCAGGTTTCATATAAAATGATTTTAATTCTGTTGGATAATGTGTAATAAACACAGGTTTATCATAGTGTTCAGCTATGGCTGTTTCATGTGGAGCTCCAAAATCCTCTCCCCATTTAATCTCAAAATCTTTTTCCTGTAAAAATTGAATTGCTTCATCGTATGTAATACGAGGGAAGTCCCCTGTAACTTGTTCAAGTTTACTTAAATCTCTCTTTAAAAACTTAAGCTCTTTCTGACAATTTTTCAGTACAGATTCTACAATGTGTGAAATGAATTGTTGCTGAATTTGTAAGCTTTCTTCATGTTCTACAAATGCCATCTCGGGTTCAATCATCCAAAATTCGATTAAATGTCTACGTGTTTTGGATTTTTCTGCTCTGAATGTTGGACCAAAGGAATAAACACGCCCTAATGCCATTGCAGCTGCTTCCATATAAAGTTGTCCACTCTGTGAAAGAAAAGCATCTTCTTCAAAATATTTTGTATGGAATAATTCTGTCGTTCCTTCACATGAAGAAGGTGTAAGAATTGGTGCATCCACCATTGTGAACCCCTTTTCATTAAAAAACTGATGTACGGCTCTAATAATTTCATTTCTAATCACTAAAATAGCACGTTGTCTAGGAGCACGCATCCATAAATGGCGATGATCCATTAAAAAGTCAACTCCATGTTCCTTCGGAGTAATCGGATAATCTTTTGTTAGATGAATCACTTTTACACCAGTTAAAGTTAACTCAAATCCGGAAGGACTTCTCTCTTCTTCTCTTACAATTCCTGTCGCATATAAAGAGCTTTCTTGAGTTAACTCTTTAGCTGCTAACCAGATCTCTTCTTCAACTTCTTGTTTAACCATGACACCTTGGATAAAACCAGTACCATCTCTTAATTGTAAAAATTGAATTTTTCCACTTGATCTTTTATTATGAACCCAACATCCGATTGTAACTTCTTGTCCTACATATTGTCCAACTTCACGAACCAAACATTTACTACTCATATCATCACCCTTTTAGATCGATTTTAATTGAAAGCTTTACTTGCCCCTATTTACTTTATAAGTTTATAAGTATCTCTAGCAATAACTAATTCTTCATTTGTAGGTATCACTAAAACCTCTACTTTTGAATGTTTAGATGAAATTCTACGTTCCTCAGAAGACCTAGTCTCATTCATATTATCATCTATTTCAATACCAAAAAAGGTCAATTGTTCACAAATTCTTTTTCTTAATGTAACTGAGTTTTCACCAACTCCTGCTGTGAATACAAGTACATCCATACCATCCATTGCAGCTGCATAAGAGCCAATATATTTTCTCAATCGATATTCATACATATCGAAAGCAAGTTTAGCATTAGCATCTCCTTCATTCATGTCCTCTTCAATTTCTCTCATATCACTCGTATGTCCTGAAATAGCCATCAGCCCACTATGTTTATTTAACATGGAATTGACTTCTGATATTCTTAAATCTACTTTCCCCATAATATAAGGTACAACTGCAGGATCTAAATCTCCACTTCGTGTACCCATCATTAACCCTTCTAATGGAGTCATCCCCATACTAGTGTCAAAAGATTTACCCTCTTTTATAGCTGTACAACTTACTCCATTTCCTATATGACAGGTGACGATTTTAAGATCTTCCAAGTTTTTTCCTAAAAATTCTGCAGCTCTTTGACTTACATAATCATGTGAAGTTCCATGAAATCCATATCGTCTGATTTTGTATTTCTTATATAGTGCCTTAGGTATTGGATAAAGATAAGAAGATGCGGGCATGGTCTGATGAAATGCGGTATCAAACACAACTACTTGAGGAATGTTTGGCATTGTAATCTCAACTGCTTGAATCCCCATCATATGAGCAGGATTATGCAATGGAGCTAAATCAAACAACTTTTTAATTTCTTGTTTCACTTCTTGTGTTACGATGACAGAGTTAGAAAAACTCTCTCCTCCATGCACTACACGATGACCCACCGCTTCAATTTCATCAACAGATGTTATTATACCATGTTCTTGATGAACTAATATTTGTACTACTTTTTTTATTGCTGTTGTATGATCTAATATCTCACTTACTTCTGTTACTTCTTGTTTACCCTCAGGTTCATGCGTCAATATTGACGATTCAAAACCGATTCTTTCTACTCTTCCCTTTGCAAGTACAGATTCATCTTCCATGTTATACAGTTGGTATTTTAAAGATGAACTTCCTGCATTGATCACTAATACTTTCATATCCGATCACCATCCACATCATATCTAAAAAATCCCTCACCTGTTTTCACTCCAAGATTACCAGCTCTCACCATCTTTTTCAATAAATAAGATGGACGATATTTCAAATCTCCAAATTCACGGAATAAACGGTCCAACGCCGCCAATACAGCATCCAATCCAAATCGATCACACATTTCAAGCGGGCCGTAACGGAAATCGTAACCCAGTCTCATTGCTGTATCAATATCCTCTGCTGAAGCGACACCTTCCTCTAAAGTATGAAGTGCTTCATTAATTAATAAACAGATCAGTCGGGAAGTAACAAACCCTGGAGATTCATAAACCATAATCCCTTTTTTCTCTATCGTTTCTTGTACAAATTTCAAAGTAGTTAGAAAGGTTTCTTCTGATGTTCTTAACCCTCTTATAATTTCTACTAAGTCGATTTCAGCAACAGGGTGTAGAAAATGCAGTCCAATTACTCTTTCAGGATGTTTTGTTTTACTTGCCAGTTCCGTTAAACTTAATGTTGAAGTATTACTAGCTAAAATAACATCAGGGGAACAAATTTCATCTAACATTTCAAATACTTTTTTCTTTTCACGTAAATTTTCAGTAATCGTTTCTATAATCATTTCACATTCAGAAAGCTTATGTACATTAGTAATTTTTTCTATTCTAGATAGAGTCAATTTTTTCTCAGCTTCCGTTATTGCCCATTTTTCCAATTGTTTATCTAAGCTGATTTCAATACTATTCCATGATTGTTCTAACTTTTCTTCTGTTTTTTCTACAAGGTACACTTCGAGCCCTTTTTTGGAAAGCATTTCTGCAATGCCTTGACCCATCGTGCCTGCCCCTACAACACCTATTTTTTTAAACATGAAAATCACCTTTTTATCTATAAATTTATGAAAATAACTTGTTAAACAATTACATGTAAATTAATTTTCCCTAAAAGATCATAACAAATGTAACATTCATTTTCATCAATTACACAAAATGTTCACAGGTACTGATTAAACTTATGTTTAATTATACTAAAAAGACGATGTTCAACATAGTTGTTCACCGTCCTCATCCTAAAAAAATTATCACTAGTTTTTACTTCTTTAAATCGTGAAGCTGAACTGCAATTTGTGAGCCCACTTTAGCATTGTTTTTCACAAGTGCTATATTAGTCACTAAACTTTGACCTTTTGTTAATTCCTTTACCTTGTCTAATAAAAATGGTGTTGTTTCTTTGCCAGAAATGTGATTATCTTTAGCTTCTAATAAAGCCTGATGGATAATTTGATCTATAAATTCCGGTGAAAGTTCAGCTTCATCTGGAACTGGGTTAGCAATGACAATTCCACCGTCTAATCCTAACCCCCATTTCGTATCTATCATCTGTGCAACTTCACTTGGGGAGTCCACTTGATAATCTACCTCAAATGCACTTGTACGTGAATAAAATGCAGGCAATGTTTTGGTTCCATATCCTAAAACAGGTACACCATGTGTTTCTAAATATTCTAATGTTAAACCAATATCCAAAATAGATTTTGCTCCAGCACATACGACTGCTACGTTCGTTTTAGCAAGTTCCTGTAAATCTGCTGAAATATCCATCGTTGTTTCAGCTTCACGATGCACACCCCCAATTCCTCCTGTTACAAATACTTCTATATTAGCTAAATGTGCACAAATCATCGTAGCCGCAACCGTCGTAGCACCATTTTTCTTTTTCATTAATAAATAAGGTAAATCTCTGCGACTTGCTTTTTCAATCTCATCACTTTTTGCTAAAAACTCAATTTCATCTTCCGTTAATCCTATTTTTATTTTTCCATTGATGATGGCAATTGTAGCAGGGACAGCCCCATGATCACGAATAATCTGTTCCACTACTTTCGCTGTTTCAACATTTTGCGGATAAGGCATTCCATGAGAGATAATTGTAGATTCTAAAGCAACTATAGGTTTATTATTATTTCGGGCTGCTAAAACTTCGTTTGAATATTGTATGAATGACTCAAGTTTCATGTTGATCTTCCCCTTCAAAATAAGTTATATAATTTTCATGTAACATTTTTTTGTTTAATCCAGAATGTACTGTTTCATTCGTTTGTAAAGTCATTACTGAACAAGACATCCCATATTTACAAGCCGTTTGTATATCTTCACCTAGAAGCGTGGCATAAACTATTCCTGCTATTAGTGAATCCCCAGCACCTGTAACATCTTTAACATGGATTTTTGGAGGATGAATATGCTTTGCCTCTCCTCTGCCAGTAGCATAAAATAACCCTTGTTCTCCGAGTGTGATCACTACATTTTCTATTCCCTTTGTTATCATTAAATTTGCTGCTTTTTTATAGTTGTTTTTCTCATTTAAAGGGATGCCTGTTAAAGTTTCAGCTTCGTCTCTGTTTAAAATCAACCAAGTCACTCCTGTACAATCCTTAGGAATCTTATTGATCTTAGGGGATGACACAGAAGCTATACAAACTGGGATGTTTTTGATATAACTTTGTTTTATAGTATGTTCAATGACATCTGGAGGTAAATTCGTATCCATTAATATTAAATCTGAACCAGCAATACGCCCCCATCTTTTTTGTACATGAGATACTTCCATTTGATCGATAATAGACATTTCAGATAAAGCAATGACCATTTCACCATCAGAATTAATAACTGCTGTATAATCTCCAGTATTGCTGTTTGGAACTTTATAAATTAAACTCATATCGATATAAGGTTTGCTTTTTTCTAATAACCACTCACCTTCAACATCATCTCCTACAAGTGATAAAAGCGAAACAGAATTTTCTAATCTACCGAGGTTTTCTGCAATGTTTCGTGCCACTCCCCCAGTTGATTTGTAAGATGTAACTGGATTTGATGTTCCAAATTGTGCTGATCCTATCACTTTCGCTTTTCGATCTACATTTGCTCCACCTATACAAGTAATATGTTTTTCCTTAGGTAAAATGTATGCCCGTCCTACAAGTTTTCCCTTTTTGGTAAGAGTGGAAATATAGTTTGCTACAGCTGGTCTAGATAGTTCCAAAATCTCTGCTAGTTCGTTTTGAGTAATAAAGGGATTTTCTTGGATTAAATGAAGGATGCGCTGCTCTTTTACATTCATAGTTTCACCGCCCTCATCATTATTTATATGATACTTGTTTATATTATAAACTTTTGTTTAGATCATGGCAACGGAAGGGATAATTTGGAATTATTCCATTCACCATGAACATTTTAATAAATTTTAAAAGCCTACTCCTTGTTCATCAGGGAGTAGACTTTTATATTAAAACTTTTTAACTAGATAATTTGTTAATTGCATTTTCCATCTGCTCATCTATATCTTCACCCTGATACAAATAAAAGATAGTGACATTATTGATTTCATGTGTATATTTGTCTACATCAATCTCTGCTGAACCTAACTTCTCTTTAAACTCATCCATTCCTTTATTTCGTTCTTCCTCATTTTCAAAAATATAAATGGATAGTTCATTATCCTGAACAGCATAGACGTTAGGAGTAACACCATTTAGTTCTAATTGAAAAATACTTCTGGAATTTCTCTCCGCCTCTTTAAATTTAATTCCTTCTTCCATAAGAGTAGTTGTCACATCATCTAAAGTTAGTTCTTCTTTCATATTGTTATTGTTGTTTGTACAACTAATTAAAATCAAGATTAATAAAATATTCAAAACATAAAAACACAGTTTCATTTTATTCATATTTCACACTCCTGTAGATGATTTATAAGTTAGTTCATTTAGCTTTCCCATTTTTTGAGAAAATAATAAAGTCATCTATAAGTGTACACTAGGGGATTATGGTTAAGATTTTTAAAATAGTTTAGATAATACAATATTTCGAGTATTTGAATCACTAAAATCAAAATCTCCATCTATCAAAACTACTTTATTACTTTTTAATATTAAAATCGTCCCTGTATTATCCAAAAACACTACATCATCAGCATTCCAATCCGTTGGATTTGTTATTATTAACTTCTCATCATGTTCTTCGATAATTCCATCAAAAATAATTTTAGCAAAATAAGAATTAATAGCTTGGTAATGTTCTGTACGTATTGATCCCTTTTTACTTATTTCATAATAATCATAATGAGTTGGTACTAATGGACTATTACCATTGTCAAAATTTCTATGAAGGACTACATTATTGCCATCATAAAAATCATCTAGTTTCATAACTTCGTATCCTTGAGGTAGTTCCCTTTCTTTAGTTATAAAAACACTTGCATTTATAATCCCAAAGATCATAATTACTACACCTATTGTTACTATTAGAATCGTACTCACAGCTACAAAAATTATACTTTTCTTATTATTTAATCCATTATTTTTAACATACTTTCTTAAAAACAGGCCTCCAAAAACACCAATTAATGGAATAAACAACATAATGATCCCTGTTATGGGAGTAGAAATAACATCTCCTATTATAGATATAAAGTATATAAGAAAAATAAATAGAAATGAAAAGTAAAACCATGTTCCCCTTATTTTTGCAATTTTTATGTTTGGCTTTGGAAGAGGAATCCCTCTTTTTACAGCCTTTCTAGTTCTAAAGACCCATATACTCATCAATAATATGATTATGAGATTGAAGAAAATAATATATGGGAGTAAAACTGTATTTGTAACACCAATAAAAGTAAGCAATTCTGTATATTCAATTTGAAATGGATTAAGAGAATCTGAAGCAAATATCAAAAGGTAAAAAAGTAGTAATAAGGTAAATGGCAGCAACTCATTTTTTACTATTTTAGACTCTGCAATTTTTTGTTCAATTACCTTATCCGTTTGAATTGGTATTGGTGTAGAGGTATCTGAGGGTGCAAAGAAAATTTGTAATTGATAATAATCGTCAACAAAGATCCAACCTGATTCCTCACAAAGATCACGGTAGTTAATCAACTCTTGGTTATTATCAGCACTTAATACAGATCCTGGGAAAACATCTACATAGAACTTTATACTTTGTGGTTCAATCGCTTTAAACTGAGCTGTATATCTACCGACTTTTTGTAACATCCAACCCTTTTCCGCCATTTTTTCTAGGTATTCATTCACTGCTTTATAATCAAATAGCAGAAATCCCCAAAATACTTTTTTCGTATTCTTACTCATTTTTTCTCACCCTTTTTATTTAAATATGCCTTCCCATCAAGTACTAATCTATTAAGCCTTACATATTCATCGTTTAATATCCCTAAACCTTTTTCAGTTAATGAATAGATCTTTCTTCTGCCATCTTCTGCAACTTGAACAATCAGATGCTCCTTTTCAAATCGAGAAAGAAGTGCATAAAGTGTTCCTGCTCCAATCTTTACTCGTCCATTTGTAATTTTATCTACTTGTTGCATGATCCCGTAACCATGCTGCTCTGTTGTTAATGCAAGGAGGATATAATACATCGGTTCTGTTAAGTTTTTTAATTGCTCTCTTGCCACAACTTCACCTCATAACTAAATGCTTACTATATCGATATCTAATATATCTAATATCGATATAGTATCACAAACTTTCTATCGAGTCAATTACAAATAAACTATATGTTGCATTACTCCAAAACCCAATGAAAAAAGGACTATAGGATACTTATAGCCCTAAAATTATTTTAATAATGCTACATCACTCAAACTCATCCATCATATTCGCTAAACGAATAACGGAAACAGAGACTTCCGCCAATGATACCGATGCCTGTGGACGAAATTGATCATTTTGATTCTTTGTTAATAAACCTAAAGCGTTTGCTATAGCAACATGCCCTAAATATTCTTCTGAAATTTGTTCAGTATCTGCAAAATCAATAACATATAGATTTATTTGCTGAGCCAACTTTTGCAAACCTAATGCACGAACGTACCAATATGCTAATTTTTCTCTAGTTAAAATTTCATCTACAGCAAAAGAATTTACTTGAGCATTAATAATTTCTTGAAAAGCGGCTCTCTCTACGATATGAAAATCATCATGCTCTGCATTAATATTTGAGAAGGTTTGAGAGATAACTTCTGCATCACTAATATCATAAGAATCATTAATTGATTTTATGAGTATATTCAAGCCTTCTCCAACAGATAATGATTTATATGGATCAATTATTTCGTTTTCATCAAAAGAAATAATTTTTTTCATAATCAGATGATTGATTTCTTTTTTTGCCCATGGATGTTCTATTTCAACATTAGGCGACAATTGGTCTGATACGTAACTTCGAAGTACCCATTCTCCCTGAATAGCATCATAAAAACTATATTCATCAGGAGCAAAACTTATATTATAATAAGGAATGTAATTTTTTTCTCCTCCGGTTTTATAATCCGGACTCACATCGTAAATTAAATCTAATCTCATATTCTTTTTAAATTCGGGTATCACTTTTTCTAGAGATAATGCATCTTCTGGATTTGGCCACTGACTAGGCTGATAATCATTTACATTCAACCTTAATAAAGTTCCATCTGTTTTACTCACAGAAACATCTGCACCATTTCCTTCAATTCTTATACCGTTTTTATACTGTGGAAAATGAAAAACATATTCTGTTCCTTCTCCAAATCTCAAATAAGTTTGATTCAAGTTACTTCCATTTTCATAATAAACCAATTCATGAGTTTTGGCGGGTGCATATTTTTTTATATATTCGATAGCTTTAGCTGAAGCTTCATTCAAGGTGATCATACTATTTTGTTCAGAAGAGGAAATTTGATTTCTATAATCAGTTTTATAAAAACTTAATACATCCCCAGTTTCTTTATCAAAACTCACACTAGACCCTGTGCCTGAATTTCCAAAATAATACATATAATTCACTTCATAAGTTGAGAGACCTGAACGTCCCTCTTCGTTCACACTTTGTATTACAAGCTCAACACCCTCGTCTACAGGGGATAACAATTCTATAGCCAATTTTTCAGCATCTTCTTTAGAAAAGTTAGTATTTTGTGGAGGAGAGTCACTGATGAATTTGTATTTTAGATTTGGCTTAAGATCATTTGTTAAGTCACCATTTAATAAATAAGAACCATCTTCCGCATAAACTTTATCAAAATTAGGATTTAAACCATAGGCTAGATATGCTTGGATTTCATCGTTCCGATAATCCCAATCTATTAAATAGACCAATTCAAGATTGATGTCTTTTTCAACTTGTTCTTTTATCGTTTCTAAAGATGAAATGTTGCTTATATCTTCAAATGTTTCACTGCTGCTACTGTTTCTATTATAATACCTAGTAATGTCACCATCACTTAGAACAGTAATACTTCCCTGTTGATCATGTATTGGTATACCCTTTTCTTTTGCAATAATAGAAAAGCGATATTCGATTGGTTCTGTTAACGGTGACGTATTCCCAAATTGAAAAGAGTCATTTTTAAATTCAACGTTTGTTAATTGAATCGTATTTAAAAATTCTCTAGCAATCTCTTTTGCTTGATCACGCTCCACCTTTGGCGGAAAAAGAGCATCTTGATTCATTCTCAAATCTTCCGCATCATAATAATAACTTATTAGTTGCATGGACTCATCAAATTGGAAATCTCCATATATACTTTTATTTTCACTAAACCTTTTATAAAACGATATCCTATACCCTTCTTCATCATTTAAAGTTTCCAACTCAAATTCTTCATCATGAATGAAATCAAATTGGTTTGGAAATAATTCTCTTATTATACTCACAAGTTCATTTCTTGACATATCATGTTTACTTGATGTATTACTATTTGAAGTTATATTACTGATTCCGATTGGTGTTGTGCCTATTTCAATGAAAGTTGTTTTAGTCATTTTCTCTGCACTAACACTTGACATAAAACTGCTTATAAATAATACGGATGTTAAAAACAAAACTACTATTTTCTTTTTCATTTGCAATCTTTATCCTCCTTTTTAAAATTTTGTTCTAGAAGTCAACAACTTATTTATTAATTAAATCACTGAATCAGCTCTTTCTACTAATAATACAAATATGATCTTATTCATATGAAGCATTTTTGATATTTATAAATGCTAAAAGTATAAAAAAGCCACTATCAAGGTGTAACACCTTAATAATGGCTTTTTATTACTTTTGGCCTATTTCCCAAAAACCGCTTTTTTGTGATAGTTCTTTTATAATCTCCCTAGCTTTATCAGGCTCAAATGGCATAATACAAAATGCTGTTTTATATCTAACATAATCATTTGAATGATCTAATAACTTTTTAAATTCATCCACATATTCAGAACCATTTACATATTCTCTAATTTTATAAATATTAGCTCTTTCTATGATGGTTTGATTAAAATCTCCAATTTCTAATGCTTCCCCATATCTAACTGATGCGTCAACAAATTCATCTATTAACTCTTGTGGTGTGTCCATTTTCATCACCTCATACAATCTTTTTTAATTCAGTTCTTTCTTTTTATGATTCAATTGCTTAAAGTATTCATCATTAAATTATAATTATACTATTAAAAACTCAACTATATGTATAAATCTTACAAAATCCAATAAGGATCGTAAATAGGAAATTCGTTTCATAATTTTCATAAAACATAATAAAACCATCCACAATGAGTAATATTAATCATGAGGATGGTCCTATATAACTTCAACTGAAGGTGTAAATTAAGACTATGGATCTAGTTGTTTTGCATTAATTCTCTAAATTCTTCACCATTTAAAACTTCTTCATCAATTAATATTTGTAAAGATTGTTCAAATACAGGTTTATATTGATCTAAATCCTCACGCGTTTTTTTAGTTAAATCATCTAAAATGCCTGTGGTTGTTTTTAATAAATCTTCTTTTGTAACCATATCTTGATTCACAATTCCTAGATCAGTTAGACCTGAATAAATCATATTTTCTGTTAGATTTAATGCTTTTTCGAAATCATTCCTCGATCCAGTGCTTCTACCTCCATAAAATATTTGTTCAGCTACTGAACCACCTAAAACAATTTGAATTTGCTGTTCCAAATAGGTCTTCGTATATAAATACTGATCTTTTTGCGGGTTATGACGCACGAATCCTAGAGCATGACCTCTTGGAGTTAATGATACTTGTGATACAGAGCCAGGTCGAACTAATTCAGCCATAATGGCATGGCCTAATTCATGAAGGGCAACTCTTTCTCGCTCTTCTTTGGTGGATTCTTTATCCGTTTTTTCACCTAACATCACCTTATCTATTGCTAGAGAAAGATGTGTATGTTGAATGTCTTTTTCCTTATTTCTCATTGCATATATCGCTGCTTCGTTCATTACACTCTCTAACTGTGCACCAGAAAACCCATAAGATTCAGCTGCAACTTTGTTTAAATCTACCTCATTATGAATAGGTTTATTTTTCGCATGAATATTAAGAATATGGAATCTGCCTTTTTTATCAGGAAGATCAACTTGAATCTGTCGATCAAAACGTCCTGGGCGAAGAAGGGCACTATCCAACATTTCCTTTCTGTTTGTTGCTGCCATCATAAGTATACGAGGTGTATCCGCCGTATGAATACCATCCATTTCAGTTAATAACTGATTTAAAGTTTGATCATATTCACGATGCTGTCCACCATCACGTTTGCCTCCAATGACATCAATTTCATCAATAAAAACTACAGCACTTTCTTTTTTTTCCTTGATCGCTTTCATCTTTGCTTCTTTAAACATATCACGAATACGACTAGCTCCTACCCCAACATATTTCTCAACAAATTCACTTCCTGATGCTGATACAAATATTGAATTTGTATAGTGTGCGGCTGCTTTGGCCAACAATGTTTTACCTGTTCCAGGAGGTCCTGTTAACAAAATCCCTTTCAAAGGACGAATCCCCAACTTTGCGATTTCATCTTTATGAATTAAAAAATCTAGTGCTTCCTTCAATTCATTTTTTGCACTCTCTTGCCCGCCAATATCTTCAAATGTTAATTGTGAAATCTTAGCTTCAGAACGTTTTCTCTCCCCCTGAATACCTACGGTTCCTTTTACTTTAGTAAAATAAAATACTGCAAAGCCTAATGCTAAGATTACAACTATGGGTGTTACATTTACACCAATATACAATAAAAATAAGATGAGGACGGGTAGGAAACCCAAAGCGATTTCTTTTCCGTATTTATTCATCATTACCAAACCTCCAATTCCGCAGGTGTTCGAGGTAAAATAATGACTTTAAAATGTTCATCAAGCTTTAATTGTACATAAACATTCGAATCATCTATCTCTGTTTTCACCTCTAAACCTTCTAATTCATGTATCTGTTGCTCAAGTTTTAAAGGGATGTCTCCATATTGTTTATTTTCCATTGCTTGAGCAACATCAAATAAAGAAGAAGACCACCACTCGTCTATCTTATGATTAGAATCATCCTGTATGTGATATGTTACTTCACGGTCGTTAATAACAGACTTCCCTTCAGCTTCAATCTGTTGAATGACTTCTCTTATACTAATGTTGGGATCTAATGTTAATTCAATTGTTACTTGATCCGCATCAAAAGCTGTATTTACTTCATTCACACCATCTATATTAGAAATTATATCTGTCATAGGATTAGTTAAGGCGTAACTATTGTATAGAGACCATCCACCAAATAAAACTGAAAATGAAATCACTAAAGTAACTAAAATGGGTATAGGACGAAATTTCATATTATACGCCTCCTCAAAATAGTATATCATTTTAGTATGTACATCTAGTATATCACATATATGTATGTTGCTTCGAATGTAATGTGTGGAAAAAAAGACGTCCGATTGTTCTCGGACGTCTTTTATCTCATTACACTCATGGTATATGTTTCTAACCATTCACCATCTTCAAAGCGATAAAAATCATAATAGTGTCTTGTTCCTTTTTCTTCGTCACGTTTATAAAATACTTCCCAAGCCCATTCATCAGTCCATTTTGCTGGAGTAACACGCAAAAGTTCTACATCTGGTTTATCGCTAAATATACGTTCTTTGACTTGATCTTTTGAGATGCCATCAGAAGCTAATTCAGTATGAATATAATTTTCACTTAACCAAACAATGATATTCTGTTCTTCGTCATTTAAACCATAAATAATGGTATATACCTCATCTCCAACAAATGTATCAGTATCAATTACTTCAATCAGATTAGTTTCAGCATATGCTCTTGTTATAGCTTTCTTTAGTTCTGCTCGGTGTGGACTTTGAATTATTAGATAATACCACCGAAAACATATAAATAAGATAATAAGAAATAAAAAAATGAGTACACTATATTTAATGACTTTTTGTTTTTTTAAATTTCGTTCATATTCTCGAACCATAATTATGTGGTTAACCTTTCAAAACAAGCATTAAATTCATATTTAATTCTTTCTTCATCTAAAGTAAGAAGTTCTTTGTTTTTAACAAGCTGTTTACCATCAACCCATACATCTACAACATCACTTGCAGAAGCTGAATATACGATATGTGATATAACATCTGATTTAGGTAATAAATGAGCTTGGTTGCTATTAACACTGATAAAATCTGCTTTCATACCTTCTTTTAACATTCCAACATCATTTAACCATATTGATCTTGCACCATCAATTGTACCTAAACGTAACGCATCCACTGCAGGGATTGCTGTGGGGTCAAAGGTATTTCCCTTATGGATTAATGCAGCCAACCTTACTTCCTCAAACATATCTAAATTATTATTACTCGCCGCACTATCTGTTCCTAAAGAAACAAGAATTCCTTCTTTCATTAACTCAGGTAATCGGGCAATTCCACTTGCTAATTTCAAATTACTTCCTGGATTATGTGAAATGTGTACGGAATGTTCTTTCAATATACCAATTTCCTCATCCGTTAAATGTACTGCATGAGCGACAAGACAAGATTGATCAAACACACCCAACTTTTGCAAATGTGCTACAGGTCTGAAACCATACTGTTTCTCGTTTTCCAAAACTTCATGACGTGTTTCCGACATATGAGTATGAATAGGGAGTTGAAGTTCTGAAGCAGCTTGTACAATTTTATCTATAAATTCAGGAGGGCAAGTATAAGGAGCATGAGGACTCATCATGGTTGTAATTCTTCCATTGGCTTTTCCATGCCAATTCTTTGCAAAAGTTTTCGCCTCATTTAACTTTGCATCTTGTACTTCTTTACCCCCAAAACCGATCATACCTCTCGTTAAACATGCTCTCATCCCTGATGTTTCAACTGCTTGTGCCACTACATCCATATGATCATACATATCTACAAAACAGGTAGTCCCGCCCTTGATCATCTCTAATATAGACAAGAATGTCCCCCATCTTACCTCTTCACTTGTAAACTTAGCTTCCATAGGCCACATATAATCCTCTAACCATATTTGAAGTGCCAAGTCATCTGCGTAACCACGTAACAATGACATTGCTGCATGATTATGTGTATTCACTAATCCAGGCATATAGATTCGGTTAGAACCGTCTATAATCTGATCATAGTCATTTTCAACTGGTTTTTCTTTACCAATATACTGAATAAACTCATTCTCAACAACCATATAACCATCTTTAATCGTTTCATTCCCATTCATTGTAATAAATGTTCCATTTTTAATGAATAATTTCATTCTTGATTCCTCTCTTTTCATTTCAATAAACTCACTAAAGATTCTTTTTATTCTATAAGTTGTATGATTTTAATTATAAACGTTTACGTTACGATAAAGTCAAATGGGAATGTTTTTGAACCCATTTAATGAAAGTAAAAGTGGCAACAAGAATAACTAAGGTAGCCACTATACTACCCTCAGCCCCAAATAAACCACCATTAATAAGTGATGAACCTTGAGAGCTAATTTGAATCCATGAATTCACTTCATTTCCAGAAACTTCAAACCCAAAAATATTTCCCTGAAAATAATTCCATGTTAAATGAATGCCTATTGGCATCCAGAGCCCACCACTAACCTCTCTACTTAACGCCAGCAAAACACCTACTAAAAATATATTGATTAGGGGAAGCGGAGAGTCTAGTACGGAAGCATTAAACAAATGTAATCCAGCAAAAATAAAACTTGAACTTAGTATTGCAGGCCATACTCCGTAATGATATTTAAATAACCCCTGCAAATAACCTCTACAAAACAGCTCTTCATTAACGGCAGTTAAAATAAATATCAAGAAGGATAAGGCCAACTGTATCCATAATCCAGAGTTAGCGTTTATAGAATCAACAGTGACTCCACCTAATATCCATATGATTAAAAATGAAATAGACATTAATATCATTCCGATGATAGATCCAAATAAAACTTGTTTGCCCCAATCACGTTGCTTCCATCCGATAAACCACTTCTGTTTTTTTTCAAATATAATATACATCAAAATAACTGCCAATATAAAACCTAAAACTTGTGGTATGTATAATACTAAAACAATCACTGGATCGTTTAAATCAACAGAACCGGCAATAGATTCAAGAGCTACTGGATCATTTGAAATGAATACATATAAAAGTGTCGAAACTATAGATAATATAAATGTAATGAATAATGCCAATAATAAACTTAATAAAACCTTGCCAATAACTTTTAATAATGTATTATTCGTTCCTTCAGACATAAATTTCTTCATCACCTTAACTTTCTAATATATATCATCATTTTCTAATCTAAATAATACGCCAAGCTATGTAGCTCAGTTGTAAAATCTGCATGATGTACTTTAATTTCAGGTGGAACTTTTATAATTTTAGGAGCAAAATTTAAAATGGCCTCAATACCAGCTTTCACAAAAGCATCTGCAACATTTTGTGCTTCAATGGCAGGAACTGTGATAATACCTATTCTGATTTTTTGTGATTGTACAGTTTCTGTAAGCTCGTTCATGGGTTGAACGATTAAATTGTTAATTTGGCTCCCTATTTTCTCAGGGAAATCATCAAATACAGCCGTAATCTTCATATTGCTTTTTAAATAAATATTATAATTACACAATGCATGACCTAAATTACCAGCACCTACTAGTGCAACATGATTTGTCTGATCTAATTTCAATATCTGTTGAATTTTTTCAATAAGATAAGGTACATCATAACCGATTCCTTTTTTCCCAAATTCTCCAAAATAATTAAGATCCTTTCGAATCTGGGCAGGATTCATACCTAACTTCTCTCCAAAATCCCTTGATGATACAGTTTGAATATTTCTTACATGTAATTCATTTAAAAACCTCAAATAGATCGGGAGTCTTCTCACAACTGCTTCAGAAATTTTTTTCATTTTGTACAACCTCTTTTCTTACTTCATCAATCCAAAAACCATTCTTGGATTCGTGGCACCATCTGCTCTGATTTCATATGTTCTATTTTAGGCTTTGGAAGTGAATATAAAAAATGTTTACCATATTGTGTATGAATGACTCGGGTATCATAAATAATAACAATACCTTTATCTTTTTCAGTGCGAATGAGTCTTCCAAACCCCTGTTTAAACCTTATGACAGCTTGAGGAACAGAATACTTCATAAATGGATTTTGCTTCTTTTCCTTTAAATAATCGCATTTAGCCTCAACAACAGGATCATTTGGTGGCTGAAAAGGCAATCTAACAATAGCCAAACAGCTAAGTACTTTACCTGGAATATCTACACCTTCCCAGAAACTGCTTGCACCTAGTAATATACCTTTATCACTATTTTGAAACATACGAGTTAATTTGCTTCTATTTCCTGAATCGACACCTTGACCTATGATTTGAAAACCTTGTGGTTTTAAAGCGTCTTTCAGACTCTCATGTACCTGCTTAAGCATGCGATAGGATGTGAATAATACAAGCATTCTACCTTGAGTTTGTATTGCAACGTCAATTAAAGAATTTGTTAAGCTTTGTATAAAATGTTCATCCCCATCAGCACCTCGAATAGCTGGGAAATCTCTTGGGATGCAAACCAAGGATTGCTCACGGTAATTAAAAGCTGTAGGAAGTTGAACAGTACGCAATCTTTCATTTTTCAAATCATCTTCTAAACCGATCTGTTCCAATGAATATTGAAAAGTTTCATTGACAGACATTGTTGCTGATGTCATTATTATACTATTTTTCACTTCAAAGAAGTTTTGTTTCAATATTTCACTTACGTCAATAGGTACTCGCTTTAATTGGATTGATTTGTGTTTGAAATGAGCATTTGCTTCTATCCAATAAACTTCATTGTAGTCATTCATTTGAACAAACAATCTAAGATCATCCCTTAACTGGAATAAATCTTTCATTGCACCGGAAAGATCAGTTGCTAAGCTTTGAAAATCATATTCATCTTGATATTCTTTTAAGATAGTTAACAACTCATTGCATATTTTTAAAACTTCATTCAGTTCAAGATATATATTTTGTTCAGTTGTTGTAATGGAGCTCCAGGATTCTGGTTGTTGATCCTCTTTTAATCGAAGAACGATTTGCCCTGCTTCCATTGTAGAGGTGTTTCTTTTATTCATGATCACATCAAAAAACATGCTAGATAAAATGTCCCACTCTTCTTTAATTTGTATTAGCTTTTCAAGCGTTTTATCTATTTTCCCTATATATAAATGACCATCTATTTCCTCCAAATGCTCCAATTGAAAACGGAGATGTGGTAATAAACCATTTTTGCTGTCTTTATAAAGCCAATTTAATATTTTAATTAAAGAAAAATAAGTTAGATTACTTCCCAAATGATGACTAGCTACCTGTTCAAAGTGATGAGCCTCATCAATTATAAGATGGTCATAGGAAGGCAATAACCGATTTTCTGCAATGACATCAGTCATAATCATAGAATGATTCGTAATAACTACATCCGCTTGGTTTGCCTGATATTTAGCACGATGATAAAAACACTTCTTAAACCAAGGACATGCTCGATTTAAGCAAGAATCAGCATCGCTTGCAACATCCATCCAAAATTCCTTTCCTTTACTTCCAAATGAAACCTCCTCATCATCTCCGTGATTTGTTTCACTTAACCATACTAACATTTGCCCAGCAGTGATACGATCTTCACGTGTATCTGCAATATCCTTTAAATTAATTTTACTTTCAAATTTTCTTAAACAAAGGTAATGATTTCTTCCTTTTAACACAGCCGCACGAAAGTGGGCTGGAAAAATCTTATGCAATAATGGAATATCACGTTCCATGAGCTGTGCTTGTAAATTGATAGTATTTGTACTCACTAAAATGGTTTCATGATTCATCAAACCAAAATAAAGTGAAGGGATTAAATATCCTAGTGATTTTCCTGTCCCTGTACTTGCTTCTATCATTAAATGCTGTTCATTTTCAAATGATTGATATATTTCATGAATCATTTGTTCTTGAGCAGGACGTTCTTTATATGTTTCAAACTGTTCATTTAATGAATGTTTTATTTCATTTATGAAATGTTCAAAGGATGGATTTAAGTTAGAGGGTTCAAACTGATTCAAATTTGAATCTGCAGAATCATCGGACCAATCATTCACGTTTAAAGCAAATTGTCTGAAGTATTTATGAGTGTTAGTATCCAAGCTTGTTTCAAGTTCCACTTCAGCTTTTAATTCATGAATAAACCAAGCTAAATCATCAGTCATTGGTTCAAAAATTTGAGAAATCCTTTGCACAGTTAACAAAGGTAAGTTAAAGAAACGTTCAATGCATTGCATTAAAATATTTGCGGTTGCTAAAGCATCACTATCCGCTTGATGAGGTTTATCATGATGAATTCCCAATGAATCAGAAACCATAGACAACTGCAAACTTGTCATTTCAGGATACATTAAGCGCAGTAAATCTATGGTATCTAATACTTTGCCATGAAAGGTAGGATATCCTGCTTCTGCTAAAGCTTTTTGTAATAAGCCATAATCAAATGCAGCGTGATGAGCAACCAATATACAATCCTTCAACATAGGTTGAAATTGAGTGATTACTTCGTTAATTAGAGGAGCATTTTCCACCATATTATTAGAAATTCCTGTTAATTCAGTTATAAATGCAGGTATTTCTATTTGGGGATTTACAAATGATGTATAAGTTTCTGTAATTATTTTATTATCTATAACAACAAGTCCAACTTGTATAATACGATCTTCGAATTGATTTCCTGTTGTTTCAAAATCTAAGACTGCAAATTTCATCTTTTATGTTTCCTTCCCTTCTAAAACCACACTCCATTAAAGGATATCAAAAAATGTCTAAGAAAGGGAATAAAAACTTAAAGCAGGATCAATTTTTTTGGCCATATTAAAATATTCTTCTGCTTTTTCCACATTTTTACGAAACATTTGAATACATCCCATTGCGTTGTATGAAATGGCATTAATTTTATCATTTTCAGAAACAGAAGTCACAAATTGAAAATGATTATATGCTTCATTTTTTTCTCCAAGTTCTAAATAAGATAATGCTAAAAATACTCTCGATAATAAAAATTCTGGATGATCACTAACTGTTTTATTAAAATGATCAACGGCCTGATTATACATTAAAAGTTTAAAATATCCGAGTCCTTTTTGAAAATAATCACTATTAATTTCTTGTATAAACGAATTTTCTTGTTTAGACATTATGGATAATGTAGGTTTTGGTAGTTCTAAATGTACCTCATTAAACTTATCCATTTTCTCTTCAAAAAGCAACCATTCTTCAATAAATGAATTGCTCATTTCTTTTAAGGCTTTAATCTGCTCATTTAATTCCCCTTTTTTATCTTCTGTAGCTGATGAGTATTCAATCATAATTTCGTCCAAAACTTGATTCATTGAATCAAACAATTCCCTGAACATGGGTACATCCCTACCTTCAGTGATCTGCCAGCTTATGTACAAGCTGGTGTTGACGTTCAACACATGGACGTGTTGGATTTTAGTCGAGGTATTCAAGTTTATAGAAGTGATTTGTTCTTATTTGTGACTCGTCTTAAACGATAGTAGCATGAATTTCTTCAGTCATGAGTTCCTCGATGTTATTATCCTGCCCCATTATTGCAACTTTAGGTTGGAAAGTTCTAGCCTCTTCTTCAGACATCATTGCGTAAGCAATCACAATAACGGTATCTCTAGGTTGAACTAATCTTGCTGCGGCTCCATTTAAACAGATAACGCCTGAACCGCGCTCCCCTTTTATCACATACGTTTCTAATCGAGCACCATTATTATTATTAACAACTTGCACCTTTTCATTTGGCAACAAGTCCACTGCCTCCATTAAATCTTCAGCAATCGTTATACTACCCACATAGTTTAAATTTGCTTCCGTAACCGTTGCACGATGTAATTTAGATTTCATCATTGTTCTAAACATATACAATTCCTCCTAAATCAGGTTGTTTTTTAACTTTAATTGTATTATTCGTATAAATTCGATTGTCAATAAGCCTTGTTTTTCCAAACTTTACTGCTAAAGCAACAATAATTTCTTTATCTGCTAAAATTTGAGTAACAGTATTTGTTTTTTCTATAGGTTGCAAATCAGGATAAGACAAAATTTCTATATAATCAATCTTTGCTAAGGGAGCAGAAGATATATGAGCATACAAATGTTTTTGTAGCACCTCAGTAGTTACGTTCATTTCACCAATCCAGCGTTCAGACAGTTCTAATGCTTCAAATAGTCTGATGGCTTGTACTCTTTCTTCGTCATTTAAATAAACATTCCTTGAGCTTAGAGCTAAGCCATCTTTTTCACGAATGATTGGACAAGGTACGATTTCAACATTCATATTTAAATCAAAAACCATCTGTGTAATAACAGCAACTTGTTGAGCATCTTTCTGTCCAAAAAATGCTTTATCAGGTTCTACAATATTTAATAACTTCATTACAACTGTAGATACTCCATCAAAATGTCCAGGTCTAGAAGCACCACACAAACGTGAAGTGAGATTTGAGACTGAAACTTTTGTATTCACTTCGGACGGATACATTTCTTTGACTGTTGGTAAAAAAACTACATCTATATTCATATCTTGTGCAATTTGTAAATCTCGTTCAGTATCTCTTGGATAAACTTCAAAATCCTCATTTGGTCCGAATTGCAAAGGATTTACAAAAATACTTAAAACAACAATGTCACATTCTGATTTTGCCTTTTGCATTAAACTCCTATGACCCTCATGTAAATAGCCCATTGTAGGAACAAATCCAATGGATTGTTTTTGTTCTTTATTATGATATATAAATTGTTTTAATTGCGAAATTGTATTCATCACTTCCATGATACTAAACACCCACTTTCAGAAAATTGCTCATACATCTAGGATATCCTTTAAAACATCAGAATCCATGTGAAAAACATGACTTTCACTTGGGAATGTTTGGTTTTTCGTTTCTTGAACAAATTGTTCAATTCCATTTTTTATCTCCAAACCAACATTTTTATAAGCCTTTACAAATTTAGGTTGAATTGGAGATGCGTATTGTAATAAATCATGAAAAACTAACACTTGACCATCACAACCTCTCCCTGCACCAATGCCAATCGTAGGGATGGAAATTGTTTCTGTAATATATGAAGCGAGTTCTTCTGGAACCATTTCTAAAACAACAGCAAATGCACCCGCTTGCTCCAAAGCCTTAGCATCTTCAATTAATTTCTTAGCTTGTTCTGGCTGTCTTCCTTGAACCCTATAACCACCTAATTGATTTACAGCTTGTGGTGTTAAACCAATGTGCCCCATCACTGGAATTCCCGCTTTTACACAAGAAGACATGGATTCACTTATTTCAATTCCACCTTCCATTTTTACAGCTTTTGGAGATCCCTCTTGCATAATCCTTGCAGCATTCCTTAATGTATGATCAATGCTTCCATGATAACTTAAAAAAGGCATGTCTGTTAAAACGAAGCTATTTTTTGCACCACGTGCAACCGCTTTCGTATGATGTATCATATCATCCATAGTAACTGGTATTGTGGAATCATATCCTAAAACCACCATACCTAAAGAATCTCCTACAAAAATAATATCCGCTTGTGCTTCTTCTGCAAGCTTAGCAGAAGGATAGTCATAGGCAGTTACCATAGCGATTGGTTCTTTTTCATTTTTCATTTTTTTCATTGCCGTTGTGCTTAATATTTTCCGATATTCCATATTCAACACCTCATTTAAATTATTACAATGAGATACTCATACCCCAAAAATAAGAAGCAAAATTCATAGTTGTTAAATCATATTATGATTCGGGGACCCCGATAAAACAATGAACAATACTTTTGCCCAGTAGTAAATAAAAAAACCCTTAGTCAAAGACTAAAAGGTTTTCATAAGCATATATAATAGTACAAATACTTTATTCTAAAAAGTATAAGTATATTTGTTTATGCGATGATCCTTCTGTCTCGGTCCAGATTTGGCTCAGAGCAGAATCCAACACTGCAAAAGTTATGTTATTGTAAGTATGCTAAGGAGTGCAATTCTCAACAGATATCGCCTCATTGTAAATCTATTATACCAAAGTTAAACTGACATCGCCAGAGTATATTTTATGTTCTTTTCCTTCTTCATCTCTAATCATTAGCGCACCCATTTCGTCCATTCCATAAGCTTTACCTTTCACAATACCTTGATGTGTATGAACTTGTATTGGACAATGCAAACAAATGGATAGAGCTTCCCATAGAATACGAATCGGTGCAAAACCTTCACTTAAATATAACATATATAGTTCTTCCCATTCTTTAAATAAAGATATGAGCAGCTCTTCTCTATTACATTTAATACCCGTCTCAATACATAAAGAAGTCATCTTATCTTTTAAATCTTCTGGAATATCTTTTTGTAACAAGTTTACACTAATTCCAACACCAGCTATAACATGTTTTACACGTTCATCCTCAGCACTTGATTCAAGTAAAATACCACACACTTTTTTACCATTTATGTATAAATCATTAGGCCATTTAATTCCCACATCTACATCTAACATCCTTTTAATCACACGACAAATGGCAACTGAAATTAAGAGCGTTAATTGATGAATAAATTGAAGTGGGATTTGTGGTTTTAAAATCATGCTCATCCATATGCCCGTACCAGGTGGAGAAAACCATTTCCGCCCTAATCTACCTCGTCCATCAGTCTGTTGTTCTGCTATAATAACCGTACCTTCCTCTTCACCCTTTTTCACCATTTCCGCTGCCATCGTTTGGGTTGAATCAACTTCTTGTAAGTATTTTATTTTCAATCCCATACATCGAGTATTTAAAGCTGAAATAATCCTGCTCACATCTAGCGGTTCAGGTGGGGTTTTTAACATTCTGTATCCTAAACGAGGCGTTGATTCAAACATGTAACCTTTCTTCTTAAGGGTTTGTATATGTTTCCAAATCGCAGTTCGACTACAGTTTAATTCTTCACTTAGTTTTTCACCAGAAATATATTGATTTGGATGATCTAAAAATATCTGGATGATTTGTTCATTCATATTCATTCATTCCTCTTATAATTTGTGTAGCTCTATTCATTAAATCCTTTTGTTTATTTTCTAGTTCATTTAAAGCTACCTCTATAAGTAGTTGATTTAAAACGCTACGAATCCATGGTCCAGATTTATTTTTTAAATCCTTTATTTCTCCCCCTGTAATCTCAAGTTCATTTAATTGCTTAATAGGTATTTCACGTATCCAATCCAATCCTTTTTGAAGCATTTGGTCAAACTCTGCTTTGTTCATTTTAAATGACAACAATCTTAAATCACAATGATCTAAAGCTACAGTATTTAGTATAGTATGCAAATCCTTTACCGCATCTGCACCGTAATGAATAACAGCTTTTTTCCAGGATCTTTCAGAATACTGATTTTCATTTAACCAATCTTTTACCTGTTTCACAGCATGAATTCGCATTATTTTATAGTTGGGAAATTTGAGTTTTTTTAATAAAGTTTTTATATGATTTGTTTCTGTCTTTAACATCAAAAGCAATAAAAACCATCTTAAAGATCCTTCATCAAGATGCTGAAAGGCCTTTAAAACATTGTTATCTGACAAAGCTAACCAATTCTCTTTTTGAATTTGCAAATTTTCTTTTGTGTAATTCATTAATTCACTAGCAACTAAAAGCTCAATCCCTTTCTTGGGATTTGATCCTTCAATCATTCTATCCAATTCTGCAGATATTCTTTCCATAGCCACATGTTTAATTGACTCTTTATGCAATAAAATTGCATTCCATGTTTTTGGTTCAACTTGCAGATCATATTCAGCAGCAAAGCGAATCCCTCTCATCATCCTTAAGGCATCTTCCGAGAAGCGAAGTACAGGATCTCCCACACATCTTAGTATTTTTGCGTTTAAATCTTTTTTACCTCCAAAAGGATCAATGATTGTCCCATTAATATTTATTGCCATAGCATTCATTGTAAAATCTCTTCGTTCTAAATCATCTATTAATTTACTTACAAATTGTACCTCTTTAGGATGACGATGATCTTGATATTCAGTTTCTGTACGAAAAGTCGTCACTTCAAAGTGATAATTTTTCATAATTACTGTCACAGTACCATGCTGTAAACCTGTAGGAACTGTATGAGAAAAAATATCCATCACGATGGATGGATACGCAGAAGTTGTGATATCTATATCTTTGATGTTTCTATTTAAAAATTTATCTCTGACATATCCTCCAACATAATAGGCTTCATAACCATGTTTCTCTAAATGACGTATTACTTCTGAAGCTTCTTGTTCCATTAATATCAAATCTTTCATCAATTACACCACTTTTACTTTATCAACTTTTTGCACACATATGGTTCATATTATGAATGTACCCCAATAGGTTCTAAATTTAAAACACGGTAATAAATCTTTTCATAAGTTTCTGTTATCAAGTTATTACAAAAATAATGCCTAGCTCGCTCTAATCCATTACTTACAAGCTGAACGTATAAATCATCATCAGATAATATTTTTATTGCATCGTTTGCCATTTGATTTGTATCTCCAATATTAGCTAAATATCCTGTCTCTCCTTGAGTAACAACCTCAGGGATTCCTCCTGCGTTTGAACCAATCGTTGGTACACCGCAAGCCATTGCTTCTAATGCTACCAAACCAAAACTTTCTTTTTCAGATGGAAGTAACATAACATCAGCCAAAGATAATACCTGAGCTACATCGTCCTGTTTCCCTAAAAAGATGATGCGATCATCAATACCCAATTTTTCAGCTTTGCATTGTACTTTTGAAAGCTCCGGTCCTTCACCTACAAATAATAACTTGGAAGGTACCTTTTGATTTACTTTATAAAAAATGTCTAACACATCCAAAATTCGTTTAACAGGACGAAAGTTTGATATGTGAATTAGTATTTTTTCATTTGGTTGTGCAAAATCTTTTCTACAATCCGAAACATCACGAGGATAATACTCTCTTTTGTCTACAAAATTGTAAGTTAAATCTATTGGCTTTTCTATTGATAGTACACTTTTCGTTTCTTGTATAAGATCTTTAGATACTGCTGTAACTGCATCACTTTCATTAATACCTAATCGAATCAAATCTTTTAAAGATTCATCCTGTGCGAGAATGGTAATATCTGTTCCATGCAAAGTTGTCACTATTTTCAGTTTTTCTCCTACAATTTGTTTAGCAAGATATGCACAAACAGCATGAGGAAATGCATAATGAACGTGTAATATGTCAAGATTTTTCATTCTCACAATTTGTGCTAATTTATTAGCGAGTGATAAATCATAAGGAGGATATTTAAACACATGGTAATTAGTGACTTGAACTTCATGGTAAAAAACATTCTTATGATATTTACCTAAACGAAAAGGCATTCCATGTGTGATAAAATGTACCTCATGACCATTTTCAGCTAGTAGTTTTCCAAGCTCAGTGGCAATGATGCCTGAACCACCTAAAGATGGATAACAAGTAATACCTATTTTCAATTTTTTAGTCATCTATTCCTCTCCTCCTTTATAAATAACCCACATACAAATAACAGGCTTTCAGAACTGGTTGTAATATCCGTAACCTAAAACAATTCAACTAAATAAGGAGATCTTGTAATAAAACCTTCAGCATAAGATACATTGCTTTTTTGACCTAATAAACGATCTCTTGCCTCAACGTTATCCAAATAACCTTGATTTAAAGGGGTATCAACTATATTTTTTAGAGAATCTATTTTCTCAAATTGTGAACGATACGCTTGCAGTGCTTTCTTTTTTTGTTGATAAAAAGAAGAAATATCAACCATTAAGTCAGCTTCCTGAATGTCGTTTATAAAATAATAATAGTTTCTCTCCACTTTCCAAGATTCATATTCTTCTGGTAGGTAATTTCTAAGTTTTGCATTAAATATTGCTTCATCAACCATTTTACTGCACATGACATGGTCTGGGTGCCGATCAATCCAATAAGGTGCAAAAACGACTTTAGGCTGGTATTTTCTTATTTCTATTGTGATTTTGTCAACTTGTTCCTTAATTAACTGTAAGCCGCGATCAGGCAAACCTAAATTTGAGCGAGCAGTTAGCCTTAATACCTTATTTGCTTCCATAGCTTCCTGTTGTCTTGTTTTTACGTCACCATTAGAAGACATTTCTGCATATGTCAAATCACATATACCTATTCGATAACCTTCTAATATATGTTTATAAATTGTACCACCCATACCGATCTCAGCATCATCTGGATGAGCCCCAAATATAAGTATGTCTAATGAATGATTCATTCTGAATCACCTGGTTTATATTTATGTACTAACTCTCTCCATGCAAAATCACCACGTTCAAGAGCTTTCACTAATATTTCTGCAGTCGCAACATTCGTTGCAAGAGGAATACCTTGAACATCACATAATCTTAATAGAGCAATAATATCAGGTTCATGGGGCTGTGCCATTAATGGGTCACGTAAAAAAATAATTAAATCCATTTCATTTTTAGCAACCATAGCACCAATTTGCTGATCACCGCCTAAAGGGCCTGACATGAAACGGTGAATTTTTAAATCTGTATTTTGCATGATTTTTTTGCCAGTAGTACCTGTCGAATAAAGTTCATGATGTAAGAAGGTTTTTTCGTAAGCAATCGCAAAATTAACCATTTCTTCTTTTTTTCTATCATGTGCAATAAAAGCAATTTTCATTTGTACTTTTACTCCCCTCTGAACAAATATAATCTATGTTCAAACAACCTCTATTATTCTACAAAATGTTCAAACCCATATACGATTCCATTTAAATCCATTACTTTTTGTATAGCTAAATTAACTCCTGGCATATAACCTTCTCTATCATAGGAATCATGACGAATTTTTAAAGATTGACCATATCCTCCAAATATAACTTCTTGTTGTGCAAATACTCCTGGAAGTCTAACACTATGAATTCTAAATCCATTATATTGCCCACCTCTAGATCCATCGATTGTTTCTTTTTCATCAGGATTTCCCTGGCGAAACTCCTTGCGACTTTCAGAGATCAACTCCGCTGTTTTAACTGACGTACCAGACGGTGCATCTAACTTCTGATCACCATGATATTCAATAATTTCTAAATGAGGCATATACTTAGCGGCTTGAGCAGCAAATTTCATCATTAAGATCGCACCGATAGCAAAGTTTGGAGCGATAATGCCCCCAATATCTTCTTTTTTACATAGCTCGTCCAATTCCTCGATATCCTGAGGTGTAAACCCAGTTGTCCCCACCACAGGTCTTACTTTGTGTTTAATAGCCATTTTTGTATTTTTCAAAACAACATGAGGGGTTGTAAAATCAACAATGACTTGTGCCCCTGATTCAATTAAAGCTAACTCTAAATCATTTTGAATCATTACCCCACATGGGTCTAAACCAACTAAAGTACCTGCGTCTTCCCCACCTTTTGAATCTATGGCTGCAACTAACTCCAGCTCAGGAGAAGATAAGACCATCTTAACAACTTCTTTACCCATTCTACCGCAAGCTCCTGATACAGCTACTTTAATTGTTTGATCACTCATTTTGCACTCACCTTATCCCTTTCATTTATACGATTGTAAATAAATTTTAAACATCATTTTATATTGCTTTAAAAGCTCTTTAGCAATTTCATGATTTGGATCTAAATTTAAAACTTCCTTTAATGTTTGAATAGCTTGACTATATTCTTCTAGTTGAGCATAAGCTATACCCATTAATAACCAAGCTTCAACAGATAATGGATCCAATACCGTTGCTTCCTTTAATAATATGACTGCCAGGTGCAGCTGGTCATCTTCTTGATCAAAATAAGCTTCTGCATGTTTAGTAAGTTCCTTTGCTTTTAAATGTTCATAATGAAACAAATATTCTTCATTGTTACAGTCTAATAAAGAAGCTTTTTCTGCATGCTCTAATGCTTTGATCAACTTATTACTTCTTGCGTAAGTAATAGATAATTTATAGTGATAAATTGCATTATTAGGTTCTTGCTCTATAGCTTCTTCAAACCAAATGATTGCTTGTTCAAAATCACTATTTAAAATGGATTGATAGGCTTTTTTTATTTTTTGCTCTCCATTCATCTGCTCCTACCTCCTCTCTATATTTAGAAAGTTTAGTTAGCAGTGGTTCATAAAGTCATCTAAACTTTTTGAACCAAACTGTTTCTTTTTAAACATCCTATATATGAAAGTGATGGTACAGCATATGAATATTACATTGATTCGGTGTTACGATTAGTCCATTTTTACTTAATTTTGGTCCATCTGTCCTTATCTCTTGTTTGAAATTTATTCATAACTTCATTAAAAGCATCTGTTAAATTAATCCCTTGGGCGTTAGCAAAACAAATGATTATAAATAAAATATCCGCCAATTCCATTTCAATCGAATTATCTTCTTCTGAAGGCTTTTTTGGTTTTTCACCAAATGTATGATTGACTTCCCTAGCAAGTTCTCCTACTTCTTCAGATATTCTAGCAAGCATGGACAACGGACTGAAATATCCTTCTTTAAATTGTGATATGTAATCATCTACTTCTTGTTGAAGTTGATTTAAAGTTTTATCAGCCATATATACCCTATCCCTTCTACAAAACATCCATCCTTGATATTGTCTTTCTACTATGTTATCTCAAAGAATGATGAAAAACAATGTTATGAAAACAAAAAGCTCATATTGGCAACATAACACTTTACATCCATATGGTGTTAAAAATATTTATTTTGCATGACCTTCATTATGGGTTAAAATAATAACATCATCAAAAATAAGGAGTTTTACTAACAATGAATTGGAGCAAAATGAACTTTTCAATTAAACAATTATTCTTCATTATGGTAGGTACAGCAATTTACGCATTTGGACTTAATATTTTAGTAATACCAAATGAGCTAATGGAAGGTGGAGTTACAGGGCTTGCCTTACTTTTAAATTATGCATTTGATCTTCCTCCCTCATATATGACTTTAATCATAAATATCCCATTGTTTTATTTAGGATGGAGATTGTTTGGAAAACAATCAATGATTTTAACGATATTTGGAACGGTTTCCCTTTCTGTTTTTTTATGGCTAATGGAATTTAGCATTAAAAATCAATGGATAGAACCATTTCAAAATAATGATTATTTCTTAACTACCCTCTATGCTGGGGTAGCAAGTGGAGTTGGATTGGGACTTGTATTTCGATATGGAGGAACTACAGGAGGGGCAGATATTATAGCCAGAGCGGGCCACAAATTAAAAGGATGGAGTATAGGTAAAGTTTTATTAGCTATAGATTTCGTTATTATCGGTGTCTCTATATTTTATATCGAAAAAGAAAAGATTTTATACACATTAGTTGTTGTATTTATTGCAGCAAGAATTATTGATTTTATTCAAGAAGGTGCATATTCTGCCAAAGCATTTACCATCATGTCTGAAAAATCAGAGGAAATAACAGAAGTGATTTCAAATGAATTAGAACGAGGGTTAACTTTATTTATGACTAAAGGAGCCTATTCAAAAAAACATAGAGAAGCAGTTTATTGTGTTGTGAGTAGACGTGAAATTAGAAGGATGACTATTTTGATAAAATCCGTGGATCCAAAAGCTTTTATCATTATAGGTGACGTGCACGATGTGTTAGGTGAGGGCTTTAAAGAGGAAGAAGTATAAACCCCCCACCAAATCAGCCCTTTATCTGCAAAAAGGGCTGATTTTATTTTTTGACTGTGAAAATATTCGTTTTTTCATAATCATACCTTCTCCAACCAACGTAAAATAATACTGAAACGATGATTGTTCCTATCGATATTGCCCATGAAAAAATAGTTTGGTCACCGGTAAGAGGGGATACTGTTGAGGATTGATTCTGATAAAAAACTTCTTTTAAAAATCGTTTTAATTCCTCGATCACCGCATTTACGTTTTCCTTTTTATCATCAACTGAAATATGATTTTGCAAAAATGTAAGATAGGAATCTAATTGCTCTATATTTTCAGGTTCTCTATTGATGATCATAGCAGGGCGAATAAAGTCATAGTGTTGTTTATATGTTTCTATAAGCTGACTTGTTTTTTCTTTATTACCTAAAGAAGCCGCAGTTTGTAATTCACTTAGGTCCGAATTTAAAACGCTGTAATATTGTAACCACATTGGCTCTTTCTGATGGCTTAAAGCATCGATAACTAAATGTACTTTAGCCGATGACAGGAGTGCATCCTGTTCAGAAAGATTTACAGAATTAAAATTCCGTTTTGCCATAATAAATGTATCAGAGAGTGCTCTTAACCCTTCAATAGAAGTTAAGCCTTCATAGTTTACCTCTGTTAACTGTTCACTTAATTTCAACAAAATATCTCTAGCTTCAGCATAATTCTTCTCCGTTGTTTTTTGAACCATCTCACTAGCTAACATGTTCATGGTTTCTAATTGTTTTAAATTTTCCTCGTCTAAGTTCATTACTTTTGTTGCAGAATGATTAGGTCCTTTCTTTGCACAACCGCTTAAAAGTATTAAACTAAACACTATGAAAAGCATGTACACAATGAACATAGTTTTTCGATTAAAAAAATACATAAAAAAACATCCCCCTATTACGGTCAACATCACGGTTGATATAATATATGGAGGGATGTCCACTTTTAGACCAAAAATATAAAGATGTGTTATAGTTATTCCCTATTATTCACTCTATATTTTAACCCAATATAAGCTGCAAAAATACTCAGAATGCTTAGAAGAATAGTAAATATTTGAATCTCTAATAAATCATCTCGTAACTCAGCAGGAAGCCATGGAAATACATCATATTTATAATCAACAACATCATTAAATAAAGTCCAAATACCTACAGGAATGATATGAATTAGTTTAAAACCAAAAAAACGAACGAACAACATAGCTTCTATTGCCATCCCTAAATGGGAAACCGTCAGCATCCAATCTTGCCAAACCATCGCGTCTCCTTGTGCTGCAGCTGCAAATATCATAACAACTGCCCAAATTCCATATTTCACTGAAGTAATTAAACCAAAAACTTCAATAATCCCACGAAGGAATCCATTTTTTTTGGAATCATCTCTATATTCATCAACCAATAAATATAAAATGGATATCGTAAAAAATAAACTCGCTGTTGGACTATCTGGAACTACAAATAAAAACCAGTTAGAATATTCATTCATCGTATATATAAGTTGATTCTTATACCAGTAATAGCCATAAATTGTTCCCAAAAAATTAGTGAAGAACAATAACCACAACAAATGACGATTTAACAAAAATGTTCTACTCCAAAAAAATGAAAAAGACAATGTTAACATAAACCTCCATTCTGGTACTTCTAAAAAAACCTGATCGAACTCCGATCAGGTTTTTCTTTATTGTATGGAGAATAACACATTTCTCCGTTATTCATTATAGCCGTTGATTTATTTAGTATCTGTAACTTCCTCAGGAGCTTCTTCGCCAGCAGGCGCTTTTTGTTCTGCTAACCAAACAGCAAGTGTATCAAGATCAGCCTCTGTTAACCCAGCATCAAGATTTTGCTGAAGTTGAGGTCCCATTCTGTTTCCAAAGCCATTAATAATAATATCTGTTATTTCTTCTTTTGAATATTTATCACCAATGCCAAGTAACGTTGGACCAACAGCCCCATTCAAATCAGCAGCATGACAAGAAATACAGGAAGACTTCTGATAAATATCATATCCTTCACTTTCCTTGTTAACGATAGCTACAGGTTCTTCTTCTTTACCACCTGGCACCTCTAATCCAGCTTCGAGTTTCTCTGCCCTTTCAATATGCTCTGGAATGATATTCAATTCTTCCAATTCATGCTGATAACCTTGCCATGAAACCATTGTTAAAAATACGATTGCAAACAAAGATAAAAACATTAAAGAACTTGCAATTGGACGTTTGTACCAACGTCTTTCTTTTCCAGTGTCTAAAAATGGAGCAAGCATTAATCCGCCGAACAAAAGACCAGGTAATACAAGTGTACCTAAAACAACAAAAGCATCTGATGTATATGGATATTTAAGCAACTGATACAAGAATAAAAAGTACCAGTCTGGAATTGGAACAAAATCTGTTTTAGTCGGATCCGCTGGATAACCGAGCGGAGAAGGATGAGACATGGTAAGAATCATAAAACCGACTAAAAAAACAGAACCAACCATCCATTCTTTTAATAAAAAGTTGGGAACAAATGCCTCTGAATTTCCAGGATAAGCGGAATAATCAAGAGGAACATTATTTTTCTTATACTTCTTTACTCTTGAATCCCCAACATAAACTACTTTTTCTTTCGAATTATGATCATGAGCCACGCATTGCTCCTCCTTTCATGAATTTTAATATGTTGTAAAATCCTCCTACTAATAATCTTATAGAGGACCAGATATCCCTTGTTTACGTATCATGAAGAAATGTCCACCAAGTAATGCTAGTAAAGCACCTGGTAAGAAGAATACGTGTAAAGCGAAAAATCTTGTTAAAGTTTGAGCACCAACAATTTCTCCACCTTGTAAGAAAGTTTCAATATATTGTCCAAGTATAGGAACTGAAGCTGCAATTTGAATTCCTACCTGTGTTGCAAAATAGGCTTTATTGTCCCAAGGCAGTAGATAGCCTGTGAAACCTAATCCTAACATCACAAAGAAAATTAACATCCCTACTATCCAGTTCATTTCTCTAGGTGCTTTATAAGAACCTGTGAAAAATACGCGTAACGTATGTAAAAACATCATTACAATAACTAAACTTGCACCCCAATGATGCATACCACGTACGATAACACCAAATGCAACCTTATGCTGCAAATAATCAACACTTTTATATGCATTTACGATATCGTCTACATAATACATCGTTAAAAACATTCCTGATAAAATTTGAATAACCGTAATGAAAAACGTCAGTCCACCAAAGCAGTATACGAATGCAGAAAAGTGATGAGCTGGGTTCACGTGCTCAGGAACCTCATGATCTGCAACATCTCTCCACATTGGCGTGATATCAAGACGTTCATCAATCCAATTATATACACTCTTTAACATCTGATTGTACGCCTCCTTTATTCTACCCTCGTATTCGGTTTGATTTGACTTAAATATACAAAACCATTTTCAACTTTCACTTCATACTCATCCAAAGGTGCAGGTGCAACGGCTAAGTTCTTACCGTCTCTCGTGTAACGAGCGGCATGACATGGGCAAAAATATTCATTTGGATAATTCACATTCTTTTCCCATTCAACGGTACAACCTAGATGTTTACAAATCGGTGATAAAGCAAATATATCACCATTTGCCTCTTTAGTGATCCATGCTCCAAAACCCTTATCTGACTCATACCAACCATCAACAACATTTTTCTCAAAATTGACCGACGTTGGAGTATCGGTAACTTTTTCTACTTCAATAACCTTAACCCAATCTGATTCAGCTTTTGGTTGCAATAGTGGATCTACTGCAAATCTCAAATTAGCTATCAAAGGTAAACTCATCATGAATCCACCTGTGCCCCCGAGGGTATAGGAAAGGAATTGTCGACGAGACATTTCACGTCTTTTGACTGGTTTCCCATGTGATTGTTTCTCTTTATTATGATCTTGCACGTCTCTTTTACCCCCTTTACTACATATCTCACGTTATCATTTTGTTGATAAAATTCTCAACATACTAGAACATAATAATAATAGCTTACGACTAAGGGGTCGTCAAGAATGATCTGTATGTATAATTCACATTCAACCTCCCTTTTAAAAAATGTAAGGAAATTGTCACAAGTTTAAAAATACATTTATTATCAATTTTGTTAAATCTCTTCGTGTAGTTTTTCCAAAGGATTCATGTTTTATGTCCAATTTTTGCATATACCCATTTTAGTCCAAGAAAGTAGGTCATAATCATTAATTAAATCATTATTAGTTTATTATTCGGTGTTAAGAGTCTTTGATATTATTCCATAAGGCTTGTACTTTATTAGAAATCTCTTCCTTTAAATTCACATTCTCCTCCTTACTTTCATTTGGTGTCAATATCAAACAGAATTCTTGCAGATTTAAATTATGTATTTCAGAACGATTACTTATTAAAATAACATATGCAAACCCTTGCTTTTTAAGGTTAAGGCAAATTGTGTTTAAATAAGATTCTAGAGACTGTTCTTCATAAGAATAATGTACAGCAGGATATGTAACAACCCTTCCTTTAAAAGGAATTTCAATCCATTCTAATATATCTCCTAAATCTTCAAGTGCCTTTGTTGTTTCCATCGGATTTTCATTACCTTTCAATCCTGTAAATGGGAGAATACAAGTATCTAGATATTGTTGGTGCTCTTCCCATATATTCCTTTCAATCTCGCTAAATTTCATATATTTTCTCCCAAGTAGTGTGATATAAGTCCATATCTTATTTTATTTCCTTTTATTAGAATTGTCCATACAAAACCTTACAAAAAAAAGATAAATGAAGTATTTCATTTATCTTACATTATGCAGATGATTCGTTTATTGTTTTTAGTTCGTTTGTCAATTTAATAAATAAATCTTCATCTCCGTTTTGTAAAGCATCGTCTATTTCTTTATATAAGTTTACTTCGCGGAATTTTCTTATAGATTCTTTTATGACCACTTCTGCATGGAGATCTAACAAAGCTTCATAAATAATACTCATATTTCCCACAATATTACACCCTCCATCATTTGAAAAAGAAACTTTATGGTACTCATAATAAATTATATTCACTTACTTGATATAAGGTTTGGGATTTGACCACCCATTTTATATGATTTATGTCCAAATTTCATTTTTGATCTAAAATAATTGTATCTTCTTCATTAATATGTATTCCTTTTACGATGAGCGTACCTATTTTTGTCATTTGAATAACTACACCTTTGGTTTCGTGTTCACCTACTTTTAGTAAACCTAAATGCATCATCATTTTAAAAACTCTTTCATCTAAGATGGAATCTACATTGTCATAATAGTATGGTTTTATTAAATCACTTAAAACTTCTTTTAATGATGAGACTGTCACCCAATTTTGACTTAAAATACTTATCCAATGAACAATGGATTGAATGTTATGAATAGGTCCCTTATACAATCTAATCCAGAATCTATATACATTTTCTAACTTTTCTTTTTTCCCTTCTTCCACGATTGATTTACCTTTTTCTGAACATATTAGAACATCATTTTCTTCTTTAATAAAATCATTGAAATAACAGTAATCGTATATAAGTGAAAATCGATTTGGATAATCTTTAAACATTCTTCCATAACCAAATCTCCATTCCCCTTTTTGAATCGGGTTTTCCTGAATTGAGAGCTGATTTAGGAATTGAAATAGGGATCGTTTATACATCGCTCCTGAGGCTGTTAAATGTACTTCCTGCATATGGTATAACTCTTTTAAAAAAACATTTATATCTTGAATGATAAGATTAAATTCATCTCTGTATAAATCAGGTTCTTGTATATGTTCTATCTTTTGTTGAAAGTTATTAGCAATTAAATCGACAAAACGCTTTTTTAGATCCTCAGGGAATTGAAACAAATATTTAGTTTTATGTGAGACACCATTAAATATCCAGCCTCTTTTTTTAAACATAGTAATCGTATCTCTAGGATTTATTTTTTCATTGTCTTCCTCAGTAAACCTAGTATTTTTTACTCTAGCCAGCAGTTCTTCAAGACTAAATGCCTCTCTTTTTTCAAAAATAACCATATTGATAAAACGCAAATCTTCAACACTAAGTCTTTTCAGATTATCTTCAAACACATCTTTTCGATTTATTCTAGTTAAAATGGATTGTATTAAATCATTTTTGGAGTGACTGCTGCACTCGCATTCATAATATTTTGCTATACGATCTAACTGTTGAATATCCGCAAAACTTAACATGTCTGCTAAATTCATAATGGTACCTCCAGAAACTGCACATATTTCTAGTACCATTATGGGATTTTAAATGAAAAATATTCATAATATTGGAAAAAAATATTGTTTGGGGATACTTTATCATTTTTTTTTCAACATACATGGAAAGTTATAAACTGGATTTGGAGTTTTTCTGAGAGTTTCTAAAACATACGTTTTGACTAGACTATCTTCCTTGTTAATATAAGATAAAAAATGGGGAAATAAAAATAATTACGGGGTATACGAAAAGTAATCGGCGATTAAAAAAACAGCCATGTCCATGGGGCTAACATCCACACCAGTTCTTCCTAAACTGGGATCAAAACTTTTTGGGTATTATGTTTTTGTTCTGGGCCCCGCAAAAGTAATCGCCAGCTAAATTCACACCACATCCATGTGGCCAATCATAAACTGTCACCTCCATTTGACAATCCTGGCACCAGCACATCCATGAGCTGGGTGAACGCTGCCACCAGCTCATCCAAGAACTGGGGACCAAAGAAGTATCTCTTCAATTTAAGTGGGAATTTGTTAATGTTACGGGGTCCCCGAAAAGTAATCGGACTAAACTATAAAGATTTGCTTCACTTTTTGGGGTACTTAGAGATGTTTTGTACAATTCAAAAGAATGGACTTCCATTGATCCTTTTCTTTTTCTAATATTGAAATTGAAGTATTATGGATCTTAGAATCAAAATTGTCAAGTAGTTCTCTTAATAGTTGATTTATTAAACCTCCATGACTTACAATTAGAATTCTCTTATTGTGATATAATTTCTGCACATCGTTTATTACCTGAAGACCTCTTTTCTTTAATTGATTATCTTCTTCAATATCCAATTCTAAATTTTGATGAATTGCCTTCCAATCATCTCCATACTTATTGACTCTATCTTCATAAGATAACCCTTCCAGTGCTCCTAAATGTCGCTCTCTTAACCTCTCATCGTAAGATGAGATTTCAAGATTAAGTCGTTTAGCTATAATGCATGCCGTCTCTTTTGCCCTAGATAGATCACTACTCAGAATAATGTCCCATTGGTTATCCACTAAACGCTCGCCTAGTGCAGCTGCTTGTTCTCTTCCTTCTTCATTTAAAGAAATATCCTTGTGTCCTTGTATGATACGCTGCTGATTCCAATCTGTTACACCATGTCTTACTAATCCAATTGTTATCATCATTTAATTTCCTTTCTTTTTTGTTCATCTTTAAAAACACAAAAAGTCTCCTGCTTCATTCAATAGAGGAGACTCACTAAATATAGATTGTTAAGTTCTAATTCTTGTGAACCAATTTAATATTAAAATGGTTCCAATAACTCCTAATAAAGATAGTACAACTAGGTAATCTGGAAAACTTGGATCAGTAACAATTTCTAATGGCAAAGGATTATTAATACTTGCAACAGTGACAATTCCAGACGTTGGTTCAACTGGTTCAGCAATGTTTCCTTGAAATTTATTCGATATAGATAAGAATAAACTCATCACAAAAATGGCAAAACAGAATGAAATTAGAAGAGTGACATTCCTTTTAAATTTAAAAGACAAGGAATATATTCGATCTTGAATCGGAACCTTCCATGACTCCTCATTGTAAATTCTATCCATAACTGAACCAGAGATATTCTGGCTAGCTTGAAAAGGATGCTCATCTTCTAATGATGATGTCATATGTATAAATTCATGGCTCTTTTCCCAAAGTTCAAACTCTTTGGCACAAGAGGTGCAAGTCTTAAGATGCTGGTCTGTTTTTATTCGTTTAAAGTTGTCTTCTGGCAAATCCCAATATAAAGCAAATGATTCTTGAGCCTCTTTACAATTCATTTTATTTCATCCCCTCATACTCCTCATATTTAGGTTCATGAAAGTATGGTTCCAATTGATTCTTCACACTAACCCTAGCTCTAAACAACAAAGATTTTACCGAACTAATCGACTGACCTAATATATTTGCAATTTCTTGATAGTCTAGTTGATTGTATTCTCTTAATATAAGTGCTGATCTTTGTTTTTCTGGCAAATTATTTATAGCTTCTCTTACTAAGGAAACTTTTTCATTTCTAAGAATAGATTGTTCAGGTAACGTATCGAAAGCTGCTAGTGGGATATATCCACTTTCATCATCAATAGATACCTTAGTGCTTTTATGTTTACGAAGTTCACTTAAAACAGTATTTCTAGCAATAGTATATAACCAAGTAGAAAAAGAAGCCTCTACTTCCCTAAATGTGCTCAAACTCCGGTAAGCTTTGTAAAATGTATCCTGACATAAATCTTCAGATGAGCTCTCCAAACCTGAACTCTTCAACATATTATAAATAAAAGAATAAATTTTACGCTCATAACGTTTAATTAGTATTGAGTATAGTTGTGTATCTCCATCTTTTATATCTCTGATCAACTGGGAATCAGTCACTATAAGCGTACCCCCTAGTTCAAAACTCCTCCCCAGTGTTATATTATATTTTTACTACACTAGGGATAAAAAGTTGCGTTGTTTTATTAAAAAAATCTTTCCTTGTATTCATAAAAAAGTGTATTCATATAAAATAAATTCATTCACATAAATATGTATGTATTTAGAATCTAGTATTTAAGATAAAGTTGGCATTTTTCTTTAATATTGTTACTGTGGCAAAGATTTAATTGTAAACCAGTTTAGAAAAAATTTCAAGCGCTTAACTATTTTCAATTATTAGTTACTTAAATATTATAACATGACTTTCAAAAAAAAAAGTTACAACCCCTTAAGAATAATTGATAAAATAAAAACCAATTTGAAATAAAAAAAGCCACCTTCTAAATGAAGGTGGCTGCACATATTCCATGTGCTTATATTTGGATAGGAGTGGAGAGAAACCATACTGTAATATTAGTATAATGTATACGTTTTCATTTTGTCAACATCTTATTTTCCAATCCTCCTAAAAGCAAAAATATTAGAAAAAAAACAAGCTCGTTACTTTTAAATTTTGTAACGAGCACATGGAGTAAATGTTTAAAAATGGACTGAATAAGATAATTCTTTCAAAACATACACTGCATTTTCTAAATCTTCTTCATCTCTAAATGATAACCTTAAAATACCTGGAACTTCACCACGACTTTCAATAATTTCAATATTTTTCAGGCTGATTTTACGATTACCTAATTCTGATGTAATATGTCCAATCACACCAGGATGGTCTGGTATGTCAACATAAACGTCAAAAAGTGATGAGATCGCTCCTTTTCTACGTTCAGGAAGTTTACTTCTAAAATCACTTGCAAATTTAAACTGATCTTCAACACCTTGACCGTCATCCATTTTTAATAAATCAGCAAATTTTGAAATTTCCTGCTGCCAATCATTCAAAAGATGTAATAAGATATTTTTATTATTTAATAATATATCTCTCCAAATTACTGGGTCACCTGAAGCTATACGCGTAAGGTCTTTAAATCCACCCGCAGCCAATCGTTCATACAAATCATTCTGATCATTGTATTTAGAGATTTGATTGACTAAGGAAACTGCAATAATGTGTGGTAAGTGGCTAATAGCACCAACAATATCATCATGTGTAGAAGCATCCACTTTAATAATTTGTGATTTTGTATAAGTTAATAAGTCCTCTAATTTTTGATAAATATGATCAGGAATTTCTGGATCAGGTGTAAGCACATAAAATGCATTCTCAAACAAATATGAAGATGCAGCATCAACTCCTGATCGCTCTGAACCTGCCATCGGATGTCCACCGATAAAATAACCATTTTGTAGAGAAATTGATCTAGCACAAGATGTAATGGATTCTTTAGTACTACCTACATCCGTAATGATGCAGTTCTTTTTTAAAGGAAGTTGACTTAATTTTATCAAATAATCCTCTAACAAGCCTACTGGTACACACAGAAAGATAAAATCTGAATTCAATGCTGCTTCTTCTATAGATGTAGTCGCTTCATCAACTACTTCTTTTTCTAAATATTTTTGAACGGATTCAGGATTATTTGAGTGACCTACTACTTTTATGTTCGGTTTATCCTTAAAACATAAAGCAAGCGACCCTCCAATTAAACCTACACCGAATATTGTAATTTTTGTCATTATATTCACTCTTTTTCTATAATTTCAAAGATGTATTAACATTAATTCACTTCTTGTAATACTAATTTTAATGCGTCTATGAACTCTTCATTTTGCTCTTGTGATCCTATAGTAACACGTAAAGAGGTAGGAAAGCCAAGTTGATGACCACCACGAACAATAATTCCTTTTTGAAGTAAACCTTGAAAAACTTGATCTGCCTGTTTTTTTACATCAACCATCACAAAATTTCCATATGCAGGAAAGTAAGATAAACCCATGCTCTTAAATTGATCTGTTAAATAAGCTAAACCTAATTTATTTTTCTCTCGACATTCTCTAATAAATTCCTGATCTTCTACTGCCGCTAATGCAGCAGTTTGAGCAAAACTGGTAGTATTAAATGGTTCTCTTACTTGATTGATCGTATGAATTACATCTGGATGTCCAATACCATAACCAATTCTTAGAGAGGCTAGTCCATATATTTTTGAAAAAGTCCTTAAAACAATGAAGTTTTTAAATTGTTTTAATAGCGACAAGCTATCAGGAAATTCATTCTGCTCATTGTATTCTGCGTATGCTTCATCAAATACGACAAGCACATCACTTGGAACTTTAGTCAAAAAGCTTTTCACTTCTTCATGATGATTTATGGTCCCTGTCGGATTGTTAGGGCAACAAAGCCAAATGATTTTTGTATTCTTTGTAATTCTTGTTAACATTTCATTTAAATCATGCGTTCCATCTTTTAAAGGAACTTCAATGCAAACAGCCCCTTCGATTTCAGCATTATGTTTGTATTGTGGAAATGTTGGAGTTGCCATGATCGTTTCGTCTCCTTTTACAAAAAAGGCACGTGCAATCATTAATATGACTTCATCAGATCCTGCTCCAATAATCAATTGATTAGGTGATACATTATAAAATTCACTTAATTTTTCAGTTAGCTTTGTGCTAGCTCCGTCAGGATATATATTTGTGCTCTCAAATTCTGTCATTACAGCTTCTTTTACATTGTTAGAAAAACCATATGGATTTTCATTAGAAGCAAGTTTAATAATTTTTTCTAAACCAAATTCTGATTTTACTTCATCGGTAGATTTTCCAGGCTTATAAACTGGTAAATGAACAATATTGGACTTTGGATGCATACCGCTTCACCTCTACAATCAATAAATTTTCCCACAAAGAAGAAACACATCTTATAAGATGTTATTGTCCCAGTTCATATTGAACTGGTCATAAAAATGGGTAGATATGTCTTTAACACAAGACTATTCTTTTAATTGTGCCACAAATTCACGAATTTGCAATAGTCCTTTTTCTTTCGTTTCTGCAGATTGTAGTAATGGAAGTTGTTCCTCTATATTACGAACGATTGCACTTCCTACTACAACACCATCACAGATTTTTGAAAATTTAGCAAACTGCTCATTTGTAGATATCCCGAAACCTACAGCTACTGGCAAATCAGTTGATTGTTTTACAAGAGATATAAAATCATCAATGCCATCATAAAAGGACGAACGAACTCCCGTTACACCTAATGAAGACACACAGTATACAAATCCCGCAGCTTTTTTTGAGATACTCGTTATTCTATCTTTTGATGTTGGTGCTACTAGCGGTATGAGATGAATTTGATATCGCTCAGATATAGCTCTAACTTCTTCATCTTCTTCAATTGGAAGATCAGGAATAATGACTCCGCTAATCTGATGTGCCTGTAATTCCTCAAAAAAAGATTCAAGTCCAAATTGCAACACAGGATTATAGTAAGTGAAAAGTATAAATGGTAGAGATACGTTTTTTTGTCTGGCTTTTTTTGCAATTTCCAAACAACTATGAATGTTGATATTATGTTTGAGAGCTCTTTCAGAAGCTCTTTGAATCACTGGACCATCAGCTAACGGATCTGAATATGGAAGGCCTAATTCAACAATATCAGCTCCAGCCGCCTCTAATTCTTTAATAATTTGAATAGAGGTTTCTATATCAGGATCTCCCATCGTTAAAAATGGAATTAGAGCGGTCTTGTCCTGCTTTTTGAGTTCTTTAAATTTTTGATCAATCAGATTCATGGTAGTCCCCCTCTAAGTAATGCATAATAGACTCAACATCTTTATCTCCACGCCCAGATAAATTAACAACTATCACTTGATCCTTTTCCATCGTAGGAGCGATTTTCATCGTTTGAGCAATCGCATGAGCACTTTCCAAAGCTGGAATGATCCCTTCTGTTCTGCTTAACAATTTTAAAGCGTTCAATGCTTCTTCATCCGTAATGGAAACATATTCTGCTCTTTTTGTATCTTTCAAATAGGCATGCTCGGGTCCTACGCCTGGGTAATCTAAACCTGCTGAAATGGAATGAGCTTCTTGAACTTGACCAAACTCATCTTGTAATAAATAACTCATTGATCCTTGAAACACTCCATGTGATCCTTTTGTCATCGTTGCTGCATGTTGATCAGTATGAACACCTTTACCTGAAGCTTCAACACCAACTAATTTCACACTAAAATCATTGACAAATGGATAAAAAATACCTATTGCATTACTACCCCCACCTACACAAGCAATTACTGTATCCGGTAGTTTTCCTTCTTTATCAATAATTTGCTTTCTAGCTTCTTCACCGATAATTTTTTGAAAATCACGTACCATCATCGGATATGGATGTGGACCTACTACAGAACCTAAAATATAAAATGTATCATGAACATTGCTAACCCAATATCGTAAAGTCTCATTTCCAGCATCCTTTAGGGTCCGAGTTCCTGAAGTAACAGGTATCACCTGTGCACCTAATAAATTCATGCGAAACACGTTTAATTGTTGTCTTTTTGTATCTTCTTCACCCATAAAAACTTTACATTCCAAACCTAATAAAGCAGCGACAGTAGCTGAAGCTACCCCATGCTGACCTGCTCCAGTTTCAGCTATAACTTTCTTTTTCCCCATTCTCTTTGCTAGCACACCTTGTCCAATCGTATTATTGATTTTATGTGCTCCTGTATGATTTAAATCTTCTCGTTTTAAATAGATCTTTGCGCCTCCCAAGTGTTCACTCAATCTCTCAGCATAATACAAAGAAGTGGGACGACCAGAATATTGCTTTAATAAATACCGGATTTCATTCTGAAATTCCTTATCTTTTGAATAATGTTTATATGCATCTTCTAACTCAATTAGTGCGTTCATCAATGTTTCTGGAACGTATTTTCCTCCAAATTTTCCGAATCTTCCTTGAGCATCTGGTACGTTAAACATTTAATTTCACCCTTTCAACAAAGGTTTTTATTTTTTTAATATCTTTTATTCGATTCGTTTCAACTCCACTTGATACATCTACTCCACTAGGTTCATAAGTTGTAATTAATGTGCTCACATTATCTACATCTAGCCCTCCTGCAACAATCAAAGGAATATTGTTTTTCTTTGTCCAACGCTGAACAATCGGAATTAATTCCCAATTAAAGGTTTTTCCAGTTCCTCCACCAACAACTGGATCAAACGTATCTAACATTAACGCATCGATATGATGCACATATGGGTTTAACCATTTAGAACATTGTTCATCAACTTGTTCGTTAGAAACATCACTCAATATAAATTGATGAAAGTTGGAGAAAACTTTAAATACTTTTACTTTTAGTGACTGCTTCACCCACTTACAAAGTTCAGGTGATTCTTGACCATGTAATTGTATGATATCTAATGATGCATGTTTAATTGTTTCCTCAAGTTCTTGTTCACTTGGATTAACAAAAACACCTGCTGTTTCCGGCACCTTGATATAATGATTTTTTAATGCTTGGATCATATCTGCAGCTTGCTTGGGTGTTACTTGTCTCTTACTTTTTGCAAATACAAAACCAATATAATCAATAGGAAGATGCAGCATGGATTCAATAGTTGCTACATCTGTAATCCCACAAATTTTTACACCTACGTTGTTCATGATCTATCACCCATTAGCTGTTTTACTGCTAGTTCTATACTTTCCTGTCTCATAAAATGTTCACCTACTAGTACAGCTCCAACCCCTTTAGTTAATAGATGATTTATTTGCGATGCATTTGAAATCCCACTTTCACTAACTACTGTCACATTTTTCGGGATATGTGTGATTAAAGTTTCAGTTGTTTGAATATCTGTTGCAAAGGTTTTTAAATTGCGATTGTTGATCCCAATTAAAGAAATATCCAACGATAGAACTTGCTCTAATTCTTCTAAATTATGAACTTCTATCAATGTATCCATGCCTAAGTCTGTAGACAATTCAGTAAATTCACGCATCTGTTCCACAGTTAGTATAGAGGCGATTAAAAGAACCGCATCTGCTCCAATAATTCTAGCCTCATATATTTGTAAAGGATCAATAATAAATTCCTTTCGTAGAAGTGGGAGATCCACCACTTCTCGAACCTGTTTTAAATATTTTATAGATCCTTGAAAATATTGCTTATCTGTTAGTACGGAGAGGCAATCTGCCCCAGCCTTTTCATAACTCTTGGAGATTTCAACAGGGTTGAAATCTTCACGAATCAATCCTTTGGACGGTGATGCTTTTTTGACTTCCGCAATTAAACCCAAGGATCTATTTTTGGTTTGTGTTAGGGCTTTTTCAAATCCTTTACAAGGAGGTAAAGTTGAAATAATGTTATTATAATTCCTAATGGAAAATGCACTTTTTAAACGTTCAACTTCTTCTTTTTTGGTTGCAACGATTTGATCAAGAATCATGGCTAATCTCCTTTGTAAAATGCACTAATTCCTCTAATTTTGCCAAAGCTTTTCCACTATCAATCATATTAGCAGCTATTTTAACACCTTCCTGCAGAGATGAACAGTGATCAAAAACATAAAAACAAGCACCTGCATTTGCCAATACAATATCTCTACGAGCTCCTTGTTCACCTTTAAAAATGGAACGTATAATTTCTGCATTTTCTAAAGCATCTCCACCTACAATTTCCTGTACAGAATAACTCTCAAGCCCTAATTCATTTGGAGTAATATCATATGTTTCTATGTTTCCTTCTTTTAATTCGGTAACTTGTGTAGGAGCAGAGATGCTAATTTCGTCTAATCCGTCATAACTGGAAACGACAAGAGCTCTTTCTAATCCCAATTCACGTAAAACAGAAGCAATAAGCTCCGTTTTACTACGTTCATATACCCCCATCAGCTGTCGATCTGCATTTGCCGGGTTCGTTAAAGGTCCCAACATATTAAATACAGTACGAAAACCAAGCTCTCTTCTTGGTAATGCAACATTTTTCATTGATTCATGATATTTTTGTGCAAACATAAAGCATAAACCTATTTGATCAATACATAACTGGGCCTGACTATGATCTAGATTAATATTTACACCTAATGCTTCAAGAACATCTGCACTTCCACTTTTACTAGACATAGCACGATTACCATGTTTAGCAACTCGAATACCTCCTGCGGCTGCTACAATGGCGGATGTTGTGGAAATATTAAACGTATTCGCTCCATCCCCACCTGTTCCACATGTATCTAACAATGGATGATTCGTAGTCTGAACTCTGTGGGATTTGCTTCGCATCGTTTCAGCAAATCCGGTAACTTCTTCAATTGTTTCTCCTTTTATTCTTAACGCAGTTAAAAGACTGCCAATCTGTGTTGATGTTGCACGGCTTTCCATCATTTCTTCCATCACATGACGAGCTTCAACTTTAGATAAATGGTTTCCATCCAACAATTTTATCAACACATCTTTGATTACATTTGTCTCCATATACTAACCCCCTCAACAAAATAAAAAACTTTTTGCAATTGTTCTTGTGAGTAACTTATGTGATTTATGCAAATAGAACAAATAAGAGCAATTACATTTATAAATTTTATTAATAATAATCCTGATTCACTAGACTAGACTGCTCATTATTAAACCACACTTCGGCCAAACGAATTGCTTTGAGCAGTGCCTTTGCCTTATTGACTGTTTCCTCATATTCTTTTTCTGGGACTGAATCCCACACAATACCAGCACCTGCTTGCACATAAGCTTTTCCATTTTTAAAAATAATCGTTCTAATTGTAATACAGGTATCTAAATTTCCTGAAAATCCTAAATAGCCAATTGCCCCTGCATAAGCTCCTCTAGCTTCATTTTCAAATTCAGCTATGATTTCCATCGCTCTTAATTTAGGAGCACCTGATACTGTACCTGCTGGCAAGCAGGAAATAAAAGCATCAAAAAAATCTTTGTCATCTCTAAGCTTTCCAGATACATTAGATACAATATGCATAACGTGTGAATACCTTTCTATTTCCATAAATGTATCACATTTTACAGTACTAAACTCTGCCACTCGTCCGATGTCATTTCGGCCTAAGTCTACTAACATAAGGTGTTCAGCTAATTCTTTAGGATCAGAAAGAAGATCCTTTTCGTACTGTAAATCTAATTCTTCTGTTTCTCCTCTTGGTCTAGTACCAGCAATCGGTTTCGTTTGGACACGTCCTTCTTCAACTCTCACCAGAGATTCAGGAGAAGTTCCTACAATGACCTCATCTTCCATCTTTAAATAATACATATATGGTGAAGGATTCATGGTTCTAAGAACTCGATATACATGTAAAGGTGAGATTTCTGTTTCAATTTCAAACCTTTGAGATAGTACAACCTGAAATATATCCCCTGCTCGGATGTATTCCTTTGCTGCTTCTACATTATTCATAAATTGATCTTTAGTTACATTAGAATGTATATGTTCCAAATCTACATCAGATTTTTGATTTTTTGCCATCGGTGGCACTGCCAATGGTTCTTGTAACCTTATAATAGTCTTATCAATACGTCTACAAGTTTCACTATACGCTTTCTCAATTTCCATATCTGTTGCTTGGTTCGGTACATGTACATTAGCAATAATTTTTACCTGTTGTTTAAAATGATCAAAAACAATCACTTCATCACAAAACATAAATTGAATATCATTCATTTGTAAATCATCAATGTCATGGGCTGGGAGATTTTCGTAATATTGTAATAAATCATATCCAAAAAAACCAACTGCTCCACCTGTGAATCTTGGTAAATCCGGTAGAGACGGACTAGAATATGAACGAAGCAAATGTTTCAAAGCTTCGATAGGTTGTTCTTTCACATTTTGTTTATCACCATGTTTCATTATGGTTATGTTTCCATTTTTACCTTGGATAATTAAGAATGGATTTTTACCTATGAAAGAATATCTAGCCCAATTTACACCCCCCTCAACACTCTCTAATAAAAAAGCATTCCTCTCTTCATGAAAATGATTAAACACTCGAATTGGGGTTTCAATATCAGCTAGTATGTCACGTACAATAGGTATTAAATTATATTCTTTTGCTAATTCCTTCACTTTTGTGATTTCAGGGTAATACATTCATGTTCAACTCCTTGTAATGCTAATTCATCTTTTATTAACCATAGTCAGCGGTTAGCATGCAATATAGAAATTCTTAACTCAAAAAACCTCTGCTTCAACATAGCAGAGGTTTGTCATATGAATAATGAAATGATAGTCCGTTTTAATATACCCAAAAAATACACTTCAATATTATAATTACAAAAGTTATTAAAAACTTTTTACTCAAATGTGAATTCCAAAAATAATAAACTTGTTTTCATAGCTTCAATAATTATATATGATGGGTACTATTTTAAATTTAAAAAATCTCATCTTAACTCTACTTTGGACTAAAAATCCCTCTATACTCATCTAACTAAACTCTACTCTACTAAATTAAATATACACTAAGAAAAACAAATACGTCAACTTGATTTTAAGTCTGGACGAAGTTTTGTTGCTTCGTTTAAATAAACATGTTGCATTTCATTTTGTTGTTTTGTTGTGTTTATCTGAACCATTAAACGAATACATTTTGGCAAACTTCCTGGTACATCGATTTCCAGTGAACACATCAAAGGTACAAGTTCCCATCCATTCATTTGACGTATTGTTCTAGCAGGAAATGTTGCAGTAATATCATGTGTTACCGTTACAAAAACACTACATATGTCTTCAGGTTTCACTTCATTTTCCGTAATAATTGTTTTTAATAATTCAGAAGTAGCATCTAATATTTCAGACTCCTCGTTATGCTCTACTGTAATTGCTCCTCTTATTCCCCTAACATACATGTTTTATTTATTCCTCCAATCTTAAGTTTTCAACTATCTCTCTAATCAAATCTATGGATATTCCTCTTTGAATATGCGCTTCTCCAATATCTTTTAAGATTGTAAACACAACTTGTCCTTCACTAAATTTTTTATCATGTAACATGGCTTCCATAATCTCATCGACATTTAAATGGTTTGGAATTTGAATGGGTAAACCATATTTTTTCATTACAGATTTTGTTTCTTTATAAATTCGCTGTGGATATCCAAGATGTACAGATAACTTTGCCGCACCAACCATGCCAATCGCTATCGCTTCACCGTGCAAAAGTTTATTGTACTGCGATACCGCTTCTAATGCATGTCCGATCGTATGTCCAAAGTTAAGTATTGCTCTTAGGCCATTTTCTCGTTCATCTTCAGATACAACATGAGCTTTTATTTTGCAACCATTGTATAATGCATATTCAAGTGATTCAGAATCTAATGCTAACAATTTTTCTGCGTTTAGTTGATTCCACTCAGCAAATTTGGCATCCCATATTAGACCATGTTTAATTAATTCTGATAAGCCCGCTTTAATTTCTCTCTCAGGTAGTGTTCTTAAGGTTGAAGTATCGTATAAAACCATTTGAGGTTGATGGAAAGCTCCAATAATATTTTTTGCCTTCGGATGGTTTACTGCAACCTTTCCCCCAACACTGCTATCATGAGCTAGTATTGTAGTAGGTATTTGTATAAAAGGAATACCTCTCATAAAACTTGCAGCTACAAATCCAGCTAAATCTCCTACAACTCCACCACCCAAAGCAACTATAGAAGATTTCCGATCTAAACCTGCATCTAAAGCAACCCCAGTAATTTTTTCTAATACTGATAAAGATTTAGAAGACTCACCAGCTGGAACGATATATTCACAAACTTTATAACCACTCTCTTGTAAAGACACTATTACTTTCTTTAAATATAAAGGTGCAATATTATCATCTGTTATAATCATTAGTGGAGATTGATCGTTAATCTGATGCTTACGGAAAAAAGTACTAATTTGGTCTAAAATGCCTTCACCGATATATATAGGATAAGAACGATCATCTAAATCAACAATTAATTGTTTCATATTAGTAACGCTCCAGCTGCTCTAAATAATTATTTATATTATTGCGAACCTCATCAATGGAGTCTCCACCGAATTTTTCCATTAATGCACAAGCTAGTTCCCATGCTACAACATGTTCCATCACAACACTAGCTGCTGGTACAGCACAGCTATCAGAACGTTCAACTTGAGCTGTAAATGGTTCCTTAGTATCGATATCTACACTTGCTAAAGGTTTGTACAATGTAGGGATAGGTTTCATTACTCCCCTAACAACAATAGGTTGACCGTTAGTCATTCCACCTTCAAATCCGCCTAAACGGTTCGTTTTACGATGATACCCTTTTTCTGGTGTATATAAAATTTCATCATGCACTTGAGAGCCTCGAATTGAACCTGCTTCAAAACCTATCCCAATCTCACAGCCTTTAAAAGCATTGATGGATACAACTGCTTGAGCAATTCTCCCATCTAATTTGCGGTCCCACTGAACATGACTTCCAAGACCAATCGGAACACCTTCTACAATACACTCCACAATACCACCAATGGAGTCTCCTTCTTTTTTCACTTGATCGATATGAGCTATCATTTTTGCTTCTGCTTCTTTATCTACTACTCTAACTGGAGATTCCTCTGTAACTTTTATTAATTCATCAATGGGGAGATTTTGAACTTGTGCTTCTACTTCCCCTATTCGAATGACTTGACCTGCAACTTTGATTCCAAATTCAGTAAGTAATTGTTTTGCAACAGCACCTACTGCTACCCTTGCTGCCGTTTCCCTGGCGCTGGATCGTTCAAGAACATTTCTTAAATCTTTATGATTATATTTTAAACCTCCGTTGAGATCTGCATGTCCTGGACGAGGTCTGTGCACACGTCGTTTTTCTTCATCTGATCCTTCAATAGGCTCTATATTCATCACGGTAGTCCAGTGTGTCCAATCTTTATTTTCTACAATTAAAGCGATCGGAGCTCCTGTAGATTTTCCATGTCTGACTCCACCTACTATATTTGCTGAATCCTTCTCTATTTGCATTCTTCTACCGCGTCCATACCCTTTTTGACGCCGCTGCAACTCTCTATTTATTTCTTCAAAATTAATTTTCAAATTACTTGGCATACCTTCAATAATAGCAGTTAGCTGAGGTCCATGTGTTTCACCGGCTGTTAAATATCTCACTCATTAAATCCCCCTTCATCTTTTCCACATGACGTGTACGTGTATCCGTCGTCCATTTTCCTAGAATTCATGTTGATAATTATAGTATAGTTGTGTAAAGTTGACAAGAAAGCAAAAAAACACGCTAGCTATTTTGCTTAACGTGTTTTTATTAAGATAGGAAAGCATTCCATCCTCATACTGGTTTAGGGCCCCGCAAAAGTTATAGGTCGTTTAAAATTTTGTGGGTAATTTAATATATCTTTATCTCGCTTTTTGTGTTTTTTGTTGATCAGACCAATTTGAATCATGAACAACTTTCATAATCTTTACAGAATCTATTCCCAATATTTGAGCACATTCCTTTGTGGTTAGAAACCCTCGTTGATAAGCTTCTATCACCTTTCTTTTATCCATAAGAGAACCCTCCAAGTATAGTGTACTCCCATTAGGAATAGTATGGGTAAACTTGGAATCTTTTATTCACTTGACTTTTTGGAAGTGGATATCCGATGTCAATGTTAAACACAAGGATGTGTCGGCATTAGTCGATATACCTTAATCTAAGTGGAGCGAATAAAGGCAATCAATTTGTCATCTTCCTATAAAAGAACATATCCTCTGTTTCAAGTTGATAATTACTAGGCGAAAAAATTTGCTCCGTACTCCCTACAAATAAAATACCACCTGGTTTTAGGGCATTAGAAAATTTTTGGTAAAGTAAATGTTTTGCCTCATTCGTAAAATATATCATAACATTTCTGCAAATAATCAAATCATAAAGAGTATCAAAAGAGTCAGATAATAAATTCTTCTTTTCAAAACATATATTTTTTTGTAATAGATCAGATATTTTGTATATAGATTGTTCTTTTTTTATGTATTTAAAATATTTTTCTGGCAGCTCACGTAAAGAGCGTTCATCGTACTTACCTTCTTTTGCTTTTTCCAACACGCGTAAGTCTATATCAGAAGCAATAATTTTATATCTAGAAGACTGGGTTTGCTCAGCAAAAATCATGGACAGTGTATAAGCCTCTTCTCCTGTTGAACAGCCTGCACTCCAACATACAAGCTGTTCTTTTTGAGTTAATAATTCAGGAATATATTTTTTCTCCAATAACCCCCAGCGATTTGGATTTCTCCAAAACTCAGATACGTTTATGGTCATACGGTCTAAAAACTCATCCATTAGATCAGGATGTTTTAATATGTCTTTTAAATACTCCTGAAAATGTTGATATCCTCTTTTATTTTTTAGCATAGTGAGTCTACGCTTCATTTGCGTTTCTTTATATTGAGATAGATCAACATTAATATGTTGCTTTAATTTCCCAATAAATGAGCGGTAATCCGTATCTAGATCTAACATATGAGATTTAAATCCAAGAAGCCAATGTTTTTTCGTAAGATACTAATTCTGATTCATTAAATATATTTTCTATTTCTCTTGCAGCGCTTTCATTACTGTCTGAACCGTGAATAATATTTAAACTCATATGCGCAGCAAAATCACCACGAATAGTACCTGGTAAAGCATCCGCAGGATTTGTTTTTCCAATCATCATTCTAGAGATTTCAATGATATTATCTCCTTCCCAAACCATCGCAAAAACGGGACCAGAAGTGATGAAGTCAATTAATTCTCCAAAGAAAGGTTTTTCTTTATGTTCTTCATAATGTTTTTCAGCTTGTTCCTTACTTAGAACAGTGAATTTAGCAGCCAAAAGTTGAAAACCTTTTTGTTCAAATCGAGTGATAATTTCTCCCATCACATTTCTTTGAACTCCATCTGGTTTAATCATTAAATATGTTTTTTCCATTTTTTACCCTCCACTAATGTAATATATAAGTAAATGCAAAATTACGACAAGGTAAAGTTGTTACCTTGTCATAAGTTAGTATTTACGACTCAAAACAAAGTTTGCAATATCATGTAAATGCTTCTTTGTTTTTATATCCGGTAATTGATCTAGTTGTTTAGTTGCTTTATGTATATAACGATTGGCTAAGATTTCTGCTTTGTCAATGCCTCCACTACTACGAATCAATTGAATGAATTGATTAACATCTGACTGGTCTTCTGTTTGTTTAATTTTGTTTATTAGTGCTAATAGCGGTTCTTTCAAATCTTTTTCTTGCAGAGCATATATCATTGGAAGTGTAATATTTCCCTGTTTGATATCACTGCCTGGAGGTTTTCCTATCTGTTTTTCAGTTCCGCATAAATCTAATACATCATCTGTAATTTGAAAGGCCATACCCACATTGTAACCAAATGAATATAAAGTTCTTACCGTATTTCTAGGTGCTTCTGCAGCTAGGGCCCCTAACTGACAGCTGATCGCAATTAATAATGCAGTTTTTCTACGAATTCGAAGTAAATAATTACGAACAGATTGCTCTGTATTAAAGAAATCACGTATTTGTTCCATCTCACCAATACACATCTGAACAATCGATTTAGATAAGATTTGATGTATTTTTGGATTTTCTAGTTGAGTAACCACTGTTAAAGCTTTAGCAAATATATAATCTCCAGTATACATAGCGATTTTGTTATCCCATTTTGCCATAACGGTTTGTTCGCCTCTACGTGTTATTGCATTATCGATCACATCATCATGAACTAGGGTTGCCATATGAATGAGTTCTAATGCAGCTGCAACATTTTTCAAATTTTCTAAATGATAGTTTCCAAATTTTCCTGAAAGCAATACAAATACAGGACGAATTCTCTTTCCTCCTGCCTTTAACAAATGAAGTGAGGTCTCATTTAATACGTCATGATTGGATTGAATATTTCTCTCAAGTTCACTCTCTATATATTGAATATCTTTTTTATAACGTGAGTAGATGTCTATTAGCTTCATTATATCTCCTATACATCAAGATTTTATAATTTAGATAACTCTTGGTTTGTCCACATTTGGATAGGGACTTGCTCTGGTATGAGATTCATCTCTCTTGCATACTGATAATATAACTTTAACCCATTTTTTTGTAATTGTCCAAAGTCATGACTTAATTCAAAAAAATATTTTTCCCAAAATGACTTTGATCCCCCAATTCTAGCTTGTGCCTCTTTGATCATCTCAGTTTTATCATTTAAACCAAGCTTTTTACTTTGCTTTAGTAAACTATATATACGATGAACCATATTAGGGTTATGTTGAACAGTTTCTTTTCGAACAGCCCAAACTGCAAATGTCATCCAACTTCCTGTCAAGTTTGTCCAAAGTTCACCTAAATCTGTTACCTGAAACTGTGAATTAGCCCATTTAGCTCGAATAGCATCGTCACCTATCAACAATGCAGCATCTGCTTCTTTCATCATTTCATCTAAATGAGGAGTAGAATAAAAATAATCAGGAGCCCCACTGTAAAATTTATGAATCATAATTTTCAACAAATTAACAGATGTTGCAGAAGTAGTTGGAAGTGCAATTTTTCCATTAGCAATTTGATCCAATGGTTCTTTATGGAATAACAAAATTGAATTCACTTTACCAAAAGAACTTACAGATAAATCAGGAAATAACACATAATTTCTATAAGATTCTGCATAGGCAAAAGAAGAAATAGGCGCCATGTCTAATTCTCCTTCAGATAAAGATTTATTGAGTTTCGTTGGCACCTCTGAAACAAATTGTATTTGATTTTCAAATTTCTCTTTAGGAAAATGATACAATATAGGCCATATATTCGTATAATTAATTTCCCCGATTCGAATCAAATCCATTTTTAGACTCATCTAAATCTCCCCATCTAGTAAACATATTATGTTTTATCCCCATCATATCTAAAACTTTACCCACCAAAAAAGATACGATATCCTCAATTGTTTTAGGTTTATAATAAAAAGCTGGCATTGCAGGTATGATTGTTGCACCTACCTTTGATAATCTGAGCATGTTTTCCAAATGAATCATATGAAGTGGGGTTTCTCTAGGTACTACGATCAATTTTCGTCCTTCTTTTAACATAACATCAGCTGCACGTTCCATCAAATTATCCGACATTCCATGTGATATCCCAGCTAAGGTTCCCATAGAACAAGGCATTATAACCATGCCTTCCGTTTGATAAGAACCACTTGCAATGCTAGCGCCAATATCCTGAATTGGAAAATAAGAGTATTCCCCTGGAAATAGTGAAAAATATTTCTTTAAGGTTTCTTGTCTCTGAGAAACATTCCAGTTTAATTCTTCTTTTAAAACACGCCAGCCAGCTTCCGTAATTAAAATTTTAACATGGAATCCTAACTCTAATAAAACCTCACATAATCGAACACCATAGATGGCCCCGCTTGCCCCAGTAATGCCCACAATCCATTCTTTATCTGTTTTGAAAGATTGACTCATTACTTAAGCACCGCCAAATCAATTAACGTAAATACGAAAACAACAACACTTAGTACACCATTCATTGTAAAAAATGCTGCATTTAATTTTGACAAATCATTTGGTTTAACAAGTTGATGTTCATAAATCAACAATAAAGCCGCTATTATAGTTCCAACTAAATACCACCAACTTAAATTAGCTAGGAACATAATGCTGACTAATCCAATAGCTGTTATGAAATGAAGGAGCCTGGCAATTTTTAATGCATTTTCTATTCCAAATGAACTTGGAATAGATAACAATCCTTCTTTTCGATCAAAATCTATATCTTGACAAGCATATATAATATCAAAACCGGCTGTCCATAAAGCAACAGAAATAAATAGAATAATTGCAGTTGTATTAATATCGCCCGTAATGGCTATCCAGCCACCTAAAGGAGCTAAAGCAATGGTAAATCCAAGAATAAGATGACATGCCCAGGTAAATCGTTTTGTATATGAATAACCAACTAAGAAAAATACAGCAATAGGTAACAATTTAACAGCTAATGGATCCAATTTTGCCGAAGCAAAAAACAATAAAACAAAAGACAAAACAATAAATAAAATGACTTCTTTAGATGAGAGCAAACCTGCTGGAATAGCCCTTGCAGCTGTTCTGGGATTTTTACCATCTATAACTTTGTCTATTACTCGATTTAGCCCCATTGCTGCACTTCTAGCCCCAATCATTGCTAAAGTAATCCATCCAATTTGTGCCCATGAAGGTAAATGACCATTCATCATAAATGATCCTAAAATTGCTCCCATAAAAGCAAAAGGCAAAGCAAAAATCGTATGTTCAAACTTTATCATCTCAAGAAATATTTTAGTTTTCTTTAACATCACTCTAATTTCCCCTTTGTACCAATATGAAGCGCAGCAATTCCTCCAGTTAAAGGATAGGCTTGAACTTCATTTAAACCAATTTCCTTAAATATTCTAGCAAGTTCCTTATGATCAGGAAATGTGATCAACGATTCTGGCAACCATTTGTATTGCTCATACTTTTTAGCTACTATTTTTCCAATTAGAGGAAGAATTCTGTTAAAATAAAAATAATATATGGATTTAAACGGTTGCCAAGTAGGTTTTGATAATTCCAAACAATAAACTTGTCCACCTGGTTTAACTACTCTTCTCATTTCTTTAAGAACCTGTCTGAGATCAGGAACATTTCGAAGTGCAAGACCGATCGTAGCGTAATCAAAAGAATTGTCTTCAAAAGGTAACTCCATTGCATCACCGTGTACTAATTTAATCTGATTGTCCAATCCATAAGATGCTATTTTTTTCTTACCTACCTCTAACATGTTTAAACTAAAATCAAGGCCGACGATTTTCCCTGTTTTACTTTCCTCTGCCATACTTATTGTCCAGTCACATGTACCACAGCATAAATCAATCGCTGTCTCACCAGGTTTCATATCCATTTTTTTCATCGTAAATTTGCGCCATGATTTATGACGTCTAAAACTTATAATATCATTCATTACATCATACTTAGGTGCAATATTTTCAAATACAGAGTGCACGAATTCTTTCTTTGCATTTCCTTCCATTTCAATCACCTTTTTTCGTTAAACTTTAGAAGCAGATAAATATGATATGAAGGGTTGTCCTATTTTTTCCAGCTCATTTTTTATGTTCTCGTTTTTTATATTATTAACTTTTTCACTCACATCTTTCCATTGATTTTCTAACATCTGATGGAGTTTAACTTTGATGTTATATTTCAATAAAACGGATTGTATCAAAGACTTATTACAACTATCTTTTTTTAACATTTCCTTTTCTTCAGAGGTTGCCTGTTTTAAAATATACCAATAAGCCCAGCTTCCCCTTAAATCCTTAATCTGGATCTGATTCATTTTATCAATTTCCTCAGTAATAAGTTCGCATTTTGTTATTGAAACTAATATGTCAGGCCATTGTTTTTGTAACATTTCGTCCATATAATTAGTAAAAATAAGGTATAACTGTGATTTTATATCAATGCAGTGTTGAAAGTAATCTTCAGCACTTAATTTAAATTTTTTCATCTTCATATATAAATTTATTTTTAATCGATTTACCTCACTAATAGCATGAGATAATGAATGGATGGTATCTATCTGTCCTGCCTGAGATAACAGGTGATAAAATTTACTGCTAAAATAGTCCCCAGCTAATACTCTAAGTTGTCTTGTTCGCATCTTCTTCATCTCGATCTGTTCTTCCCCGACATCAACTAGATCATGTGTATCCATCCCTATTTGTATTAATGAGGTAACCAATGTATATAACTCAGAAATTTTATCAGTAGATGAGGTTGAATGCTTATTTAGAAAAATATAAAGCAGCCTTGAGCGAGAATACGGAAAAGAAGGAAGATCCGTATGTTTTTGAATCATATCATATTGTATATTTTTTTTTGCTAGTTGAGGAACTACATAGCCATCCATTTAATTGCCTCCGAAATCATTACATTATTAAAATCTAAATCATTATATCATATCCGCCTGACACACGCACTTTACCAAAATAGAATTTCATTTTGAAATTCAAGTAGTTTATAAGATGTCATTCATCCATTGTTCCCAATAATCGGTAGTTTTCAACTTGAAAAATGTGGATAACAGCTCTTCATAACTATTTTCAATCTGATCCATCTCTTCTGACCAACGACCTGCACTTGCATCAATCGTCATCAAAAGCTTTTTATGACTTCCATCAAACTGGTTATACTCAAATACTCTGATTAAGATTAATTTTACATTTGAAGTATCTTCAAAACCTAATTGGAGGATCGTATATAAATCTCTATATACCAAATTAGGGTCCTTTATTTGTCCCGAGATATTCAAGTCAATAGATAATGTGGAATGATCCCACCCTACCTTGCTGAGGTTACTTTGAAGAGGTAAATCACTCATAAAATCAACAATATTACTTTCAGTTAATTGAATGACTTCTTTAGTCATTTCTTTTTCATCACTAAATATCGATCCAGTCTCTTTAAACTCCAAATGAAAAAAACTTGACAATACGAATGGGATGATCAACATTATCACTAAGATAAGGAATATCCGTTTCCATTTCACTTCATTCTCCTCCTATTTATCTTATAAAGTCGTTCAAAAAGCCCATCAATAGGCAGTGCATGGATGTAAGATATCTTAGTGTTAATCCTACATTAGTCACAAGGAGTGACTGAAAATGCTGAAAACTAACTTTTTGAACAATCACTTATATCCCATTGTACAAATAAAAATGGCAGGCTATGCCTGCCTGCTCATAAAAAATTTTTATTCACTATCTATCATTCCATGTTTTGTTTGTATCGTTGCTTTACCTCGTACCTTCATTGCAGAAGTATGTTCTGTAAATTGTGCTATCATCACTTCACCTTTGTCCAATTTTTCCGTATGATTAAATCTAGTATCTTGGCCTCTAGTTAATCCGATAACGTTTACGCCATCTTCATTCGCCTTAATTATAACGTATTCATCATTTATTTTCTGCATGATAAGCCTCCATTTCTATACTATCAATTACGCACTTTCTCAGAATTATAACACATTATCAAACAACCAGGAAAAATGCAAAAAGGGCGCTAAAAAATATATTGAAAATGAATAAAAATCTATGATACAAGTTAAAACCGCTGTATCAAATAGATACAACGGTTTCTAATAAATAGCTGTAAGATATGTAATTATTAGTTTATACCTTCTTTTAAAGCTTTGCCTGGTTTAAAGGCCGGGACTTTACTAGCTGCGATATCAATTTCTTCTCCTGTTTGAGGATTACGACCCTTTCTTGCAGAACGTTCACGAACTTCAAAATTACCGAATCCAACTAATTGTACTTTATCTCCGCTTTGTAATGCTTCTGAAATGGCTTGGAAAACTGCATCAACAGCTTTGGATGCATCCTTCTTTTGAAGTTCTGCTGTTTCAGCAACTTTAGTAACTAATTCAGATTTATTCAAGTTCTTCACCTCCTCCCAAAAATACTATAATATCATTTGTGTTAACCTTTTTAAATAAAAATATACATATAAACACTGAAAAATGTTTAAATTACTACATTTTATGATGATAAACAAAAGAAATAATACATAATCAGATTAATAATCTTCCAAATCCTAATATATTATACATTTTCCTTTTGAAAAAGGAAAGAGCAAAAAACCGATTTAACCTTTTATTTAGGAAATCGGTTTATTCACTATATTTAATACAGGGTTTCATAATAAAGTCTATAAAATAATAGCTATTAATCCCCCAGATCCTTCATTTGTAATTCTTCCTAAAGTTTCTTGTAGTTTATGTCTTGCATTCTCTGGCATCATTGCAAGTTTTACTTGAATTCCTTCCTGCACAATCGATTGTAATGACCTTCCAAAAATATCAGAATCCCATATTCTAACTGGATCATCTTCATAATCTTGCATTAAATACCTTACCAGTTCTTCACTCTGTTTTTCTGTACCTATAATGGGTGCAAATTCAGATTCTACATCCACACGTATCATATGTATGGATGGGGCAACCGCTTTTAAACGAACTCCAAATCTTGATCCTTGTCGGATAAGCTCTGGTTCTTCTAAAGTCATATCCTCTATAGGTGGAGCAGCTATTCCATATCCAGTCGCTTTCACCATCTCAATGCCTTCAGCATAATGATCATACTCTCTTTTCGCATGGCTAAATTCCTGCATTAGTTGAAGCAAATGATCTTTGCCTCTGATTTCTACACCAACGACTTCCATAAGAATTTGATCATACAATTCATCTGGTGCGTATAGATCTATTTCAGCTATACCTTGCCCCATATTCATACCTGCTAAAGACGCTCTATCAATAAAGTCAAATCCTTCAAAATTCCCAACTACTCGATCTACATCTCGCAGTCTACTAATATCCTTTACAGTCTCTCTAACACTTTCTTCGAAATTTGCTCTCAGCCAGTGATTTTCATCTAAAACCATCACCCAGCTTGGCAGATTCACATTCACTTCATGAACTGGGAACTCGTATAGTACTTCTCTTAATACAGAAGTCATCTCTCGTTCCCCCATGGTGTCTACACTCATAGGCATCACAGGAATATCATATCTGTCTGACAAATCCACACATAGCTGGTTCGTATCAGGATGATCTGGTCGAGTTGAATTTACAATTAAAATAAATGGTTTACCTACTTCTTTCAACTCATTAATGACACGTTCCTCAGCTTGAACATAAGATTCTCTATCAATATCTGTGATAGATCCATCAGTTGTAATGACTACACCTAAAGTAGAATGCTCTTGTATAACTTTTCTTGTACCTATTTCTGCTGCTTCTTGAAATGGTATTGGATCCTCAAACCATGGTGTATTAATCATTCTAGGTCCATTTTCATCCTCATACCCATGTGCGCCGACAACAGCATAACCAACACAGTCTACCATACGCACATTAACTTCTAAACCTTCATCTACAGTAATCTTTACTGCATTATTTGGAACAAACTTAGGTTCTGTTGTCATGATCGTTCTACCAGAAGCACTTTGAGGCAATTCATCCTTAGCTCTGACTCTGTCAGCCTCATTAGAGATGTTTGGTAATACGATGGTTTCCATAAATCGTTTAATAAAAGTTGATTTACCAGTTCGAACGGCACCAACTACCCCTAAGTAAATATCCCCACCTGTCCTTTCTGCGATGTCCTTAAAAATATCCACTTTTTCCAAAAAGATCCCCTCCTATACAAGGTATCGTACATTCAATTGGACTAGTAACAATATATGTAACAAAAAAATGAATATGACTGAATTTTTTGAACAAACCAACCTATTCTTTGAGAAATATATGATTGCAATAAAAAATAACTTTAAAAGATGAACAGTCTTCTAAAGATATATACTAAAAACCACAAAAAAAATCACTCATATAATGAGCGATTATTAAAACATATTACGAATTACAGGCTCCTCACTTATCCAATCATAAGGATTTGATTTCACAGGTACAAAGATCGAGGTTTCAATTAATAATTCTCTCAAGTCTTGATCTGTATTTATACTCTCTTCTCCATAATTTTCTATTACCTTCATTATATCTATACCATAATCAATCTTTACAATACCAGATGTATGTACGATTGGACTTAAAAATGATTCTGAATAAGGGCTTTTAATTTGCAGTCTTTTTTGGCCTAATAAACTAAAATCAATACTATACCAGTTTTCATATACTTCTTCACCTTTAGGCAAAGCTCCATTATTTCCACTAATATATAATAAAATTTCTCTTTCAAGTGCATTTATTTTTTGAAAAGAAACTATATCCATTAACTTAACAGTAGGATCTTCTTCAACATTAACTAGTACAAAATAATAATTACCTCCATTTTCGAAAGCAACTGCTGGAATTTGACCGATATATGCACCAAGCTTATTAAAATCAATAGTGTATTTTTCATAAATAGGCGTATCCATCTCACTATTTTTTATAGGAATTAATCCACCAGAAGCTTGTTGGTACGCATCAACTGCGGTTTGAACTAATGTAACTGATTCTTTGATTGCACCTGGACTCTTGTCTCCTCTCATATCATCTGGATATAAACATCCTGAAGTAAATATAATAAGGAACAAACTCATAAATCCATAGCTTATTTTGTTCATCAATTATTCCTTCATCCTTCCAATAAATCTCATTATAAAAGTATTTTAGAAATCGTCTTTATTGTCTTTGTGAAATTGTGCTTGAATAGCTTTATTCAAAGGACTTTCTGGGATAGTTACAATTACTTTTTTATTAAAGACTTTGGCTTGACAAGCTAATCGTATATTATCGGAAACTTGCTCTTGGCTCAATTTCGTCTTTTCACTTTGAGTCAAAGGTAACAGAGTTGTAGAGTCATCCACTTTAACTTTGCACATTAAACATGCTGCATTTCCTCCACATCTTGCAGGAATAACTACTCTTGCACGTTTACTAGTGTCTAACAGAGAAGTACCTGGTTTCACCTTAATTGTTTTGTTACGAGGTAAAAAAGTGACTTCTGCCATAGTTTACATTTCCCTTTCACACAAAGATTCACTTAATAAATCACTCATTTTTTGTACATGTAATTCATCAAATTGATCTCTTTTTAAAATTTCATACAAGACTGGAAAATACAATGTTCGATTTGAGGTCATTTTTTTAGCAATAGCTAAAAATCGATCTGGTCTATTACGTAAAACATTAAAAACAAACTCATGTGCTAAAGGCATAACCTTTATTTCAAAACCATTTAAATTCTGAGTAGTACTATAATTTTTTAAAAAGCTCATATCAACTTTATAATCAGACTTTAATGAATGCACGCTAAAATCAGCAACTAATTCCACTTCTATTCCGCAAATTTTATAATGACTTAGAAGTGATTTAAAAATTTCTGTTTCACTGTAATGAGGTCTATCTAAAGCGTAGGGTTGTAAAAGAGAATGAAAGATTGGTGAGAATTTAGTTTCAATTTGAATGTCTAAATCTCGTGGATCTGTCTTTAAAGTAATATCTTGTAAAAGAAGACCACAACTGCCTCCCACATACCAGTCTACCTCTGAAGTTTTTGATTTATTATATATATATGTTATACAATCAATTAATGATTTTGATAAAACCAATGATGCCACACCTTTCCATCCATTTTCAATATATCCTGCGCGTCAAAAATAAGTTTTATTCCTTGCTTTAATTGCTCCATTTTTTATAATCATAGCTTGGCATCCTAGTCGATAGCCATCTTTAATCTCCTGTATATCCAACCTAGATTTCTCCATTGAATTCACATCGCTTAGCAATTCTGAGCCATATTGAACAAAACATCGACACCTTGCACAATTTCCATTCGTACAAGCAAATTGCCAGTCAATATTATTTTTTAATGCCAGATCCAACAGTGAAATATTTAGTTCAGGTTTCACACTTTTTTCTATAAATTTCCCTTTTAACTCAACGACATGTTCATCTTCGTTTTTTTGTTTTGAATTGGGGGTGTGCTTCACTTTTTTTGTAAATAATCTTTGGAATTTCATCTTCTTGTACCCCTTCATCATATAATTGAAATCAAACCTAAAAAGAAGGAACAAATTAAAATAAAAACAGCAGCGAAAGAAATTATAAATCGAATAACTCCTTTTGTTTTTGCACGTGCAAATGTTATTAAAACAGAGGCCAATACCATAAAACCAATTGCAAAGAATGATAACCACATTTTATCCATTGAATCCATTATTATCTAACTCCTAATCCTTATCACTTTATCTTTATTTTTCACCATCTACTATAACACATAATATGGACCCCAAAAAGAGTTGAAAGGGTTAACACATTGATTGTCATAAAATTGTGAATTCAACAAATCAAAAACCCCTATAGAAAAAGTAGTCAAATACTTCTTTTAATCATGGGGACCTCGAAAAGTACTATGAATTTACTTTTGGCTTACTCTTCAACATTAAAAAAGCATAAGGTCAATACCTTATGCTTTACATCATTATTTCTTTTTTTTCATCATACCTTGCATCATTTGTTCTAATTGACCTGTATTAAACCCACTACCTTTAACAGCTTTTATAATTTCATTTATTGTCGATTCAGCAACGGGTACTTTTACCATTTTTGAAACACTTAGAATTAATTCACGCAATTCTTTTTCATTCTGTAAGGTTGAAGGTTTGACTCCACTAGCTATTTTTTCAATCTCTTTGTGAGATACTTTTTTACCTGTTTTTTTCTTAACAACATCTAACACATCTTTAGATAGATCCTTACCTTTACTACTTCTACTCATACTAACCCTCCTTATTCTGTGCTAATGCATCTTATGAATAAGAAGGGCAATTCGTGTAGGCTATTCCACCCATTTTTTTGACGATGGTTTTGCAATATCCTCCATTTCATGGGTTTTAACACGCCCCATTAAATCTTCAACTGCAAATTTGGGCTCTTTTTTATTAAATAATACCTCGTACAGTTCTGAGGCAATAGGCATTTTGATGTCATATATTTTAGAAAGCTCATAAGCAGCCTGCGTAGTTTTAATACCTTCAACAACCATACCCATTTTTTTCAACGTTTCGTCTAGTGTATTTCCTTGAGCAAGTAAGTATCCAGCACGCCAATTTCGACTATGTTGACTTGTACAGGTTACAACTAAATCACCAATTCCAGCTAAACCAATAAAAGTTAACGGATTAGCCCCCATAGCAACCCCTAACCTAGCGATCTCAGCTAAACCACGAGTAATTAAAGCAGCTTTTGCATTATCACCGAAAGATAAACCGTCAGACATCCCACCACCTAAAGCGATAATATTTTTTAAAGCTGCACCTATTTCTACTCCAATAATATCTGGATTGGTGTAGACTCTAAAATAGGAATTAATGAATAAATCTTGAACTTTTTCTGCAGCTTTTAAATTTACGGATGAAATAACTACAGTAGTAGGAGATTTATTAATTACCTCCTCAGCATGACTTGGACCTGACAGCACAGCTATGTTCTCTTCTTCTATAGTAGTAAATTCTTCAGCTATCACTTGTGACATTCGTTTTAAAGATTTTGGTTCAAACCCTTTTGTTGCATGAACAATTAGATGATCTTCATGAACATATGGTTTGATTTTAGAAGCTACCTCTCTCATACCAGATGATGGTGCCACAATAATTACTGCTGCAGTTCCATTCATAGCTTCCTCAATAGATGTAGTTGCTTTAATTCGATCAGAAAGAGAAATATTAGGAAGATACTTGCTATTCGTATGTTTAAGATTAATTTCCTCTACTTGTTTTTGATTTCGTGACCAAATCATAACCTCTAATCCATTATCAGCCAAAACTGAAGCAAGTGCTGTTCCCCAACTTCCAGCAACAAATACAGATACTTTTTTATTTAACATTGTTCTTCCACCTGCCATACGATCCCCACTTGGACGTGGTGTGATTATAGTTGATTTTTATAAAACTTATTTATGTATAACTTTATATGCAGCTTTTTTTCTTCACTTTTTGGGGTGAATCTTTTTGTTCCCGGGCCCCGCAAAAGTAATAGGTCGATTAAAAGCAGCCACGTCCATGTGACTAACATCGACACCAGTTCTTCCATGAACTGGGAACTCAAAACTTTTGTGGGTACCTGTTACCCTTTTTGTCCCACTTTTTGTTCTTGACCTTGAATAAGCCTAATTATGTTTGACCTATGTCGATACCAAGCAAAAATCCAAATAAATATACTTAAATAAAAAACTTCATTTGATTCACTAAAAATGAATATTGATAAAGGCAGTAATAAAGTAAATAATAATGAACCAAGTGAAACATAACGAGTAAAAATTAAGAACAAAAATGCAATGAGACCTGCACATATAGTTGGTATTGGTGCTATGGTAATTGCCACTCCAATGGTTGTGGCAATTCCTTTTCCACCTTTAAATCCAAAAAATACTGGCCAATTATGACCCACTATAACAAACAACCCACATAAAGTTGGAATTAAAATTTGGTCAGGCTCAAACCAATTTCCTATCAAAACTGCAATAATACCTTTGCAAATATCTAAAACAAGCACACCAATAGCAGGCCAAAGTCCTAAAACTCTCAACGTATTCGTCGCCCCTGCATTTCCACTTCCATGTTTACGAATATCGATGCCCTTAATCCATTTAGCTGTAATGGTACTAAAGGAAATCGAACCCAATAAATAACTTATTAATATGGGTATTATATAATTCACTCATTCACCCCCTACTTAATCATCTTGTGATTTCCTTCGTAAAAATATTTGGATTGGAGTACCCTCAAAATTAAACGAAGCACGGATCCTGTTTTCAATATATCTTTTATAAGAAAAATGCATTAATGCAGGATCATTCACAAACAAAACAAATTTAGGCGGTTTGATAGAAACTTGTGTAGCATAATTAATTCTTAGCCTCTTCCCTTTATCTATAGGAGGCTGATTCATTGCCACTGCATCAGAAATCACGTCGTTTAAAGCGTGTGTAGGAATTCTTAACGCGTGCTGATCAGCTACAAAGTCAACCATTGGCATTAATTTATGTAATCTTTGTTGTGTTTTTGCTGAAACAAAAAGAATTGGAGCATAACTCATAAATTGAAACTGTTCACGAATTTTAGTTGTGAATTCCTGTAGGGTCTTGTCTGATTTTTCAACAGCATCCCATTTATTTACTAAAAGAATAGCAGCTTTACCAGCTTCATCTGCATACCCAGCAATATGTTTATCCTGTTCTATAATCCCTTCTTCAGCATTGATAACAATTAATACAACATCAGAGCGCTCAATTGCTCTCATTGCTCTCATCACACTGTATTTTTCAGTTGTTTCATATACTTTGCCTCTTTTACGCATCCCCGCTGTGTCAATAAAAACATATTTTTGTCCATCTTTTTCAAATGGAGTGTCTATTGCATCCCTAGTAGTTCCAGCCTGATTACTTACAATTACTCGTTTTTCTCCTAAAATTGCATTTACCATAGAGGATTTACCAACATTGGGTCTGCCAATTAAAGAAACCTTAATAACATCCTCTTCATATTCTTTCTCGTCTTGGTCTGGGAAAGAATCAACTACTTTATCCAATAAATCACCTATCCCTAATCCGTGTGAACCTGAAATAGGAAAGGGATCTCCAAAACCAAGAGAATAAAATTCATATATTTCATTTTCTCGTTCTAAATTATCAACTTTATTAACAGCTAAAACTACAGGCTTTTTTGAACGAAACAGCAAGTTTGCAACCTCTGAATCAGACGGTGTGATCCCTGATTTCACATCTACCATAAATATAATGACATCTGCTTCTTCTATAGCCAGCTCTGCTTGAGCTTTGATGGATTGTGTAATTTCATCTTCACTAATTTCAATTCCACCAGTATCTATAACACTAAATTGTTTATCCAACCATTCTGCATTAGCAAAAATTCGGTCTCTTGTAATTCCTGGTTTATCTTCAACAATGGCGACTCTTTCACCGACAATGCGATTAAATATAGTAGACTTACCAACATTTGGTCTGCCTACAATCGCTACAATTGGTTTAGCCAAAATGTCCACTCCTAATCTAATTCCTCATGAATATTATCATATCAAATTTAATTTTTAAAGACCATAGAATATCTAAGGTGCATTAGTACTTAATTTTTGATTTTCACAAAATATTGCTTTAATCCTTGATACCCTCTATTAACCACTTCAGAGATCACTCTGCAAGTGATAAAAGTTAATAACCACATATCATACAATTCAAATGTTCCTAATTGTAAAGGAGACTTATGAAATATAAAAAGAGACAAAATAATATCTCCAAAGATCATTCCAAGTGTTATTGCTGCAAATTGTTCCAAAGAATTTTTAATTAGACTGGCACTTAACAAAGCTAGTACTACAGCAATATCCACTTTTGGATGATAAATAATAAACATTGGGTCTATAAAATACAGCATTTGAAACAATACATATAAAGTGCTAATAAATATGAAATACAAAAAGAAATTCAAAGTAACTATTTGAAATCTATATGTAACATATACTGAGGTTATAACCATGAATAAATAACTTAAGTTTACAATATAACCTCCAGCAAATGGTATATTTATAAATAAAAAAAACGTCCACAACATTAAAAACAATAATATTGTTCTTCTTGAAACCTCTTGTATAATTTGATTCTTCCAACCAAAAAACAACAAAATACATGTTATACATAAGAGCAAAAATGATAAGTATCCAGGGTTCATATTTTTCACCACTTTCTACTCTTATATTTTGAAAAAATGTTGTTTTTTACTCAATGAAAGGAAAAAATCGGCGAACTCGCTCTGAGACCGCCGATTGATATAAGAATGAAATTTAAGATTATTTCAATTTACTTAACTTATCTCCAAAACGTTCACCTAAAGTTAAATTCAATCCTTTATTATCCACATACTCTCCAAAGTTCTTTTCTTCTTTTTTGTTGCTTTTATCTGGTTTATCTGTTTCTTCAGGTGCTTCGATTGTTTCCTTAATACTTAAAGAAATTCTTTTTTCTTTTGCATTAATTTCTAAAATTTTCACTTCAACCTCTTGACCTTCTTTAAGAACTTCATGAGGAGTTCCAATATGTTTATGAGAGATTTGTGAGATATGAACCAACCCTTCTACACTTGGTAAAATCTCTACAAAAGCTCCAAACTGAGCAATACGTTTTACTTCACCTTTAACCACATCTCCAACGTTAAATTTCTCTTCAACACTTTCCCAAGGACCAGGTTGAACTGCCTTTAAGCTTAAGCTAATTTTTTCTTTTTCAGCATCAATTTTCAGAACCTTTACATTTACTTTATCCCCTTCATTTACAACATCAGATGGTTGCTCAACATGTGACCATGATAATTCTGAAATGTGTACTAAACCATCTACACCTCCAAGATCAATGAATGCTCCAAATGGGGTAAGACGTTGAACTGTACCTTCAATTTCTTGACCAACTTCTAATTGAGAAAGTATTTCTTTTTTCTTAGCTTCAAACTCTTCATCTAAAACGTCACGTTGAGATAAAATGACTTTATTATTTTCTTGATCTAATTCCTTTACCTTAACTCTTAAAGTACGCCCTTTGTAGTCTGAAAAATCCTCTACAAAATGTCTTTCTACCATAGATGCTGGTACAAAAGCTCTAACACCTAAATCAACAACTAATCCACCCTTTACAACATCTGCCACATTAGCGTCAAAAACCTGTTGGCTTTCAAATAAAGATTGAAGTTCACCCCATGCCTTCTCGCTAGCAATTGCTTTTTTAGACAAAATTAATTTTTCTTTATCATCATTTATACTTATAACCTTACATTCAATTTCTTGATCTACTTCTGCAGCCTCAGCTGCATTTTCTAAATGAACGGAAGATAGTTCACGAACAGGAACAATACCATCATATTTATAACCAATATCAATTATGACTTGATTATCTTCAACCTTAACTACTTTCCCTTTAACAATATCTCCTTGTTGAATGACGTTTACATCCGACATTTCCTCTTTTGTTACTGTTTCTGCAGCTTCTTGCTCTTGAACAACCTTTGTTTCTTCTGTCATTATAATAACCTCCTAGTGCTTATCTGATTATTTTAAAATCAGATCCTTCACTGTATATTTTATTAAATAATATCTGTATAATACAGATTCAAATCATTAACTCTACATAAATATAAATCATTTGTAGATATTGTTCCATATTCAACTTTACATTTATTCAAAAAAATTAAATAGTTTTATTTAACTTGAATTACTTTTTAATAATTTATCAATATTGGACATAATTTTATCAGTGGCTTTCTCTAAGCGATCACCTGATGAATCTTCCTTGAATTCGCTTAAATCAACAGGCTTTCCGTAAATAACTTTCATTTTTCGAAAAGGAGTATAATTTCCAATTATTGCAACTGGTACAACTGTTGCATCAGAACGAAGTGCAAAACTCGCTGCTCCCTTTTTCCCTACCCCTAATGATTTTCTTCTAGTCCCCTCAGGAAAAATGCCAAAAACTTTTCCTTCATTTAAAATTTTTATAGTGTTTCTTATTGATTCTTTACTTACCCCGCCTCGTTTTACTGGAAAAGCCCCTAATTTAACAATTAATTTTCCTAACACAGGAATTTTAAACAGCTCTTCTTTTGCCATAAAGTGTACTTGCCTATCTAGAGGAATTCCTACAATGGTAGGGTCTAATAAGTTTACATGATTGGAACAGAGCATGACACCTCCGTGTTCAGGGATATTAGATTTACCTACTACTTTTAATCGATATATTAGAACATACAAAAACCTCAATATCATTCTAACCGTTTTGTATAACATGATTATCCCCACCCATTTTTTTAATGCATAATTCTTTAATGGTTTGCACAACCTCTACAATGGTCATGTTTGTACTATCGACTTTTATGGCATCCTCAGCCATTTTTAATGGTGAAGCTGTTCTTTCTAAATCCATCTGATCTCGTAAAGAAATATCGTTTTTCAACTGTTCCAAAGTTATTGTTAACTCAGGAGTTTTCTCAAGCATTTCTTTATATCTCCTTGATGCCCTTTCCTCAACACTTGCTGTTAAAAAGATTTTCACTTCAGCATTTGGAAGCACATGAGTAGCTATATCTCTCCCGTCCATAACCACTCCCTTTGATGAAGCCAGTTGTTGTTGCTTTTCCACAAGTATTTCTCTTAGCTTGCTAATCCCAGCGAATTTGGATACTTGTTTATTTATTTCATTTGAGCGAATTGATTCAGTTAAATCAATTCCATTTACAATCACCTTTTGGCCACTTTCTGTTGCAATCAATTCAATATCCAACTGTTTTGTTAATTCAACGATCTTCAGTTCATCATTTGGAGGAATTTGCTTTTCCATCGCCTTTAAGGTTACAGCTCTATACATTGCACCTGTATCAATATAAACATATCCTAATTCTTTTGACACTAAACGTGCAATAGTACTTTTCCCAGCCCCGGCAGGACCATCAATAGCAACATTAATTTTATGACGTTGCTGGATCAATGGAGTCACCTCCTTTATGTCTACAATAATTATGTAAATAAACCCCTTCTAATTTCAGCAAAAAAGCAGGCAATGCCTGCTATGATGAAGATTGTAACACAGAATTAAGATTTTTGCAAAAATCAATTACTATTTTTGTCGTTTTCATTTTGATACCAATCGTTAATTTGATAGGGAACACCTTCTAGTTTTTCAACCTTAATTAAATTAGAACGAACAAAATCAAATTGGGATAAAAACTGCAAGATAATAAGAATAATAAATAAAAACAAAAATATTTTTAATAAGAAATTTTCAATTATATTAGAAAAAACAATAAAGAGATCTTCAAATTTTGGATGTTTTTTTTGAGTTGACATGATTCTCACCTATTGTATATTGGTAACCATATTTTACCTCAAAAAAAATTCTTCATTCATTTATAATCAATTTATTTTTTTCGTAGTTCAAATTGACGATCAAAACAATAACGAATAATCGCTCTCCGATCCTCTTCATCAATATTACGGTAATAAACCATAACTTTTGTCTTCTCAGTATCTATTTTCTTCGTCCTTATAATCTTACCTTCAAAAGGGATGTGTTGTAATTCATTTTTATGTTTAATTAACAACCAACAGCTAATCGAATCTTGAATATTAATATCTTCTTCACAAATAAATGCTAGTCCACCCCCACTGATGTCAATTGTTTTAGCTAAAAAACGCACTTGACTAAAAAGTTTCACTGCAATTTCCAACTGTGCTGGAACTCGTAAATAATTCCGATCATCAATATGTATAATTTCTTGTGAAGAAGGTTTTTTTATTAAAAATTGCTCAATTATTTCTTTTTTTGTACCGATAACAAAAGACGAGAAAGCATATTTTATATTATCCTCCGAACTGAAACGTACAAAAATTTCATCTCCATCATATAAGTATTTATATTCCCCATCTTCATTTGTTGGCGTTTCTATAGAAATATAATTATTCTCAATATCAGAAATTCTAGTTTTATAAAAAGATACATCCTTTTTATCCTTTTCAGTAATAGGCTCAATTTCTAAAAAAAGGATTTGGCCAATTTTTAATTTCAAGTATCTCACCTCAAAAAAACTCAATGGATATATCAAATTATATCAAAAGAACTCAGATTTTGTAGAAAAAAATAAAATCCCATCTAAATTCGGTCGAAAATCAATGATTTCAATACCGGATTTAGTGGGACTATTTTTAATTATATATTCCCGAAAAATATTCGGATTTTGCTACAAACTCATTTCTTCACTTTTTGGGGTGTGTTAAACTTGTTCGATTTTTTCTTCCATTCCTGTACTTGCATTGATATATATTCTATAAAGCTGACTGTTAATCTCTCCTAGAAATTCGTAACATAAAGTTTCTTCATTCATGTCATTTAGGATTAAGGCTTTATCTGTACTTTCTACCTTAAAGTTTGGATTTAATGTTTTCTTAGCTTCTTCAATTGTTAGCTTAGGTGTTTCTATTTTAGGTTGTTGATTTGCAAAAATATAATCTGTAGTTTGAATTCCAACTACTTCTCCGTTATCTAGCGCTACTTTGACCGATATTTTTTGAGGGTATATAATAACATCATCGATTTTTGTTACAAATGCGAAACTTACAACATTTTCATATTGATCAAAGCTCACTGCATTCATTCCTCTAAAATCCATCTGATCAAGAGCTTTTATCGCTTTTTCCTTTGCTTGGTTAACATTAAGTTTGTTCCCATTTACAGGACGAGTGTTCATAAACCATACTACATGCCCACCTTTGGCTGATACATCCATCTCTATATTGGATTTATTATCAGAATTGTTAATCTGAATATTGTAAGTGTGATATTCAGTCCCTTTTCCATTTTCTTTCACCTTCATTTGCTCTGTTTCTTTCACATTCAATATTTTTCCAGCAATCTCTTTAGCCTCTTCAGAAGAGATAATATTTCCACTTAATTGATTATAGTCTCTATTATGAAACATTTGAGTGTTAGAAGGTCCCCAATCAATTTCAGAATATTCAGTAACTTTTTTATCAACAGTTTTAAATCCATCTATTATACCATTATCTAACGGCTCCTTTTCAGAAGCTATAGCCACCTCTACGTCCATCCAACGAAGATTATTACTCAATACGTTAGACTGGATAGACCTTAGTTCATTAGATATTTCACCTGTTCGCTCGTATAATGATTTCAAGTTCTCCATTTCTTTTTCTGACAATGGTTTATCAGATAAATCTCTTATTGCTGCTGAATATGAGAAACTAGCCAAACTAGCCAATAACTCCTCTGTTTTATCAAATGGCAATAATGTAAGTGGTAATTGATTAATATCACTTTGAGCTTCACTCGTAATTCTCCACACATTTACCAAACATCTTCTATGGAAATTACGAGATGATGAATTCACAGCCAATGTATTCCCTAATTCGTTATGCAGTTGATCTAATTCAAATGATAAATTATGAAAAGCTCGTTGATATTGATTTTCTGTTTTTATTAATATTGAGTTTTTTTCCTGATGTTCTTGATACCCCCAAAAAGAAGTACCTACTAAAGCAATGATAAGGATAGGAAACGCAACTGCGCTTAATCGCCTATACATCAAAAATGCCCCTTTCATTAACAATTTGTTACATAGTTTCTGTTAATGAAAGAGGCTTTATACACTATAATTCATTTTCATATTGAACTTCAAAATTAGAATCATTATTACATAAACATTTTTTAAAACCTGTATCCACTCTTCCCTTTTCTCTTCTACCTTTGAGAATATATTTTTCACCGCAAGATTGACATCGGATTGTAACTTTCACTCTGTAGTTTGGCATAGATGAAAATCCTCCTGCAAATGATGATACGCTTTATCATTACCAAATTAGTTATACTTCAAACTTTTTATCATTAGAAACATTAAACCCTGCTGAATAATGATTCGCCTGCTTCACTTTTCTTAACCCTTTAATCCATAACAAAGCCATAAATAAAACTAAAATCAAAATCCAATTGGTTTGAAATACAAGCATAATATAATCAAATAGTCCATGCCAAGTGATTGGAAGAGCCAACGCTAAAATTAAATATCTCTTTTGTGAAAGAAACTTGGCTTTACTTATATAGAAACCCATCATTACACCAAATATTGCATGTCCTGAAATTGGGAGCAACCCTCTTAACAACAGTGTAAAAAATGAAGATGAATAAGAAAATGCATAAATGATATTTTCCAGAGTTGCAAACCCTAATGAGATAGACACCCCATAAACTATCCCATCATAAGGGGAATCAAAAATGTGATGATTGTAAATTGTATAATATAAAATAAACAGTTTTAAAAATTCTTCAATTCCACCTGAAATTACAAATGAAAATAAAAAATCATTTTCTCCTAAGCCTAAAACTAAACCACGCTGAATAACCATTGTCGGAAATACGAGTAATACACCAAATAAAAATAATTTCATTACCATACTTATTGGTTCTGAAGAGTGACTCTCCTTTAAATAGAAATAAGTCAGCAGAGCTAAACTTGGTGCTATTGCAATACATAGTATAGTTAGAATTTGCATTAAATCCAGCCTCTGTATTTAACGGCTTCTGCCACCTTACGAACTCCCATCATATAAGCAGCTAAACGCATATTAACACCTCTTGATGAATGTGTCTGATATATTTTGTCTAAAGCTCTTACCATAATATCCTCTAATTTCTCATGAACTTCTTTTTCACTCCAATAATAACCTTGGTTATTTTGTACCCATTCAAAATAAGATACAATTACCCCCCCTGCACTTGCCAGAACATCTGGAATTAGCAGAACTCCTCTATCCGTCAATATTTGAGTTGCTTCTAGTGTAGTAGGTCCATTTGCAGCTTCTACCAAAATACTTGCTTTTATTTTTTCTGCATTATGGACTGTTATTTGATTTTCTATTGCGGCTGGTACAAGGATGTCACAATCCATTTCAAGTAACTCTTGATTAGAAATCGTTTTTTTAAATAAGTTTGTTACTGTACCAAATGAATCTCTTCTATCAATTAGAAAATCAATATCTAGTCCATTTGGATCATATAAACCTCCAAGGACATCTGATATTCCTACCACCTTAGCTCCAATTTGATGCATAAACTTGGCAAGATAACTCCCTGCATTTCCAAAACCTTGAATAATAACTTTCGCATCATGAATTGCTATATTTTTTTTCTTCAAAGCTTCTTGAATCATAATGGATACACCTTTTGCTGTAGCGGTCTCACGACCATGAGAGCCTCCTAACACAAGAGGTTTGCCTGTAATGAATCCAGGTGAATCAAATTCTCTTATTCGACTATATTCATCCAGCATCCATGCCATGATTTGTGAATTTGTCATCACATCAGGGGCAGGGATATCTTTTGAAGGACCAACTACCTGACTAATCGCACGTACATAACCTCTGCTTAATCTTTCCAGTTCTTTAAATGACATTTTTCGAGGATCGCAAATAATTCCACCTTTTCCTCCCCCGTATGGAATGTCTGTTATACCACACTTCAATGTCATCCATATGGACAGTGCTTTTACTTCATCTTCAGTTACATCTGGATGAAACCTAACTCCACCTTTTGTAGGACCAACAGCATCATTATGCTGCGCTCTAAAACCAGTAAACACATGTACTTTACCATCATCCATCATTACTGGGATTCGTACTTTAAATAGCCTTAGAGGTTCCTTTAATAAATTAAACATATCTTCCCCAAAACCTAAATTTGTCAATGCTTCTTTAATGACTGTTTGTGTAGAGTAAAGTATGTTATCTGTTTCTTTGAGATTCAAACAATCCACCTTCTTTTACTGGTTTTGTATTGATCCGGCTCCTAGCCAATTTAGAAAAGAGAAAAAATATAATCCATGAAAAAGCATCACACAAAAACCAAAATAGTTTTGTAGATGCTCTCAATCATATGTTATAGAGGTCATTTTAAAAGTGCTCATTTATAACTTTTATTGCATTTTCGGATATGATAACTTTACCATATTCTTCTAAAATAGACTGGGTAAGTGAGGTGGTCTCACCATACTCTGATAATAAAGCGATAAGTGTGTGAAACAAGTTGTCATCAAACTTTTCAGAATCTATTTGTAAAATCCATTGATCTTCATAAGAATATAACATACCTTCCTCTTCGGATAAATACTTCTTTAATAATTTAGATACAGTGATAACATGTTCAAAGTCTTGAAATGTATACGAGATCAAGTGAGATTCTTCCAAAGTAACTTCCATTTCATATAATAACTCTTCTTCATCATACTCAGGAAAATCACCTTCATCTAAATTACCTTTAGTAACTATGACTACCATTCCTTGAGCAGGGTGAGTAATTACTTCCACGGCCAATGGACCAGATGCTTCGAATCCCAATTCTGAATAGGCTTGCTCCATCATATCATTAAAAAGCTCGCGGACTTTTGGGATCTCCTTCCACATATCTTCTTTTTGAATACCACGTTCAGTTAAGTCTTCAAAAGTTAAAAATATACGAATTTTGTCTGTACTTAAACGTTCCATCTTCATGATTAGGAGCTCCCTTCTATTAAAGTTAATTCAACATATTTTAAGATGAATGTATTATGTTATAAAATATGTTAGAACACACATAATCGTGAAATTAAGCTTGACCAAATTACAATTTTTTTTATCATAATCTTACTACTTATGTTAACATTAAAACCAATTTATTGCACTAATATAAATGACCTAAAAAACAAAAAAAAATCATTTTCAAATTTACGAAATGAAAATGATTTTTTATATGATTTAAAAACTAATCGTTCTTTTTCCTATGAAAATAGAAAGAGAAATACTTTACTGTGTTATTGAATTTTCATTTTCTTTTAAAATTTTGTCTGATTCTGCTTTTACTTTTGGATCTTCATTGATTATATCCTGTATTTGTTCTATCCCATTGTCAAAATCTTGAAAGTTTTTATCTTTCTTTCCTTCCATGTTTTTAGTCATTTGATTAAAAGTTACTTCCTTCATTTTCTCTGTAGCTGTATCAAACATATCACCCAAAGAATTAGCCATTTTATCCATGTTTGCCATTAACATTTCTCTATTGTTGCTTTTATTTAAGTATAGTGCTAATGCAGCTCCGAAAAGTCCACCCATTAAAAACCCTCTCAACTCCATCAACCTCCTTTTCATTACTTTCTTTTCAAATTTATTTTTTTCATTTTATAGCATAAACATTCAGAAAATTAAAAGTAATTTATGGATGGGAAAAAAACAATTACATTTTATAATTCACATGGTAAAATACAGATAAAATGAAATAAAACTACAGGAGGATACAAAAAAAATGAAATTAAAATTTGCTCTTATCTCTCTCATCTCACTAAGTTTAACTTTAACAGCATGTGGACAAAATCCAAGTGAAAATTCAAATGAATCCCCTCCCACAAATCCTATTCAGATTGAAGATAAAGGTAATGAAAATTTAAATGAAACTGGTGAAACGGAAACAGAAAAAGTAAATGAAATCAATGAAGAGATTGAACCGGTTAGTGAACCACCAATTGAATTAGATTACTATATGAACGGTATTTATGACATTAAACCTAAAAATGAAGATATTAATAAAAATGTTGTACTGTTAACTTTTGATGATGGTCCAAAAGAAGAAGAAATGTTAACTAAGATGTTAGACATTTTGGATAAACACGAAGCTAAAGCTATTTTTTTTGTAAATGGATTCAGAATAGAGCAAAATCCAGAATTATTGCAGCTAATACATAAAAGAGGTCAAATCATTGGCAATCATTCTTGGGATCATATTAGTTTAAAAAATGAGACTAGTGAGACTATAAATCAACAGGTAGGTGATGTTCAAAACATTGTTGAAGAATTGACAGGAGAAAGACCTTTATTTTTCCGTCCTCCACATGGCCAAGGTGCTGGCAATATTCATTTAACCACAAAAGTGAAAGAAGAAGGTATGTTATACATGACTTGGTCCAATGGTTCAGAAGATTGGGTTAAAAAGTATCAATATCCTGAGGGAGTCATTCAAAGAGTGATGGAGCAATTAAGAGCAGGCAGCAATATTCTTATGCATGAATTACCATGGACAGTAGAAGCTCTGGATGAATTATTAACTAAAATTGAAGCAGAAGGGTATGGATTTGTTGATCCAAGAGCAATTGATATAAATTATATACCTGAATAAAATGACTTAAGATGACAACATAATAACCGTTTTGTTGACCTTTACACTTTCCTTTTATGTGGATATTTATCAATATATGTAAATTTTATCATAAAAATATTGTTAATCGTGAAACATTATGAATAATTTAGTTTAATTTGGCTAAATTTAATATTTGATGGACTCAAGTTAGTTCATAAATATAACACATATGGAGGATACTATACATTATGGCACAACAAAACCAACAACAAGCTGCACAGCAAGCTCAACAAGCTGCTATGCAAGCTCAACAGGCTGCACAACAAGCATCTCAAATGAATGCAACACCTCAACAAATTCAACAAGCGCAGCAACAAGTTCAACAAGCACAACAACAGTTACAACAAGCTCAGCAAAATGCAGCTGCCAACGCTCAACAGCAACAACAAATTCAACAAGCTCAACAGCAGTTACAACAAGCTCAACAGCAAGTTCAACAAGCTCAACAAACCAATCAAGCTCAACAAAACAATATGCAACAAGCCCAACAAACTAATCAAAATCAACAAAACAATATGCAATAATCACTTCAAATAAAAAAGCTCATATTCCTTAAAGAATAGAGCTTTTTTGTTTTATATCCACTTCAACTCACTATTGTAGGTACCTACAGAATAATTTCTTTTGCTGAAACAATTTCAGAAGTATCTGTTAATAATTTTCTCACCGTTTTTGATGGCTGTTTATCTACTGTAAGAATCATTACAGCATCACCACCAATTATTTTTCTTCCAACCTGCATCGTTGCAATATTAACATCATTCTGTCCTAATAAAGTACCAATTTTTCCAATTGCACCAGGTTTATCTTGATGAGAAATATAAATGAAAATACCTTCAGGAGATATATCAACAGGGTATTGGTCAATCTGAACAATCCTAGGTCCATATCCATTTAATAATGTTCCAGCTATTGTTTTCTCTCCACTTTTTGTTTTTAAAGTTAATGTGATGAGGTTAGTAAATCCTTTAGTGCTTGAAGATCTCTGACGAACAATTTTTACACCTTTTGTCTCTGCAAGATGCATTGAATTTACTACATTTACCTCAGAATCTAGATAATGTGCCAACACACCTTTTATAATAATACGTGATAAAGGTGCAGTATCTACATCTGCCAATTCACCTGAGAAATTAATATGAATTTCCTCAATGGAATCTTTAGTGAGTTGAGTTAAGAAACTACCTAATTTTTCACCTAATTCAAAATATGGCTGAAGTTTATTTAGTACACTTGATGGAACATGAGGCATATTTACGGCATTTTTAAATGGTTTATTTAAAAGGATGTTCAGTACTTCTTCAGAAACATCTATTGCTACATTCTCTTGTGCTTCTTGTGTAGAAGCTCCTAAATGAGGGGTAACTATAACCTTATCATGATTTAAAAATGGGTGGTCCTTTTGAGGTGGCTCAGACTCAAATACATCAAACGCTGCACCAAAAACAATGCCTTGATCAATTGCCTCAACCAATGCATACTCATCTATGATTCCACCACGTGCACAATTAATAATTCTAACTCCTTTTTTCATTAATTCAAACTGTGGTTTTGCGATCATATGACGTGTTTCTTTCGTCAATGGAGTATGCACAGTAATAAAGTCAGCTTTTTGAGCTATATCATTCACACTGCCTTTTTCAATCCCAAGTTTCTCAGCACGTTCTTCTGTCAGGAATGGATCAAAACCAATGATCTTCATGTTAAAAGCTTTTGCTCTCTCGGCTACCTCTGTTCCAATTCTCCCCATACCAATAATACCTAGAACTTTGTTATTAAGCTCAACACCTACAAAAGATTTGCGATCCCATTCCCCTGTAATTGTTTTTTTGTAACCTTGAGGAATATTTCGAGCTACGGCCATCATCATAGCAAATGTATGTTCACAAGTAGATATTGTATTACCATCAGGAGCATTAATTACGATAATCCCTCTTTGTGTAGCTGCATCCAAATCAATATTGTCTACACCAACTCCTGCTCGACCAATTACCTTTAATTTTGTAGCAGCTTCCATAATTTTTCTTGTAACCTTAGTTTGACTACGCACCAATAGTGCATCAAAATCTGATATGATTTTAATAAGTTCATCCTCATTTAATCCTGTTTCTTTAACAACGCTAACATCATTTGCATCAAAAAGCTTTTGAATTCCTAAATCACTAATTGGATCTGATACTAATACTTTAAACATGTATGGTACTCCTCCTTAGTTTATTTCTTTTTTTATTTATCCTTAACGTGTAATTCATGATTTAATTACACAGTAAAGTTATACAGAATTAAAGTCATTGTAAATACAAAAAAACCCTTCAATCCTCATACGATGTGTATGATAGGGACGAGAGTTAGTTTCGTGGTACCACCCTATTTCATTACTTATTTACATAAGTAATCTTTATGGTCATTGACCTTATGGATAACGGCGTTTTTGCCGACTATACTTACTTTATAAAGTTTCAGTATAATAACTCAGGAGTGCTCCACATAGTTTTCATCACCGCTTTACACCAACCAACGGCTCTCTGAAGATTTTACTATGCTTAATTCCTTCATTGCATGTAATGATATTAATAACTCATAATGTATCATGTGAATAATAGCATGTCAATTCAAATATTAATTGATAACATATTTCTTTTAAAGATCCAATTGTTAATTTCTATTTTATAGCAACTACTAATATAAATGCAATCTTTTTTATTGAATAAATATTGAATTTTCGTTATTCTTCTAATGTAAATTATTTTAAAGCCAAATCTAAAGTTATAATCATAATAAGGAAGTGAATAATTATGAGTTCATATGAAATTTCAGCTGAAGACTTCAATCAGCATTTAAAAAACAAAACTCTTGATGGTATAATCATTGATGTTAGAGAAAAATTTGAATGGGAGTATTATCATCTAGAAAATAGTTTGCTTTATCCTATGAATACAATCCCTGAGCAGTTATCTGAATTTCCTAAGGACAAAACATTGTATATCCTTTGTGCTCATGGAATTAGAAGCCAACATGTTTGCCAATACCTGATTCAAAATGGTTTTGATCATGTTAAAAATGTCAAAGGAGGAATTTCTGCTGTTTCTATGCTACAAGGATTTCAATATGACTAATGATGATTAACATCATACTAAAAGGCGGGACAGAATGAAGAAAAAAATAAAACTGCAGTTTAAAAATGTTAACATAGATAAAATGAGTGATAAAATGTTGCTATATAATTTATATTTCACTCAATTACTTACACTTTTTATCGGTCTCATTATAATTTTTTTTCAAGAAAGAAGTATTCTAGAGGTTTTACAATTTCCTAAGTCCTATGTTACAGCATTAACATGGGGGGCTGGCTTTGCTCTAGTAGTTCTCGCTTTTGATTTACTAATATCTAGGTGGGTTCCTGACGATGTTTCAGATGACGGTGGCATTAATGAAAGGATATTTAAAAATCGCCCTCTATGGCATATATTCTTAATCTCAATGATTGTAGCTATTTGTGAAGAACTTTTATTCAGAGGAGCGATCCAACATGCACTTGGACCTTACTGGACAAGTATTTTATTTGCGGCCATTCACATTCGATATTTACAGCATTGGTTAATGACGGGGCTAGTTTTTAGTATTAGTTACGGATTAGGTTGGATTTATATTCAGACAGAAACTCTTTGGGTACCAATTATTGCACACTTTTTGATTGACTTTATTATGGGTACAATCATTAAGTATAAAAAGTGATTTAAAATTTTTTTTACAAAACTGCACCAGCTGTAACTTTAAAATAAAGCTTGATCACAAACTTCATGAAAACCCGTTATTCTAAGCAAACAAAAGAATCCATTTTGAAAAAAAGATTGATCAAAATGGATTCTAGATTTGAGATTAATTATTTGATTTTTTTAAAAAAGTTTGATCATTTTCAACTCATGTTATTCCATAATCGCTCCAAATTGTTGAAGAACAAATTCGATTAAATTTTATTGATCCTACATTTTAAAAAAACACTTATATTTTAGTAGCTTTTTAAAAAGGTCAGCTCGTATATTGGTTAACTTTTAAAACAAAGCACCTTAGTTCACATGATTTTTATTTAGCTTTCATCCAAAAGGAACTCGTGAGTATTGATTCAAATCCTACCTTTAACAGATTATTGTGACTTATAGAACCGAATTCTACATCTGTATATAACTTTGTTAATCCCAATTCTTTTGCTACCTGTATTCTAAAATGAAGTAATGATTTTTGGACTTTTCTACCCCTGTAGGATGGGAAGGTAAATCCATTAGCAATATATCCTTCCTCACCTTTTATAAAAAGCGAGCCCATTCCTACAGCTTCTCCACCTATATATGCTATGAAATTTTGAAAGTTTGACTGATAGAAATATACCGATTTTTTTTCAATCAAATCTTTCTCTACTTCCTTTCCATCTGAAAGTAATATGAGATTAATAAATTCTTTTGCATTATTTTCAGTTACTCTAACAATATCAATTTCTCGATTATCATACTCCGTAAAATACGGTTCTAGTTCTAGGAATACCAGTTGTTCAGAGCAAAAGAACCCTTTATTCATTAATACCTGAGATACTTCAAAATTAATGTTATTGGGAGTCATATCGAAACAAGGTGTTATTTGTTCGGAATAATACGTATCCAAAATATAATCAACTTTGTCTATATCATGATTTCCAAACCCCTTGATACGGTTGTAATAAATTGAATTTGGTGCATTTGAATCGATTATTAATGTACAATCACCTAAATTTTTGAGTTTTAAATTTGAATTAACATGAGAAAGTGCTCTTTTTGAGTTAAATTGAGTTAATGCCAATTCCATTTCATTAACTTTTTCTTGTTTAAATAATACATTCTGATATAAATTTCCCATTGAATAACAACTCCTAGTTAAAAATTTCTTTTTCCTCCAGATATAAATTATTAGACTAACATTTATGAGGAATAACTGGGAATTAATAATCATTTAGAAATAAAAAAGTCACAAGGTTATGTAAATTAACCTTGTGACTTCCATTACGTTCTTTTTCGAAAGATATACTTACGCCATGCTCTTTTCATTAATATAACTAAGGAGGCTTAATTTCTTAATCCGCATGAGTGAGAGGCAATACATTGAATTCCCAAGGTTATCCTCATTAAATTAGTCATTATTTACCCTCACTCCCTTCTATAATAAGAAGGTAAGTATACCAAATATACTTGTGTAAATCAATAATTTTATTACTTTAGCACCCTGTTCGCACTATAAATCAAAAAAGATTGTTGTTTCACAATACCAGCTACTAGGAGGTCAAGAATTAATTTAAAAATAAATAAATTTCCGTGTTATAATAATTTTTATCATACCAAATAGACCTTCCTAAAACTGTTGGAAGATCATGGTCTTTTAGTAAATATTTATCTAAAATCCTCTTTACGTTTTAAAATGTAGAAAATCCATTGAGTGAGCTTATTTGCACAAGCAATCATGGCAACTTTGTGTGGTTTACCTTCTTCTCGCTTTTTCTGATAAAATGCTATTAGTTTACTATTTCGAGAATTCCTTAAACCACATAATACAGCACTATATAATATTTGCCGTAGTCTACTTGAACCTCTTTTAGTTATTCGGTTATATGTTGCTTTAAACTTGCCTGATTCATGAACCCTTGGATCTATACCTGCAAAGGCTACTAGTTTTTTCGGATGCGAAAAGCGTTCTATTTCCCCAATTTCGGAGATGATTGTTGCCGCAATCTTATCTCCTACTCCGGGGATAGAACGAATGATATGGTAATCTTCTATTTCATTTGCTAAAGTATCTATCTCGTCTTTTAACTTTGATAAATGCGCCTGATATTCTAATAAAAGATTAATATACATTTTTAGACTGACTAAGTTGCTGTCATAAAGATTCTTTTGAAAAGGATCCTTTAAAGCAGCCTCCTTTAACCCTTCAGCCTTTTTTAATGCCCATTTATAAGACCTCTTTTGACAATTCCCTTTCATTTCCTCAGCCAAGTCATTAACATCTTTGTTTAACACCTTTTCTGCAGTAGGAAACAAATATAATGTCCTTAAAGAAACCCTAGAATACGTATCGCTAAACACTTTCTTGTACTCTGGAAATACTTGATCTAAAGTAGCTAGAAATTGTAACTTCATCTGCACATAAGAGCTAGTTATCGCATCGTGCATCCTAGTTAAATTACGTAGATTCAAAACTTGAATACTCTTCTTATGATAAGGTTCTAAATCCTCTTTATAGTACAGCTCACATAAATGGGAAGCATCAATAGCATCTGTCTTGACCTTCCGCATACTCGATTTTTTAGCTCCATGAGAAATAATAGGATTCACCATGATATAGACGATCTTTTCCCTTTCAAGGAATTGCACGATAGGTTCATGATAATGACCTGTAGACTCAAAAATGACAACCGGATCCTTTCCAGTCTCTGCTTCTATCTCTTTATAAAACTTGTAAAATACATCTAGACCCTCTAAATGATGTTCAAATTTAAAACTCTTTTTGTATGGATGTTTCCTTTGTAAAAAGGCTTGAACTTGGCTTTCTCCTTTTGCAATATCCAGACCAATGACTGGATCCATGCTTAACACTCCCTCTCACTATCTCATTGCCGGTACCTCTAATTTCCCTTGTAGTGTCATTTCTTCGCTTGTTATACGAGATCTACGTCCCAACCAGCCTCACACATGTTTCTACAAGTAGAGGGTGAACAGTTTTGCGGACGAGATCAAGTCCCACTGGCCCTTACGTTCTACCCCGGCTACCTAAAGAATAAGACCAATAAAAATATGAGGTCAACCAGAAATATAACTGGCTAACCTCATAATACGAACTGGCCCTTTTGTCTAATATGAAAGTCAAAAAACTCATGAATCACATTCTAATTCATAAGTTTTGATCAAACTGTTTCAATATAATATTTCGGTGCAACTTTATTTTAAACGCTTTAACTTTTGTTTTAAACGATTCATCTTTTTTATAAACGCTACAACTTTGTTTTAAAATCACACCAGCTTATATTAGATCTACTTAAGACTAAGTAGATCTAATACGCTGAAATCGCACCATCCGTTCGCGATTCTGTCCCCCCTGAAAGAACTCCAGTTTGTAAGTCTCGACATATGATTTGGCCTCGACCAAATCCTCCTTGGTCTAGGGTCATTTCTATTTGGTGTCCTCTGGAAGCTAATTGTTTTGCAATATGATGCGGAAAGTTATGTTCAACTTTAATTCTTTTTCCTTCCACCCACCTCCATCTAGGTGCATCAAGGGCAGATTGTGGATTTAAATTAAAATCAATCATATTCATTACAACTTGTAAATGCCCCTGAGGCTGCATATATGCACCCATAACACCAAAAGGTCCTATCGCTTCATTACCTTTTGTAATAAATCCTGGAATAATCGTATGATACGTTCTTTTACCTGGTTGTAAACTGTTCTCATGACTTTGGTCCAATGAAAAATCAGAACCACGGTTTTGCAGTGCTATCCCTGTACCAGGAACGACCAAACCTGAACCAAAACCACTATAATTACTTTGGATAAAAGAAACCATATTTCCTTGGTCATCTGCTGTTGCAAGATAAACAGTCCCACCTTTACCAGTTGCTTCTAACTCAGGAACTAACGCACGATTACTAATTAATTTCGCATGTTGATCTCCATATTCTTCTGATAACAGTTGTTTTACTGTAGTTGTCATATGATTAGAATCTGTTATATATTTTTTCCCTTCAGAAAAAGCCAACTTCATTGCTTCAATTTGTTTATGATATGTATCTACACTTTCCTTTTCTGCAAACGAAAAATCTTTTAAAGTATTCAGAGCCATTAAGGTAACAATTCCTTGTCCATTTGGAGGCATCTCCCACACATCATATCCACGGTAGTTTATGGAAATTGGTTTTACCCATTCTGCATGATATTCTCCTAAATCTTCCTCAGAAAGAAAACCCCCATTTGAATTTGAAAATGATATTATTTTTTGTGCTAATTCCCCTCTGTAAAAACTTTCACCATTTGTTTCAGCTATGGATCTAAGTGTCTCTGCATGCCCTATAGATCCCCACATTTCGCCTATTTTTGGTGCCCTTCCATTAGGTGCAAAAGTATCAAACCAAGGTTTAAATTCAGGACCAATGAGGTTCTTTTTATATTTATTGTATGCTATTTGCCAATACTGACCTAAAACAGGAGAGATAGGATACCCATTCTCTGCGTAATAAATGGCTGGTTCTAATACTTCTTTTAGAGAAAGCTTACCAAACTGATTTGATAGATTTGCCCATGCACTAGGTGCTCCTGGTACTGTTACTGGTAACCACCCATAATCAGGCATAGTTCTATATCCCTTTTCTTTTACAGCATCAATTGATATCTTCTTTGGGGCAGGACCACTTGCATTAAGCCCATGTAATTCTCCCTTGTTCCATACTAAAGCAAAAGCATCCCCACCAATACCATTTGATGTTGGTTCAACAACAGTTAAACAAGCAGCAGTAGCAATAGCTGCATCAATAGCGTTGCCTCCCTTTTTTAAAATATCTAAACCAGCTTGTGCAGCAATCGGTTGTGATGTTGCAACCATTCCCCTCTTTGCAAATACTGTCATTCTTTGTGATGGATAAGGATGATATAAATAATCTATTTCCATAGATCTACAACCTTTCTAAAAATGTTTTAGAAAAAAAGCGCTTTACCTTTAAGTTATGTTAAAAGTAAAGCTCTTGATTTTAATAAATATCACATTCTACTCACTTGTTCTATTACATGGAATCACAAATGAAAAAGTAGTGCCTTCTCCAACAATACTCTTAGCTTCTATCATACCATCATGTGATTCTACAATATTTTTTACAATGGACAGACCTAAACCAGTACCACCTTTAGAAATACGTGTTCTTGCTTTATCTGCTTTATAAAACCTATCAAATATATAAGGTAAATCCACGTTTGGGATCCCTTCTCCTTGATCTTCTATTTCTACATTTACAGCATCTTCATTCACTTTATAATGAGCACGAATAAATATAAAGGCTCCTTTTGGTGTGTGCCTTAATGCATTATCTAATAAATTAGTTAAAACTTGCTCTAATCTATCTTCATCACCACATTCTATCCATAAATCTTCTTTATCTATGTTTTGTTTTATAATTACTCCATGATGTTCATTAGCTAATGCAGAAAATTTACGGATAACTCTGCTAATTAATGTTGTCATGTTCACCCGGTCACAATTCAAATCAATATGCCCGGTTTCCATTTTAGCCAAGTCTAATAAGTCTTTAACTAGTCTGCTCATACGTAAAGATTCATCCAAAATAATCTGTGCAAGTTCCTTTCTTTCATCAATGGAACCTGCAATATCATCTAATAGTGCTTCACTATACCCTTGCAACATCGATAGTGGAGTTCTTAATTCATGAGACACATTGGCTACAAAATCTTTACGTAATTTTTCTAAACGATCCTCTTCAGTAACATTACGCAATACGGCAACGGCACCACGTACCATATCTTGAGCATAAAGAGGGGTAATCACAACTGACCATACATCATTTAGAACATATAACTTCGACGTCAACTCTTTATTGTTTGATACTACAGATTGAAATAAAGGTTGAAGGGGTTCTGGAGTATGATTTAAAGCAATTTCTGGACCATCTTCCCAAGAAATAGCAGCCCAATGCTTTATAAGTTTCTCACCTTGTGGATTTGCTAATAAAATAGTACCCTCGGCATCAAAAGTGATAACCACATCGGTCATACTTCGAAGAATACTACCTAATTGCTCTTTTTCATGATTTAAATCTCTAATGGTTTGTTCCAGCTTTTCTGCCATATGATTAAATCTATTAGCCAACTGTCCAATTTCATCAGAGGAGCGAATCTCAACACGAGTATTATATTCTCCAACAGTAATGGAATCTGTTGCTTTTTTTAATTGTAATAGAGGCTGAGTAATTTTCGTAAATAAGAAAAATGCAAAAAAAGTTGTTAACAAAAATCCAATAATTCCTGTGTATACAAATAACCAACTAATTTCCTGTGAATTTTTATCAAAATTCACATCAATATATACTAATAAAAACAAACCTAAAAATGTGATTACAAAAGCAACTAGGAGGATAATCGTAATCCACAGTTTACCTACTACACTTTTCCAAATATTCACTTTATTTTGGCACCTCTAGTTTGTACCCTACTCCCCAAACAGTATGAATCATGGAAGCTGCTTCAGGTGAAACTTTATTTAATTTTTCTCTAAGTCTTTTAACATGTGTATCCACGGTTCTTAGATCACCAAAAAACTCATAATTCCAAACATCTTTTAATAATTCTTCACGAGAATACACTTTGTCTGGAGATGAAGCTAAGTAATGTAATAGTTCATATTCTTTTGGTGTTAAACTAATAATTTGTCCGTTAGCAGTGACACGATGAGCATCATGTTCGATGATTAAATTTGGAAAAACAATATTATTACTTGAACTATCTTCACTTGTTAGGTAAGCAGTCGCAGAGGAGCGTCGTAAAATCGCTTTAACACGGTAAATAACTTCTCTCGGACTGAATGGTTTAACTACATAATCATCTGTACCTACCTCAAAACCTTGCACTCGATTTGCCTCTTCTCCTTTTGCGGTTAACATGATGACAGGAGTTGCTTTTTGAATTCTAAGTTTCTCACAAACCTCAATTCCATCTATGCCTGGAAGCATCAAATCTAACAGAATTAAATCATAATCCTTTTCAAGTGCCATTTCTAAAGCAGTTTCCCCATCCTCTGCTTCGTCAACAACACAACCTTCTTTTTCAAGATACATACGAAGAAGTCTACGTATTCTTTCTTCATCATCTACTACCAAAATTACACTTTTTTCTGACATCTTATTTTCAACTCCAATCAATAAAAATAACCTTTACATATATTTAACCACGAATTGGCGAGATTCTAAGCTGTTTACACTTCTGTGCACACTAGGTGTTTGTTATTAAAGTTGTTTCGGATATATATATTATACTCCTGCGTAAGAATGTAATCCAGCTATAACTAAATTAACTCCCACTAACGTAAACATCACAATTAAAAATCCGATGACGGATAACCAAGAAGATTTTGAACCCTGCCAGCCACGAGATAAACGTAAGTGTAGATATACACTATAAAATAACCATACAATTAATGCCCATACTTCCTTTGGATCCCAACCCCAAAATCTTTCCCACGCAATGTGCGCCCAAATCATAGCAAATATTAAAGCTCCTAAAGTAAAGATTGGGAAGCCGAGTGCAATGGAACGGTAACTAATTTCATCTAAATCATCTGGGTCTAAATCATTTAATATAGGTTGTATACTTGCACCTATCGGTTTTCGTAAAATTAACCTCAAAGTATAATAAAGCAATGTACCTATAATAAATGCCCAAACCACTGTATTTAATTTACGCCCTGCATTTACGCCCTGCATCCAAAATGGTGCTTCGAATAAAGGTTTTTGAATTCCAAAGTAAGAATCCATTGATACTATTTCACTGTTGTACGGTTTTACAATTGGAGGCAGCGTATATTCCACATTTTCTGTAGTCACTTGCTCTAATTCTAACTCTGATTCTTCTGCAGGTACAATGACGTCCTTTGAAAATTCTGCATGATAATCCATACCATTAAAAAGGAAAACTGAACCGATAAATCCTACTACAACAAGGATAACAAAAATGGTGAATTCCACACCTTTTATGGATCGACGTTCTTTTTTTGAAGTGCCTGAGAAATTTACTGTTCTTATTAAATACATTAACCCTGTAGCGAATCCTACAGCAAAAAAAGCTTCTCCAAGAGCAGCAGTTGTGACGTGAATTTTAAGCCAATTGTCTTGCAATGCAGGAATTAAAGGTTCTGCTTCCCATGGAAAAACCATAGCATAAGCTTGTACTATAAATGCAACTGGAAGTGCGAATACTCCTGTACCAGCTGAGCGATAAATGATATAGATGATTATAAAACCTACAATAATCATCATAGACAAAAGAGTCATAAACTCAAACATGTTAGCATTTGGAATATGTCCAGAGTAAATCCATCTTGTAATAAAATAAATGATTTGAGATGCAATTCCTAGAACTGTAACTCCAAATGCAAATCTACTCCAACGTTTCATATGAGCTTCTGGATCTCGATTACTCCATTTTTTCCCTGTAATTGATATAACAAACATAAAAAATGCAATAATATAAATAAAAAATGCAGCAATTAGAGCCGTATTACTAATCTGTTCTAAACTCAACTGTCTTTCACCTCATTTTCTAGTGATTTAGCTTCTACTTCTATACCAGATTTGTGCAAAGCTTGAGCCACTTCTTTCCTTAATCCAAACCAATTTTTATTAGAATGTGCACCTAACAGCAATTGATTTTTATTAAATTTAAGCCAAATTCTCCGATGATTCCAGTAAAACCCTAAAATCAATCCAATCATTGAGATGGAAAGACCAATCCAAATCATGGGCAATATTGTATCTTTTCTCGCACTTAAAAAACTAGTATATAATGAGAAGTCAACATCTTGCATCGATTCTACATCAATTACCAACGTGCTACCGGCTGCTATATTAATTTGATCCTCTTGATAGGTTACCTTATGCTGCGGAAGAGGAAAATACATATTAATCTCCCCTTTATCTGGCATTCCTGGTCCATGAATAGAAAAAATAAAAGCAGGTGTATTAGGTTTAGAAGATTTTGTACCAGCTTCACCATTAATAAACGTGAAATCTGGGTAATAACCAATGAGTTCTAGCTGATAATCTCCTACTTCATATGTTGATTTGGGATTGTCCATTTCTAGAATAAATTGACCATATTCCTCATTAGATTCTCTATTTTTCAAGGTAGCGTTTACTGAATTTAATATAGGTGTTTCTTCATAACCCATTTGATAAATTAATAACCCTTCGTATTCTAATGGTTCGTTTACTTGAATGGAGTGCTTTTTCACTTCCTCCAAAACAGGGTCTTTTATAGGATCATTACAGTTTTTTACACATTCATATAACACAGCTTCTGTTGCAAACAATTTAGGTATGATTTTCCCTTTTTCAACTGTTTTTTCAGATAACTCATCTTCAGAATAAAACTCAACGATAAACCTTTCATTTTCTACATAATAATTAGTTCCTGGAATTTGTTCAATTTCTCCGTCCAAAACGGATATATATTCTTCCATATACCATGGCGATACGATTAACCGTAACAAAACGGCTAATAAAAATATGATGAGTCCGATATGATTAATATAAGGTCCCCATCGACTAAATCTATTTTTTTCTGCTAATAATGATCTTCCGTCTGTTGTGACACGATAAAATTTTTTCTTTAAAATACCTGAAAACTCATTTACCCAAAGCTCAGCATCTTTTTCATTTTGTATTTCCTTAATATCTCCAGTATAGACCACTTTCTGTCTTCTTATAAATTGATCATGTTTTCGAATTTTTTGTTTATTCAAAGCTCTATATAAGGGCAATACTCGATCTAAACTACAAATAACTAACGACGTGCCAATCATAATTAAAAGCAGTTTAAACCACCATGTTTCATAAGTATGTGAAAGACCTAACATATAATAAATTGAACCCATCGTTCCATACGTCTCAGGATAGTATGTGGAGGGATCTATATTGATAAAAGTGCTTTCTTGTGGGTATATCGTCCCTAAAGACGCTCCACAAAGCGTGAAAAATATTAAATATATCGCTACTTTAACAGAAGAAAAAAAGCTCCAGACACGGTCAATGATTGTTTTATTTTCACGTTGAGACCGGCGAACAGCACCATCATAACGCATTTCCAATGTTTCCATACTTTGATCTTCTATTAAAGGTTTTCCACAAGATTCACAAAGTACTGTATTCACTGGATTTTGATGCCCGCATTCACACTTTGTATTTTGAATCATTGTTTTACTCCTTTACTGCTATTAACTTGTTCACTGTCTGAATTAAATAAGATTCGCTCATTTCACCAATCTTCTTTTCCATTATAATACCATTAGCATCAATAAAATAAGTAGTTGGATAATATCTGACATCATATTGATCTGAAACGATATTTTTATCTAAGAGGATTGGAAAAGTAACACCAACTTGATTAACAAAACTTTGTACTGTAACTTCTGGTTCATCCAAATTAACACCAAGAATAATCAAGTCCTTCGATTGATATTTGTTATATATGTCTTCAATAGCTGGCATTTCCCTAACACAAGGTTCACAAAAGCTACCCCAGAAATTCACAACTACTGGTTTTCCTTCAAAGTCTGAAAGTTGATAAACTTGTCCATCCAAACCCTTTAAAGAAAAATCTGGAGCAAAATTACCCACCTCTGGAACTTCATCTGTTGAAAGAACACCACTAAACAACGTTACACCAGCAATAACTACAAACAAAATTAAAATGATATACTGAACCCATTTTTTATTGTTTTTCATCAGAACACCTTGCTTTCTTACTCCAAAAAAATATGAACTGCATCACTTCATTTTACAGTAATGATACTACTCCATTATATCGAAACATTTTTCAAAAATTAGTCTTTATTTTGAATTTTATGTGACTTCAATGCTAAATCTTTTAATTCTTTTACTTCACTTGTTTGAAGATATCTAAACTTCCCTCTAGAAACACCTTGAAGATTTAAGAACCCGAATTGAACCCTTTTCAATCTTTTCACTTGGATAGAAAGAGCCTCAAACATTCTACGAACTTGTCTATTTTTTCCTTCATGAATGGTAATAGAGATTACCGACTCATTTTTATCTGGATTTACATCATGATATTCCACTTCAGCTGGAGCCGTCTTACCATCGTCCAATTCGATTCCTTCCTTCAGACGATCCAACTGAGAACCGTGTGGAACACCTTTTACTGTAACAAAATATGTTTTTTCAATATGATGTTTAGGGTGAGTCATTAAATTAGAGAACTCCCCATCATTTGTAAGTAATAATAATCCTTCTGTATCATAATCCAATCGACCTACGGGATAAACACGTTGTTTCACTTTTTTCAAGTAATCTGTTACAATCTGCCTGCCCTGAGGATCCTTTACACTGCTAATTACTCCTTTAGGTTTATGAAATAACACATAAATTTTACTCTCACTTTTAATGGGTCTACCATCAACTTTAATTATATCTTCATCAGGATTCACTTTTACTCCTAAAGTATTAATTATCTTCTCATTTACTTCTACTCTTCCAGCTAATATAATTTCTTCTGATTTTCTTCTGGAAGCAATTCCTGCATTTGCAAGTACCTTTTGCAGTCTTTCCATGATTTATCACCTCAAAGGTTAATGATATACATTATCCGAAGAAATCACAAGGTCATACCAAGGAAAGTCTCCACCAGGACAATCTAATGTATGCCCATATACATCATGAGTAGAAAAACCATGTAAAGCAGATAGGCGCAATATGAGTTTTTTCAATATAAAAAGCTGTTCTCTATTGGCGAGTGGCAGTTCCTTCACTTCTGTAAAATCCCCTTCAAGACAGATATGAATAAATTCTTTATCAAATGCATCTGGAGCAGGAATAATGCTTAAATCCTTAGTAATGTAATAATCATATCCTTTTCCATTAATGGATGGACAAATTGAATGGTGTATAACGATACCTAGATAATCCATAACTCACCTCAAATCAATTCATGTGAATTACATTATATGAGGGTTGAGGATTGCCGGTGAGAAAAAGTAAAAAGCTTCCCCAAAAAGAGAAAGCTTTAAGTTAATTCACTCTTTGTGAACATCAATTATTAACCAAACACTAACATACAAATGATAATAGTTGCCGCAAAACCGACCATATCAGAAATTAAACCCACTTTCAGTGCATATCTGGTTTTTCGAATTCCTACTGCACCAAAGTAGACTGTTAGCACATAAAGTGTAGTATCCGTAGATCCTTGAACGGTAGAAGCGATACGCCCTATCATTGAATCTGGTCCATGCTCTTGGATGAGATCAGTTGTAAAAGCAAGTGAGCCAGCCCCTGTAATGGGTCTTAATATTGCTAAGGGAAAGACTTCACTTGGAACACCAATTAAATTTAATACTGGATGGAGCAATCCTAGCATGAAATCCATTGCTCCTGATGCCCGAAAAACACTAATCGCTACCATCATTCCCACAAGATGAGGAATGATTTTTATCGCCGTATCAAATCCATCTTTAGCCCCATCTATAAAGGATTCGTAAACAGGAACCTTTTTGAAAAAAGCATATAATGAGATAAATACGATTATCACAGGAATAGCCCAGAGAGATATAGCAGTTATAAGTCCATACATATTATCACCTTCACTAGATAAACTATATTATTCAACTCATTCTTTTCGCAAAGCTTTTCTTTGATACCATTTATCTACAACAATTGCAGCAGTTGTAGATATCGCTGTAGCCATCAATGTTGTTCCTACGATTTCAAACGGGTCCATCGATTGATTCGCCATACGAATTGCAATAATAGTAGTTGGTATGATCGTAATGCTGGAAGTGTTTAATGCTAATAGTGTACACATAGCTGGACTAGCAGTATCTTTATTTAAATTCAATTTTTGCAATTCTTCCATTGCTTTGATTCCCATAGGTGTCGCTGCATTATTTAATCCAAGCATATTGGCACTCATATTTGACATAATGTATCCGATTGAAGGGTGATCCTTTGGAATGGTAGGAAATAAAAATCGAACAACAGGACGAAGTAAAATTGAAAGTTTTTTTAATAATCCTGCATCCTCTGCAATTCTCATTAAACCAAGCCAAAGAACCAATACACTAATTAAACTAAAACAAATCGTTACACCCGTTTTTGCCCCATCAAATACCGCTTCAGAAAAAACTTCTATATTTCCTTGGACTGCTGCAACTATAAATCCAATTAAGATAAAAAATAACCAGATTAAGTTTACCATGTGAATAGATCCTTCACTATATTTTTTAAAGTTGTTATATAAGACCGTATATGAAAATCCATAACATTTTTGGAGTATACATGAGAATTAACACTTAGAGTATCCTTTACCTTTACATCATTTACAGGTATTGACCCAATCCATATATCATTTAATATAAACTCCAATTTCCCTCTATCTCCAAGTCTATAATCTACTGATTCTGGATTAATGAGTTTTAATTTTAGTTTCACGTTTGAACGTTCCTCTTCTGTAAGAGGATACTTAAAAGATCTACTTGCTATATATGGCTGTCCCTGTATTGATTCCCCTTCTTGTATAATGTAGTGATGTGGATACGTCTCGAATCCAAAATCAAGCAATCGACTATGATCTGCCCAATCTTGTGGAGCATTTAAAGTAACAACGACTAGTTGTTGACCATTTCTTGTAGCTGATGAAACCAAACAACGACCTGCATTTTTTGTGTAACCTGTTTTAACACCATCCGCACCTTCATAAAGTGCAAGCATCTTATTTTTGTTGTACCAAGTATAGTCCCATTCCTCATGAGGATTTGGTACTTTTTTAACCTTAGTCCTGACGATCTCCTGAAATATAGGATTTTTTAATGCATAGGCCGTTAATTTGGCAATATCATTTGCTGAAGAATAATGTCCTTCTTCATTTAGCCCATGTGGATTCACAAAATTAGAATTCTTCATTCCAATCTCATCTGCTTTTTTGTTCATTAAAAAGGAAAAACCTTCTATAGAACCACCGACATGTTCTGCAATTGCTGTTGCAGCATCATTACCAGAACGAAGCATTAAACCATAAATCATATTTTCCAAATTCATTTTTTCACCTAAATGCAAATAAATGGAGGAGCCTTCTTTTCTATAGGCATTTTTGCCTACAGTCACCTCACTAGACAGATCCCCATCTTCAATTGCAACTATGGCTGTCATAATTTTAGTAATGCTTGCAATAAGCATTTGTTCGTCCCCTTGTTTACTCTCAATAATTCTCCCAGATTCTACATCAATTAATGCGAATGCTTCAGCTGAAGTTGGGACACCTGATTCTGCATCACTTGTAATTGAAAAGATTGGAAACATCAATGTAAGTATTAATATCCATCTGAAAAATTCATTTAACCCTTTCATAACTGCCTCCATTTCTCTATCCGATGGTTGTACTATTATTTGTACATGTATATGCTTGTTCTAATAGGTTATGTTTTCAAATTTATGGTAAAATAAGTTCATTGAGAGGAGTGATAAAGGTTGAATATTAAGATGTCCATATTGATAACTATGTTCCTCTTTGTTTTACTAGGTGCAATTTGCATATGGTTTTGGGGAGAAATGAATCAAAAAAATGATATAAGTCTAGAAAATCAAGTGGAATCAAACCATAATGATCTCCTTTTAAGCTGGGAGGAAATTAACCAATGGAAGAGTGCAAATAAAAATACTTTTAAACCATCTACAAAGGAACCCTACGTCTTATACAAAAATAAACAGAACAAAGAAGGGATACTTTTTGTTCAAAACGGTGAACTGAAGTTTGTTTTTGAATCTAATAAAGAAATGAAGTTGGAAAGGTTGCTTTCTTTTGATGAAGTGACAGATCAAATGCATTTTTGGATACATAATCAAACCATTTTAATGGGTGGGGAACGGAAAGAACGATATAGTGATGGAGATCTGAAACCTGCATGGTATGGAATTTCATTTTCGAGTGAAGAGGGAGGGCCCTCAATTCCTAAAGTATTTAAAATATCTGAATTGAATTATTTAGCTGATCAGGTGCTAACTATGACTTATGTCATTGAACCTAATCTGTTTTTCATGGTGCTTGATGGAAATTCTAGTTTTAGAGAAATCATTTATCAACCTGGTACTTTTAATTTTGAATACGTAAATAATGAATTTCAGCATATAAGGGAAGATAACTACAATGATTTTGTAAAGCAATATGATTACAGAAAACCGCAAGCTCAAGAGACCCCTGTTGATTTTAACAACATAAATAAATATCATTTCCCAGAAAATAATACTGACTTATTTACATTTGAAGATGAGAGAGGAACTATCGTTTATTATAAAAAAGAGAACAGAAAGCCGTATATAAAGAGATTTGTTGATTTTAAAATAAATGATTTTAAAATGATTTTTGATGCGAATAATAAATCTTATCCATTTGGACACTTCACTGATCCTAATGATAAAAAACTTTATATTTTACCAACGGAAAATGAAGCCAAATTACACTCTAATTCACTTCTTTGGGATAGTAATGATTGGAGATTAATTAGACCTCACTATGACAACATTTCTTTTTATAAAATAGATAATAATGAGTTACAGATCATCCGTTACAATTACAATCATAGAGATGATACATTTAAAGACGAATCCATTTCGTATGTTATAAAAGATGCTAAATTTATTAAACAATACAAAACATTATTAGAGTTTGAGCTCAAAGATGAAACTAAACACTTATCGTTATATGACCTATCAAAAAATGTCTTGCCTCTAAATGAACAAATAAATAAAAATCATTCGATGTGGGTTCACGATTTAAATATACAAATGGAAGTGGAAACTAATATTAAGGACAAAAGTAAGGCAGATGAGATAGAAGTTAATCTCCCAATAAACAGATTTAAGACATCTGATGAGAGTCAAATTCCTAAGGAATTGAAAAGGGAAGAATTATTCAAAGACGAATCTGGTGACATAATAAGCGATTTAACCATAAAAAATATATCAAATGAGTGGCATATCATTCGTGATAATATATTATATAAGTTACAAGGAGAAAAGTTAAATAAAATAGGTGAACTGCCGATTTCAAAATCATATTTTGTTCTTTATGGGTCAGCTGTTGTCATATACACAGCAAATGATTTTACAAAAATCGAAAATTATTGGATTATAGCAGATACATACGGAAATCGGATTATAAAATTAAATAAAAAGTTAGAAATCATATCTCAGTATGCGTTGAATTTACCAGAAAAAATAAGTGTAAATGATGATGGATCTATTCAAATTGAAAGTATTGAGGGATATACCCTTCTAGATGATAATTTAAATTTTTTAAGCCAAAATTCAAAAAACTTTCAAACTTTTGAAGAAGGATTACTAGAGAATAGGAACATTGAAACAGATCTTTACTATCATGATCTTGAGAACGATATGATTTGGATTTATGATTATGGATTATTTCAGCATAAACCAGGCACTCAGCAATTCAGAAATTTATATATCGGTCATAGATACGCTGATCACGCTAAAACAAGGATACTTTCTTATAAAAAACAAGTTATTATATTATTTGATAACAGAGTCATTTTATTTGATAAAAGTGGAAATTGGGCAAACACGATTTTCTTTCCAAGAGATGACAAAACTTACAGGATGCAAATATATGGAGAAAGTTCATATTATTTAGATGAAGAAGATGGAATCATTTATTTATTACAAGATTATAGAGTTTTACAAATCAATTTAGAAACGAATAAAGTAAAAACGATATTCCATCAAAATTACAATAATCTAGGGAATTTGCTATATAAAAACAACAAACTCTATTTTTCAGTTCATTCTAGCCCCAGTGAAAATGAGCTTATTATATACAATTTAAATGATGGAGATTTTATACGAGTTAAAATTGAACCTGAATATTATACAAATCAAATTATAAATGAACCAGAACCAAAATTAATATTTGCTGATCAATTTGATAAATCTTGGAAAAGCATTTTATTAGAAGATTTAGAATAGAATATTTTTTCACAATTTCAAAACCATTTTAAATTAAAAAGATATTTATTAACCTCAAAACCTCCAAATTGACTAAGTAATTTGGAGGTTCTTTTTTCACTAATATCTCGGACACTACACTTACATCATTGGCCCTTTTTCATGTGAATGATCATTAATCTCATCTTTTTTTTCATCTTTTTTAAACAATGATTGAATTTTATCCATAACTTGAGGTGTTGAATCAATAATTCTTTCAAGTAAGTGAGTTTGATTATCCAACGAAACAAGTTGTACCCCTGCTTTGTCAACAACTAAAAAAGCAATTGGAACAATGGAAACTCCACCACCGGATCCACCGCCAAATGGCATTTTTGCGTTTGATTCAGATTCAGATTCATCAGAATTTGCATCTCTTTGTATAACAAATTCACTACCCCCAGCTGCAAATCCAAATCCTACTCTTGAAACAGGTAAAATGATACTTCCGCTTGGTGTTTCAACTGGATCACCTATAATGGTATTTACATCAACCATTTCCTTAATATTTTCCATTGCTGTTATCATTAACCCTTGGATAGGATGCTCTTCCATGTTTTGAACCCTCCTTTTGCCTTTAGCAAACGAATCATAAAATGTATTGCAATATAGATAGCATGTGCTATACGAATTTTAAGTATACACTCCGCATCAATATAAATATCTATTTTATTATATAAAGGATGAACTTCTAACTCAGGTCTGACATTCATTTTGATTTTATTTATAAAGTAACTAATAATATTACTATTCACACCCCAAATTATACCAGTTAACATTGCAGTTTCTGGTGCTCCTCCAATACCAACACTTGTTTTCCATTTTAAATGAGTACAATGAATATAAGTCATTGATTGAGATAACCATTTGGAGAAGCCAATAAAATGTGTAACTAATTCTCTTGCATCTTTTAAATAATCCCAAATATTTTTTGGAGTAATAAGTGACTCCCCATCTGAATCTGATTTAGCAAGTTTTTTTGAACTCTTAGATTTTAACTCTACACCATCAAAAGCATTTCTAAACTCAACAAGTGATATTTCATATTGATAATGAAATAATCGTCTAAATAAGTAGACATCAACAGAGAATCGATCATCTTTATGAATTCGTTTTAAAGAAATTTGTATTTTTATAAAACTAATCATAACCCATAAACATAAAACAAACAGTATGAATAATAATCCCCATACCCACAACATAATGAGGTATACCTCCCGAAAATAGATCTTCCTATTTCTAATATGTTTAGTATATCTTTCCAAATAAAATTCATGCACTTTGAGTTAATTTAAACCATAAAAAAAACTCCAACCTTTTATAAGTTAGAGTTCTTTATTAATAATTGTAATTATTCTAAATCATTCATTGTCATTTGCTGCATTCCCATTTTTTCAAGCAACTTTTTAGTTTCTTCCTCTAAGTTGTCATGATTTTCAAATGTATCTTGATCAGGTAAGTCTTTCAAACTATTAATACCAAAATAGTCTAAAAACTGTTTTGTTGTACCGTACAATATAGGTCTTCCCAATGATTCCGCTCTACCGACTCCATGTGCTAATCCTTTAACAACCAGAGTATGAATGGCACGATCAGATTTCACTCCGCGAATATCTTCTATCTCAACTCTAGTAATTGGTTGTTTATATGCAATAATAGCTAATGTTTCTAAGGCCGCCTGAGATAAAGTCGCTCTTGAAGGGGATTGGGCCAAACGTTGAAAGTAAGGAGAATGTTCAGGTCGAGTAGTAAACTGAAATGAACCAGCAAGTTCTAGGATCTGAATCCCCCTTTTTTTCTTTTCATAATCTTGTTTCATGTTCTTCAACACATCGATTATCACTTTTTCATCTTGTTCAAGTACTTTTGCAATTTGTTTGACATCAATGCCTTCATCTCCAGATACAAATATCAATCCTTCAATAATCGATTTCATCTGTGTTGAGTTCATGTACTTCCTCCTTATCTACGTATTCAATTACTATGTCATCAAATGAATGATTCTGATAACTAATTATTTTTTTCATTTTCATTAATTCTAACAAACCTAAAAATGTAACAATGATAAATTCTCTGCTCGATTCATTCTTAAACAAAGTGGAAAAAAGAATTTTACTCTCACTTTGTTTAAAATAACCCATCATTTCAAGAATCCGATCTTTAACAGAAATTTCATCTCTTCGAATAGTTGCAACTGATTTTCTTTTTTCCACTTTTTTAATTACTTTGCTAAATGCGATGATCAGGTCAGCAAGATGTAAACCTTCAACAGGACTTTCCATTTTATCTGAAATAAGATGGCTAAGATCATCAGGTTCTTTTGAAAATATCAAACTTCGTTCCAATTCTTGATCTCTTAGATGATCAGCAATCGTTTTATACTTTCTATATTCAATTAATTTTCTTACTAATTCTTCACGTGGATCTTCAACATGATCTTCTAAATCCAAATCTGTTGGTGGAGGTTTTGGAAGCAACATTTTACTTTTTATTGATAAAAGTGTTGCTGCCATCACAAGAAATTCACTAGTAATTTCAAATTCAAATTTCTTCATCTGTTTTAAATATTCCATATATTGTTCAGTTATTTGCTTCACTGGAATATCATATATATCAATTTCAGATTTATCGATTAAATGAAGTAATAAATCAAGTGGACCCTCAAATTTTTCTAATTTATATTGTACAGACAAGTTTTATCTTACCCTTCAATTTGTTTACTCAAGTTAGCCATTTCTATCGCTGTTGCAGCAGCTTCCCAACCTTTATTTCCTGCTTTTGTTCCTGCTCTCTCAACCGCTTGCTCAATTGAATCAGTTGTTAGTACTCCAAAAATCGTAGGCACACCTGTTTTTAAATTAATCGCAGAAACCCCTTTTGATACTTCGCTGCAAACATAATCAAAATGTGGAGTCGATCCACGAATAACTGTCCCTAACGTTATAACTGCGTCGTATTTGTTCGTTTGTGCCATCTTCTGTGCAATAAGAGGAATTTCAAATGCACCTGGAACCCATGCAACTTCAATTTCTTCGTCTTTTACCCCATGCCTTTTAAGAGCGTCTAGAGCACCAGATAATAATTTAGATGTAATGAATTCATTGAAACGCCCAACTACTATTCCGTATTTTAAGCCTTCTGATACCAAATGTCCTTCATATATATGTGTCATAGTCCCATCTCCTATAGTTTTTAATATGTTAATAATTTAGAATTTTAATAAATGGCCTAATTTACTTTGCTTCGTATGCAGGTAATTAGTATTTTCCTTATTTTCTTCTACTTGTAAAGGAATACGTTCGACAACTTCCATCCCATATCCTTCTAACCCAGTGATTTTTCTTGGATTATTTGTTAATAAGCGAATTTTTCGAACACCCAGATCCTTTAAAATCTGAGCCCCAATTCCATAATCTCTTAAATCAGGAGCAAAACCCAATTTCAAATTAGCATCCACTGTATCTAAACCTTGCTCTTGTAATTCGTACGCTTTTAATTTGTTTATTAATCCAATGCCACGACCTTCTTGTCTCATATACAAAAGAATACCTGAGCCTTCTTCATGGATTTGCTTTAATGCAGCGGCAAGTTGTGATCCGCAATCACAACGATGTGAATGAAATACATCACCAGTCAAACATTCAGAATGCACACGCACCATTACAGGCTGATCACTATCAATATTTCCCTTAACCAATGCTACATGTTCTTTTTGATCTACAAGATTTGAATAAGCTACGGCTTTAAACATACCAAAATCAGTTGGCATTTTCACTTCTACTTCACGATTAACAAGCTGTTCCTTTTCGTTCCTGTATCGAATAAGATCTTTGATTGTAATTAACTTCAAGTCAAATTTTTCAGCCATTTTTCTTAAATCTGGTAATCTTGCCATAGTTCCGTCTTCTTTAATCACTTCACAAATGACAGCAGCTGGTGATGCTCCGCATAAGCGAGCCAAATCAATGGAAGCTTCAGTATGACCTGCTCTTCTTAGTACTCCTCCCTTTTTAGCAACCAATGGAAAGATATGGCCTGGTCTGCGAAAATCTTGTGGTTTAGCCTTAGGATCAATTATCGCTTTAATCGTTCTTGACCTTTCATGTGCAGAAATTCCAGTGGTGGTATCAGTATGATCAACAGAGACAGTAAAAGCAGTTCCATGAAAATCCGTATTTTGTTCCACCATAGGTTGTAAATCTAATTTCTGAGCTCTTTCTTGTGTAACAGGTACACATACTAGACCTCTTCCTTCCTTAATCATAAAATTAATGACTTCTGGAGTTGCTTTATCAGCTAATGCAATAAAATCTCCTTCATTCTCACGATCTTCATCATCAACTACAATGACAACTTTACCTAACATTAAATCATATATGGCTTCTTCAATTTTATCTAACTTAATTTGATCTCCCATTTTACATCCCCCTATTCTTAGATAAATCCATTTTCCATCAGCATCTGTTTGGAAATATTATTGCTTCTTTCACTGTTTTGTTGTTTATTTCCATTTAACAAATGATGAATGTATTTTCCTAAAATATCAGCTTCAATATTCAACGTATCCCCTGTGAATTTCTGCTGTAAAATTGTCTGTTCTAATGTGTGAGGAATAATCGATACACTAAAAGTTGAATTGGTAACATTCACTAATGTGAGACTAATACCGTCCAATGTAATGGAACCTTGTGGAATAATGTACTTAAAAATATCCTGTTGATTTGGTTCTATTGTAAACATAACAGAATTCTCTTCACTTTCCCTGTTTTTTATTACACCGATACTGTCTACATGACCTTGAACAATGTGACCTCCAAATCGACTATTTGCTGCCATTGCCCTTTCTAGATTCACTCTAGAACCAGCGGATAATTGTGATAAATTTGTTTTTCTAAATGTTTCTGGCATTACATCCATCGTAAATGAGGATTGATCATATTGAGTGACAGTCAAACAAACTCCATTAATAGCAATACTATCCCCAAGGTGAATATCTTCAAGCATCTTTTTGCTATTAATAGAAATAATCATACTTTGTGATTGTTTAGAGATATTTTTAATTGTTCCAATCTCCTCTATAATTCCAGTAAACATAATGTTCAGTCACCTCCATAATAAAGAAAAATCAAGCAGTTGATTCAAACAAAACGCCTATAAAAAACGAAAAGCCCCTTTTATACAAGGGGCTTAATGGTATATGAAAGCTATAATGACTTTAATAAATTTATATGTGTAATTAGGAAACACAAATAAACTCATCAACTTTGTGAAAAAAAGTACATGGAGACACAACAGAAAGTATCCCAAATCCTCAAATTCCAATTTTCACAACGTATTTAGGTAATTCATTAGAGCTCAAACTATGAGTTAATAAATTAACCTAAAAGCCTTTTACGCCTTCCTTCTCCCATCCAGACTTTACTGTCGGCTCTGGAGTTGCACCAGATCCACCGGTTATATGAAATAATTCAAATATAACACGGGTCACGGACTGAACTTTTTATTCCTGTAAAAAGTATCACCGCCGGTTGGGAATTTCACCCGACCCCGAAGGAAATATTATTCAGTTTAAAAAACTCACTTACTTTAAAAATACTATCACTTAATTAAAATTAATGCAAGATGTTTAATGATGAAGCTCTTTGTTGTTCCTTTTTATATCATTAGTATACCAATAATATTCGAATAATTGTGATAAATTTCTTTTTTTTGTGTGATAACAAAAACATACATCAATAATAAAGCACCGATATCCTTTTATTTTAAAATTTTCTTTTAATAGAGATATTTTGAAACATCCTTTCAAAAATGATTTATTGGTAAAGATAAAGATATTATAAATGAATAAAAATAATATTATTAGTATAAACATGTAGATTTCGTCCATCAATCATGTTAAAATAAATCTAATCATTTTTTTCCTTTTATGCTAGGTGACACAATGAAGGTGATGCTTCATTTGTCATCTCTTTTTATTTTTCTACCATATCTCGTTCATTTTAAAAAAAAAGAATATTTATAAAAATTCATATTATTATTTTTCTTATATATAAAAGTCACATAATTACAACGTAATTAAATGTGACTTTTTTACTTGAAGGTAGTATTCAAACATGAATGTATTTTAAAACACTATAACTTGAAATATATATTATTTATTTGATTTAGGAAGTTCATTTTTCTCAACATAGTTTTTAAGAAAATCACCAAGAAGTTCTTTCCAACCTTCATTATGAGAATGTTGCCAATCAGGGTTTAATAATCCAACAGCATGATGAGAAAGTTTTAATACCGTTGATGAACCTTTCTCTTCTAATTTAAAAGAATAAGAGCTGTTCACTGCACCTTCCATTCCTAATAACCCACTTAAGCGAATTTCTTCAGGTGGATTTATCTTAATGACAGTACCCCAAAGGGCAGCTTTCCCATTCTTATTTGCTTCTAGAAATTTACCACCGACCTTTGGTTCTAATGTTAGTATGGATCCATCTCCACATAGTCGATATGTCCACCAGTCATTTATTCCCTTTGTCATTGCATTGTACACTTTTTCACGGTTAGCATTAATTATGATTTCTTGTTCAATTTGAAAACTATCATGTACCAAACTCATATCATTATTACTCCCTTCAATTTTTGTTTTTAAAGAGACAATTGCACTTGCAAAATTGGATTGGTAACGTGTTGACCATCGATTCAACATCTGCTGTAATGGAACAATATTAATATAATTAACTCGTGTTCTACCTTCTCTTCTAATTAGCAGAAGGTTTGCTTGCTCCAATATATTTAAATGTTTCATTACCGCATATCTGCTTACATTTTTAAAATACCCTGTTAATTCACTTGTTGTTTTTGGTTTACCTTTCAGCAAATCAAGAATATCCCTACGAATAGGATGACCAAGTGCTTTGAACATAAGAGTTAAATCTTGATCGTCCATAACTACTACACATCCTCCTTATATTAGGTTACTTTTAGGTCACATTTATTAAGTGACTTTATAGTAACATGTTTAATTTGATTTTGCAAGTCATAAAGAAAAATTAAATCTCACTAATTATAAATCCTTAAGTGTAAAAAAAACCTCCTGAGGTAATTACCCCAGGAGGTTAGGTTGGTTCATTCTAATAGTTCATTCATTGCAAATCTTAATTAGTCACGAAAAATGATAATTTTTGCAGCACTTAAATCATCACTTTCACCAATTACACGGATCTTCAAACCATGCTCAGGAACATTACGTCCTGCGTCTGGAATTTGAGAACTGATGTATGATTCACTATCATCAAACATTGGATGAACCTTAGTTTGATTATCCTTAATTGTACCATCAGATAATTCTAAGAACATTTTTTCATCTTTTTGAAGACCAAATGTAGCATCATGAACTTGGTATCTTGTGATAGCAGGTGTATTATCACTAAAATTAACTACATGCTGATCAGCGTCTACTACACCTAAGAAACCGTCACCTGGGTGATTACCAACTAGATTCGCATCAAATGATTCATCTGCATACCAAATTAATAAACCTGGCTCAAATTTCATTACACTATCACCACGACGAATGTGAGATAAACCTTCATCTACTCCATCATAGTTTCTCCATTCAAGTAGATAATAATGTTTATACTCATTCGTTCCATCATTTACGTCAAATCCATCTAGTTCAAAAGAAGTATCTCCTTCTGCATCATCAAACAATACAACTTCTCCATCAACTTCAATAGATATATCGTCTACATAGAATCCAGGATCAATGTAAGCAACGTCTGTCCAATAGTTGAAACGCAAGTCAATTGATTTCCCTGCAAACTCAGATAAATCAAAAACTCCATCAACCCAACCATCTGAATGACCCGTAATTCCAAAACCAGGATTTTGTTCATTAGGATCATATTCTGTTGTTAAATTACCTGGAACAGAAACCCATTCATTTGTACCTTCTTCTCTTACTTGAATAGAAGCATAATCCCAGTCTAATTCAATTTGATACCATGTTTTAAAGTTTAGTGATGCACTTGAAGCTGATGTTAAGTCTAATGATGTAGTCATTGAATTGTTTAATTCATCACCTTTTCCACTGAAAAACTCAAACTCCCCACTGAATGGTTCATTAAATGTTACTTTTTTATTAGGTAAGTCAATACGCACAGCATCGTCATTTGTCCCTTTTGAGCTTGCTTGATCTAGTAACACTTCAACTCCATTTTCGTCAATATCATCGATATGAAATGTTGTCCCTGTTAACCAATTACCACCCATTGTAGCTTGTAAGAACTCTTTAGCCCAAGGACTAAATCCAGTTGGTTCTGTTCCTGGAACTAAACCTGCCCAGCTTCCGCTTGACATGATAGACCAATAGGAAACAGGCTCACCTTGACCAGTGTATTGAATATCATATTCGTCTGGCAATCCTAAATCATGCGCATATTCATGAGCAAATACACCTGTAGCTCCTGTTTCTGGTTGGATCGTATAATCATAAGCTGCCATTAGTCCACCCCAGTATGGTGCATCTGCATCTGTATCAGGCATTGTAAATACACCACCTAAGTTCCAACGGTGTGACCAAATCGCATCTTCTCCTAAACTACCTCCACCTGCTTCTTCACCTACACTAGCATGTACGATCATAAGATGATCGACTAAACCGTCAGGCTCACGTAAATCTCCATCACCATCTAAATCATAACGGTCTTCTTGATCATACTCTTTTAAATCTATAGTTGGATCTTCACTTGCTGCTAATAATGCTTCTCTTATCAACTCTCGTGGATTTGAATCATTACCATTTGCATTATTACCACCATAAAATGCTGCATTATTTTTTGCAGTATACCAGCCTGCAACCTGACCATCAATTGTATAACTCCCACCAGATTGCTGTTCATACAATTGCTTCATGGAGATTAAAGTTTCTCCATTTGGTCCAACGTATCCGTTGTCACCAAAAGCCATATTTGTAAAATGTTCTACACTATAATCCTCATAATACATATCTGTTTCTTCTGGTTGAATGTTATTGTGTGGGAAGTCTGGAAAATCTATAAGTAGGATAAGAACATTATCTTTTCTTTGTTCTCCATCCCAAGTTTCAAGTTCAACTGGATCAACATGGACTTGCTGACCTAATTTATTTCCTTTTCCATTTAACAATCCGTTTTTTGAAGCTTTATTCTTTAAAGTAGCATTACGCTTTTTCTCAAATTCATCTAACTCACCCGCTTGATCTTTAGCAGCTTGAGAGCGTTTGCTTAAATAAGATGATAAAGCTTTTTGAGCTTCACTTGAACTTGCACCCTCAGGGATGGTTCCATTATCTTTTAACATTTCTATTAATCTCTCATCATCCGCAATTGACATATCAAAAGCGCCGGAAGTAGAATGTAAGTCTTGTACGTCTGTTGCAATCACTCCAGGAGAAACAGATCCTGCAAAAATACTAAAACCTAATGCCATTGACATACAAAGAGGGAATAACTTCTTTTTTAACATGTATAAACCTCCAATTAAGTGTAATCTAGTAAATATAAATAAAAAAGCATAATTAATTAACCATAATTGTCTAATTATGATTACATTCTATTCAATCTTCTCTCTTATTTATGTTGGGTGAAAGAAGAATGTAAGCATTAACAATGTCACCACCTCCTAGTATTACCATGTTAACATATTCACGAATCAATAGCTTATAACGCATTAATGCTTTAACTTAGTATTTCATTACTATAATAAATTCAATAGAGAGAATTTTATGACTTTCTCTATCATTTCTTATTTCATAAGTTTCATATTTAACTTCTTACAACTAAAGTTGTAGGACTATCTAAAGATATTGTCTAATGTGCAAACAAAAGAATTGGATTAATATGAAAATCATAGCTCATATTATACATTTTTATTTAGAAAGTAGGTAAACAAATTGAATCGATCTTTTTATGCCTTAGTGGTAAGTCAAACAGCAACAAACCTTGCTTTTGCATTGTACACAATGACTGTTGTAATGTATTTGTATAATGAAACAGGATCAACAACATTATCCGCAGCAGTAACTTTAACTAGTATAACTGCTCATATGTTTAGCAGCATCTACTTACCTTTAATATCTGATAAATACAAATCAACAACGATTTTGAAGGTTTCCCAGCTGGCTCAAATTTTTATATTAGTAGGTTTATATAGTTTGTTTTTTCAAAAACTATCTTTTAGCATTTATATATTATTTTTTCTGTTATTAGCTTGCATATCTTTCTTAAATGGTTTTTTTTCTCCTTTAAAAAGTTCTATCGTCCGGTCCATTGTTCCAGAATCGACCAGAGTGAAAGCAAATAGCTTTATTGCAACGGTGGATCAAACGTTTTTATTTGCAGGTTGGACATTAGGTGGACTAATGTTGTCATTATTAGGAAAAGAAGTAACTTTAATGTTTACTTTTTTCCTCACTTTATTATCGATGATCAGCTTATTTATAGTTAGGGTAGAAAAACATATAACAAAGACACAAGAACAAAAAAAATTGTTCAAAACATTTACTTATGGTTGGAAATATTTACTGAAAAATAAAGGGTTAAGAGTATTGGTCTTAATGGACATCATGGAATCATGGGTAGGTACGATTTGGATAGGAGCTGTCACTTTAACTTTTGTACAGGAAGTTCTAGGAAAAGGAGAAGCTTGGTGGGGGTATATTAATGGCGGATACTATTTCGGAACGCTTATAGGGGGATTATTCGTCTATCGTCTATCAAATATTATGAAGGGGCATTTAACAACATTTATGTTAACGGGTTCATTTATATTTGGTATCTTAACTATAGTTTATGGTCTAAATACAAATGCTTATGTAGCACTTTTATTAGTTGTTATTATGGGACCTTCTTTTCAGATTAGAGATTTAGCACAGGAAACAATGTATCAAAATAGTGCTGACGAGAAAACATTAACAAAAGTACTTGCTGCAAAATCCTCTTTAGTGCAATTAATTTTTATTTTTTCCATAATGGGTGTTGGTATTTTAACTGATCTAATAGGTGTTAAGTTAATATATATTCTATCAGGAATTCTATTGATTTTCTCTGCAATGTTTGGTTTTGTTCATCTTGTTTTAAAAAAACAAGGGAAGAAACTTGAAAAAGATAATTTCTATACTTCTTCAAATGTATAAAGAAATTGTTCTGAGGATTAATTTCATTATATTGACTTTAAATTTCAATCTCTTTAAGTATTTTTCCCATTAAGATATACTTACTTTAAAGGTGGGATACAATGATGGAAACTTCATATTGGGATGCAATTATTAATAATGACAAATCATTTGACGGCGTGTTTTTCTATGCTGTTAAGAGCACAGGAATCTTTTGCCGTCCATCCTGTAAATCTAAAATTCCGATACAAAAAAATGTCCATATTTATAAAACTGCTGTGGAGGCTGAACGAAACGGATTTCGATCATGCAAAAGATGTTGTCCAACTGATAGATCATGGGTTGATTCATCAGAAGAAATTTCTAATAAAGCAATCTTTATTATAAAACAAAACTTCCAAGATGAGGTCCAGCTAAATCAAATTGCAGCTGCAATCGCAATTGACCCTTATCATTTGCTTCGCACATTTAAAAAACATACAGGAAAGACACCACTCGAATATTTACAGGAAGTCCGTTTAACGAAAGCAAGAGAGGCACTGTTGGATACAAATCAAACCATTACTGAAATAGCTCTAAACCATGGTTTCAATAGCACAGCTTATTTTTCAACTGTTTTTAAAAAATCTACTGGATATTCACCTTCAAAATTTAGAAAAAAAATATTTTCCAGTGTAAATTAAATTCAACACTGAATGAATAACAAAGAATAAAATACAAACATTAGAAGCCTTATCACACAAGTGGGATATAGCATTACTGACTAAAAGCCCTATAAGAAATTTCACCAACTTCTTATAGGGCTTGATTATTTTATAAATTTATTATTACTTTTCAGTAATCATTACTTCAGCCATTTTATCACCTTGTTTAATAACATCAACAAACTCCATACCTTTTGATACTTTTCCAAAAACAGTATGTTGTCCATCTAAGTGAGGCTGAGGTTGATAACAAATATAAAACTGACTTCCACCTGTATTACGTCCAGCATGAGCCATAGCTAATGATCCACGTTCATGTTTATTTGGATTAATTTCGCAATTAATTTGGTATCCAGGGCCACCTGTACCTGTCCCATTTGGACAACCTCCTTGTGCAACAAAACCAGGAATTACCCGATGAAATGTGAGGCCGTTATAAAATCCTTCGTTTGCTAGTTTTTCAAAATTAGCTACCGTATTAGGTGCATCCTTTTCAAATAAATCGATAAGAATCTCTGCACCATCTTCCATTTTAATCTTTGCTTGTTTGTCCATTAATATCACTCCTATTTTATAAATTAATCATACATTTATGATTTGATCGCCTCTTGTTTACGTAAACGTTCAGGAATCACATCATTACCAACAATATCTTCATGGCTTTCTCTATTTACAACTAAATCCGCTTCACCATCTTTAACAAAAACAACAGCAGGTCTGCGAATACGATTATAATTACTTGCCATTGCATAATTATATGCTCCTGTACATGAAACTGCAAGAATATCACCAGAATTTATTTTAGGTAATTCCAAATCCCAGATCAACATATCTCCACTTTCACATGCTTTTCCCGCAATGGAAACAACTTCTTCATTTTTCTCGTTTGCACGGTTTGCTAACATCGCTTCATAAGGAGAGTTATAAAGTGCAGGTCTAATATTATCTGTCATTCCACCGTCTACAGCTACATACTTTCTTACCCCAGGTATATCTTTTTGTGTACCTACTGTATATAACGTAGAACCTGCCTCTCCTACAATACTTCTACCCGGTTCTACCCAAATCTCAGGCATTGGATATTCATTTTTTGTAAAGTTGTCTTTTATAGCATCTGTGATTGCTTCTACATATTCTGGTACTGGAAGAGGTGTATCTTCATTTGAATAACGAATCCCGAAGCCTCCTCCTAGATTAATCACATCATATTCTATATTTAATCGTTTACGTACTTCTACGGCAAAATCTGCTACTCTTTCAACAGCTAATTTAAACCCTTCAACTTCAAAGATTTGAGAACCAATATGAGAATGAACTCCTAAAATAATAATATGATTAAGTTTAGATGCTTCCTCCATCGCTTTTATAGCTGAACCATTACCTATGTCAAAGCCAAATTTTGAATCAGTTTGACCAGTTGAAATAAATTCATGAGTATGAGCTTCAACACCAGGTGTTACACGGAATAAAGCTTTTACTTTCTTTCCTTTTTGACCAGCAAGCTCATTTAATAAATATAATTCCACGAAATTATCCACCACGAAACAACCTATATTTGCATCGAGTGCCATTTCAATTTCAAAAGGTGTTTTATTATTTCCGTGGAAATGAATTCTTTCAGGAGGGAAACCTGCTTCAAGTGCAGTATATAATTCACCATCAGACACAACATCTAAAGATAAACCTTCTTCATCCATCACACGACAAATTGCTTTCACACAAAAGGCTTTACTTGCATAAGCAACCTGAAATGTTAAACCAGATTCACGAAAAGAATCCATATATTCACGACATCTTTGTCGAACTAGTTCTTCATCTACTACATATAAAGGTGTGCCAAATTGTTTAGTTAATTCCGTAGTATCACATCTACCTATTTCTAAATGTCCATTATTATTAACTCTACTTGTACCATGTAAATACATTGTCTATTTTCCCCTCTTCTGAAATAAAATCATCATATAAATAATAAAGGTTAATAATAAATTATCATATCAAGGAGTAGAAAACAATACGGCATTACTGTAATCTTAGCAAATGAGGATATATGTCTAAGAAGTTTACCTCAACTGTTAAAATAAAGAAAATACCAGTTCAATAATGATCTGGTATTATATTCCTATTTTATGTTGGTTGCTTAGTATGATCTCGAGGATTTGCGATGCTTGGTCTTTTATTATCTTCTGTAATGGGTCTTCTTAGTACGATAGTGAAAAACGCTTTTGCATTAAAAGGAATAAAAGGCCATAAATAAGGTGAATTAAAGGATCTTGTGAAAGCTAAGATTATAATAATCACTGTTGTACCTATGATTAACCCTGGTACTTTAAACAAAGCAACTAAGATTAATAAAACTAATCTTGTCATTCGGTTGGCAAGTCTTAATTCATAACTTGGGGTGGCATACATACCCATCATGGCCAATGATAAATACAAGATGACTTCGTAAACGAATAATCCTGTCTGAACAGCAAATTCTCCTAATATGATTGCTGATATTAACCCTAGTCCAACTGCAAAAGGAGTTGGTGTGTGAATAGACGCCATTCTCATGAGATCTGCACCAATCTCTGCAAAGAAAAATTGCAAAAGAATTGGAAGTTCACCTGTTTCTTTGGGACCCAAAAATTCTAAAGCTTCTGGTTTAAGACCTGGTTCAACTACAAATAAAAACCAAATGGGCAATACAAAAATCGAGGCAAAAATTGCAAGGAACCTTACCCATCTTAAATATGTCCCTACAACAGGTGCATCTGTATACTCTTCTGCATGCTGCACATGATGAAAAAGGGTAGCTGGCAAAATCATAGCACTTGGTGATGTATCTACAAACAAAATAATATGTCCATCTAATAAATGTGCAGCTATTACATCAGGACGTTCAGAATATCGGACCATCGGAAATGGATTCCAACCATTCCCAAAAATAATTTCTTCTAACTGCTTATTTGCAACTGGAATACCATCAACTTTGATTTTTTTTATTTTATCTCTAATTGATTCCAATAACTTCTTATCAACAATATCATCTAGGTATCCAATGCACACATCTGTTTTCGTTCTTTTTCCAACGTTCATAACTTCATACTTCAATTTTGGATCACGTAATCTACGTCGAACTAATGTTACATTGATAAGCATAGTTTCAACAAAACCATCTCTAGAACCACGTGCTACTTTTTCTAAAGAAGGTTCGTCAATGCCTCTGATTGGAAAAACTTTAGCATCAATGACAATTGCACTCGTTTCTCCATCAATAAAAAATGCACACATTCCAGCGAGCACACTATTAATAGCTTTTGTTAAATCATCTTCAACCTCAACTTGGATGTGAGAAATATATTTATCTAAAAAGCTTGATAATACTTTGGGTACTATCTCTTCCCGTTTTAAATAACTTAATCTTTTTAAAATTTCTGTTAACACATCATCTTTGGCAAAGCCATTAATATATAACAATCCAGTCTTCTTTCTTCCAAATTCCATTTCCCTTAACAAAACATCAAAGCTAGTATCTAATCCAATATGTTCATTTAAAGCTTCTTTAACTTTTTCTATATCCTTTGGAATAGGTAACTTATGTTTTTTTCCTTCTGCCATTGTCTACTTCCTTTCATGCTGCCTTTACAATGTTCTATATACTATCCATTGAAAAAGTGATCCAATGATTTTCCCCAAAACCATAGCCATTAATAAAGCAATAATGTACTTTGACATATTCATTCTTTGCGCTAATATAGGTAAAACATTTAAAACTTCAGTTAAACCAGCTGCTATCATACCAATAAAAACACCAGCGAATAACCCAAAAATTATACTGCTTAAAGGGAAAAGGTGAAAATTCCATTTATAAAAATCAGTAAATGTCCAGAATACTGCTCCAATCACAACTGCTGATTCATATAAATACAAAAACTTATTGGATTTAGTAAGCTGTGTTAAACGCGGGACAACATCCAGGACAGTTAAAAAAGCAACTAAACCGCTACCTACTGCCAATCCTCCAGATACCCCTATAAAAATAACTATTATATTAAGAAACAGATCCATCATCTGAACCATTTCTTTTTTCATTTTTTTGAAATTGTTTTGTAATTTGAAACTGATTTAAACTTTCTTTGTACATGAACATCTCTAATTCAAGGGGTGAAGGCTCCTCACTAAACTTCTTCTTAAATAACCGATTAAAAAATAATATCATCCCGATGCCTAACCCAAGTGAGTATGGAATTTGCAGAAGTAAGGGTGAATCAGTTTCTTCCCCAGTCACAAATGTATAAATTTTTTGATGAACTTCCTCCATACTTACATCGGCATGAAAGTTCATAATGGCTAAACCTGAACCCACAAATAATAACAACCATACTAAAGCGATAAGTATGAAATTAGGGGAAGGTTTATTCTCCTCAAATTCAACAAATACATGTGGCTCCCCAAAATATTCAATGGTGACATCTGGAAGGACTTCCTTAACTTTTTTTACAATCAACATTAAGTCAATCACTAAATTCCGTTCATCTGTTGGTTGCTTAATCAATAGTTTCTTTAATTTCATCTCCCATTCAGGATCAATGATAATTTGAGCAATTTGTCCTAAATAAATCGGTTTTCCTTTTGTTAATTTTATGCATTTTCTTAACCTTAAATATAATATCTGCTGATTGTTATTCATCATCACCACCCCCTATGTACCTTAAAAAGTGAAGTCATTCATTGATGTAACATCCTAATACTTTTCTTTGGGGCTCGTATAATTCAATATAAAAAAGCTCCATTCACTTTACTAAACATCCCTTATAGTATGTACGTAAAAAAGCTCAGATAGTCATAATGCTATCTGAGCTTTAATCGTTCGTAATATTTTCTTTTCTAATCTGGATACTTGTACTTGTGATATTCCCAATCGAAGTGCAACCTCTGATTGGGTTTGATCCTTATAATATCTTAAGTAAACGATGAGCTGTTCTCTTTCACTTAATGATTGAATAGCTTCATTTAATGCAATGTTTTCAAACCATTTATCCTGTGAATCGTCAGATATTTGATCCATGAGTGTAATCGGATCTCCATCATTCTCAAAGACGGTTTCATGGATGGATGAAGGAGGTTTATTGGCTTCAAGTGCAAATACCACTTCCTCTGGGGTTACTTCTAGTTCTTCTGCTATTTCTGATATGGTGGGTATTCTATTTAATTTTTTAGTAAGTTCATCTTTTATTTTTCTCACTTTATTTGCCATTTCTTTTAAGGAACGACTTACTTTTAAGGTTCCATCATCCCGGAGAAAACGCTGTATTTCACCTATAATCATAGGTACTGCATAAGTAGAAAATTTGACATCGTAAGATAGATCAAATTTATCAACTGATTTTAATAATCCTATACATCCAATTTGAAACAAATCATCTGGTTCATATCCTCGATTTAAAAACCGCTGTACGACAGACCATACTAAACGAATATTATTATTCACTAAAGTATCTCGTGCTACCATATCACCTGTTTGACTTAAAGCAATCAATCTTTTGACTTCATTATCCTTTAGATATTTATGTGTCTTGTTATTCAAATCCACATCCATATTCATACCCCTAATTGTATAAAGCTTTTTTTGATTCAATCCGCTTCATCATTGTTACCTTAGTTCCTTTTCCTAAGGTAGAATTGATCTCAACTTCATCCATAAAGTTTTCCATAATTGTAAAACCCATACCTGACCTCTCTAATTCAGGTTTAGATGTAAATAGAGGCTGTATAGCTTCGTCTAAATTCTCAATGCCTAAACCTTCATCCTCTACAGTAATATAAACCGTATCCTCTTCTATTTTTGCAGTGATGGAAATCATACCCTCTGGTTTATTTTCATAACCGTGAATGATTGAATTCGTAACAGCTTCAGAAACCACTGTTTTAATGTCTGTTAATTCGTTTACTTGTGGATCTAACTGTGAGACAAATGCTGCCACTGTAATTCTTGCAAAAGCTTCATTTTCTGATTTACTCATAAATTGAAGAGCCATATAATTATTTACTTTCATGATACGACCCCCAGACTGGAAAGAGCTTGTTCTTCATCTTCTTCAATAGTTAGTATTTTAAACAAACCTGACATTTCAAACAGTCGATAGATTGAAGAGTTGACGTTACAAACAACCATCCTTCCACCTCTATTTGTAATTTGTTTATATCGTCCTAATATAACCCCTAAACCGGAGCTGTCCATAAAAGATAGATCCTTAAGTACTAAAACGATATGATTACTGTTTTCCTGTTCTATTGCACTCTCCATTTTTGTTCGCAGCAGTTCTGATGTGTGATGATCAAGTTCACCCTGAAGTCTAACAATCAATGCCTCACCTTGATTAGATATCTGCACGTGCAGACTCATAGTTCTTCACTCCTTATAAACTGATGATGAAGCATTTCTACATAACATCTTACAATTCCTGCTCTTCGACAAAACTAGAAGAGAACTTCGTTTATTTGACATTTTCTTTTTTATTCTTGTGAATTTTCTTCTAAATGATTTGACTCGTTTTCTGTTTCCTGTTCATCTTTTTTTTGAATAAATAGTACTTTTTCTATCGTTCTTTTTAATATTTGCCAATAACTTGCTTCCTTCACTTCTATAGGTGAATCAAGATCAATTTCTTTAATTTTTTCTTCATTTTGATAGATCTTTAATTTCCCAACGGTTTGTCCTAATGCAACTGGTGCTTTTATTTCTGATTCTAATTCAATCTCATGTTTAATATTTTCTTTGGACTCCCCTTTTTTCATTAACACACTGTATTGTTGTTTTGCTACAATCTCAATATTTCGCACATCTCCTTTTTCAATAGGAATTGTACCGATCATTTCACCAGGTTTAAAAATAGGATAATTTGTGTATTGAGAAAAAGCATAATCAAAAAGCTTAGATACTTCATAGTTTCTGGATTTTGTAGTAGGTTCTCCTAATACAACAGCAATCACACGCATATCATTTCTCTTTGCAGTTGCTGCAAGGCAATACTTGGCTTCACTCGTGTATCCTGTTTTCAGTCCATCTGCGCCTTGATAAAATCTAACTAACTTATTCGTGTTCACCAACCAGAAAGGATCATCCGTATCCTTACGTAAATAATCTTGATACTTACTTGTGAATTGAGTGATCATTTCATGCTTTAATAACTCTTTTGACATGATCGCAATATCATGTGCACTTGAATAATGTTCTGACGAAGGTAAACCATTACTGTTCTCAAAATGAGTGTTCTCTAAACCAAGTGCTTTTGCTCGATCATTCATCATCTGAACAAACATTTCTTCTGATCCTGCTATTTTTTCAGCCATGGCTACAGATGCATCATTACCTGACGCCATCGCTATGCCTTTCAGCATATCTTCAACACTCATCTCTTCTCCTTCTTCTAAGAAGATTTGTGATCCTCCCATGGATGCTGCGTATTCACTAGTTCGAACCATTTCATCTTTTTGTATTTTTCCGCTATCAAGTGCTTCCATTATAAGCAACATGGTCATCACTTTTGTAATACTAGCGGGAGGTAAACGGTCATGAGCATTTTTTTCAAAAATAATCGTACCCGTATCTGCATCTATCAAAATGGCAGAATGTGAACTTGGCGCTAAATCTATCTGTTGTTCTTCAGGTTCATTTGCAATCAATTGAGTTGGAAATATCAAACTTATAATTAATACTGTACTTAAAAAATAGATTAGGTGTTTTCTGTACATTACATGTCTCCTCCTAGCATGAATTACTTGTATACAGTGTTTACTAATCTTATGCAAATTATTCCATTAAAAAATAAATATTTAATCAAATATTTAGAATCATATCATCTCAACTAGTCTAGTAGCGTGCATATTATACTTCATATTTTGTTAAAGGTTTATTGAAATTTAAGGAATAATTAGACATAATAAATATAAATTAAAATAGTATATAGCGTTTTTAATTATAGTTTTTATATAGGAGGAGAAACTATGGGCAAATTTCTAACAGAACTAAATGAAGAGTTAATTAAATTTATTCACAATCAACATATGTTTTTCACTGCAACTGCACCTTCAGACAACGGGAGGATTAATTTATCACCAAAAGGTTATGACTGTTTAAAAATTGAAAACAACCAATCTATCATTTACATGGATTATGCGGGGAGCGGTAACGAAACAGCAAATCATTTAAAAGACAATAAAAAAATTACACTCATGTGGAATAGTTTTGATCAAAAACCATTGATATTACGCATTTACGGATATGGTGAAGTGTTTGAAAAACATACAGAAACATACGCTAATTTATTACAGAACCATTTTCCAGAAATTGATCCAAAATCAGCAAGACAGGTTTTTAAAATTAAAATTGAAGCGGTACAAACTAGCTGTGGATTCGGTGTTCCAATCATGGATTATATCGGGGATAGAGATACACTAATGAAATGGACTAAAAACAAGACCTCACAAGGAATTCTTGATGAATATATTGAAAAACACGGAACCAGGTTGGATGAGAAGTTTCCATTAAACAAATAGAAGATCTTATTACATAGGGGGGAACTCAAAAAGCCTGAACCTTAGAAAGGATTCTACTCCATCTAAGGTTCCTTAATCATAATTGGGGTTGGGATAGAAAAACTATTTTAGTCCCACTCTTTAAGTTTATCTACCATTTTTTTAATGTTTCCCATGTTTGAGTTTCGATCTTTTCCTCTGTTTTTCTTTTGCCATTCATAATAACTGGCAAATCCAATAAGACTCATACCGGCTACTAATAAATAGACCCACCAAGGTGCGTTCCCCCACAAAGGTTTTGTTTGAATAAATAAATTTAACAATAATACTCCACTTCCAATGAAAAAATAAGATTTCATTTTATAATGTAAACCAGCTATTAGTGAAATGAGAGATAATGTTCCTAAAATAATCGCGTCTTTCATCGTATAACTTAACTGAGCATCAACTACTAAAATAATAGATACAATCAGTAATGTTATAGTTTGAACCCATTTCATATGGTGATGATTTTGCTGCCAAGTTATTTTAGATAATACTACAGTCAACACGATCCAAGGTAATACATAACATTCCATTTCAATTATTTTAGGAAGTTTAACATTTAGAATTAAAATGTAATATGGATATAAAAGACTTACTAATGACAAAGTTTTTATTATTTTTTTTGTAAGAATAAGATTCACTCTTTTATTTTGAGAAAAGACCCAATAGACTGTTAATATTGCTGGTATTAACTGTATCCATAGTGGATCATTAAAATTAATAAATTGATAAGTCATAATAATATAAAATACTGATATGAGTGTGTACCAATCTAAACGTATATCTTTATTCCCATTGAATATTAAGATCCTCTTGTAACAAAATTCTCCTATCGTTTTTAATAATACAAATCCAATGACATAAACACCAATCATGATCGACTCATTAAACTGTATCTTGTACTGTACTAAAATAAAAACCGATAACAGTAATGGAATAAAATTTAATAAAGTCCATTTTCGTTGATGAAGCAAATAAAGTGTAAATAAAATATATATCATACCAATCACAACGTTAAGCAATTCCATGTTTGCATCAATAAGTGTCACAATTCCGATCATAGATATAGGGATTAGATAATAATCAATTCTCTTTCTCCAATCCATGTTTGCGATCAACCATGAAACCCCAATCATCATACTAGTAATAAAGAGAGCAAAATCCAATGGAATAATTGAAAAGTCAAAATAAATAATATTACAAACGACAAGTAAAAGAACAACGGTAAAGGACATATATAAAAAGAGCTTTCGTGTCCATTCTTTCTTAGAGGTCAATGTACTATAAATATAAGCCAATATCCCTATGAAAAGCACATTAGGATTTAATTGATTAAAGGTTAACAACAGAATGCTTGCAATAAGAGCAACTGGCAAATAAAGCTGTGCTGTCCAAAAATAATAAGGTTGAATGACAACATATTTTCTCCCTGCCCACTCGTAAATACTTAATAATATTATCGGAATCATCAATAAATATGTGGATATAAATAACCCGTTTTTAAAATCAAAGGTGGATAGCAATGACAACAAAAAGAGTACACTTGTAACACTAGAAAACAACCATAACTCCTTTATTTTTTTCAATCTAATCGCTAATAAAATATACATGCCTATACCTACGAATAACATAACAGGTCTGATAAACATCTCTTCTACTTCTATATGGAGCAACAAAAATAACCCAATAGTATATGAGATTTGTGAGAAGACAAATGTAGTAAAACCTAATTCATTTTCCTTCAGATTTTTCCAAATCCATTGGATCATTATTAAAGCAATCGCAATAAAGTTAAAATGAAAAGGGTATCCCAAAATGTGTTCATACTCTTCAATTTTATTAGTCAACAGATCATAACTAAATAACCCACTTAACAACCAAACAGAAGGGACTATATACGATGTAGTTTTTAAAACAAGTATATTTTGATTTGATTTATAGACTGCAAATATGATGAAGCCAAAAATAAACAACATTAAAGATAATTCAGTAAAATCTTCTTGAACTAAATCCACTCCCATCACAATGATCATCGTTAGAATAGAAATGATCAGGCTACTTATTTTAATGGTTGAAACTAAAATCCACTGATTAAAAAAATATAAAACTGAAAATATTAAGCAGGCATACCCAAACATATACCACTCAAAATACTTAAAAGAGAAAAGATCATATACAATTTCAAATGATTCATAACCAGCAACAATAATAAATATAGACGTCAAATATGAAAACAGTTTCAGCTTCGTCTTATAAGCAAGAAACAAGTAATTTAATGAAATTAGTATATATGCCAAAAACATAAATGCTGATGGTTGGTATATTTGAAGCAATATACCTTGAAAACTAATATAAATAAATGCACAAAATGAAATCATCGCACTCGTATATTCAAACATTTTCTTTAAGTATTGATCTTCTTTTAAAAGAATCTGTAAGCCAATAAACAAAAACCCTATGAGTGCAAAGAAAATAACATTAAATTGTAGTAAAAAAGAATTTTCAATGAATTGATATAAACCATAAACCAATAAGGCACTAAATACAAAATGATATTGTTTGGTTTGATATACAAATACCATAGATATATATAAAACCGCAGTTAATATCACGTTAAAACTATAAAATATAGCATTCTCAAATATCATCAACATCAAAAATGTACTTAAAACTAAATTTAATTGAGCATAATTCGGCAGTTCTTTAACAAATAATCGATATTTGTCTCGCTTGTTCCATTTGTGATATACATATAATAACATCGCATTATACAGCATGATCCCAAAATAAAAAGCATCATTAGTTAATTGAAACGAAGCTAATAAGAAACCAATACATAACGATGAAGTGATAAAACTAATCCATGCAAACATCCTGGATTTAAATTTTTGTGCAAGAAAAATATAAAGAGGTATACAAAGGAATGAACCTGTAAAAAGAAATAAATATTTACCTTCCCCTTTTAAAGAAAACCACTCATTTAATAATTGAAAATACCCTGCTGATAAGATAATAATTGGAATAAACAAACTGGCTAATGTTAAAAAAGCAAAAGCAGTTTTTTCAATTTTGAGGACTCTATATGAAAACCAACTTATGACAAAAAACAAAACCGATACAAAGGCTATAGACATCATTTTCACAAAACTCGCCATTAAACTCCAATTGCTTGTAGCTACATATAATCCGCTTATCAGTAGTAAAATAACACCTAAGATTAATGTCCAAGTAATGTTCTGATCTCTTTTTTGATCAGGTGTCTTTATTTTTTTAGGCTTTTGTGGTTTTGAGATTGGCTGAACTTGAACTGAATGATTTGTTAATTCAGAAGAATCTAAAGTTTTATCCAAGTCAGTTGAACCCATTTCTGTAGTTTTGTTTAGTTTGTTAAAATGACCTGTTGAAACATATCTTTGATGAGCATTTTTCACATTTTCATATACCTCATCTTGAATATATTTTTCATCATGTAAGACGTCTAATTCTTCATTAAATATTTCATTTCGTTCTTTTTTAGAAAAATGTTTCATAACTATCATCCTTTTAACATCATTTTAAACACCAAATTTGTATTATGGATGATATTATCATAGTAGGCTTTTGCTCATAAGTACTATCTTTTTGTAGTACCTAAGTTCTTAATTATTCCAAAAAAAACCATCACTTCTTATAAAAAAGTGATGGTTGATTTCTAACAAAGTTTGTTTCAAGTGATTACATCATTCCTCTCTATGATCAGGTGAAATAATCCCATAATATAATAAAGTCATAAATTGATCTCTAATTGCGTTGATATCAGTGACTCCAACTAAATTTTCTGGTTTTGCAAAAAACTGTTTAATACTCATAATAAATAATGTGAGCACATGAGGTGAAATGTCTTTACGAATCTGACCTTTTTTCTGTGCTTCAAAGAGAAAATGCTCAAACCTTGGGATAATTTCTTCTCTTTGATAACTTAGTAATCTTTGAGATTGTTGTGGATAATACTTGACGAGATCCATAATGAAGACTTGAGATATTTTGTCTGTACCTTCATATTGCTGTAATTCCATCAAGCCTTCTAACGGATTATCTTTAGCATGATCAAGCATCGTGTAAAAATCCTGAATGATTTCATCAACGATTTCGTTTAATACTTGCTCGATTAAACCTTCTTTATTTAGAAAATATTTATATATAGTCATTTTGGAAGCAGGAACTTTTTCTGCAATTTGTTCCAAGCTAGTCTCTTGCAATCCCTGCACCATAAAAAGCTCTTTTGCTGTTTTAAGAATTTGATCTTTTTTACGACTCAATGAAGGTTTCCTCCTATTACTATGTGTTCAAAGGGGACTTTTAACTTTCTCTTGTTGTTACATCGTAATATCTCTTCGTACAAATATTATATTACCTAATATAATACCTACAAAATAGATGCCTAATGTAATCAATATGCCTGGCATTGTCAAACTTGATTCCAGCACAATTTGTTTCGTTTCAAATACTGAAAATAGGCTGAAGTCTGCCATCCAATTCAACTCTTCATTTAACGAAGAAAGCATATTTAATAAAAAGGATACAAGTACGATCCCTACCCCTAACGAAATGGCAGCACGTTCAGAAGATAAAATTGAAGTTATAGCATATCCTACACCTGCAAAAGCTAAACTAATGAAATAGGCACCAAGCATTAACAGCATGATCGTTTTTACTGAATCAATATCACTAAATAAAGCACCAAATAATAATACTATGAGTAAATTCACGATGGAAATGATTGTAATTTGAATAAATTGAGCTAATACTTTATGCAAAAAAATACTAGTGCGGCTATATGGCAAAGTAAATAAAAATTCACCTGTTTGTTGATCTTTTTCTTTAGATATACTGGAAGCAGCCCATATTCCCGAGAATGCACCTAATAATAAAACGGTAAACATAAATGGCTCTCCTGCCATCCATCCTTCAAATGTAGTCATTAATTCAGCATCCATACCAAAAGCATCTAACAAACCTTGAGGCATCGTTTTTAACAATTCAACCATAAGTTCATTACTAAGATACATATCGGCCATTCCTGCAAACATTGCACTAAATAATAAAATAACCGCTCCACTGATTAAAAAGCTGCGTCGATTTAAAAATAATTCGTTTCTAATTAGGTTTGTTTTCATTGCTCTTCACCTTCTTCTTTTTCGTAATATTCCATAAACAACTCCTCTAAAGTAGGCTTGTGAATTGAAATATCTTGTATAGGATATTGAGAAATGTGCTTGAGTACGTTATGAATTTCTTTTTGTACCGTTAGATAATGAATCCCATTTTTAAAGCCTACTGCAGAGTCCATTTGCTGCAAACCATATTTTTCAATCAAGTTTCCTGATTCCATAAATTGTACCTCGATGGAGCGTTTTTTTGATTCTTGAATTTCACTCACTTTGGAAGTGCGAATAATTTCACCATTTCGGATAATTGCAACTCTATCACACACTTTTTCCACTTCAGACAAAACGTGAGTAGAGAAAAATATTGTCATGCCTGATCTATTTAGTTCTTTCAATAAATCAAAAAAGGAATGCTGCATTAAAGGATCTAGACCTGATGTCGGTTCATCCAAAATCAACAACTTAGGTTTGTGCAATAAAGTTTGTAAAATCCCTAATTTTTTTCGGTTACCCATAGAATAGGATTTCACTTTTTTAGACATATCAAAATTTAAGAGTTCAGCATATTGGTTGGTAGAAGTATCTTTTAATTGAATATCGTTCGCTCTAGCAGCAAATTCTAATACTTGTTTTCCTGTCATATCTTTATAATAATTAATTTCTGAAGGTAAATACCCTATCTTATTCCTCAAAGTATGCTGCTCAGTAGTAAGTGGTTTATTTAATACACTAATTTCACCAGATGTTGGTTTTATCAACTGCATTAACATGCGAATTGTAGTAGACTTTCCAGCTCCATTCGGTCCAATAAACCCAAAAATTTCTCCTTCCTTTACATCTAAGTTAATGTTAGAAACTCCTTTATGTTTTCCATAATACTTCGTTAAATTCTTGGTGGAAATTGCACTCATCAATCTCTCCTCCTTAAATTCATAAAATATACTTATTTTTAGTATAAGTATATTATATCATAATTATTATGTTGATAACCAGAAAAAATGTACTTTATTTTAAAATAAGTACATTTTTATTAGTGTGAGATCATTATTACGTTATTCTTAAAAAAGATATAACTCTACTTAAAGTACGTTGAGGAACATCTGTAATTATAGTCTTTTTTTTCGGGGGGTACGTACCTGTAAAATTACTTATTATATAAACTTTAGAGAAAATATTTTATTTTATGTAAATTATAAAATTTCGTTTATTGCTGCTTCACTCTTTCGTGTAAAAGTTATGCCCGCAGAGGTTCCATGTCAAGCTGCCCTTGAAATGGTACTAGCAAAAGATAGTACTATTTTTGTCTAATCAAACAACTTAGAATAGGGTTGAGAGAGAAATTCAAATTTCAGTTTAAAAGGAGGCATACACAATGAAAAAAATAATAATTGGAGTTACACTAGTAGCACTATTAATAGGGGTAGGAATAATAGGGATCACTAATACAGATTTAGTTGAAAGTATAAATAACGATTCGCTAGATAAAAAATTAGAAAAATACGTAGAGAAACAACGAACTTCCACAGAAGAGCATCTCAACCAATTGTCTTCTGAGGAGTTAGAGAGAATAGCAAAAGTGTACAACATTGATAGTGAGAATAAAACAACGGAAGAAATTATAGGAGAGATTATAGAAGCTGAAACAAAACAATTTGAAACTTGGATAGATGGACTGGATATCGAAGAAATGTCCGATGTGGAATATGAAAATTTCTTAGAAGAAACACGAATTGCTTCCAAGGAGAGGTTTAGCCAATTATCTTTTGAGGAGTTAGAGAGAATAGCAAAAGTGTACAACATTGATAGTCAGAATAAAACAACAGAGGAAATTATAGAAGAAATTGTAGAATCCGAAATAAAACCAATTGAGGACTCAGGTATACCTCTGGAGTTAATAATAGCTGCGGCAAAAGACCGTTTTGGCGATATTGAAGAAAGTTGGAAAGAAAGTTATGAATGAAGAAAAAGTTCATGCTATTAACATGTTAATTCAGATGATTGATGATCTTTTAAAAGATTTAAGAATAAGTAATCCTGAGTATCGGGTTGCTAGGGATATTGCAGAGAATCCAGTCATAAAAACCGTTTCTAATGCTCTCTCAATGAATGGAATGTATTTTGCACTTCCAACAGCTCGAGGAGTACAGGTGATATAAATAAAATTAAATACGTGAAAAGCGATTTACTCAAGATGCTAGAGTTAGTGATTTTATTTCTTTTTTTAACTCCCACAGTTCATCATCCCTAAAAATCAAGCGACTCACAGCAATCTAAGATATAAACATCTAAGATGCTGTAGGATTCCATAGATTTTCTTTACGGGTTTATTGATGTTTAGGAGGGCTTATTTGAAAAAATATGTTGCAATAGGGATGATAATGGTTTTCGTATTTTTGACACTCCCATTTTCAATATTGAGTGAGGGTTCAGATGATGAATTATATTTTCTAAGAGGTAAGATTAGATATTATCGGGGATTAGAACCCCCTTTACAGGATCTTTCTAAATTATTCATTTGATATAATTATAAAAAATAAAAAAAGAAGGTGCATTTTATTTCTATAGAGATTACAACCTTCTTTTCCTTTATTATTTCTTGTTATTCAATTACCTCATAAATAATAGGTAATTCTTCCACTTTTGCTGCAGATATTTTCACTGACTGCTGTATTAAGTCTAAACTATCTTGAACTTCTTTATTATTGCTATGTATCACTGCAATTACTTCACCAATAGAAACCTCATCGGCTACTTTTTTCTTTAATGTTATGCCAACAGCATAATCAATTTGATCTTCTTTTGTTTTTCTGCCAGCACCCAGATACATGGCCGCATAACCTATAGATTCTGCATTAATGTCTTGAATATACCCTGCTTGTTCCGCAATTACATTGATATGATACTTGGACTGAGGTAATTTTTCAGGTTGAGTAACTAGTTCTGAATCTCCACCCTGTGCTTCAACAAATTTTGCAAAAGTTTCAACAGCTTGTCCTGATTTTAATACTTCTTCAAACTGCTTATAAGCTGTATTAAAATCAGGGTATACTTGTCCGGCTACAGCCATATAAGATGCAAGTGTCAAACAAACTTTTGTTAATCTCTCTTCTCCTTTGCCTTTTAGAACCTCAATTGCTTCTTTCACTTCATTTGCATTTCCTATTTCAAAACCTAACGGTTGATTCATATCGGTGATTACTGCTATCGTTTTTCTGTTTAAATGATTTCCAATAGAAACCATCGTTTTTGCTAATTCCTTGGCATCCTCTAAAGATTTCATGAACGCACCTGCTCCAACCTTTACATCTAACACAATAGCATCTGCACCTGAGGCAATTTTTTTACTCATGATGGAGCTTGCTATCAAAGGCATCGAGTTCACCGTTCCTGTAACATCTCTTAATCCATATAACTTTTTATCTGCTGGTGTTAAGTTTCCACTTTGTCCAACAAGTGCCATTTTAAAATCATTTACATTATTAAAAAACTGCTCTTTAGTCAACTCGATCTTAAATCCTTCAATAGACTCTAATTTATCAACCGTACCTCCTGTATGACCAAGTCCTCTGCCTGACATTTTTGCAACCGGAACACCTACTGATGCTACTAATGGAACAACGATTAAACTTGTTTTATCTCCTACACCACCAGTTGAATGTTTATCCACTTTAATTCCTTTTATTCCTGACAAATCAACTTGATCTCCAGAACGTGCCATTTCCATTGTTAATTGTGAAGTTTCGTTAGCATCTAATCCTTGAAAAAATACGGCCATCGCCCAAGCTGACATTTGATAATCAGGGATGGTTCCATCCGTATACCCTTTTATCATGTATTGAATTTCATCTCTAGTTAAAGATAAACCTTCTCTTTTTTTAGAAATTAAATCAACCATTCTCATGTTAGTATATCTCCTTTGTTATGGTGTTGGTGTAAATAAAACACTTTCGTTAGAACCATCTATATTAACTTTAAATGTTCGATAGCTTTCTTGATTTTCTGTAAACAAAATGCCTTTATCTGTTATTTCTAAATCTTCAATGTACCCATTGATTAGTTCTTCATATGATTTTCCATTTGTTTTAACTTTAAATACTGTAGTGTAAACACTGATAGGACTTGCGTTTAAGGAAGATGAAGCATATATCCAATCGTTTTCTATTGATAATAGTAAATTAACAGATTTATCACTTATTTTTACTTTTTCTGAGCCATCCAGTTTTATTTTATGGAGCTTCCAATCTTCAATATAATAAATCCAATCGTTTAAAATCATGTAATTATTTGTGTTTATTGTAGTGAGTTTGGTCTGCTCACTTCCATCTTGTTTTATACGGTATAAATTTTCATGTTCACCATATCCAACATAATAAATCCAATCACCTAAAATCTTAGGGTTCTCTATGTCACTTGTTAATTTAAGCAAATCAGTTCCATCTAAATTAACTATGTTTGAACCCTCTTGGGAAGTATAAAATATTTTTTCATTTAAAATATAAAATTGGTAAACTTGTTCATCTGTAATTTTAGTCAATTGTTTAGTTTCCATATCATATTGGAACAATCTCTGTTGATCACTATCTTCAATAAAATACAACTGATCATTGTACATCTCATATTGTAATAACCTTTGATCAATTACTCTTACATTATTTTCACCCAATAATTCCGTCTCATACAGCTTGTTTTCATCAAGTGCATTTCTGTAGTAGATCTTGTTATCATAAATTTCATATTCTGTAACGGTTGAATCAACTATTTTGTTTATATTTTCACCGTTTAAATCCATTTGATATAACTTATTAAAATCATTGTTGTCTAAATAAAATAACAAATTGTTATGTACAAACAAGTTACTTATGTCTTTTTCTGAGATCTTTTTAGTTTCTCCGTCCAAATGATACAGCTCTTTATTTAGGAAAGCACTATAGTAAAATACCCAATCATCCCAAATTTCTATAAAATCAAGATCATATCCTGAAATGGAAATTTGCTCCTTATTGGTACCATCAAGCTTCATTCTCCATAAATTCCCCCCTATTCCTTCTGTACGATAATAAATCCAGTCTTGGGAGATTTGGAAAAACTGAATGTATTCATTAGAAACGATATCAAGCTCCAATCCATCCTTATTTATTTTATAAATATTGTTTTCAAATAAATAATAAATCCAGTCATCTAAAATTTTAAGATTTGTTACAGAATCCTTAGACACTAATAATCTAGATGAACCATCCGTTTTCATCTTATATAGATTTAATTCATTTGAACGATTTACATAATAGATACAATTTTCTTGAATCAAAAAGCTGTGTATTTCATCATCTGATAATACTACTTTATCAGTTCCATCTAACTTAACTTTGGTTAATCTATTCCGATCTGAAGCATCCACATAATAAACCCATGAATCTTGTACGATAAACTGATGAGTAGAATCACCTGTAATTTGTTCTTTATTCGATCCATCTGTATCAATCATGAAGATACCAAGCTCGTTTGATTGCGTATAAAGTATTTTCTCTTCTACTTTCGTCATATAATAAACTGCTTCATCCATTACTTTTTCTGGCTCTTGCTCTCCATTATGTAATACGTATAATTTCCAATCATCTAATTCATTCCTGAAATATGTATCGCTCCCATCATAGATGATGTTACTTGATTCAAATACATCTAAATTGTGTTCTGGTTGTATCGGGTGGTTGTTTGGAAGAGGTTCACCTGTTGGAAAAGGGAAAGGTAGGGGAAGGGTCCCCATTAGACTTTCCTCATCTTCTGTTTGAGTTTGAGGTGGTTTTGTTTCTTGTGTAGGAAATAACCACCAACCAATTAAACTAATAATGAAAACTAAAGCTAAAATTAGAATATAAAATTTTTTTTTATTTTTGACCTTCTCTTTATTCTTGTTGTCTTCAATTTCTTTATTTTTCATTTGTTTCCCTCTCCATAACCAGGTTACATTAGTAATTGCATCTTTATGTTTACATATTTTATGAATATCATTTCACTTATTATAGTTGTACGATTTTTCCATGTAAAAAGTTGCATTTAAATTTTATTTTTGGTCATTTTGAGGGAATTTATCATTTTTATCTTTATTACAATTTAGGAAGGATGCCTTTAACTAAGCCTAAAAACTGCTCTTTTACTTTTTCCGTTGTTTCCATTACTTCATCATGGGATAATGGTTGATCTAAGATTCCTGCAGCCATGTTACTAATACAGGAAATACCAAGCACCTCAATGCCAGCATGTTTAGCAGCTATCACTTCTGGAACTGTGGACATTCCAACTGCGTCAGCACCTAATATACGCAGCATGCGAATTTCAGCTGGAGTTTCATAGGAAGGGCCAAGTAAGCCGATGTAAACACCTTGTTGTATATTAATTTGTAAATTACTTGCCACTGATTCTGCAATCGCTCTTAACCTCTTGCTATAAGCTTCAGACATGTCAGGGAATCGAGCCCCTAATTCATTATCATTTGGTCCAATCAGCGGATTTTTACCTGTAAAGTTAATATGATCTTCAATTAACATAAGATTACCTGGTTCAAATGAAGTGTTAACTCCCCCAGCAGCATTTGTCACAACAAGTGTGTTAATCCCCAACGCTTTCATAACTCTAATTGGAAATGTAACTACTTCATCAGTATACCCTTCATATAAATGAAAGCGACCTTTCATCATTAGGACGTTTTTCCCTTCCAGCAAACCTATTACTAACTTACCGTCATGACCTTCAACTGTTGAAACAGGAAAATGAGGAATTTCTTCATATGGAATCTCAATCGCAGACTCAATTTGATCTGCAAGCACACCTAACCCAGAACCTAAAATTAATCCGATTTCGGGTGAATCCTTTAGTTTTCCTTTGATAAACTCTGCCGATTCTTTAATATACTCACTACTAAAGTTTCTTATTTCATTACCCATACCTTACGTCCCCCTCAAATTCTTCAAAATTTTTATTTTAAGCTTTCAAATCATTTAAAAATGATGTTCCGTTTTCTGGTTTTTTAACATTAAAATTCTCTGCTACCAAAGCACCAATATCAGAAAATGTTGAGCGAATACCTAGTGAATTTCCAGCTGTAAATGTAGGATTCCATATTAGTAATGGTACGTATTCCCTAGTATGATCAGTACCATGATGAACAGGATCATTTCCATGATCTGCTGTTATAATCAACAAATCTTCTTCTCCAATTTCGTCCATGATTTTTGGTAAATAAGTATCAAATTCTTCTAATGCCTTAGCATAACCAGCAGGATCTCGTCTATGACCATACAGTGAATCAAAATCAACTAAATTCGTAAAGACCATGCCATTAAAATCCTTTTTCAATACTTCAATTGTACGTTGAATACCATCTAGATTGCTTTTAGTTGGATAAGTTTCGGTCACACCTTCACCAGAAAAAATATCATTTATTTTCCCAATCGCTATACTGTCTTTATTTGCATCTTTTAACTCATTCATTACTGTACGGGCAGGTGGTTTAAGTGCATAGTCGTGACGATTGGCAGTACGTTTAAAATCCCCTGGTTCACCTATATACGGACGGGCAATGACTCTTCCAACTACAAATTCATCTTGTAAAGTCAACTCTCTTGCAATCTCACATGCTTTGTATAATTCCTCTAATGGGATTACATCCTCATGAGCAGCAATTTGAAATACACTATCTGCAGAAGTATAAACGATCCAAGCCCCTTCCTTCATTTGTTGTTCGCCCAACTCATCCAATATTTCTGTACCAGAAGCTGGTTTGTTCCCAATGACTTTTCTGCCAGTTTTTTCTTCAAATTGTTTTAACAATTCTTCTGGAAATCCATCTGGATATGTTTTAAAAGGAATGGTTACTTTTAGACCCATGATTTCCCAATGTCCAGTCATTGTATCTTTACCAACGGAAGCTTCCTCCATTTTCCCGTAATGTGCCAAAGGGTTTGACACTGCATGAATACCTTCCATTTGAGTGATGTTCCCTAAACCAAGCCTCTCCATATTAGGTATGGAAAAAGAAGGCACCTGTTCTGCTATATGCTGTAATGTATGTGCACCCTTATCTCCAAATTGTTCTGCATCTGGCATTTCTCCAATACCAACACTATCCAACACAATTAATGAAATACGTTTAAAGCTCATTTACAAAATCCTCCTTATGTAAGTATATTAGGTCATTTAAAATCCTATTTTCCCCTTCTTATTGTGATCTTACTACCATAAGTAAACATTCTCAAAATCCATTCGAATGGACCATATCGAAATTTTTTGAACCATACTGCACTTAACCATACCTGAACGCTATATATGATAATTGCTAATAATAATCCCAGGGCAAATCCAATTTTTCCATAAAGACCTAATCCAACATTATAAAATATAAAGACACAAATAACAGATTGAAACAAATAATGACTTAATGCCATTCGTCCCACTCTGCTTAAATGAATCCATATATTTTTAATAAAGTTCCTCTGAAATAATAATACAATAGATGTTAGGTAAAAGAAACTAAATAAAGGGTCACCGACCGAAATTCCTAAATAATACCAGAAAGTGTAAACAGAAAATGGCAACTCATTGATATGAGGATATGCCCATAACTTCACAATCTGTAATATAGAACCAAATATGAAACTCCAAATCCATATTTTTTTAAAAAGGTTAACATGATCACTCATTTTAGTAAAAATATTTTGTTTGCCAAAATATGCCCCTATTAAGAACATGGGGAAAATTAAAAATAATGAAGATATTATACCTAATGGAGCAACATAAAACCAGTCATAGACATTTTGTGAAATAATTTCGTAAATCGTACCTTCTCCATAATGAAGTACTGAAGTACTGATCTTGTTTTGAATTTCTATCATTTCTAATGATGAGTAATCACTTCCACCTTTTCCATTTCCATATTGACCCATAATCATAGCGGACCAATACATAAGAAAATTAAAAACGGCTACCAAACCAATTCCAAATGTCAAATATAGATTTGGTTTCAGATTGTTAAATAACAATAATATAAAACCAAGAAAGGCATATGTAACAAGTATATCTCCCCACCAAATAAACAAAGCGTGAATAATTCCAATCACTAATAAAGCAATTAATCTTCGACTATATAAAAGTGTTGGTTTATTTGCTGATTGCTCTACTCGATTCATAAATATTATAAACCCTATTCCAAATAAAAAGGAGAACATGGTATAAAACTTTCCTTGAATGAATACAACATATATTTTATCTATGTATGGGTCTAAAACGTGAGTCCATACTTGATCCACTAATAAATCATTGTATAGTTGGGGAGATTGAAAATAAGGCATATTTGAAATTAATATCCCCAAAATAGCAAATCCTCTTAGAATGTCTAAAATAACCAATCGCTCCTGAGGTTGCGTGGGTAGTTTTTTTTCAAAAATACAAACATCCTCTCCTTTCTATTTATCATTCACATCATTCTTAAACCTTCCAATTTTAATATTATAGCATTTCTGTGATTTGAAAATCACCTCATGTCATTTTCATGAATCACAAAAATGCCACAATAATAGGATATAACTTAAAAACAAATCAAGTTATACCCTTCACCCACGCGTCATTTTCATATCCTCTTACTTCCCAATATCCAAGATGTTCTTCCTCTATTAATTCTATTGTTTGAAGCCATTTCACTGATTTGTATGCATACATTTGAGGAACAACTAACCTCACAGGACCACCTAATTTCTGTGGAATTGGTTTTCCATCCAATAAAACAGCTACCATCACATCATCTAATCTAGCTTGTTCTAAAGATAGTGCATCTGTATATACTCCATCTCCTGAATATAACTTGACGTATTTTGCTTTTTTAGTTACACCTACTAAATTTAACAATTGAGATAGTGGTATCCCTTCCCATGTATTGTTGTAAACAGACCATCCAGTTATACAGTGGAAGTCACTCACTTGGACTTTTCTTGATATTTTCAGAAACTGTTCCCAGTTCCATGTAAGTTCTTTATTAACCAATCCTGTTATTGTAAAAGCCCATGTATCTGATGAAAATGATGGAATTTCTGTAACCGTATAAACTCTGTAATTCCCCTGACTTCCTCCTCCAATTACCTTCTGAGAATCAGGTAGTGGTCTAGGTGCTGGTAGCATTCGATTACCATCTCCAGCATTGAATTCAGTTAAATCCGAACCTCCTGTGTCCAACGTTTTTTTTATCCAACGATAAAAGGATGGACCAATTCCTATTACTAACAATGTACTTACAGAGACTCTTATGAAGCTGCGACGAGAAATAGGGGATTTTTCTAACCAAGCTGCAATGCGTTTTTGAATATCATTATCCAAATCCTTATTTTCTTGATCTGATTTTACAACCTGATTTTCTTTCTTAGTTATTGTTCGTTTTTTATTTAACCATCTTAGCCTTGTGATGGAATGATAGATCACATATGGAATTCCAACCCAAGTTAATAAATCATGATAAAACAACGCTGTATTTGTCCATGCAGGCGGCAAATTTTTATATTGCCATAATACTAATCCTGATATGCTCCATCCTATTATAAGAAATAAAACAACAGCTAAATTAAATTTCTGATTTATTTTTTTTCTTAGCTGTTTTGTATGTTTAAATAGATAAGGTAAATATAACACCAGTAACAAAATGGATATAAACCCAATATAAATGTGAAACTCCTTGAGAATTGTTCGAACTAACCCTAAATCACCTCGGATGGAGGGGATATATAATACCCCTCCGGTGATGGCTAAAATCAATATAACCCAAGCATTCCATTTATGAATATTTTTTAGTTTTTTTCCATAAGGAATTTTAAACCAATTAAAATTGTTTTTCATTTATATCACATCCAATATTAAGATTTGGATAATTCAGCATAACCAAAATCTACATCAAATGCTTTACACCATATAACCACTTTATCATACTCAGTTAAATCAACCCCTGCTGGAAGTAAGTAGTTCTGATCTCCAACATTCCCCTTTAGTTTCTCTAATCTAATACCATCCGAAGTTTCCTCACCAGATTTAGCTAGATAGACATATAAATCAGGACCATTTGTTGCTTCAAAATTTTCAAAACGTAAATATACACCATCATCTGTATTTACAGTAAATACATCACCAGAAGCTGAGTGACTACTATCAGCATCTACAAAACTTCCAGAGAAACTAAGATCGACCATTTCTTTATCTTTCAT
>NZ_SIJB01000031.1 GCF_009910845.1 Chengkuizengella marina | reverse complement strand
TTCAGTTTTCAAGGTGCAAATGAATTGCTTTTTTTGTCGCTATTCATTTTATGGCGACTCAATAATCATATAACATCATGTTGATTATTGTCAAGCATTATTTTGATTTTAAGTTTTATTCTCTTGCCAGCCATATTTTGACGGCGAAAATAAATTTATCACAGAATAAAAAACCTGTCAACATTTTTTTAAAATTATTCAACAGATTAATCTTACTCATATGAAATTGATATAAAATCATATATATCATGGATGAACTATGAATGCATTATTTTGTATATTTTCTATTTATCGCATATTTTGAAAGTTGCTTTGGTGATGCAAGTCTTGCATACATGCGAAAAATGATTTTATATCTAGCTTCAATCGCAGTTTTCATCTGCTTGTCCAACTTCATATCTTTTAAATCCATTAACATTTCATCTAACTCTTTACGAAGAAGATAATCAATTTCTTGAGTTTCTCTGTCATTTAATAATATTCCTAACAATACAAAACTACCTCCAATTTCCTTTTTAAGAAGATTTAGGTTAACTGTTATTTTAATGTTATGCTCAAATTTTACCTATTTTATGAATGCTTTTTTGAACATTTTCAAATAAAATATGAACTAACCCAGTAAAATTGGAGTTATCGTTGATTCAATAATAGCTGCTAACATTAAGGTTGCCACAGTAAAAATCACCAAAGTAACTGAAAGTTTCATAAATGATATTAATGCACTTTTATTTTTAGATCTTAGATCCTTCTCCCCACTCTGAACAAGCCATTTCATAATTAGAACTCCTAATTTTATTCCATAAGCAGATGCAATTAATATGGCTGGAATTTCAAAGATGCCATGAGGTAAGATTCCTCTTAAAAAGAGTTCCATCATGCTAAAATCTGATCCAGATTGCGGAACAAGTTTAAATACATATCCAATCAGCATCCCATTCATAAGTAAAGAAGCTATTGGAAGCAGTGAAAAGAATGCTCCACTATATACCATAACTAAGGAAGCCTGCACATTATTTTTAAAAATATATATGAATCCAGTTAATTGGGAATTATCACTCCTTTCGATTTTTTCTCCTATTTCCCCTATTTTTTGTAAACTCGGCTGTAGAAGTTGTTCTAGAGCGTTAGCATTAAAACCAATTACCACACCAATCACAAATAACATGGTAGAGATAAAGAAATATAATTTCATATTATTAAAGTCAATAAACAAATTTCTAAAATTAAAAACATCTTTTAAGAAAGTAGATCCAGTTTCACTATTAGAATCTTTATCATGATTAAGTATTGTTACCTTATTGAGTTTCTCTTCTTCATTAATTTTATTGTTCTCATCATTCATATTCATACTTCCTCCTATAGGTTGTTTAACTTTTTGTACAAATAGTGCATAAGTTAGCTGTACTAGCATACATTTCTACTAATAAATAGTTTGAGCGTTGTCAATTGATTAGGGGGTAATATAATGAACTTCTTTTTAGTATTGAATGGGAAAAAGTTAAAACAATATTTCATTATTCTTATTGCTGCAATTTTTGCTGCAGGTATTATTTATTCTGAAAGTGAAAACATTGCTGTCTTTTCTAATATTTCAAATGAAGAACCAGCAGCCATCTATAGTATAGATACAGAAAGAAAAGTGATTGCTCTCACATTCGATATTAGCTGGGGAGAAAATAGACCAGATCCAATCATTGATATCCTAAAAGAAAAGGACGTAAAAGCTACTTTCTTTCTATCTTCACCATGGACTAGAGACCACCCTGAAATTGTAAAGGACATCGTAGACTCAGGATTTGAAATCGGAAGCCATGGACATAAACATCAAAATTATAGTACTTTTAGTGATGAAGAAATTAGAAAACAAATACAAACAGCCCATCGAATACTGTCTGAAGATACAGGAACTGTTCCAAGTCTGATTCGTATGCCAAATGGCGACTTTGATAAAAGAGTATTAAATATTGCTAACGATTTAAATTATAAAGTAATCCAATGGGATACCGATTCAAGAGACTGGATGAACCCAGGTGTGGATCATATCATTAATCGAGTTGTATCCAATGCACATCCTGGTGACATCATATTGCTTCATGCAAGCGATTCGTGCAAACAGACCCACCTTGCTCTTCCTACGATAATTGATCAACTAAGAGATAAGGGATATAAATTTGTAACTGTATCAGAATTAATTAATCAATCCTCTTTGGATAAAAAAGAAGTTAAAGATCAATCATAACCAATTATTCTATAATTTAAAATTTATCTAAATAATGAGCCTGCATTGGCTCATTATTTGTTTGATGTTACTAAGAACTTTAGAAAAATCAAATCTTTATATTATGCCTCACTGTTGTGTATTATTTTGCTTCTTTCCAACTAACTTATGTAATTTCATAATCTGCCAAATGTTACAACACAAGAGCGGCACCACCATCACAATTGTTGAATATTCATTATTATCTCTAAGTGAAGGAACCGCTTCAATCATTGTCACAACAAAAATAAAAAACACAGTTGGTGTAAAGGCATGAAAATTTGTTGCTTTACTCTTTACCCATGCAATAAATAAAGAAGCGATCAACAATAATACAGGTAATATAGAATAAGCTAATATTCCTGCATTATTCTCCTCAAAGAAGCTGTACCTCAAAATAATTACATCTAAAAATGTAATCACAATCAAAATCCACTGAATGATTTCCCACATTCCCTTTTTAGTAATCATCCCTTTAGCAATATAATTTAACATCATATATGCAAAAAAACCCATTTGACTTAATACACTAAACATCAATCCCGATAAAAAAATTAGAGAAATTACTTTGATATCTAGGGTAGGATCTAATACCAATCCAGTTAGTAATGCTGATACCGCCCCAACCAATAAAGTTGTAAAAAATAAATAAGTGTAATTTTTTAAGTTCAATCGTTTCACCTCAAGTATATAAATTGCAATAGTTTTCATTCTTTTCCTTGCTATTGTACCAACCTAAATTCAAAAATGCCAACTAAAAATCATAAAGTTATGTAGAAATTCACATAATATAAATCACTATATTAAATATGCTAACACTCTGATGTGATTGTCTTTGATATAAAGATGAAGGAGGTATAACAACCAAAATGAGCAAACTTATAAAATCTCTAATTTTCATCCTTCTTATTTGTCTTACAACTAGTTGTGGTTCTGACCAATCTGGAGGAACGCAGGCTTATAAAGATACGAAATCTATGGTCTTAGATATACTTCAATCCGAAGATGGTAAAAAAATAATAACAGAAGCTTTAGAAAAAGATGAGGAAAGTAAAAACGGTCCTAAAATGTTACAAAAATTGCCGACACAACAAAAGGAGGAAATACAAGGTGCAGTGAAGTTATTATTTACTGACCCTAGTTTTCCTAAGTACTTTGAAGACATGATGAAAAAAGATCCAAAGTTTACTGGTGAGTTTGCCAAAACCATTCAAGAACAGAACAAAGATATTCATAAGGAACTTTTAAAGGATCCTGAATATCAAGCTTTGCTACTTGAAGTTATGAAAGACCCTGAATATAAAGATATGATCTTTGAAATTATGAAAGGTAAAGAATACAGGAAACAAACGATGGGAATCATGCAAGATGCATTAAATAGTCCTTTATTTAGAGTTGAATTAATGGACTTATTAAAAAAAGCTATGGAGGAAGAAACGAAACCAAAAGAAGAAGATAAGAAAAAAGAAGAGGAATAACTCCTCTTCTTTAGTTGCTTAAAAATCGTTAACTATTTACTGAATGGTTAATTATACTATCAGCTACTTCTAAATATGTTTTACCAATATCAGTATCCTCTTTATAAATTGATGGAGAAAAATCTGGTTCCTGTGGATGATTATCAGGTGCACCTAAAGGTATTTGAGCTAACAAATCAGTACGTAATTCCTCTGCTAATTTAGCTCCGCCGCCTTTTCCATACACATAATCCTTTTCCCCGCATTTTCCACATTGATAATAAGACATATTTTCAACTACACCTAAAATTTCATGATTTGTATTTATAGCCATGGATCCAGCTCTTGCTGCAACAAAAGACGCCGTTGCATGAGGAGTTGTCACAATAACTTCTTTACTTTGCGGGATCATTTGATGTACGTCTAAAGCGACATCTCCTGTGCCTGGAGGTAGGTCTAACAACATATAATCTAAGTCTCCCCATTGCACTTCTGTGAAAAAATTCTTTAACATTTTCCCTAACATTGGACCTCTCCAAATGACAGGTGCATTATCTTCAACAAAAAAACCCATAGAAATGACCTTTACTCCATGACGTTCTACAGGAATGACAGTATTGCCCTGTACTTCTGGTCGGTTTTCAATTCCCATCATGTCAGGAATACTAAATCCATATATATCAGCATCTATAATGCCTACTTTTTTACCTTTTCTGGCAAGTGCAACAGCTAAATTAACAGTAACCGTTGATTTCCCTACCCCACCTTTACCGCTAGCAATAGCAATAAACTCTACACCAGCATCCTCACTTAATACTGCAGCTGAGATTGGTTGTGTATGTGGTTTTGGAGGTTGATTTGATGTTTCGTTTGATTTGCCAGATAACTTACCTTGAACTTCTTTTCTTTCAAAATCTGTCATTTCTCTAAAACGTATATGTACTTGTCCATCTGTTAAAACACTTAAAAGCTCTTTGATTTCTGTTTCTATTTTTTGTACTGTTTCCTCTTCCTTTTTTGAGAGTGCAACAGTAAGATTAATGGATTGTTCTTTTATCATGAGATCACGAACTAAATTTAGGCTGACTAAACTATGATTTAATTCAGGCTCTTTTACTTTCTTTAACAACTCAAATACTCTTTCTCTTGTAACCATCTCTTCACGCCCCTATTTTTCAGATATTATGAAATATGTATTATGTTTTTTATTATAACATAAGATGTGCGTTCATTAAGTTTTGCTATACTTCATCCCCATCAAAATATCGAAGGAGAGCATGATATATTGACTCAGCAACTTTAAGCTGGTATTCTTTGCTTTTTAAAAGTTCTAATTCTCCTGGATTTGATAAAAAACCTGCTTCCACCAATGCAGATGTTACATTTGTATTTTTTAACATGATTAATACATCTTCTGTTAACGCTTCTCGCGTCGTATTTAAATTATTTTTAAACTCATCTTGAATTAATTTAGCCAATCTTTCACTTTCTTCTGATTTTGAATGATAGAATGTTTGAGCTCCATACCACCGACTTGACGGAATACTATTTAGATGAATACTAAGTAATAAGTCCGCATCACTTTCATTAATCACTTTTAATCTGTTATTAAAATCTATTCTTTTTTTGTTTTTAGTTGCATTTCCCGTTAAGTCTACATCTTCTTCTCTTGTCATGATCACAAATGCGCCTGCTTCTTGCAAATAATCCCTTAAATACAATGAAATATTTAAGTTGACCGTCTTTTCATGCAATGATCCATCTTTACTGACGGCACCTCCATCAAATCCTCCATGACCTGGATCAATTGCAATGATCTGACCTGATAAAGAAGATGAACCTTCAGTCCAAGTTAAAACTGCTGGATAACTTATGTATAGTATCGAAATTGTTATTCCCAATAACAGCAAAATAAACAACCTCAATTTACCTTGAAGATGAACCTTTATCACATCTCTTATTATATTCTTAAACATAATAAACACCCCGCTCCATATGACTTATATATCTATATGGAGTAGGGTGGACAAATATTACATGAAGTAAACATGTTTTTATGTCTAGTCCATGTTTATTTTTAATTTGTAAGTCGTGCTGTCTTAATTCGAGGAAACTAAATTCTCTGACATACCTTCAATTAATACCTTTGCAACCTCCGGTCGAGAAAACTCTGGGGGAGGACAGTTACCTTCTCTTAACATTGCTCTTACCTTTGTACCTGATAAATGAAGATGCTCTATTTTATCATGTGGACAAGTTTTACTTGAAGCCATATTACCGCATTTTTTACAATAAAAACTATGTTCAAAAAAGAGTGGTGTTATTCCAATTTCTTCACTCGTAAATTGACTAAAGATCTCCTGTGCTTCATAGGTCCCATAATAATCACCAACACCTGCATGATCTCTACCCACTATAAAATGTGTGCAGCCGTAATTTTTACGTACAAGTGCATGAAAAATTGCCTCTCTAGGTCCTGCATATCTCATTGCAGCAGGGAAAACACCTAAATGAACACGATCTTGTGGATAGTAGTTTTCCAATAAAACAAGATAACTTCTCATACGTACATCTGCAGAAATATCATCCGATTTAGTTTCTCCAACTAATGGGTTTAGAAACAAACCGTCTACAATTTCCATTGCACTTTTTTGAATATATTCATGAGCTCTATGAACAGGGTTTCTTGTTTGAAATCCACATACTGATTTCCAACCTTTTTCCTGAAATAGTGCTCTAGTTTCAATTGGATCAAAATAAAATTCATTAAATTTTTGTGGCTTTGGTCGATTTAATACTTGTATATCCCCCCCTACATATGTAGAAGGTTTTGTATATAATTTTTGTACACCTGGATGCTCATTTTCACTTGTCTTAAATACTTGTTCAGCTTCAAAAGATTGATCTACATCATAAACACTCTCTACTTGAATAATTGCATAAGGAACACCATCTTGCTCTCCTATTAAAGCAACTTGTTTTCCAATTTCTAATTTCCTTGCAATATCTTTTTCAACACCTAATGTAATAGGTATACTCCAAACTGTACCATTAGCTAAACGCATGTCTTCAACAACAGATTTATAGTCATCTTCGTTTAAAAATCCAGTTAAAGGAGAAAATGCACCTACACCAATCAGATCAATATCAGATATTGCCCAGGTATTTACTTTAATTTGCGGTAAAAAAGGAACAAGATTTAACAAGTCTTCTCTTTCTTGCCCAGTAATTAAGCGATTAATTAGTTCGCCTCCATGAGCATTTATTGTCATTTTACAGCTCTCCTTAAGATTTATTTATATTAACTTTTTACTTCCAAATGTTTTTGTTGCATTTATTTGTGTGATTAAATTTATTTGTGTAAACCACATTCCGTTTTACTTGTATCTGACCAACGCCCTGCTCTAGGATCTTCTCCTGGTTGAACCTGACGAGTACAGTATACACAACCGATACTTGGATAGTTTTGATCATGTAAAGGATTATAAATTACATCATTTTCATGAATATAGTTCCAAACATCTTCAGATGTCCAGCTTGCTAATGGATTAAACTTAACTAATCCAAATTTGTTATCATATTCTACTTTTTTTGCATTTGCTCTTGTTGGAGCCTGATCCCTTCTAATTCCAGTAATCCATGCGTCGTATTTCCCTAAAATATTGGTCAGAGGCTTAACTTTTCTAATGTCGCAACATTTATCCGGACTTGATTCCCAAAGTTTTTCACCAAACTTTTCACCCTGCTCTTCAGGTGTTAATTCTGGTTGAATCCTGATTAATTTAATCCCCTTATAACGTTCTTTAATTTTCTCAATTGTTTCGTATGTTTCTTTAAAATGAAAATCGGTATCTAGATAAAAAATATCTACTTCAGGATTTGTTTTGAATAACATGTCAACCAAAACTACATCTTCAGCTCCAAAGCTACTCGCTAAAGTTAAGCTTGGGAATGTATCCGCGGCATATTTTAATAACTCCTGCGGTGTTTTGTCTTCAAATTCTATACTTGCTTTTTCAATTAATGATTCCTTCTCCAGTAAATTCATTAAAATGAACCTCCATTTATTAATTCCGAGTAAATCGATATGAATTATTAACTTATTCTTTAATTATAAAAATTTTATATAGAATGTCAATATTTTTTTTATAAATAAATGAACTAAATTAATAAATTTTTTAATATTAGATATAGATGCCTAAAATCATATATGAAATTATACTATGCATCTATATTGATTAATGGCTCTTAAAACTAAAATCATCATCAATACAACAAAAAATAAAACAAAAGCACCTATCATTGTTAATAATTAAAGTATAAAAAACTCGCCGATTGGCGAGCTTCAATAGAAAAAGGAAATAACCGGTGAACTGAACGCAAAAAACCAGCGTTGCAAAACAACACTGGTTTTTTATATAAAATAATATTAACGTTTTGAGAATTGTGGAGCACGACGTGCTGCTTTTAATCCATACTTCTTACGTTCCTTCATACGAGGATCACGAGTTAAGAATCCAGCTTTTTTAAGCTCAGAACGGTACTCTGGATCTACTTTTAATAATGCTCGAGAAATTCCATGACGAATTGCACCTGCTTGACCAGAATAACCACCACCATGAGTATTAACTAAAACATCATAATTACCTAGAGTATCAGTTAAATTTAATGGTTGCTTCACAATTAATTTTAAAGTTTCTAATCCAAAATATTGATTGATATCTTCATTATTGATAATTATACGTCCCTCACCAGGAACTAAACGAACACGTGCAACAGAATGTTTACGTCGACCTGTTCCGTAGTATTGTACTTGTGCCACGAATCTAACCTCCCTTTATATTATCCTTTTAGTTCGTAAACTTCAGGTTGTTGTGCTTCATGCGGATGCTCGCTTCCAGCATAAGCTTTTAGTCTCAATTTCATTTTTTCACCTAAACGAGTTTTAGGTAACATACCATGAACCGCTAATTCCATCATTTTTTCAGGTTTCTTATCCAACATTTCACCAGCTGTAGTGACTTTCAAACCACCTGGATGCATGGAATGACGGTAATATTTCTTGTCCGTTAATTTTTTACCTGTTAATACAATCTTTTCAGCATTGATGATAATAACAAAATCACCTGTATCTACATGCGGTGTAAATTGAGGTTTATGTTTACCGCGAATAAGAGTTGCTGCTTCACTCGCTAAACGTCCTAATGTTTTATCAGTCGCATCAATGATGAACCATTTACGTTCAATTTCGTTTGGCTTCGCCATATAAGTAGTACGCACTGTATATCCTCCTTATAACTGTTAAAACAATGATTAAAATCACTATTAAAACAATAAAATCTATTCTTTTATATTTCATTTAATTTTTATATTTGAGGTTCATTCTTTAACTCGGGGCGTGGGAAGCCAGCTAAAGAACACCATTAACTACTATACTATATTATAAGTACGTAATCAAGAAAAAAAATGGTTTTTACAACATTTTTTTATCAATGATATCATACTGAACTTCCCATAAGGTCAAACCATCTGGTAAGGCAGTTGGACCAGCCTTTAATCTATCTTTAGCATTTAATATAGTTATCATATCTTCACTTTTCTTTTTTCCTGCCCCTATTTCTAATAATGTACCTACAATGATTCGAACCATTTGACGTAAAAAACCATTGCCAGAAATCGTAATATCAATTCTATGTTCTAAGTCTGAGTGTTTATACTCCTCTAAAGTAGCTCGATGAATTGTTCTTATATGAGAAGTTTTATCTGATTTCAAAGAACAAAAAGACGTAAAATCATGCTCGCCTTTAATGGCTTCTAGAGCAGTCTTCATCTCTTCAACATTAAGTTTTCTAGGAAAATGCAATTGATACTTTTGTTTAAAAACGTCCTTATATCGATGGTTATTAATAGAGTATACGTACGTTTTTGATTTTGCATATTTTCTCGCATGAAAGTCAAGAGGTACATCAAATGCTGCACGAACTATAATATCCTTAGGTAACCAATCGTTGATTGCCAAACACCATCGTTCTGATGAAATGGATGAATTTGTGTGAAAGTTAAAAACCTGAGCCCTAGCATGTACTCCTGCATCTGTACGCCCAGAACTAATAATTTTGATATTCTCACCTGTAATTCTTTCAAGTTTTTCTTCAATGACATCTTGGATTGTTTTTTGGTTAATTTGTGTTTGAAACCCGCTATAAGATGTTCCATCATAACTTACAATCATACAAATGTTCCGCATAATACCTCCGGTGGTACTTTTAAAACTTCTACTTCTAATCTAGGTTTAAAAAGCATCGCTTTCAGTACCCATAAGGCTGTACTAAAAAAAATTGATAACGAAAAAAAGGGCTTCATCAGAATATAATTCTGTCCACCCTTTTACTTCTGCTATTTACGCCTGATCCACTAATTCCAAATAAACCATAGGAGCAGCATCTCCTCTGCGAGGTCCAAGTTTTAGAATGCGAGTGTATCCACCTGGGCGCTCAGAGTAACGAGTGGCTAATTCAGAAAATAGCTTTTGTAGAACTTCCTGATCGCCAGCTTGCTCTCTACGAACAAATGCAGCAGCTTGACGACGAGCATGAAGGTCTCCACGTTTAGCTAATGTAATCATTTTTTCAGCAATTGAGCGAACTTCCTTTGCTTTCGCTTCAGTTGTTTGAATACGTTCATTGATAAAAAGATCAGTGACTAAATCACGGAATAAAGCTTTACGTTGACTAGAATTTCGTCCTAGTTTTTGATATGCCATCTTCTCTTCCCTCCTTTTGTTGTTTGATCGTGTTAGTATTATTCTTCAGTGCGTAATCCTAAAGCCAGTTCAGATAATTTTTCTTGGACTTCCTCCAAGGATTTACGTCCGAGGTTTCTAACTTTCATCATATCCTCTTCCGTTTTTGTAATTAACTCTTGAACTGTATTTATTCCGGCACGTTTTAGACAGTTGTAAGAACGAACAGATAGATCTAGTTCCTCGATTGTCATTTCCAGAACTTTTTCTTTTTTGTCCTCTTCTTTTTCAACCATAATTTCTACTTCTTTAACTTCATCAGTAAGTCCCACAAATAACATTAAATGTTCATTCATGATTTTAGCACCTAAACTTACTGATTCCTCAGGACGAATACTGCCGTCGGTCCAAACTTCGAGGGTCAATTTATCATAGTTTGTCACTTGACCGACACGAGTATTTTCTACTTTATAGTTTACTCTAGTAATTGGAGTATAAATAGAATCCGTTGGAATAACTCCAATTGGTTGTCCTTCTGATTTGTTACTATCTGCAGGTACATATCCACGACCTTTATTGGCAAAAATACGCATGTGCAATCTTGCATCTGACGATAAAGTAGCAATGTGTAAATCAGGATTTAAGATTTCAACATCACTATCTGCACGAATATCTCCTGCTAATATGTCACCTTCACCATCAGCATCAATTTCAAGAATCTTTTCTTCATCTGAATGAATTTTTAAAGATAAACCCTTTAGATTAAGAATAACTTCTGTTACATCTTCCATAACCCCAGGAATCGTTGAAAACTCATGAAGTACTCCATCAATTTGTACTGATGATACTGCAGCACCTGGAAGTGAGGACAGTAAAATTCGACGTAATGAATTCCCTAGTGTAGTTCCATACCCGCGCTCTAATGGCTCTACAACAAACTTACCATAGGTTCCGTCTTCACTTACAGATACCGTCTCAATTTTTGGCTTTTCAATTTCTATCATAAAAATGAACCCTCCTTCAAAACGTCGTTAAAAATGGATCTCCATAAATCATAAACTTTGTAGTATTCCAATCCTCTACAATTATTATTCACTCGTATAGGATAATTATACCACTCATTCATCCATGTTTACACACGACGACGTTTTGGTGGACGACATCCGTTATGTGGAATTGGAGTCACATCTTTAATCATGCTTACTTCTAATCCAGCAGCTTGCAAAGAACGAATAGCAGCTTCACGTCCTGCACCTGGACCTTTAACCATGACTTCAACATGTTTCATTCCATGCTCCATTGCTGTTTTAGCAGCAGCTTCTGCAGCCATTTGCGCAGCAAACGGAGTGCTTTTTTTAGAACCTTTAAAACCTAAATTACCTGCACTTGCCCATGATACTGCATTACCATGAGGATCTGTAATCGTAACAATTGTATTATTAAAAGTGGAACGTACATGTGCAACTCCATTTTCAATATTTTTACGATCACGGCGTTTGGTACGTGCCACTTTAGTTTTAGGTTTTGCCATCTTTATCCCTCCTTTTTATTTATTATTTTTTCTTATTCGCCACTGTTCTACGAGGACCTTTGCGTGTACGTGCATTCGTTTTTGTTTTCTGACCTCTAACAGGTAAACCACGACGATGACGAATTCCACGGTAACAACCGATTTCCATAAGGCGTTTAACATTTAGAGCAACTTCTCTACGAAGATCCCCTTCTACCTTAATTTGATCAATAGCATCACGTAGTTTACTTACTTCATCCTCCGTAAGATCACGAACACGAGTATCAGCATTTAAACCTGATTCGTTTATAATTTTTTGCGCAGTTGTAGTTCCGATACCGTATATATAAGTTAGCGCAATAACAATTCTTTTATCACGAGGTAAATCTACACCAGATATACGAGCCATAATTTAGCGAACACCTCCTATTATCCTTGTTTTTGTTTATGTTTTGGATTTTGACAGATTACCATCACATTTCCATTGCGTCGAATGACTTTACATTTTTCACAAATCGGCTTGACCGATGGTCTTACCTTCATATTCATTCCCTCCTAAGAGATTTACAAACGTAAAATCCTCATTATTTCCGATAAGTGATACGTCCCCTTGAAAGATCATATGGGGAGAGCTGTATGACCACTCTGTCTCCTGTTAAAATACGAATAAAATTCATTCTTAGTTTGCCTGATATATGAGCAAGTATTTCATGTCCATTTTCGAGTTCAACTCTAAACATCGCATTCGGTAAAGGTTCAATCACTGTTCCTTCAACTTCAATTACATCTTCCTTGGCCACAATCATTCTCCTTTCAAGTCTTCATCAGGTTGAATGTTTTCTAAATATCGACTAATAGAAAATCTTAATTTCCCATTCGTAACTCTACTCGTTTCATTCAAACTGTTAACTACTTCTTTACTAATATCGTCCTGCAATTCAAGATGAAGAATATTTTTCTTTTTTGGACTGTCAAATTTGCGTTTATCACCATCAGCAATAAGCACATATCGTTCATCCACTACATCGATCACTACAGCATATTTGTCAATGTCTCTACCACGAATCACTTTTACGATTTGACCCAGCCTTGGTATACTCGATTCATCCACTTTAATATCACCTACATATCAACTTTGGTTAATATTTCATAACCGTCAGTTGTAATCGCAATTGTATGCTCAAAGTGTGCACATAATGTTCCATCTTCACTAACAACTGTCCAATCATCATCTAACGTTTTAACATAACGTTCACCTGCAACAACCATTGGTTCAATAGCCAATACCATACCAGGTTTCAAACGAGGACCTCTGTTAGGTATACCAAAATTTGGGATCTGTGGTTCTTCATGTAGATTGGCTCCTATGCCATGTCCGACATATTCTCTAACAACAGAAAAACCTTCATCTTCAATGCATTTTTGAATAGCGTGTGAGATCGTATATAAACGAACATCTGGTTTGGCTTCTTCTAACCCAGCATATAATGATTTTTCAGTGACATCCAACAGTCTCTGTGCCTCATTTGATATGCTGCCAACTGGATAAGTCCAAGCAGAATCACCATGATACCCATTGTATTCAGCACCAATATCAATGCTAATGATATCTCCTTCATTTAATACTCTTTCACTAGGAAAACCATGTACCAATTCTTCATTTACTGAAGCACATACACTGGCAGGAAAGCCATTATAACCTTTAAAGGAAGGCGATGCATTCTGACTTCGAATAAATTTTTCAGCGATTCGGTCAATTTCCAATGTCGTAATACCTGGCTGAATCACCTTCGCAATTTCACGATGAGTTTCTGCTACGATACGACCTGCCTCACGCATATAATTTAATTCTGCTTCAGATTTGCAAATGATCATTTATTTTGACCTCTCATTAAAGAAATGATATCACCAGTAACTTCATCAATGGATTGTTCTCCATCTACCTGTCTCAATAAATCTTTTTTATCATAAAAATCAAGCAACGGAGCCGTTTTATTCATATATTCATCAAGGCGAGTTCCTACCTTCTCCTCCGTATCATCAGAACGCTGATACAAATCACCAGAACATTTATCACATACGTTTTCTTGTTTTGGAGGATTAAACATAACATGATAAGTGGAACCACAATTTTTACAAATTCTACGCCCAGTTAATCTTGCTAACAGAAACTCGCGGTTAACAGAAAGATTAATCACATGATTTATCGTTTTTCCATTTTCTTTTAAAAATAAGTCTAACGCTTCTGCTTGTGGAATTGTTCTTGGAAAACCATCCAAAAGGAAACCATTGTTGCAATCTTCCTGCAACAAACGTTCAGTAACAATTCCAATTGTTATTTCATCAGGAACTAAGAGTCCTTGATCTACATATTCTTTGGCTTTCAATCCTAGTGAAGTGCCTTGACTCATAGCCAAGCGAAAGGCATCCCCAGTAGAGATATGAGGAATATTTAATTCTTCTACAATCCTCTCGGCTTGAGTCCCTTTACCTGCACCAGGAGGACCCATGAAAATAATATTCAACTATGATAACCTCCTATTTGCTGACCACACAGACACTTACTTATTGATGAAACCTTTGTAGTGTCGTTTAATTAACTGACTTTCTACTTGTTTCATTGTTTCAAGACCAACACCTACTACGATAAGCAATGACGTACCACCAATCGTCACAGATGCAGGCAAACCTGCTATTTTAATAAAAATCACAGGTAGAATAGAAATTAACGCTAAGAAAATAGCACCTGATAATGTGATTCTAGTCATCAATTTCGTAATATATGCAGCTGTTGTTTTCCCAGGTCGGATACCTGGAATATAACCACCGTTTTTCTTCATTTGATCTGCCATTTGTACTGGATTTATTTGTACAAAAGTATAGAAGTAAGTAAACCCTATAATTAGTACAACATATAAAAACATGCCAAGTGGTTGATCATAATATAAATTTGCTAAAATCCAATCTGCTACTCCATTGCCTGCAAAAAAGCTAGCAATTGTAGTAGGGAAGATAATAAGTGAAAGTGCAAAAATGACAGGTATTACCCCTGCAGCATTAACTTTTAAAGGAATATGAGTGGATTGTCCACCATACATTTTTCTTCCTACAACACGTTTCGCATATTGAACTGGAATTCTACGAACCCCTTGTTGAACAAAGATTACGCCAACTACAATAGCTAACACTGAAATTAGAATTAAAACAAGTTTCAATACACTTAAAAACATAGTAACGTCTTCAGCAACAAAAAGAGAAGTGTAAATTTGCTTTGACATATCAGGAATCCCTGCGACGATACCAGCAAAGATAATAATGGAAATTCCATTACCAATCCCTTTTTCAGTGATTTGCTCACCAATCCACATTAAAAATGCTGTACCAGCAGTTAATACAATCGCAATAATTGTGTAAATCATAAAGCTTGGATTAATAACCATGTTATACTGTGTGTTAAATCCAATAGATAAACCATACGCTTGAATTAAACCTAATATAATCGTTCCATATCTTGTTACTTGAGCCAATTTCCTTTTTCCAGCTTCGCCTTCTTTTGCCCACTGTACAAATTTAGGAATCACATCCATCGTCAATAATTGAACGATAATGGAAGCCGTAATGTAAGGCATGATTCCCATTGCAAAGATAGAGAAATTAAACAACGCTCCACCAGAAAAAGTATTGATCAAACCGAATATACCTTCTTGAGCTTCACCAAAGCTCTTTAGTGCATCAACATTAATGTTCGGTACTGGTATGAAATTACCAATTCTAAAGACAATTAATATTAATAAAGTGAATAGTATTTTTTTACGTAAATCTTCAACCTTCATGATATTCGAAATTGTTCTAAACATTAAATCACCTCGGTTTTGCCGCCAGCAGCTTCGATCTTAGCCACGGCAGTTTGAGAAAACTTATTTGCTTTAACTGAAAGACTTACAGTAATCTCGCCAGTTCCTAAAATTTTGATTCCGCTTTTTGCATTTTTAACAATTCCGGATTCTTTTAATGTTTCAGGAGTAATTTCGGTACCTGCCGCAAATTTGTTCAACTCATCCACGTTAACTACTGCATATTCTTTACGGTGAATGTTAGTGAACCCTCGTTTAGGTAAACGATTAAAGATCGGGTTTTGTCCACCTTCAAATCCTGGGCGAACTCCGCCACCAGAACGTGAATTTTGTCCTTTATGTCCACGACCAGCAGTTTTTCCTTTACCACTTCCAGTACCTCGTCCTACACGTTTACGAGTATGACGTGATCCTGGAGCTGGAGATAGTTCGTGTAGTTTCATTGTCGCACCTCCTTAATTGATTCATATGGTTATTTCAGGTTGATGCTTATACTTCTTTAACTTCGATTAAATGAGCTACTTTTTTAACCATTCCTCTGATTGCCGGATTGTCTGGTTGAACTACAGATGAGTTTAATTTTCCTAAACCCAACGTTTTAACTGTAACTCTTTGATCCTCCGGACGACCAATCAAACTGCGTTTGAGGGTAATTTCAATTTTATTCGCCAAAATGTTCCCCTCCTAACCTAAAATTTCTTTCACAGTTTTACCACGTAATTTTGCAACATCTTCAACTCTTTTTAAACGTCCTAAACCTTCAAGTGTTGCATTCACCATATTAATGGGATTAGAAGAACCTAAAGATTTTGTTAGGATATCTCCTACACCTGCAAGTTCTAATACCGCACGAACAGGACCGCCTGCAATAACACCTGTACCTTTTGATGCTGGTTTTAATAATACTCTACCTGCACCAAAGCGACCAGTTACTAAATGTGGAATACTAGTGTCAATAATCGGTACTTTGACTAAATTCTTCTTAGCATCGTCAATTCCTTTTCTTATTGCATCTGGAACTTCAGAAGCTTTACCGATTCCTGCACCTACCCAGCCGTTTCCATCTCCTACAACAACTAATGCACTGAAACTAAAACGACGTCCACCTTTAACTACTTTAGCAACTCGATTTATATTAACGACTTTTTCGTTTAATTCTAAAGCATTGGGATCTACGCGCAAAGGATAAACCTCCTTTTAATAATTTTTTTAAAAATCTAATCCAGCTTCTCTAGCAGCATCAGCTAATGCTTTCACTCTGCCATGATATATATATCCGCCACGGTCAAAAACAACTTCTTCTATTCCTTTTTCTTTCGCTTTCTTCGCAACTAGCTCTCCTACTTTTTTTGCAGACTCAACATTTCCACCGTTTGAGATTTCGATGCCTTTATCTAAAGTAGAAGCTGAAACTAGAGTGACACCATTCATGTCATCAATAACCTGTGCATAAATATGTTTTGAAGAACGAAAAACACATAAGCGAGGTTTTAGAGTCGTTCCGTTTATTTTTTTCCGAACACGAAGATGTCTTTTTAAACGCATTTTGTTTTTATTAGGTTTAGTGATCATACCGTTAACACTCCCTTCTGAATAATGTTAACAAAAGACTTTATGCGATTTTTTTATTTACCTGTTTTACCTTCTTTACGAAGAATACGCTCATTTTCGTACTTAATCCCTTTACCTTTATAAGGTTCAGGCTCACGTACAGAACGAATATTTGCAGCAACTGCGCCTACACGCTCTTTGTCAATTCCTTTTACAATAATTTTTGTATTGGAAGGAACATCAAATTCGATACCAGCTTCTGGTTCGATTTCAACTGGATGCGAATAACCTACGTTAAGAACAATCTTTTTCCCAGATTTATTTACGCGGTATCCAACACCTACAAGATCTAAAGATTTTGTAAATCCTTCAGTTACTCCACTTACCATGTTAGAAATGACACTACGAGTTGTTCCATGTAAAGAACGATGTAATTTATTATCAGATGGACGTTCAATACGAACTTCCTTTTCCTCTACGATAACATTCATATCTTTATGAAAGTCTCTTGAAAGCTCACCTTTTGGTCCTTTAACTTGAATTGATTTATCTTTTAAATTAATTGTAACTCCGTTTGGAATTTCAATTACTTTGTTTCCAATTCTTGACATGTTGTTTACACCTCCGTTCGTACATAAAAATTCATTTTTACCATACGTAACATAATACTTCTCCACCTGATTTAGCTTGACGAGCTCCTTTGTCGCTCATTAAACCTTTGGAAGTAGAGATGATAGCAATCCCTAAACCACCAAGAACACGTGGTAATTCTTCATTTTTAGCATAAACGCGTAACCCTGGTTTACTGATTCTTTTCAATCCAGTAATAACACGTTCGTTTTCAATTCCATATTTTAAGAAAATACGGATTAAACCTTGTTTATTATCATCTATATACTCAGCATCTCGGATAAAACCTTCATTTTTTAAAATTTCAGCAATATCCTTTTTAATTTTTGATGCTGGAATTTCTACCGTTTCATGACGAACAGTATTTGCGTTACGAATACGTGTTAACATATCAGCAATTGGATCTGACATAGACATATTAAGTAACCTCCTTCCCGAAATAGGTTATTACCAGCTTGCTTTTTTAACACCTGGGATTTGACCTTTGTATGCTAACTCACGAAAACAAATTCTACATATTTTGAATTTACGTAAAACGGAATGCGGTCTTCCGCAACGTTCACAACGTGTATATGCACGTACTTTAAATTTTGGTTTACGTTTTTGCTTGACGACCATCGAAGTTTTGGCCACTTGTATACACCTCCGATATTGGATTCTTCTAAGCAATCCGATTTTTATATGTGGTTCCTTTATTTTGCAAAAGGCATTCCCACTTGTGCTAGTAATTCTCTAGCTTCTTCATCAGTATTGGCTGTAGTTACAACTACAATATCCATACCGCGTACTTTATCAATTTGATCATATTCAATCTCAGGGAATATGATTTGCTCTTTTAGTCCTAAAGTATAGTTTCCTCTACCATCAAATGACTTTTTAGATACACCACGGAAGTCACGTACACGAGGTAAAGTAACATTAACTAATTTATCTAAAAAGTGATACATACGATCGCCGCGAAGAGTTACTTTAACTCCAATAGGCATTCCCTCACGAAGTTTAAATCCTGCAATTGATTTTTTTGCTTTTGTAATTACTGGTTTTTGACCTGTAATCGTTTGTAAATCCTCAACAGCTGAATCTAAAACTTTTGAATTAGAGATCGCTTCTCCAACACCCATATTGACAACGATTTTCTCAATTTTTGGAACCTGCATCACTGTAGTATAGTTAAATTTTTGAATTAAAGACGGTGTTATTTCGTTTAAATAACGATCCTTTAATCTAGCTGCCATAATTGTTTTAACCTCCTTCCTACAAACAATTAGTCAATCACTTGACCTGATTTCTTTGCCACACGAACCTTTTTCCCATTGTCCAACACTTTATAACCAATACGAGTTGGTTTTCCGCTCTTAGGATCTGCCAACATCACGTTTGATACATGAATGGGAGCCTCTTGTGTGATAATACCACCTTGTGGATTATCTTGAGTTGGTCTTGCATGTTTTTTTATCAAGTTTACCCCTTCAACAAGTACTTTGTTTTGTCTAGGTAAAGCTTGAATGATGCGACCTTTTTTACCTTTATCTTTACCAGAGATAACAATAACTGTGTCTTCTTTTTTTACGTGTAATTTATTGTTATGACTTTCTAATTTTTTTGGCTTTGGCATCTCTTCTTTACACCTCCTGGCTTTTAAAAGCTATTTTCATTAAATTACTTCTGGAGCTAGAGATACAATCTTCATGTAATTCCGATCACGAAGTTCACGTGCTACAGGACCAAAGATACGTGTTCCTCTCGGAGTCTTGTCATCTTTAATAATAACTGCAGCATTTTCATCAAAAGTAATATATGAACCATCATTACGTCTAGATCCTCGTTTAGTACGAACTATAACGGCTCTAACGACATCACCTTTTTTGACAACTCCACCTGGCGTTGCTTGTTTCACTGAACAGACGATCATATCTCCGATGTTAGCTGTACGACGTCCAGTACCACCTAACACTCGAATACACATTAATTCCTTTGCACCAGAGTTGTCAGCGCCTTTTAAGCGAGTAAATGCTTGGATCATGTTAGTCCCTCCTTCCGTCTATCATACTTGCTTATATAATTACAGCTTTTTCAGTAATTTCTACTAATCTCCAGCGCTTATCTTTTGATAGCGGACGAGTCTCCATGATTCTAACCGTATCACCGATTTTTGCTTCATTGTTCTCATCATGCGCTTTGAATTTTTTAGTATACTTTATTCTTTTATGATAAAGAGAGTGTTTTTTATAAGTTTCCACAGCAACAACAACTGTTTTGTCCATTTTATCGCTGACTACTTTACCAATTTGGACTCTGCGTTCATTACGTTCACTCATTCAGTGCCCTCCTCTCTGGATATATCATGCAGCTTTTCACTGCTTTAATTTATCCCAAGTTCTCTTTCTCTTAAAACCGTTTTAGCGCGTGCAATTGCTTTGCGCACGATTCTTATTTGTCCAGGGTTATCAAGTTGACCAGTAGCCATTTGAAAACGAAGATTAAAAAGCTCTTCTTTAAAACCTGTTATTTTTTGCTCTATTTCAGCAGTGGTTAAGTTACGAAAATCATTAGCTTTCATTTACTTCACCACCCGTTTCTTTGCGTTTAACAAAAGTTGTTTTACAAGGTAATTTGTGAGAAGCAAGTCTCAAAGCTTCGCGAGCAACTTCCTCTTCCACACCAGCAATTTCAAATAATACCTTACCAGGTTTAACAACGGCAACCCATTTCTCAACGTTACCTTTACCACTACCCATACGAACTTCTAAAGGTTTAGCAGTAATCGGCTTAGCAGGGAAAATTTTGATCCATACTTTACCACCACGTTTCATATAACGTGTCATTGCAATACGAGCTGCTTCAATTTGACGGTTTGTTATCCAACAAGCTGTTGTTGCTTGAATACCATATTCACCGAAAGCAACTTCAGTACCACCTTTTGCACGACCCTTTAGAGAACCGCGATGCTCTTTACGATGTTTTGTACGTTTAGGCATTAACATGATTAGTTGCCTCCTTCCTGAGAAGCTCTTTTCTTCGCAGCTGGTAAAACTTCACCACGATAGATCCAAACCTTTACTCCAAGACGACCATATGTTGTATGTGCTTCAGCAGTACCATAATCGATATCCGCACGTAGAGTATGAAGAGGAACAGTTCCTTCACTATACCCTTCACTTCTAGCGATTTCAGCACCACCAAGACGTCCGCTGACCATTGTTTTAATTCCTTTTGCGCCTGAACGCATTGATCTTTGGATCGCTTGTTTCATTGCACGACGGAAAGAAACACGACGTTCTAGTTGTTGTGCAATATTTTCAGCAACTAGTGTTGCTACAACATCTGGGTTTTTAATTTCTGTAATATTAATGTGAACTTTTTTATTCGTTAACTTTGTAATTTGGTTACGAAGATTTTCTACTTCAGATCCACCTTTACCAATAACCATACCAGGTTTTGCAGTGTGAATTGTTATGTTTACTCGATTTGCAGCACGTTCAATATCGAAATGAGAAACGGCAGAATCTTGTAATTTTTGTTTTAAATAATCACGAATTTTCACGTCTTCTACTAGATAATCACCATACTCTTTATCAGCGTACCATTTGGATTCCCAGTCTCTGATTACTCCGACTCTTAAGCCGATTGGGCTTACCTTTTGTCCCACACGTCATCCCTCCTTATGATTTATTTTCAGTAACCACTAATGTGATGTGGCTAGTACGTTTATTTATACGAGACGCACGTCCCATTGCACGTGGTCTGAATCTTTTCATGATTGGACCTGCATTAACATATGCTTCGCTAACTACCAAGCTATTTGGATCCATTTCATAATTGTGCTCTGCATTTGCAATAGCTGAGTTTAAGACTTTTTCAATAACTGGTGAAGATGCTTTTGGTGTATGTCTTAAGATAGAAATCGCTTCACCAACTTCCTTCCCACGAATTAAGTCAATAACCAACTTAACTTTACGAGGAGCAATACGAATATATTTCGCTTGTGCTTTTGCTTGCATGGAAGTAAAACCTCCTCTCAAACAATGTTCAATTTTTTATAGATTTATTTATCTTTTTCCTGTTTTCTTATCATCATCATGACCTTTAAAAGTACGAGTTGGAGCAAATTCACCTAATTTATGTCCAACCATATCCTCAGTCACATAAACCGGAACATGTTTACGACCATCATACACGCCAAATGTCTGACCAACAAATTGCGGAAAAATCGTTGAGCGGCGAGACCAAGTTTTAATGACTACTTTTTTCTTTGATTGATCGGCTTCTTCAACTTTCTTCAATAAGTACTCATCTACAAATGGCCCTTTTTTTAAGCTGCGTCCCATTTATGATCCTCCCTTCCTGCAAAATTATTTCTGCTTACGTCTACGAACAATATATTGATCTGAAGCTTTGTTTTTGTTACGAGTTTTGTAACCCAATGTTGGTTTACCCCATGGTGACATTGGAGACTTACGTCCGATTGGTGATTTACCTTCACCACCACCGTGTGGATGGTCATTCGGATTCATAACAGATCCACGAACAGTAGGTCTTTTACCTAACCAACGTGTACGACCCGCTTTACCAATGTTTATAAGTTCATGATCTTCGTTACCAACAGTACCTATTGTAGCGCGGCAAGTTTTAAGAATTTTTCTTACTTCCCCTGATGTTAAACGAATGATGACGTATTGTTCTTCTTTACCTAACAATTGAGCTTCTGTTCCAGCAGCACGAACTAATTGTCCACCTTTACCTGGTTGTAACTCAATGTTGTGAATCACTGTACCTACAGGTATATTTTCAAGTGGTAGCGTATTTCCTACTTTAATATCTGCATCAGGACCAGACACAATTTCAGTACCTACAGTTAAACCTTTAGGAGCTAAAATGTAACGTTTTTCTCCATCTAAGTAATGGATAAGCGCGATATTAGCAGAACGGTTTGGATCATATTCGATTGTAGCAACGCGTCCTGGTATTCCGTCTTTCAAACGTTTAAAGTCAATGATTCGATATTTTCTCTTATGTCCACCACCATGATGTCTAGTAGTGATTTTCCCTTGATTGTTACGACCAGCCTTTTTGCTCAAAGGAGCAAGTAAGGATTTTTCCGGTTCTAATGTTGTAATTTCTTCAAATGTAGAAACGGACATCCCACGTCGAGCTGGACTCGTCGGTTTATATTTTTTAATCGGCATTTTGCATTTTCCCTCCTTACGTAAAAAGATTTCTTATACAGTTTCAAAATACTCCAATGGTTTGCTGTCATCACTTAAAGTGATGATCGCTTTTTTCCATTCGGATGTATATCCTCTGTGACGCCCATAAGTTTTAGGTTTTTTAGGCATTCTAATCGTGTTAACTTTCACGACTTTCACTTTGAATACTTCCTCAACAGCCTGTTTGATTTCCGTTTTATTCGCACGTAAATCTACTTCAAAAACGTATTTATTGTCTGCCATCATATCGCTAGAACGTTCAGTAACGATAGGGCGCTTGATAATATCGTGAGCATATTTCATTACGCAAGCACCTCCTCTACTTTCTCAACAGCTTCTTTAGTAATAATTAAATTATCATAAGCCAGAACGTCCAAAACATTAATACCATCAGCAGCAATGAATTTAATACCTGGAATATTGCGAGCGGATAACGCTGCATTATTATCAGTATCCAATCCAACTACTAGTGCTTTACGTTCAACTTTTAATTTATTTAAAATAGAAGCGAATTGTTTTGTTTTTGGTTGTTCCAATACTAATTGATCTAATACGATAATTTCATTAGAAATCACTTTTGAAGAAAGTGCAGATTTGATAGCTAAACGACGTACCTTTTTAGGTAATTTAGTAGCATAGCTTCTTGGTGTTGGTCCAAATACAACACCGCCACCTTTCCATTGAGGTGCTCTGATCGTACCTTGACGTGCTCTACCCGTTCCTTTTTGTTTCCATGGTTTGCGTCCGCCACCACGCACTTCAGAACGTCCTTTTACTTTGTGAGTTCCTTGACGTAAAGATGCTTGTTGCATCACTACAGCTTGATGAAGAACATGCTTGTTTGGTTCAATCCCAAACACTGCATCTAATAATTCTACATCACCTACTTGTGAGCCATTCACATCATATAAGGCAACCTTTGGCATTATGAAATCCTCCTTTCTGCATACCCTCTATTTTTTAACAGATGCTTGAACTCTTACAAAACTATTTTTAGCACCAGGAATTGATCCTTTTACTAAAAGAATGTTCTTTTCAGCATCCACTTTAACTACTTCAAGATTTTGCAAAGTCACAGTTTCTGAACCCATGTGTCCAGGTAATTTTTTTCCTTTAAATACACGATTTACAATGGCACCCATTGAACCTGGCTTACGATGATAATGAGACCCGTGACTCTTAGGACCTATTCGCTGTCCATGTCTTTTGATAGCACCTTGAAACCCTTTACCCTTTGAAGTTCCTGTAACATCAACAAACTCACCTTCAGCAAATATGTCTGCTTTCACTTCTTGCCCTACTTCATATTCGCTTGAATTAATTCCGCGAAATTCTTTCACGTAGCGCTTAGGTGTTGCGTTTGCTTTTTTCGCATGACCCTTTTCAGGTTTAATTGCGTTATTTTCTTTTTTATCTCCGAAACCAAGTTGGATCGCTTCGTACCCATCCGTTTCAAGATCCTTCTTTTGAAGAACTACGTTTGGCCCAGCTTCAACAACAGTTACAGGGATTACGATCCCTTCTGGTGTGAAAACTTGAGTCATACCTAATTTCTTACCTAAGATACCTTTCGCAGTCATTTTGACACCTCGTTTCTAAATGTAAAGTTACGTTTAATATTATAATTTTATTTCAATATCCACACCGGATGGCAAATCCAGACGCATAAGTGCATCTACTGTTTGCGGCGTTGGATTCACAATATCGATCAGACGTTTATGTGTACGCATTTCAAATTGTTCTCTTGAATCTTTGTATTTGTGGACAGCTCTTAAAATAGTAACAATTTGTTTCTCTGTCGGTAATGGTATCGGACCAGAAACACTTGCACCGGAACGCTTAGCTGTTTCAACAATTTTTTCAGCAGATTGATCTAACACTCTATGATCATACGCCTTTAATCGAATTCTAATCTTTTGCTTTGCCATTCAAATTCCCTCCTTCTATCGCCCAAATTTTTAATCGGACCTACTCCGTGAAAATATCCTAACACATGACTCATGGCAAAGGAGCCGTGTGTGTCAGCAACCTCTCACATCATCGCACTGTCGCAGACCAACTCCAATATTATATAAAATATACATACAAATTGCAAGTAAAATCTTTTAATATATCTAGAAAAATGAAATTTTATTCTTTCTACCATCATATTTTTAAAACTTTTCTAAAAGAATGATAGAAAAAAGTCCTTGTCAATTATGACAAGGACTTAGATCTAAAAGAATATTTTTTATTACTTTTCGATCGTTGCTACCGCACCAGCACCTACTGTACGTCCGCCCTCACGAATCGCGAAGCGAGTACCTTCTTCGATTGCGATTGGGTTAATTAATTCAACTGTTACAGTAATGTTGTCACCAGGCATAACCATTTCAGTACCTTCTGGAAGTTCAATGATACCAGTTACGTCAGTTGTACGGAAGTAGAATTGAGGACGGTATCCAGTAAAGAATGGCTTATGACGTCCACCTTCTTCTTTAGTTAATACATATACTTGAGCAGTAAACTTTGTGTGTGGATTAACGGATCCAGGTTTAGCTAATACTTGACCACGAACAATGTCAGCACGATCAACACCACGAAGCAATGCTCCAATATTGTCACCTGCTTGAGCTGAGTCAAGAAGTTTTCTAAACATTTCAACACCAGTAACCGTAGTTTTCTTAGTTTCTTCTTCGATACCTACGATTTCAATTTCTTCACCTACAGTTACAGTACCACGCTCAACACGACCAGTAGCAACTGTACCACGACCTGTAATTGAGAATACATCCTCAACAGGCATTAAGAAAGGTTTGTCAGTTTGACGTTCAGGTTCTGGAACATACTCATCAATGATTTTAAATAATTCAATGATTTTTTGTCCGTACTCACCATCTGGATCTTCTAAAGCTTTTAATGCAGATCCTTGAACGATTGGAGTATCGTCACCAGGGAATTCGTATTCGTTTAATAGATCACGAATTTCCATCTCTACTAACTCTAATAACTCTTCATCTTCAACCATATCACATTTGTTCATGAATACTACAATGTAAGGTACGCCAACTTGACGTGAAAGTAAGATGTGCTCACGAGTTTGCGGCATTGGACCGTCTGCTGCAGATACAACAAGAATCGCTCCATCCATTTGTGCTGCTCCAGTGATCATGTTTTTAACATAGTCAGCATGTCCAGGGCAATCTACATGTGCATAGTGACGATTTTCAGACTCATACTCAACGTGGGAAGTTGCGATTGTAATACCGCGTTCTCTTTCCTCAGGAGCATTATCAATTTGATCAAATGCTTGAGCTTCTCCTCCACCGTAAGTTTTAGTTAATACAGTAGTGATCGCTGCTGTTAAAGTAGTTTTACCATGGTCAACGTGACCAATAGTACCAACATTTAAATGTGGTTTATTACGTTCAAATTTAGCTTTAGCCATTTTAAATTTTCCTCCTCAAATCATTCAATAATATTTATTTATATTTATTATGCACCTTGGTTTTTAGCAGCAATTTCTTCTGCTATAGACTTAGGTACTTCTTCATAATGAGATAATTCCATAGAGTAAGTTCCACGACCTTGTGTCTTAGAACGTAGTGTTGTGGAATATCCAAACATTTCAGATAAAGGTACTTTAGCGCGGATTACTTGTGCACCAGCACGTGTATCCATACCTTCTACACGTCCACGACGAGAGCTTACATCACCCATAATATCACCCATATATTCTTCAGGTACAGTAACTTCGACCTTAAAGAGTGGTTCTAGGATAACAGGGTCACACTTTCCTTTTGCTCCTTTTAATGCCATGGAACCTGCAATTTTAAATGCCATTTCACTTGAATCGACATCATGGTACGAGCCATCAAATAAAGTAGCCTTTACATCAACAAGTGGATAACCAGCTAGCACACCACTTTGCATAGATTCTTCGATACCGTTTTGAACTGCAGGAATATATTCTCTTGGAACTACCCCACCGACAATTTTGTTTTCAAATACAAAACCTTCACCTGGTTCAAGTGGAGTAAATTCAACCCACACGTGACCAAATTGTCCACGACCACCAGATTGACGTACAAATTTCCCTTCAACTTTTGCCGCAGTTTTAAATGTTTCTCTATAAGCAACCTGCGGTTTACCTACATTCGCTTCTACTTTAAACTCACGCATAAGACGATCTACGATAATTTCAAGGTGAAGTTCACCCATTCCTTTAATGATCGTTTGACCTGTTTCCTCATCCGTTTCTGTTTTAAAAGTAGGATCTTCCTCAGCTAATTTAGCTAATGCGATACCCATTTTATCTTGGTCAGATTTCGTTTTTGGCTCAATTGCTACTGAGATAACTGGATCAGGGAACGTCATAGATTCCAGAATAACTGGACTCTTCTCATCACTTAATGTATCTCCTGTAGTAGTATCTTTTAAACCAACAGCTGCTGCAATATCTCCTGCATAAACAGTGCCTACTTCTTCTCTACTGTTTGCATGCATCATCAAGATACGCCCAACTCTTTCACGTTTTCCTTTTGTCGTATTTAAAACATATGAACCTGAATCCAATGTTCCTGAATACACACGGAAGAACGTCAACTTACCAACAAACGGGTCAGTCATAATCTTAAATGCAAGTGCAGAGAAAGGTTCTTCATCAGAAGACTTTCTAACAACTTCTGTACCGTCTTCTAGCTCCCCACTAATAGCAGGAACATCGATAGGAGCAGGTAGATAGTCAACAACTGCATCTAAAACTGCTTGAACTCCTTTGTTCTTATAGGAAGAACCACAAAGTACTGGTGTGATTTGAACATCTACTACACCTTTTCGAAGGGCTGCTTTTAGCTCTTCAACTGTAGTTTCTTCTCCCTCTAAGTATTTCATCATCAATTCTTCATCTAGCTCGGAGATTTTTTCAATCATTTCCGTACGAAGCTCTTCTACTTTATCTGTTAAGTCTGCAGGTATTTCTGATTTCTCAATCTCTTTACCTAAATCATCTTTATAGATCCAAGCTACATTTTCAATGAGATCTACAAACCCTTGAAAATGATCTTCTGCACCAATTGGGAATTGAATAGGTACTGCATTTGCTTGAAGTCTTTCACGCATTTGTGCAACGGCACCTTCAAAATCAGCACCAATGATGTCCATTTTGTTCACATATGCTATACGTGGAACTTTATAGCGGTCAGCCTGACGCCAAACGGTTTCAGATTGTGGTTCAACTCCACCTTTTGCACAAAATACACCAACTGCTCCATCCAATACACGAAGGGAACGTTCTACCTCAACAGTAAAGTCAACGTGTCCCGGGGTATCAATGATGTTAATGCGGTGATCTTTCCACTGAGCTGTTGTAGCAGCAGAGGTAATTGTAATACCGCGCTCCTGCTCCTGTTCCATCCAGTCCATTGTCGCTCCACCTTCGTGAACCTCACCAATTTTGTGAGTACGACCAGTGTAAAACAATATACGTTCTGTAGTAGTGGTTTTACCAGCATCAATATGTGCCATGATCCCAATATTACGTGTATCTTTTAAGGAGAATTCTCTAGTCATTATATAATCTCCTTTCATAAGTTCATATTAATATTACCAGCGATAGTGAGCAAATGCTTTATTTGCTTCCGCCATTTTATGAGTATCTTCACGTTTCTTCACTGAAGCACCAGTATTGTTACTAGCATCCATAATTTCAGCAGCTAAACGCTCTTCCATTGTTTTTTCTCCGCGAAGACGTGAATAATTTACTAACCAACGTAGTCCTAATGCAGTACGTCGCTCAGGCTTCACTTCTATCGGTACTTGATAGTTTGATCCACCAACACGACGAGCTTTAACTTCTAGAACTGGCATGATGTTTTTGATTGCTTGCTCAAAAACTTCCATTGGATCGTTACCAGTACGATCTTTAACAATGTCAAATGCATTATATAAAATTGACTGGGCAACACCTTTTTTACCATCAATCATAATTCTATTGATTAATCTTGTTACAAGCTTACTGCTATATATAGGATCAGGTAATACATCTCTACGAGTTACAGGTCCTTTACGAGGCATGGTCATCCTCCTTTCCAAGTAGTTTCTTTTGATGTGATATAATTATGATTTCGGTCTTTTAGCACCGTATTTTGATCTTCCCTGTTTACGATCGTTAACACCTGCTGTATCTAAAGCACCACGAACAATATGATAACGAACCCCCGGAAGATCTTTAACTCTACCACCGCGCACTAAAACAACACTGTGCTCCTGTAAGTTGTGACCAATACCAGGTATATAAGCAGTAACCTCAATACGATTTGTAAGACGTACACGAGCATACTTTCTCAAGGCTGAGTTTGGTTTTTTCGGTGTCATCGTTCCTACACGCGTACAAACTCCACGTTTTTGAGGTGCACTTAGATTAGTTTCTTCTCTTCTTAGCGCATTATACCCTTTCTGTAAAGCAGGTGATGTTGATTTTACAACTTTTGCTTGACGTCCTTTTCTAACTAATTGATTAATTGTTGGCATTCCCGCACCTCCTTCCTAAAATAGTAACTGGAAATATTGATTGTTATGTCCACAGATCCAGGTGGTTCAAAAATGAACAAAGGAAATGTTTTTGTCCGCCCTTGGTCTATCAATTAGTAAAACCAAAGGCAAACAAAAACATAGTATTAGTCGTTTATTACGGCTGCTACAGCAGCACCAACTTCAATTCCACAAGCTTTTCCAAGCTGTTTCATTGAGTCTACATAAATAATGTTAACGTTCATATCCTTACAAAGCACAATTACTTTGGCCGTCACTTTTGGATCTGCATCTTTCGCTACGTATACTTCCGTGGCACTGCCACGTTCGACCACTTTTAAAGTCTGCTTTGTGCCTATCGATAAACGATTAGCCTGCGTTACTTTTTCATAAGACATTAATTATCCTCCAAAGTATCAGGAAATTTGTTTTTGGCACACTTGAATATAATATCACCTGAAAAAAACATTGTCAATATTATTTTCACTCTACCGTTACTGTTTCTTTAAGTGATTCTTCTAGCTCTTCATTTTCACTGGTTTGATCGACAATTTTGACATTGCGATAACGATTCATTCCTGTACCTGCAGGAATCAATTTTCCAATGATAACATTTTCTTTAAGCCCTAGCAGCTGATCCACCTTACCTTTAATAGCTGCATCAGTTAGAACTCTTGTTGTTTCTTGGAATGATGCTGCAGATAAGAAGGAATCAGTTTCTAAAGAAGCTTTTGTAATACCTAAGAGTACTGGTTTTGCTACTGCTGGTTCCAGATTAGAGAACAACGCTTTTTTGTTTTCCTCTTCATATTCATGAACATCTGTAAAAGATCCAGGAAGCAATTTTGTATCACCTGACATCACGATACGTATTTTTCTAAGCATTTGACGAACCATAACCTCAATGTGTTTATCGTTTATTTCAACACCTTGATTACGATACACACGCTGTACTTCTTGTAGGATATAGTTTTGTACTCCTTGAATACCTTTAATGCGCAACATTTCTTTAGGATCGATAGACCCGTCCGTTAACTCATCTCCAGCTTCAATTTGCTGATCTACAGCTATTCTCATTCTAGAGCCATAACTTAAAGTGTATACCTTAGATTCCGCGTCACCTTCAATTTCAACTTCACGACCATCTTTAACCTCGCGAATATCTTTCACAACGCCATCTATTTCAGAAATGAGCGCTTGACCTTTCGGATTTCTAGCTTCAAACAACTCCTGAATACGAGGTAAACCTTGTGTAATATCATCTCCAGCAACTCCACCTGTATGGAAAGTACGCATCGTTAACTGTGTTCCTGGTTCACCAATGGATTGAGCTGCTATAATCCCAACTGCTTCTCCGATTTCTACATTAAACCCAGTAGCTAAGTTGCGACCATAACATTTTTTACAAACACCATGGCGTGCTCTACAGCTTAAAACAGAACGAATTTGCACTTTTTCAATTCCTGCTGCAATGATTTCTTGTGCTTTTTTATCGTCAATCATGTCATCACGTTTAACGATGATCTCGTTTGTTTCTGGGTGACGTACTGTTGCAAATGCATAACGTCCCTCGATACGATCATACAGATTTTCGATAACTTCTTTACCATCTTGTATTTTCGATACCAAGAAACCTTTATCGGTTTTACAACTATCTTCACGGACAACTACATCTTGTGCCACATCAACTAATCGACGAGTTAAGTACCCTGAATCTGCTGTACGTAATGCAGTATCAGCAAGACCTTTACGAGCACCATGCGTAGAAATGAAATATTCTAATACAGTTAATCCTTCACGGAAGTTAGATTTGATCGGCAATTCATGAATATGTCCTGATGGATCTGCCATCAATCCACGCATACCGCCTAATTGAGTAATCTGAGATTTATTACCTCTGGCTTTGGAATCAACCATCAAAGTTATATTATTAAATTTATCAAATTTACTCATCAATATCTCAGAAAGATCATCCTTCGCTTTACTCCAAATCGCAATGATACGTTCATGTCTCTCATCTGGTGTAATCAATCCACGACGATACTGCTTCATTACGGTTTCTACTTTATCTTCATTCTCTTTCATGAGCATATGCTTCTCTTCAGGAACTGTAACATCTGATACTGCAATTGTAATTCCTGCTTTTGTAGAGTAAGTAAACCCAATTTCTTTTATTTTATCTAAAATAATCGAACTTTGTGTCGTTTTATACTCTCTAAAACATTCTGCGATGATATTACCTAAATAATCTTTCCCTATGCCACCAACAGTTGGTAAGCTTTTAATGTATTCTCTTACATTTGTCCCTTTTTCATAAATAAAGTATTCATCTGGTGTTTTCTCTAAATTTCTTTTCGTTGGTTCATTTATGAATGGGAATACACTTGGAAAAATTTCATTAAATATAATTTTTCCAACCGTTGTGACTAAAAGAGCATTTTGTTGCTTTTCTGAAAGGTTCTCTTTTCTTAATGCCTTAACAGGAATAGCAACTCTTGCATGTAAAGATACGTGTTCCATTTGATAAGCAGAAATGGTTTCATGAACTGTTCTGAAAATCCTTCCTGATCCCTTGGCTTCTGGATTATCAATCGTTAAATAATACGTACCTAAAACCATATCCTGAGATGGTGTTACCACAGGTTTGCCATCCTTCGGATTCAAAATATTACCTGAAGCAAGCATCAATATTCTAGATTCAGCTTGAGCTTCTGCAGATAATGGAACATGGACTGCCATCTGGTCCCCATCAAAATCGGCATTATACGCTGTACAAACTAATGGGTGTAATCTGATCGCCTTTCCTTCAACTAAAATAGGTTCGAAGGCTTGAATCCCTAATCTGTGCAACGTAGGTGCACGGTTTAGAAGAACAGGGTGTTCTTTGATTACATCTTCTAGAACATCCCATACATCTGGACTTACTTTTTCTACTTTTCGTTTCGCGCTTTTTATATTATGAGCAAACCCTTTACTAACCAGCTCTTTCATGACGAAAGGTTTGAACAATTCCAATGCCATTTCTTTCGGAAGACCACATTGATACATTTTCAAGTAAGGTCCAACAACGATTACAGATCGACCTGAATAGTCAACCCTTTTACCTAAAAGGTTCTGACGGAAACGACCTTGCTTCCCTTTTAACATATGGCTAAGAGACTTTAATGGTCTATTTCCAGGGCCTGTAACCGGTCTACCACGGCGACCATTATCAATCAACGCATCCACTGCTTCTTGCAACATACGTTTCTCGTTCTGAACGATGATATCCGGTGCACCTAAATCTAGAAGTCTTTTTAAACGGTTATTTCGGTTTATCACTCTGCGATATAAATCATTTAGATCTGAAGTCGCAAATCTACCACCGTCTAACTGTACCATCGGGCGAAGTTCAGGTGGAATGACAGGCAACACATCCAAAATCATCCACTCTGGGTCATTCGCTGAGTTTCGAAAAGCCTCCAACACTTCCAATCGTTTTACTGCTCTGTTTCTTCTTTGACCTTGAGCGGTTTTAAGCTCTTCTTTTAGTACACTGATCTCTTTGTTGACATCTAAACTTTGTAAAAGTTTCTTTATAGCTTCTGCACCCATACCTGCATGAAAACCGAAACCATACTTTTCACGATAACTACGGTACTCTTTTTCTGATAGCAGTTGTTTTTTCTCAAGTGGAGTTTCACCGGGATCTGTAACAACATAGGATGCAAAATAAATAATTTCCTCTAAGGATCTTGGAGACATATCTAATGCAAGGCCCATGCGGCTAGGAATCCCTTTAAAATACCAAATATGAGATACTGGTGCTGCTAATTCAATGTGTCCCATACGTTCACGACGTACTTTAGCACGAGTGACTTCAACTCCACAACGATCACATACTACACCTTTATAACGTACTCTCTTATACTTCCCACAATGACATTCCCAATCTTTTGTAGGTCCAAAGATTTTTTCGCAAAATAGCCCTTCCTTTTCAGGCTTTAGTGTTCGATAGTTGATCGTTTCAGGTTTTTTCACCTCTCCACGAGACCATGAGCGTATTTTGTTCGGTGAAGCTAATCCAATTTTCATAAATTCAAAGTTATTAACGTCCATCAAGGAGCGACCCCTCCTTTATAGTGTTTTTTAATTAATCCACATTCACTTCAGCACCTTCAATTTGAAGGCTTAACTTATCCTTGTTTGAATCCTCATCTTCTTCATCTGATTCTTTCAAATCAATCTCTTCTTCGTTTTCAGTTAACATTTTTACATCCATTCCTAAACTTTGAAGCTCTTTGATTAAAACTTTAAAGCTTTCTGGAATACCAGGTTCAGGAACATTCTCACCTTTGACAATGGATTCATAGGTTTTCACACGACCTACAACATCATCCGATTTTACAGTTAAAATTTCTTGTAGTGTATAAGCTGCACCATAAGCTTTCAGTGCCCATACTTCCATCTCACCAAAGCGCTGACCACCAAATTGTGCTTTACCACCCAATGGTTGTTGTGTAACCAAGGAGTAAGGTCCAGTAGAACGAGCGTGAATTTTATCATCAACCATATGCGCAAGTTTAATCATATACATTACACCTACAGTAACTTCACGTTCAAACTGTTCACCTGTACGACCATCATACAATTTTGTTTTACCATTACGTTGCATGCCAGCTTCTTCCATCGTATCAAATACATCCACTTCGGTTGCCCCATCAAAAACTGGTGTTGCAACATGTATACCAAGATACCTAGCTGCCATACCCAAGTGAACCTCAAGCACCTGACCGATGTTCATACGTGATGGAACACCTAGAGGATTTAATACAACTTGAACTGGTGTGCCATCTGGCAAGAAAGGCATGTCTTCCTCTGGAAGTATTCTTGCAATAACACCTTTGTTTCCATGTCGACCTGCCATCTTATCCCCTTCGGAGATTTTACGTTTTTGAGCTATATATACTCTAACTAGTTGATTCACTCCTGGTGGAAGCTCATCCCCATTTTCACGGGTAAACACTTTCACGTCTACTACTATACCATCTGTACCATGTGGTACTCTTAGTGAAGTATCTCTTACCTCTCGTGCTTTTTCTCCGAATATAGCATGAAGCAATCTCTCTTCTGCTGTAAGTTCTGTTACTCCTTTTGGCGTTACCTTTCCTACTAAAATATCTCCAGCAGAAATCTCAGCACCTACACGAATAATGCCTCGTTCATCTAGATTTCTTAATGCATCCTCACCAACGTTAGGAATATCTCTAGTGATTTCCTCAGGACCTAGTTTTGTATCACGAGCTTCTGATTCGTATTCTTCTATATGAACTGAGGTATACACATCTTCTTTCACTAGTTTTTCACTTAAAAGAATCGCATCCTCATAGTTATAACCTTCCCACGTCATAAAGGCTACGACAACGTTTTGACCTAAAGCTAATTCACCTTTTTCAGTGGAAGGACCATCCGCTAAAATGTCTCCTACCTTAACCGGCTCTCCTACTTTCACAATCGGACGTTGATTAATACAAGTCCCTTGGTTTGAGCGTAAGAATTTATGGATTCTATGACGAATTAAATCTCCATTTACTACTTTTCCATCTATCGTTTGTTGTTGTCTTACTAAAATTTCGTTAGCCGAAACTTTTTCAATAAATCCATCATGTTTTGAAACGATACAAACCCCTGAATCCTTAGCTGCTTTATGCTCCATTCCTGTACCTACAAATGGAGATCTTGGAATCAACAATGGTACAGCCTGACGTTGCATGTTCGATCCCATCAATGCACGGTTTGAATCGTCATTTTCAAGAAACGGAATTAATGCGGTAGCAACAGACACGACCTGTTTTGGAGATACGTCCATATAATCAACACGTTCTTTAGGCATAGTCTGAATATTATCCGCAGATTTATTGTAACGAACAATGATCATATCATTTTCAAATGTACCATCTTCATTTAGCTTTGCATTCGCTTGTGCTACTACATAGTTATCTTCTTCATCCGCTGTCAAGTAATCTATTTTATCAGTTACTTGACCAGTTTCTGGGTCTACCCAGCGATAAGGAGCTTCAATGAAACCAAATTCATTCACTCTAGCAAACGTTGAGAGTGAGTTAATTAAACCGATATTAGGTCCCTCAGGAGTTTCTATCGGACACATTCGTCCATAATGAGAGTTATGAACATCTCGAACCTCAAAGCCTGCACGTTCTCTAGTTAAACCACCTGGTCCTAGAGCAGAAAGACGTCTCTTATGAGTTAGCTCTGCAAGTGGATTTGTTTGGTCCATAAATTGTGACAACTGTGAACTACCAAAAAACTCTTTTATTGAAGCAATGACAGGACGAATATTGATCAACGCTTGTGGTGTGATCGCGTTTGTATCTTGAATGGACATCCGTTCTCTTACAACTCTTTCCATTCTAGATAACCCAATACGGAATTGATTTTGTAAAAGCTCTCCGACAGAACGAAGTCTACGATTCCCTAAATGGTCAATATCATCTGTATGTCCAATACCATGCAACAGATTGATGAAGTAGTTGATAGATGCGATAATATCAGCCTGAGTAATGTGTTTTACATCCTTCTCAATATTTCCATTTGAAATGACTTTTACTACTTTTGCATCTTCAATAGGTGAAAACACATTAATCGCTTGAATTGGTATCGTATCTTCATCTAATACTCCAGTGGAAACACTATATTCTCTAAAACCTACACTTTTTTCCAATTTTGCCATTATGGAATCAAGTAGTCTACGATCAACAACCTGACCTGCTTCTGCAATAATTTCTCCAGTTTCCTGATCAATTAATGATTCAGCCAGTCTCTGATTGAACAAACGATCCTTGATATGCAGCTTTTTATTAATCTTGTATCTTCCTACATTTGCAAGGTCGTATCTTCTCGGATCAAAAAATCGAGAAATCAACAAACTTTTAGCATTCTCTACAGTAGGTGGCTCACCTGGTCTTAATCTCTCATAAATCTCTAAAAGCGCTTTATCAGTATTTTCAGTATTATCTTTTTCAAGGGTATTACGAATATACTCGTCTTCACCTAATAAATCGATAATTTCCTGATCTGAGCTAAATCCAAGCGCTCTTAAAAGAACCGTTACCGGTATTTTACGAGTACGATCAATACGAACATAAATAATATTTTTAGCGTCTGTTTCTAGCTCAAGCCAAGCTCCACGATTGGGAATTACGGTTGTGGTGAACGCTGGTTTCCCATTTTTATCAGGTTTTGTACTAAAATAAACACTTGGAGAACGAACAAGCTGACTGACAATAACACGTTCAGCACCATTAATGATGAATGTACCTGTTTCTGTCATAAGTGGAAAGTCTCCCATGAAAACTTCCTGTTCTTTCACTTCTCCTGTTTCTTTGTTTATTAAACGAACTTTCACTCTAAGCGGTGCAGCGTATGTCACATCCCGCTCCTTAGCATCATCAACATTATACTTAGGTTCTCCTAAGCTATAGTCAATAAACTCTAATACTAAGTTTCCAGTGAAATCCTGAATAGGAGAAATGTCGTGAAACATTTCACGTAAACCTTCCTCAAGAAACCATTGATATGATTTCCTTTGAATCTCGATTAAATTTGGAACCTCCAACACTTCACTAATCCTTGCATAACTTCTACGCTCGCGTCGTCCTAATTGAACAAGTTGTCCTGCCAAACTATTTCACCTCTCATGCAATTGACCTATAACAACACAACAAAATCACCTTTCGATGACTATTCGAAGATGTCGTCGAATCCTTATCCTTAAAGAAAAACAAGAAAAGCCCTATCAAGCAAAATTTTAAAAATTGCAGATTCAGGCAGCTTCCAGAATATAAGTTGTAGTAGCCAAGATATTTCTCCGTGTGATACACTTATCCATATAAAGTAGATTTTTTCCTAAAATCTTAACATTATACGTAGAAAGAGAAAAAAATATTCATAATTTTTATCTTGACATTTTAATGAACTAAAGAAATTACGCCCACTTTAATTCTGACATTTACCTATCATACCATATTGATAAGTAAAGGTCAAATGTTTTATGAATAATTTTTTATTTTATCCTTTTTTGGCTCTAAATATTTTGTAACCCTTTTTCTTTGAGACTTCCTCCACTGTTGAAAATAAAATTTTCAGTTTCTCTAATGCTGAAGGTGCCCCTTGTTTCTTTTGTATTACTACCCACAGTGATCCACCATCTTTCAATCTTTGAGCAGCACCTGAAAAAATAGAATATACAACCTCTTTTCCAGCTCTTATAGGTGGGTTCGTTAAAATCACATCAAATTTCTCATTATTTTCTAACGAACTATATATATCACTCTGTAATAGTTTAATATTAGAAATTTCATTAAGCTTTGCATTTTCACTAGCCAACTCTATCGCTCTTTGATTAACATCTATCAACGTCACTTCAGAAGTTTTTTCTAAAGAAGCTGCACATATCCCTATTGGACCATACCCGCAACCCACATCTAAAATTTTACTGTCACTTGGAATATTCATATGTTCTATTAATAACTTAGAACCAAAGTCAATCATATTTTTAGAGAATACACCTGCGTCAGTATAAAATTTAAACTCTTTACTTCTCAATGATACATGAATAACTTGTCGATTACTCTGTACTGATGGATCTTGAGTGTAATAATGCTCAGCCATCCCATTTCTTCCTTTCAATTAAAAGAAACCCCCTCGAAGAAATTTCCAAAGGGGCTTCCAAGAAGTTCTACTTCAATTCTACTGAAGCACCAGCTTCTTCAAGTTTAGCTTTAAGAGCTTCAGCGTCATCTTTAGCTACGCCTTCTTTAATCGGAGCAGGAGCACCATCAACTAATGCTTTTGCTTCTTTCAAACCTAATCCAGTTGCTTCACGAACTGCTTTGATTACATTGATTTTAGATGAACCAGCGCTAGTTAAGATTACATCAAATTCTGATTTTTCCTCAGCAGCATCTCCACCTGCAGCACCACCAACTACTGCAACTGGTGCAGCAGCAGTAACACCAAACTCTTCTTCTATTGCTTTAACAAGATCATTTAGTTCTAATACACTCATACCTTTAATTGCTTCTAAAATTTGTTCTTGACTCATGAGTAAACCTCCATAATTTTATTATAATTTAATTTCATTTCATTTAATTTGATATAGTTTAAGCTTCTTGTACTTCTCCATTTTCGTCTTTATCTGCAACAGCTTTAACAGCAAGAGCAAAGTTGCGAACTGGTGCTTGGAGCACGCTAAGCAACATAGATAATAGACCTTCTCTTGATGGTAAAGCAGCAAGAGCATTAATTTGATCTACAGATACAACTTGACCTTCAAGAATACCCGCTTTAATTTTTAAATTTTCGTTCTTTTTAGCGAAATCTGATAAGATTTTAGCTGGTGCAATTACGTCTTCCTTACTAAACGCAATAGCGGTAGGGCCAACAAAATGGCCATTTATACTCTCAAAATCTGATCCTTCAGTCGCACGTCTAGCTAAGGTGTTTTTTATAACACTAAATTCTACGCCTGCTTCACGAAGAGATTTTCTAAGTTCAGTTACATCCGTAACATTCAACCCACGATAATCTGCAACAACAGTACAAGCATTTTTTTCAAACTTTTCTTTCACTTCAGCAACAACTTGTTGTTTTTGCTCAAGTACTTTTGCATTAGCCAAATTTCACACCTCCAATAATTAAAATAAATAAGAAAAACCTTCGTAGACTTTACGAAGGCAGGATAACGTAAATTTCAATGATAAGAAATTTCAATTTATCACATCACCTCGGTGGGATATTAAGCCTCACATTAAAAGGCACCAACTGTCTACGGATCAATATATTCATTTTTGATTGATTACAATAGGTTCAAGATTATCAGAACGATCAATACATGTCAAGACCACATCTAATTACTGTCATTAGTAATTATTTGTAAGCTTGTGTATTTACCTTCACACCAGGACCCATTGTTGAAGAAATGGAAACATGTTTCAAATATGTTCCTTTTGCAGATGCTGGCCTAGCTCTTAATAATGAATTCATTAATGAATCAAGGTTTTCACTTAATTGTTCTGCACCAAAAGATGCTTTTCCAATTGGAGCATGAACTTGACCTTGTTTGTTTAAACGAAATTCAATTTTACCAGCTTTAATTTCCTTAACTGCTTTCTCAACATCAAAAGTTACTGTACCTGCTTTCGGATTTGGCATTAGACCTTTACCACCAAGCAAACGACCTAATTTACCAACTTCACTCATCATATCTGGTGTAGCCACACAGACATCAAATCCAAACCAACCTTGTTGAATTTTGTTGATCATATCTTGATCACCAACAAAATCAGCACCAGCAGCTTCTGCTTCTTTGGCTTTCTCACCTTTTGCAAAAACTAATACTGTCTTTGTATTACCAGTACCATGCGGAAGTACAGTGACTCCACGAACAGCTTGGTCTTGTTTCTTAGGGTCAACACCCAGACGAATTGCAACTTCAACTGTTTCATCAAACTTCGCAGTTGCTGATTTCTTCACTAATTCAACTGCTTCAGCTGATTCATATAATTTTTCACTATCAATCAGTTTAGCAGCTTCTGTATACTTTTTACCTTTTTTAGCCATGATGTATTTTCCTCCTATTGTGGTATTAACGGATAATCCTCCCACGAATTCAAAACTAATAATTAGTCCTCTACTACAATACCCATACTTCTAGCTGTACCTTCAATCATAAGCATTGCTGCTTCCACATCCGCAGCGTTTAAGTCAGCCATTTTTGATTCTGCAATTTCACGCACCTTATTGCGTTTTACCGTAGCAACCTTAACTTTGTGTGGTTCTCCAGAACCTTTCTCAATCCCTGCAGCTTTCTTTAACAATACTGCTGCTGGTGGAGTCTTGGTGATGAATGTAAATGAGCGATCCTCAAACACAGAAATTTCAACTGGAATAATTAATCCAGCTTGTTCTTGCGTACGAGCATTAAACTCTTTACAAAATGCCATGATGTTAACTCCTGCTTGACCTAATGCTGGACCTACTGGAGGTGCCGGGTTAGCTTTACCAGCTGGAATTTGCAACTTTACTTGTTTAATCACCTTTTTTGCCATGCGTAACACCTCCTTGCTGTAATTTCTATAAGTTTGGTACTTATACTTTCTCCACTTGATCAAACTCAAGCTCTAACGGAGTTTCTCTACCAAACATATTTACGAGGACCTTAATTTTGTTTTTGTCTGGCATAATATCCTCAATTGTTCCGACAAAATCAGCAAACGGACCTACTTTCACTCTGATATTATCTTTAATATCAAAGTCAAATATAGGGCTTGGCTCCTGAATGCCCATATGTTTAAGAATGGATTCTGCTTCATCAGGTAATAAAGGAGATGGTTTAGAACCAGCACCTGCTGAACCAACAAAACCAGTAACACCTGGTGTATTACGAACAACATACCAAGAATCATCTGTTTGTACCATTTCTACTAAAACATATCCAGGATATACTTTACGTTGAACTGTTTTCTTTTTGCCGTCTTTGTTCACTACTTCTTCCTCAACAGGAACAAGCACTCTGAAAATCTTGTTTGTCATATTCATTGATTCTACGCGTTTTTCTAAATTCGCTTTGACCTTATTTTCATACCCTGAATAAGTATGCACAACATACCAACCTTTGTCCATATCCATATTCACCCTATGACTCTGATCCAAAGAATAATTCGATTAGACCAGAAATACCTAAGTCTAGTACGTAAAAATAAAGTGTTACGAAAAGCACAGTCGATATGACAACAATCGTATAACTAATTAATTCTTTCCGTTTTGGCCAGCGCACTTTTTTAAGTTCAGACCAGCTGCCTGAAAAAAATGAAAAGGTTGAGCCAAAACCTTGTTTGATCCTATTAATGACTGCCACAGTAAACACCTCCAAAAACTACCTAGTTTCACGATGAACCGTATGCTGATTGCAATGACTGCAATATTTCTTCATCTCCATGCGGTCAGGGTGGTTTCGTTTGTTTTTGTTTGATGTATAATTTCTACGTTTACAAACTGTACACGCAAGAGTCATAATCACCCGCATGATGTCACCTCCCGAGACAACTTTTCGTTATCCATGTCTATTATGTCTATGTTAACATATACGCGTAACAAAATAAGGCTACCCAAAAAAATTTATCACAATGAATAAACCATGTCAAGGAAAAGGTAACAAAAAGATGATATTATCCATTATTCTCATTCACTCTTAATAATAAACAATAAACATCATATTAACACAACTTATCCAAAAGGGTATGTGGTTATACTAGAGAAAACTTAAAAAAGCACCGTTATGTATACTATAAGGATGCTTAGTAGTTTATTGATTTAATTCTCTTACTTCTAAATATCTTTCTAATTTTCTTTTCACTCTCTGTAAAGCATTATCGATAGATTTTATGTGTCGATCTAAATCCAATGCAATATCTTGATAAGATCTACCATCTAAATATAACATCAACACTTTACGTTCTAAATCACTTAAAATTTCGCCCATTTTATCTTCAAGACCACTAAATTCTTCTTTATTAATCATTAATTCTTCTGGATCAGTGACCTTAGATCCACAAATAACATCTAACAAAGTTCTATCAGATTCTTCATCATAAATAGGCTTGTCCAAAGAAATATAAGAGTTTAATGGAATATGTTTTTGTCTAGTAGCCGTTTTTATTGCGGTAATAATTTGTCTTGTGATACATAATTCAGCAAATGCCTTAAAGGAAGCAAGTTTATCTCCCCTAAAATCACGAATAGCTTTATAAAGTCCTATCATGCCTTCTTGAATAATATCTTCCCGATCAGCTCCTATTAAAAAATAGGATCGCCCTTTAGCTCTCACAAAGTTTTTGTATTTATTGATTAAGTATTCTAGAGCAATATTGTCGCCTTCTCGGACCGATTCGACAATTTCTTCATCCGTTTTGAGGTAATACTCGTGCAACTTTTCGTTGAGGTCAACGCTCACTATAATCCCTCCGGTCCTGCAAGGATACTGTCAAATTTTGAGATTTTACTGTAAAATTAGATAAAAATAGTATACATGATTACTAGTAAAACCGTCAACCACTTGCCTTTATTGAATTTCCCTTTTTAGAAAAATTGTTACTTTTCTCCCCTGCGCCACTTTTCGAAAATATCTTTCACATCACTAGATAATTTACTATCAAATGAATAGCTGCTTTTTTTGGTATGTTTTGTTATTTTTTTCTCTACTTTCTTTCTGCTCTCTTGAATATCCATCCATAATTCTCTGGCAGATCTTCTCAATGCCCCTTTACCAAAAGTTACACGTTGTTCTACATAGTCTGAAGTAGCAACATGTATATCTCTTTTTCGATGGGACAACTCTGTAACTAACCTTTCAATACATTCATCTGCAGTTTCTTTTTCTTTTGTATAGATGACTTTTATTTTGTAATTCTTCTCTTTCACACCAATTCCAGGAACTTGATGAGCATCAAATACAACGATGATTTTCATGCCTGAATATCCTTGATAATCAGCTAGCATTTTAATTAACTGATTGCGTGCTTCTTCTAAACTTGTCTCAGATGTTTTTATAAGTTCGGGCCAGGACCCGACCATATTATAACCGTCCACAATCAAATATTCTTCCATCATCTTTCACTCTTCTTAATGTCGCTGCCGAACTACTTCATACATAATGACACCAGCTGCAACGGAAGCATTAAGAGAATTAATCTGACCGTACATAGGAAGTTTAATTAAAAAATCACATTTTTCTTTAATTAATCTCCCGATTCCCTTATGTTCATTACCGATGACAATACCTATTGGAAGAGTTAAATCGGTTCGATATAAATTATCTTCTGCTGAAACATCTGCCCCAGCAATCCATATCCCTTGTTTTTTTAATTTATCAATTGTTTGTCCTAAATTTGTAACTCTTGCAACAGGGATATGTTCCATTGCTCCAGCAGAAGTTTTAGAAACAGATGCTGTTAAACCTGCAGAACGTCTCTTAGGAAGAATTACTCCATGCACTCCTGTACAATCACAAGAACGCAAAATGGAACCCAAATTATGAGGGTCTTCGATTTCATCAAGGATAAGAATAAGTGGAGCTTCATTTTTTTCTGCAGCGGCTTTAAGAATATCATCTACTTCTGCATATTGATATGATGCTACCTGAGCTACTACTCCTTGATGTTTTATACCTGGAACCATTTGATCTAACTTTTTCTTATCTACATACTGCAAAATTGCACCAGAAGTTTTTGCTTCTGTTACTATAGGTTGGATGGATGATTTTTGTGCTTGATCAGAAATCCATATTTTATGAATGGATCTTTGAGAACGTATTGCTTCTAAAACAGAATGTTTTCCTGCTATATATTCTGCCTCCATTGGTATCTCCCTTTCTAAGTAGAAGTTCACATTTATATTCTTTTTTCATAATCATCTATAATCATTTTTAGCAATTGACTCAACCGATCATGCTGCTGTTTATAATATAAGTATCCGATTAAACATTCAAACGCAGTACTATGACGATAATCCAATACATCCGCATTTTTTGGGATGGATGCAGATTTAGCGTTACGACCCCGTCTTACAATATCTTGTTCCTCTTCACTGAGATGTGGAAGCCATATTTTCAAATATTGAGCTTGTGCTTTTGCTGAAACAAACTTGGTTGCTTCATGATGCAAATGATTCGGTTTATGATGGGAACGTGAAATTAAATACATACGTATATAGGTATCATATATCGCATCCCCTAAATATGCTAGTACAAGTGGATTTAATAAATTAGGTTCTTTGTTTGGCGAAAAAGAAAAAAGAGGCTGGTTTTGTTCAAATTGACTCACTTTCTTCTCCAACGCATTCCCTGTGGTGTATCTTCTAATATAATCCCCTGTTGTTGTAATAAATCTCTTATTTCATCCGCCCTTGCCCAATTTTTACTCTTCCTCGCTTCCATACGTTCTTCGATAAGATTCTCAACCTCTTCATCTAATAAATCATTGTTTTCCTCAGTGAATAGACCTAATATAGCGTTCATTTCATTAAAAACACCCTTTAACCGTTGTAAGTTGGCTTGAATGACTTGCTCTTGATTTAGATATTGATTCGTTTCACTCACTAAATCAAACATGGATGTAATAGCATCTGCTGTATTAAAATCATCCTGCATCCGCTCATGGAAGCTCTCTTCAATAAGACTGATTTTTTGTTCTAAATCTTGTTCAACATTGTTATCATCATTCGTATTTTTTAATCTATAATTTAAATTTGAAATACAATTGTGTATTCTAATTAAGCTCTGTTCTGCTTGTTCCATAATCTCATCTGAAAAATTAAGTGGATTCCTATAGTGTGTGCTTAATATAAAATAACGAATCACTTCCCCACTATATTTAGAAAGCAGCTGAGTAACATTTATCCCATTACCAAGTGACTTCGACATTTTTTCATTATTAATATTTACATAACCATTATGAAGCCAATACTTAGCAAGAGGAGCATGATGAACAACTTCAGATTGCGCAATTTCACATTCATGATGAGGAAATTGTAAATCCTGTCCTCCACCGTGGATATCCATAGTTTTCCCTAAAAATTTACTTGCCATTGCTGAACATTCAATATGCCAGCCAGGTCTTCCGTCTCCCCATGGACTTTCCCAAAATACCTCCCCTGGCTTTGCTTTTTTCCATAATACAAAATCTTGAGGATTTTCTTTTCTCTCATCTACTTCAATTCTTTTGCCATATTGAAGCTCTTCTATTTTTTGATGAGATAACTTTCCGTATTCTGCAAATTTATTTGTTCTATAAAACACATCCCCATCATTTGCATAAGCATAGCCATCATCTACTAACTTAGCAATAAATGCTATAATTTCTTGCATGTTTTCAGTAACACGAGGATAACCGGTTGCTTGCTTGACACCAAGATTTTTAGAATCTTCAAGATATGCCTCAATAAACTGTTCTGCTACTTCCGATACAGGTTTTTTCATTTCATTAGCTTTTTTAATAATCTTATCATCCACATCCGTAAAGTTTATGATATAGTCAACCTCATATTTTAAAGTTTCTAAATACTTTCTAACTACATCAAAAAAAATGAGTGGTCTAGCGTTTCCAATATGAATATAACCGTAAACAGTAGGTCCACATACATACATCTTTACTTTCCCATGTTCTATAGGCTGGAACTCTTCTTTTTTACGTGATAATGTATTAAAAACTTTTAACGCCATCGTCCTTTTTACCTCCACTTTTTTTTACCGCTTCTAATTCATTTTTTAATGTGTCAATCTCAGATTGTAATTTGAGACAAATATCATAAACTGGGTCTGGAAGATTGCAATGATCTAACTTATTTATTCTAACTCCATTTTGCTTCACTATCCTTCCAGGAATCCCAACAACCGTACTATGCTCGGGAACTTCCTGCAGCACAACCGCATTGGCACCTACTCTTGAATGATCACCAACTTTAAAGGAACCTAATATTTTAGCACCTGAGCTGATAACTACATTATTTCCTATTGTAGGATGTCTCTTTCCTTTTTCCTTTCCTGTTCCACCTAATGTTACACCTTGATATAAAACTACATCATTCCCAATTTCACAGGTTTCTCCTATAACAACACCCATGCCATGATCTATAAACAATCTTTTTCCAATAGTAGCACCCGGATGAATTTCAATTCCAGTTAAAAAACGGTTGATTTGAGAGATGATGCGGGCAATTGTTAAAAGTTTTCTTTTGAAAAACCAATGTGCAATTCGATGTGACCACAACGCATGTAACCCAGAATAAGTAAAAATAACTTCAAAAACACTACGGGCAGCTGGGTCGTTATCAAATACAGCACGCACATCAGACCTGATTGTTTCAAACATGATGTCAATTCTCCTTTCATAAATTAAAATGTAAAAATTAAGATATATAAAATTTCCTATTGAAATCTGGTTTAATACTTACAATTCCCAATAAAAAAGCCTCTGTAGCATGTTTGCTACAGAGACGTAAAGTACGCGGTTCCACTCTGTTTGGAAAAAACAATAAGTTTTTCCCTCTCAAAACTCGTAACATGAGCCAATCGTCACAGCCTAAATGTCTTTCAGCTGCAAAGCTCACAGGTGCACTTCATTCTAAGAATTGAATTGGATAACTCGCAGCCAGAGCTTATGCTCATGATTACCCTTCTCTGATCATTCTTTCTTAAAATTACTTTCCTGATCAACGCTTATATTTCCTCAAATTATGAGGTTATTATCATATTTATCACAGTATAACGAATTTTCAAGCAGAAAACAATGAGTCTAATGCCTGAAGTCTTTGAATTACTTTGTCTTTACCTAATAAAAAGATGGTCTGATTTAAATCAGGTCCATGAATTTGCCCAGTTATTGCTGCACGGACAGGCATAAACAATTGTTTTCCTTTAAATCCAGTTTCTTTTTGGACATTTTTAAGCAGTTTTTTAATCACATCTGCTGCAAATTCCTCAGTTTGTTCCAATTGGTAAATGAAACTTTGTAAAACTACAGGCACTTGCTCTTCTTTTAAAATCTGCTCTGCATCTTTCTCTATCTTATATTCTTCTTTAAAAAATAATTCAGATAACTCTACAATTTGTGCTCCAAAGTCTAGTTTTTCTTTTAAAAGTGCAATCACATCTGTAACCCAATTCAATTCCTCTTCATCTAACGTTTCAGAAATATACCCGGCCTTCTGTAAATGAGGCAATGTCAAGTTTACAACAGTAGTAAGTTCAGCATTTTTAATGTAATGATTATTCATCCAGTTTAATTTATTCGTATCAAAAACAGCTGGGCTTTTAGATAAACGAGCAGGGTCAAATAGGTTAATTAACTCCTCTTTTGAAAAAATTTCTTCCTCTCCTTCTGGAGACCAGCCTAATAAAGCAATAAAATTAAATAATGTCTCTGGTAAGAATCCTAAATCATGGTATTGCTCAATAAATTGAATGGTTGATTCATCACGTTTACTTAATTTTTTTCGCTGTTCATTTACGATTAAAGTCATATGCCCAAAAATAGGTGCTTCCCATCCCAATGCTTCATAAATCATTAACTGTCGTGGGGTATTGGATATATGATCATCTCCCCTTAATACATGCGATATTTTCATCAAATAATCGTCTATAACAACAGCAAAATTATAAGTAGGAATGCCATCTTTCTTTACGATTACAAAATCACCTGTATCACTGGAATCAAATGAAACAGTTCCTTTAACAATATCATCAAAGGTGTAAGTTTGATCTATTGGCACTTTAAAACGAACACTAGGGATTCTTCCCTTATTCTCTAATTCTTTTTTATCTTCCTCTGACAGATGTTTACACTTTCCAGAATACTTTGGCATTTCACCAGATGCTTTTTGCTGTTCACGTTCTGCTTCTAGTTCTTCCTCTGTACAGTAACATGGATATGCTAAATCTCTATCTAAAAGACGCTGCCAATATTTTTTATAAATTTCAAGACGTTCAGTTTGACGGTAAGGACCATAACCACCATCTTTATCAATGCTTTCGTCCCAATCTAACCCTAGCCAAGCCAAGTTTTTTAATTGACTGGCTTCTCCACCTTCTACATTTCTTTTTAAATCTGTATCTTCGATTCGCACAATAAATTTCCCATTTAAACTGCGTGCAAATAAATAGTTAAATAGTGCAGCCCTGGCATTACCTATATGTAAATGTCCAGTTGGACTAGGTGCATAACGAACACGAACTTCTTCTCTAGACATGCTTTCTCCTCCTATATACTCTCCTGGTCAATATTTCAAATCATAGCATATCTTTTGTTAAACAAACAACCGATAGAGCAGAAATCCCCTCACCTCTACCTGTGAATCCAAGTTTTTCTGTAGTTGTAGCTTTGACATTCACTTGTGATGGGTCCGTTTCTAATAATCCAGAAATAACAGACACCATTTGTGGTATATATGGGGCCATTTTGGGCTTTTGCGCAATAATCGTTGCATCTACATTTCCCAGTTTAAATCCATCATCCTTTACCATTCTCCAAACTTCTTTCAATAGTACCTTACTATCAGCATCTTTAAATTCCTCTGAAGTATCAGGAAAATGCGTACCAATATCACCTTTACCCATTGCACCTAAGATCGCATCCGTAATGGCATGTAAAAGAACATCTGCATCCGAATGCCCTAACAGCCCTTTCTCATACGGTATTTCCACCCCGCCAATAATACATGCTCTTCCCTCAACTAACTGATGTACATCAAATCCTTGCCCTATACGAATCATGTCTATGTTCCCCTCTCCACATAACCTTATTCCCCATCCATGTTGTTCGAAGTTATTTTTTTTGCCAGAATAAATTGAGCATACTCTAAATCATCAGGTGTTGTTATTTTAATATTTTGATAGTCACCTGGAACGACATGAATTGAAGCACCTACCATCTCCATTAACATGGCATCATCTGTCCCAAGTAACTTTTGTTCTTTTGCATTCTCATGTGCTTTTATTAACTCTTTTAATCGAAAAACTTGTGGGGTTTGAACCGCCCATAATTGTGTACGATCTGGTGTTGACAGTACATCCATATTCTCATTCACAAGTTTAATGGTATCTTTCACAGGAACAGCCAAAACTGCAGCTCCTTTCTCCTCTGCTTTCCTCCAGCAAGCCATAATATCATCCTCTGTTACAAATGGACGAACCCCATCATGAATCATGACCCAATCAATAGATTCATCAAATGAAAGTAGACCTCTGTAAACTGAGTCTTGTCGTTCCTTGCCCCCAGGAATCACACGGGTTACTTTATGAAGATGATATATTTCTTTGTATGATTCAACCTGTTTCACATCATCTGATCCTACAACGACATGGATATGTTTTATTTCTTTTATATTATGAAATTGTTCCAAAGTATGTACAAGAATAGGTTTGTTTTGCAACTCGATATACTGCTTACTTTGTTCAGTTTTCATTCTTGTTCCCTTGCCTGCTGAAACAATAACTACACCCAAGTTTGACATCCAATCCCCGCCTAAAAACAAAATAGAAATGTCCAAAATCATAACTCCCAACTTTGAACACTCCTATATATCATAATGTTTTTATAGCGCTTTTTCCAACAATTTTGGTTTAGCAAAAATCATACGGCCAGCAGAAGTCTGCAAAACACTGGTCACCAGTACCTCAATATTTGTTCCAATAAAGTCACTTCCACCTTCAACAACTATCATCGTGCCATCATCAAGATAGGCTACACCTTGTCCATTTTCTTTTCCATCTTTAATGACTTGCACCAACATTTCTTCACCTGGCAGCACAACCGGTTTAACAGCATTTGCAAGATCATTAATATTGAGTACGGAAACACCTTGTAACTCACATACTTTGTTTAAATTATAATCGTTTGTTACCACTTTACCCATTAAAACTTTAGCTAATTTCACTAACTTTGAATCTACTTCTGATATCTCTTCAAAATCCCCTTCATAAATCAACACTTTTACATCTAATTCTTTTTGGATTTTATTTAAAATATCCAACCCTCTGCGACCGCGATTTCTTTTTAATAAATCCGATGAATCAGCAATATGTTGTAATTCTTCTAATACAAATTCAGGAATTACTAACGTGCCTTCTACAAAACCAGTTTTACATATATCCGCTATTCTGCCATCTATAATTACACTTGTATCTAATATTTTATGATCACCGTCAAACCCTTCATTTTCTCCATTTTCCTTAGACTGATCTTTTCTAGATATTATGGAACTGATTTCCTCTTTTTTACTAAATCCAACTCTAAATCCTACATAACCTAAAATGACAGTGAAAATAATTGGAACAAAATTACCCATCCCATTAATTGTTGAGATAGCTGGATACAACATAACGGAGACAAGTAAACCGAAGATAAGTCCTACAATACCTGATAACAAGTGAGATAATGGAACCCTAGCTAGTTTTTCCTCCATCTTTTCAATCACATTATTATAAAAAAAGATGGCGATTAAAGAGATTAAGAAAAACAACAACATCCCCATTCCCATGATAATATATTGACTATTTTGCTGTGTTTCTAAGCCAATCAAGGATTCAAAAAAGGTACTAAATCTATTTCCTATTACACCTCCAATGATAACGAAGCTTATTTGTATCAACCTTTTTAACATATAAAATTTCACCTCCTAGTTTTTTTAGAAAATCCCTCCTTACAATTATGAACCAATTTTTAACAACCTAATCTTTTTAAACTAATTTTTCATCATATAATTTCGTTTGAACCTTTGAATTATTAGCATATTTCTTATATAATGGAAATAAATGCAGCATAATGAGGTGAACTTTTTACGTTATGCAATTAAAACAATTTCAAAATCAAGTATCAGATCTGCTTCTCCGTCACCGAAGTCTTATGGATGTATTGTCAAAGTTCGATCAATCTAATGCATCCATACATCGTGCCGTTGTAAAAGCAGTCACAGAATGTGGCTGTATTGAAATACAGGCACAAAAACAAACCTATTCTACAGAAATGACACTAGAACAGGCAAAGGAATTACTTGAGAACCATCTACAGGGACAAATGTGCGATCAATGTAAGGAAGCCGTGGTTTCAGAGCTTGGCAAAAATTTATTTTACATGTCTTCACTTTGTAATCTGTTAGATATTGATCTTGAAGATACGGTAAGTAAAGAATCTAAAAAATGTGCGACACTTGGTTTTTTTAATTTATCTTAAAAGGAATGCCGTCCATAAACATTGGACGGTATTTTTTTAATATATTCTTTACTAAAGACCTCAAAAAAAAAGAACCTATTTCATTTTAAATAAGGTTCTTTATGATGAGTTATTTCTTGCTTCTTTATATTTGTTTAATACGGTTTTAATAAGATCACTAACGTTTTTTTTTAAGCCATAAACTGCGTAAAAAATCAGTGGGAGGAATAAGTATTTCGTATACCCTCCGAATTGTTCAGGGAATAAAATCACTAATATTACTACAGATACGACTAAAAACATAGCCACTAATAGTGTATATTTAGAAATCCCTACTGTTTTTAAGCTAGGATATTTCACATTGCTAACCATTAATAAAGATAAAACAATCGTAATGATGACCAATATAATGGGATGAATCCCTTCGTGAAATAATGCTAACGAGCTCATAATTCCACCTGCTGCTGGAATAGGTAAACCGATAAAATGTTCCTTAACATCATTTGTCACCACATTAAAACGTGCTAAACGAAGCGCACCACAGATAGGAAAAATAGCAGTTGCAATCCATCCAATGGCATTCATTTCTTGGAAAGCTACAACATACATCAAGAAAGCTGGCGCAACTCCAAAGGAAATAACATCTGATAAAGAATCTAATTCTTTACCGAACTCACTTTGTACATTTAAAGCCCTTGCTACACGACCATCAATTCCATCTGTTAGTATCGCTATGATTACCAGGAGCGCAGCAATCTGAGGTTGGTCATTAAACACAAAAATGATGGAAGTTATTCCGATAAATAAATTTGCAACTGTAAATACACTTGGAAGTGATTTTGTAAACATCTTTTTCCACCTCTAATTAAATTACCCTAAGTAAGGGAACGAACAGGGACAAATAACATTATAAAAAGATCTTTAGGACTCAAAAAATAATTTCTAATCATCTGTGATTGTATTGAAATTAAATATGTCTGTCAATAAAGACTTGTTCTTGAATTCTTTTCAAACCTTCTTTAATGGCTCTTGCACGCACTTCTCCAATACCATCAACTTCATCCAATTCCTCAATTGTAGCCATTAGTATATAAGGCAAACTATTAAAATTTTTAATTAGGTTCATTACTATGACAGGTGGTATTCTCGGAATTTTGTTTAACATACGGAATCCTCTTGGAGAAATGGTTTCTTCTAAAGAAACATTGGATTTAAATGTTCCTATAATACGTAAAATGTTTTGGTGTTCTAATAAATCATCATCCGTCAATTTTTTTAAATTCTGTTTGACATCTTGAATGAAATCTTCATCTATCTCTTTACAATAATCTTTCAACAATAAATAAGCTTCATCATCTACCGTTGCAACCAGCTCATCCAACTGCATGCTAATTAAACGCCCTTCAGTACCTAATTCAACAATATATTTTTTGATTTCTGCTTTGATTCTCAGTACCATTTCTAATCGTTGAATAACATTGGTGACATCATGTAAAGTCACTAACTCCTCAAATTCTAAAGCACTCAAATTTGTTAATGACTGATCCAATACTGCTTTATATTTTTCTAGCGTTTGAATAGCCTGATTTGCTTTAGTTAAAATCACTCCTATATCCTTTAAGGAATATCTTAATTTCCCTTGATATAAGGTGATTATGTTTCTTCTTTGTGATATTGATATGACTAGTTTTCTTGTTTGATTCGCAACTCTCTCCGCCGTTCGATGTCGAATACCAGTTTCAGTTGATGGAATGGAAGGATCAGGATTTAATTGTGTATTTGCATATAATATCCGCTTGATATCCTCACTTAAGATAATCGCCCCATCCATTTTTGCAAGCTCATATAAATTGTTTGGCGAAAAGTCACTATTTATGGAAAATCCTCCATCTACTAACTCCATAATCTCGGGAGTACAACCTACTACAATCAATGCACCTGTTTTTGCACGTAGCACATTTTCTAATCCATCCCTAAAAGGAGTACCAGGAGCGACTAACCTTAGGATTTGGCTAACGACATCTAGTTGTTTCTCTTCTTGCATAAGACGACGCACCCCCTTACTTATCCTTGCAATCTTATTCTGTCTATTCTAAACTGTTGGTTATTGTAAAGCTACTTCAAGTGCCTGTGACACATTACGAACGCCTATTATCTCAATATTTACAGGAGGCGTCCATCCTTTCAAACTATTTTCTGGTGCAATCATTCGTTTAAAACCTAATTTTTGAGCTTCCTTCACACGTTCTTCGATTCTAGAAACAGCCCTTACTTCACCTGTTAAACCAATCTCACCACATACAACATCATATGGACGTGTTGGTTGATCTTTAAAGCTTGAAACAATACTAACAGCGAGTGCCAAGTCAATGGCTGGCTCATCCAATTTCACTCCACCTGCTACATTTAAAAAAGCATCTTGGTTTTGCAAAAATAATCCCATTCTTTTTTCTAAAACTGCCATAATAAGTGAAAGCCTATTATGATCGACCCCCGTGGTCATTCTGCGAGGTGCTGGAAAATTAGTTGATGAGATTAAAGCCTGTATTTCAACTAAAATAGGTCGAGTACCTTCCATGCTTGAAACCACAATTGAGCCAGATACACCTAATGGTCTTTCAGATAAAAACAACTCAGAAGGATTGTTAACCTCAACTAGCCCCAATTCCTTCATTTCAAATATACCCATCTCATTTGTAGAACCAAAACGGTTTTTTACAGCTCTTAAGATTCGAAAAGTGTGCTGTTTTTCACCTTCAAAATAAAGCACACAATCCACCATATGTTCAAGCATTCTAGGACCTGCAATAGCTCCTTCTTTTGTTACGTGACCTACTAGTACAGTTGCAATACCTTTATTCTTAGCTATTCTCATAAATGCACTTGTACATTCACGAACTTGTGAAACACTTCCTGGTGCTGATTCTAACATAGGCTGATATACGGTCTGAATCGAATCAATAACTAAAAAATCAGGTTCCACATGTTGTACCGCTTCTTCAATTGAATCCATGTTTGTCTCACAAAGAACATATAAATCTGCGGATAGAACACCTAATCGATCTGCTCGAAGTTTTAATTGTTTCACGGATTCTTCACCGGAAATATAAAGTACCTTACATTTTTTTTGCACTAAAGCATGAGATATTTGCAATAAAAGAGTGGATTTACCTATCCCTGGATCACCACCTACTAATATAAGTGAACCTGGTACAACCCCTCCTCCAAACACACGGTCTAATTCTTTAAATTCTGTTAATATCCTTGGCTCCTTTGCACCTTCAATTTCTAAAATGGATGTGGCTTTTTCCTGTGATTTATAATTAGATTCTTTCATCCCTTTGGTTTTAATTTGTTTTACTGTTTCTTCAACAAGACTATTCCATGAAGAACAGCCTGGACATTTACCCATCCATTTAGGAGATTCATAACCGCAATGCTGACATGTATATTTCACTTTGTTTTTTGCCATTTTGTAAACCAATCCTTAAATGTAATTCATCGTGTGCACTTTGTATAGAAAGTGAATATTACTTCAAAGTTTACCATTTTGTTCAAAAACTGAAAAGAGCATTTGATTAAAGTAAAGGGTGACTTATTTTTCAAATGAATTATAATAATAATTATATGCAAGTATATGGAGGGAAATTTAATATGATCGTAAAACCAAAAATTAGAGGTTTCATTTGTACAACCGCACACCTTACAGGATGTGAAAAAAATGTTTTAAATCAAATCAATTACGTAAAACAACAACCTAAAATAGAAGGACCAAAAAAAGTGCTTGTCATAGGCTCATCCCAAGGTTTTGGTTTATCATCACGTATAGTTTCAACTTTTGGAGCCGGAGCAGACACGATTGGTGTATATTTTGAAAAACCCGCTTCTGAAAATAAAACAGCATCAGCTGGATGGTACAATAATATCGCTTTTGAACATGAAGCTAGTCAAGCCGGTTACTATGCTAAGAGCTTTAATGGAGATGCATTTTCTGATGAGATTAAAAAAGAAACAATAGATCTTATTAAAAAAGATTTTGGAAAAGTAGATTTAGTGATATACAGTTTAGCAGCACCTCGAAGAGTTGATCCCAAAACTGGTGAGGTATACAGTTCAGTAATTAAACCGACTAAAGATGCATATACAAATAAAACTGTAAATACCCAAAAAGGGGTCGTGTCTGAAATTACAGTTAATCCAGCAACAGAAGAAGAAATAGAACAAACAATCAAAGTCATGGGTGGGGAAGACTGGCAGCTGTGGATTGAAGCCTTAGACATTGCTGGGGTCTTAGCAGAAGGATTTAAAACTGTGGCATTTAATTACATAGGTCCAGAGGTTACTCATGCCATTTATAAAAAGGGGACAATCGGTAAAGCTAAAGAACACTTAGACCAGACTGCTCATCATTTAAATGAACAACTTAAATCCATCAATGGAAGAGCATTTGTATCCGTCAACAAAGCATTAGTAACACAATCTAGCTCTGCCATTCCTGTCGTTCCATTATATATCTCTCTTTTATATAAAGTAATGAAAGAAAAAGGACTTCATGAAGGATGTATTGAGCAAATGTATAGACTGTATAATGAAAATCTTTATACATCATCCCCAAAACCTTTAGATGAAAACGGCCGTATTCGTATAGACGATTGGGAAATGAAAGAAGAGGTTCAACAAGAAGTTGCTGTCCTCTGGAAAGACATTGATACTGAAAACCTAGAGCAGCTTTCAGATATAGAAGGTTATCGCAAAGAATTTTTACAAATTTTTGGTTTTGCATTCGATGGGGTGGATTATGATGCAGAAGTAGATCCAATACCCCAAAACATTACACAAAGTAAGTAAATTTGAGCCCAAATAAAAAAGGTATGCACATCTCATATAGATGATAGTGCTTACCTTTTTTTATAACAGTCAAATACTTTATAACGATAGATTTTGAGCTTATAAGCATCATATATTGTTAAAAGAAAGAAACCCGAATTTATTGATAAATAGACCAAAATTCAGGTTTCACTTTGTGTTGTTCTAATTAAATCATCATATTCATCTTTATTTCTGAACTAATAACTCTCCATCTTTTTCATCTATTACAATCGCGCCACCTTTAGTGATATTCCCTTTTAGAAGCTCTTCCGATAATCTATCCTCAATATGTTTTTGAATAGCTCTACGCAAAGGTCTAGCGCCGTAGGTTGGATCGTACCCTTCTTTAGCAAGGAAGGCTTTGGCTGAATCTGTTAATTTAAAGTCTACTTCCTGCTCTTTCAGACGTTTACGGAGTTCTTCTGCCATAAGTGTTACAATTTCTGCAATGTGTTTTTCTTCAAGTGAATGGAACACGATCGTTTCATCAATACGATTTAAAAACTCAGGACGGAAGCTTTTTTTCAATTCTTCGATCACTTTGTCCTTCATATTATTATAATCTCTACCTGCATCACTTGCAGCTGTAAATCCTAATGAAGAATTTTTCTTAATCATATCTGCACCTACGTTTGAAGTCATAATGATTAAAGTATTTCTAAAATCAACTACGCGACCTTTAGAATCTGTTAAACGTCCATCTTCTAAAACTTGTAATAAAACATTAAATACTTCTGGGTGTGCTTTTTCTATTTCATCAAGTAATACAACAGAATAAGGTTTACGGCGTACCATTTCTGTTAATTGACCACCTTCATCATAACCAACATATCCTGGAGGTGCTCCAACTAATCTAGAGGTAGAATGTTTCTCCATATATTCTGACATATCAATTCGTAGAATCGCATTTTCATCACCAAATAACGCTTCTGCCAATGCTCTAGCTAATTCGGTTTTTCCAACTCCTGTTGGACCTAGGAAAATGAATGAACCCATCGGTCTTTTTGGATCTTTTAACCCTGCTCTTGCTCTACGAATAGATCGACTGACTGATTTGACTGCTTCATCTTGCCCTATCACTCTCTCATGTAAAATGGATTCCATTTTTAATAAGCGTTCTGTTTCTTCTTCGGCAAGTTTACTAACAGGTATTCCTGTCCAGCTAGCTACAACCTGAGCAATATCCTCCGGAGTAACTTCAGAATCCGTACTGCTTTGTTCTTCTTTCCATTCTTTTTTCGTTGAATCTAATTCCTCGCGTAGCTTTTGCTCTGTATCTCTTAAACCAGCTGCTTTTTCAAATTCTTGACTTTGTACTGCTGCATCTTTTTCTTTTCGAATATCTTCTAATTTGCTTTCTAGTTGTTTTAAATCAGGTGGAACTGTATAGGAGCGAAGTCTTACTTTGGATCCAGCTTCATCGATTAAATCAATGGCTTTATCAGGTAAAAATCGATCTGTAATATATCGGTCTGAAAGTTTAACAGCTTCTTCAATCGCATCATCAGTTATTTTTACACGGTGATGTGCTTCATAACGATCACGTAAACCGTATAAAATTTGAATGGCTTCTTCTGGTGAAGGTTGATCTACTGTAATTGGCTGAAAACGTCTTTCTAAAGCAGCATCCTTTTCAATATATTTTCTATACTCATCTAATGTCGTAGCACCGATACATTGCAATTCACCTCTAGCTAGAGATGGCTTTAAAATGTTGGATGCATCAATAGCTCCTTCAGCACCTCCTGCTCCGATCAGTGTGTGAAGCTCATCTATAAATAAAATAATATTGCCTGCTTGACGAATCTCTTCCATAATTTTTTTCAATCGATCTTCAAACTCACCACGGTATTTGGTCCCAGCTACAACTGAACCCATATCTAGTGTCATCACTCTTTTATCACGAAGCGTTTCAGGAATCTCATTCTGAATAATTTTTTGTGCAAGCCCTTCTGCAATCGCGGTTTTACCAACACCTGGCTCACCAATTAATACTGGATTATTTTTTGTTCTTCTGCTTAGTACCTGAATGACACGTTCGATTTCTTTATTTCTCCCTATGACAGGGTCCAAATTATCCTCTTTAGCAATAGCAGTTAAGTCTCTAGCTAATCCATCCAGTGTAGGTGTATTTGCATTTGTTGACGTATTATGACTGGATGATGAGCTCTCACTGCTTCCTAGCAATTGTAATACTTTTTGACGAGCTTTATTTAAATTAATTCCTAAATTACTTAATACCCTTGCTGCAACACCTTCACCCTCACGGATTAAACCTAATAAAATATGTTCAGTTCCTACATACGTATGACCTAATTTTCTTGCTTCATCCATAGAGAGTTCAATCACCTTTTTAGCTCTTGGTGTGTAAGCTATGTTTGAAGGTTGCTCCTTCCCTCTACCGATTAAGCTTTCTACTTCATCCTGTATTTTTTCCAAACTTAAACTTAATGAAACAATGGCTTTAGCAGCAATCCCTTCACCTTCTCGAATTAAACCTAGTAAAATATGTTCAGTACCAATATTGTTATGACCTAAACGAACTGCTTCTTCCTGTGCTAATGCAAGCACTTTTTGTGCTCGTTCTGTAAATCTACCAAACATCATAATGACATACACCTCCATATAATTTAGTTCATTTATTTAATTTGTAATTCTCTCTCTAATCATCTCAGCTCTTAATACGTCTCTTTCGTCAGGAGAAAGCTTCTTACTTGCATATTGTTGTAAAAATCCTGGCTGAGTCATAATCATTAATTCATTTAAAACATTTGCTGATACATTAGATATTAAACCTAAATCTATCCCTAATCTAACATCTGAAAGCCGCTGAGCAGCTTCATTCGAATCCATAATTTGTGCATAAGACAAAATGCCATAGGAACGATTAACTCGATCTAGTAAAAATGTTTTCGATTCAGACAACATCTTCGCTCTTGCTGTTCTTTCGTGTTCAATGATTTGTTTTACTACACTATATAAATTGTGAATAATCTCTGACTCTGACTGCCCCAAAGTAATTTGATTAGATATCTGAAAGAGATTTCCTAATGAATCACTTCCTTCACCATATAATCCCCTTACAGCCAAACCAACTTGACTAACTGCTGTAAGTATTCGATTAATTTGCTGTGTAAGTACTAACGCAGGAAGGTGTAGCATAACAGAGGCTCTGATGCCTGTTCCAACATTAGTTGGACAACTTGTCAAATACCCTCTTTTTTCATCAAAAGCATAATTCAACTTCGCTTCAAAAATATCATCAATTTGATTAGCTAGTTCCCATGCTTCATTAATTTGAAAACCTGGGAATAAACATTGAATGCGAATATGGTCTTCCTCATTAATCATAATACTAATGGACTCATTTTCACTGAGAATCACTGCACCATTACGTGATTCCTCTGCTAAATTTGGACTAATTAAGTGTTTCTCCACTAAAACTTTACTTTCTAAACTGTTCATTTCAGAAAGCGGGATTCGTTCAAAATTACTAATCATTTTTAGATCTTCATCATGGACTACATCAGATACTTTTTCTAATACTTCTTCAGATTGTTGATTGGTAGAAAGCATTGGAAATGAATATTGAGTTAAGTTCCTAGCCAAACGAATTCTACTACTAATTACGATGTCAGAGTCTGCTCCTTCACCCTTCATCCATTCACTTAATGCATCATCAATAAATCGTTCTAAAGACAATCCTAATCCCCCCTAAAATTAAGGTTGAACTTATTTATATTATGCCTCTGATATTTTTTGTTCTAAGTTGCGAATTTCATCACGAAGTTTTGCGGCCTCTTCAAATTCTTCATGGTCTATTTTAGATTGCAGTTCTTTTTTGAGATCTTTGATTTGACGTTTATATTTTATTTTCCCACCAGATTTCTTTGGAATTTTACCAACATGAACTGAAGTACCATGTACTCTTTTAAGCAGTGGGTTTAATTGATCTGAAAAGTGATTATAACAGGAGCTACAACCAAAACGACCTATTTTTCTAAACTGAGAATAAGTTAAACCACAATTTTCACATCGAATCACATTTTTTTGTTGTTTGACATTTTGACCCATGGATGGTTCAAATTCCAAAATGCCTGATAATAAATTGTGTATTGAAAATCCATTTGGAGCACCAGGTATAGAATCACCCTTTTCTCTAGCACAAGATTCGCATAAATGAAACTCTGTTTTTTCACCATTTACAATTTTAGTGAAATGTAATGCTGCTGGTTTGTTACCGCACTCTTGACATATCACACGACCAAACCTCCCTTATTTACTAATTAAAGAAATGAGCATAGCTTTTAAAATTTTTGCTCTTATTTCATCTCTTAAGGGTAACTTTAATGTTAATACATCTCTTGCTATCGCTGCTCTAAACAAATTGGCTTCACTGGTGTTAATCATGCCCGTATCTTCAAGTTGATAAATAAGCCCTTCCGCGGCAGATTGATCGATTTGTTGACCAATCGTTTGAAAAATATGATTCTGAAGAGATGAATTAGATGGGAACATTACCTTTTGTATTCGAATGTATCCGCCACCACCTCGTTTACTCTGAACTAAATAACCTTTCTCCAAAGTGAAACGAGTACTTATGACGTAATTGATTTGAGAAGGAACACAATTAAACTGATCTGCTAAATCGTTCCGTTGAATTTCAACGACCTTCTCTTCGCTTTCATGCAAAATATGTTTCAGATATTGTTCAATAATATCGGAAATATTACGCATATATGAGTTCCCCCAAGCATTTACATTGTTTGACTTCTCCAGTTTGACTGACTTTGACTTTCTTTGACCTTATAACTATTATACCCAATTATGGTTATTTTGCAAATGTATCGTTCATTTTTTCTATCACAGTGTACTATTATTTACAAAAATAGCAAAATTCATGACCAATTATAGGTTATTAAAAAAAATTTATTTTTTATACTGAAATTTTGAATAAAAATAGTTTAATTTACAAAAAAGAATTTGAAATATTCAACACAGATACTGTGAGTGCAAAGCCCATTTAGAGAAACAATCAAATCAAGTTGCTTGAGAGTTACGTCCCACAAAAACAAAAAAGACACCATAGTGATCAAGTTCACTACAGTGTCTTTGGTTTCGCTTGGCAACGTCCTACTCTCCCAGGACCTTGCGGTCCAAGTACCATCGGCGCTGGAGGGCTTAACGGTCGTGTTCGGTATGGGAACGCGTGGTACCCCTCCGCCATCATCACCAAACATTCAAGGATATTCCTTGAAAACTAGATGCGAAACAAAGATTAGTTATGGAATGTTTTCCCTACTTGTGTTATGAACCCTATTGGTTATGGGGTCCCCGGAAAGTAATCAGATTTTACTCCAACCCTTTTCGTCACTTTTTGGGGTATACATTGGATAAGCCCTCG